>JAGNHN010000077.1 GCA_018001695.1 Lentimicrobiaceae bacterium
AGTCGATACTGATCCCTTCGAACCTGTTGATGAATGACCTGGGTACGCCGATTATTGAGGTGCCGGATGACTATCTGGGCAACCTGCGTGATCCCTTGACCCCGGATATGGGAGCTTATGAGTTCGAACCGCCGCAGAACGATGCGGGTATCAGTGTGATCAACGGTCCGACCTCCCCGCAGTCACCGGGTAGCTATACGATTCTGGCGACCTTGAAGAACTATGGCTATGCAGATTTGCTGTCGGCCAACCTTCACTGGAGCATCAACGGCGGGCCGGCCACGTCGCAGTTGTGGACGGGTTACCTGACCCCGGGTCAGGAATCCACACCCATTAACCTGGGCAACTATACGTTCCCTTATGGGACATATACTTTGAAGGTATGGACTTCTCTGCCCAATGGCCAGGCGGACCCGATGCCGATGAATGATACGATGACCAGTGTCATTATCATCTGCGACATCATGGCAGGGGGTACCTATACCATTGGTGGCACAGGCTCGGATTACGTGAGCTTTGCAGCGGCGATAGCAGCTATGACAGGCTGTGGGATAGGCGGACCGGTCATCTTCAGCGTTCAGCCGGGCACGTATACCGCACAGGTAAACATCCCGGCGATAGCGGGTGCTTCGGCCACCAATACGATCACGTTCCAAAGCTCCACGGGTATCCCGGCGGATGTGACGGTGACCTATACGTCCACCAGCGCGGCGGACAATTGGGTGATACGTCTGGATGGAGCGGATTACATTACGCTAAAGAACATGACGATCAAATCGGCCGCTACAGGTTCCTTTGGACGTGTGATCGAGCTGATCAACGGGGCGAATTACAATACGATAGAGGGGAATGTGATTGAGAGTGTGCCCAATACGACCACCAGCACGACGGTGGGGATCTATTCAGGCAGTACTACGGATGAGTACAATGTGATCACGGGCAATACGATCCGCTACGGTTATTACAGCATCTATATCATTGCAACCTCGGGTTCCCCGGAGAACGGGAATATCATAGAGGACAATATGCTGGAGGCGTGGTACTATGGCGCAGTATATCAGCAGTACCAGTATGACCACATTATCTCAGGCAATACGATGAGCAATGCGAGCAACTCCGGGACGGTGTATCCGCTGCGTGTATACTACTGCTATGATGGTACGATTGTGACCAAGAACCGCATCAACCTCACGGCCACGGGTACCCATTACATCATGTACACGTATTACACGGTGGGGTCGGCAACGGACAAGGCATTGATTGCCAATAATGTGGTTAATCAGATGGGTGCCTCTGGGACCATCTATGGTATCTATCTATATTATTCGCAGTATGTGCGTTTCTATCACAATACGATTAAGACGCAGTCGAGTGGTACCTCTTATGGATTATACGCCGGAACTTCGAACAGTAACATTGAGTTTATCAACAACAATGTCGCCAATATGGGAGGTGGTTATGCCATCTACGGTACGGTAGCGAACCTGGCGGGGTTGACAACCTCAAATTACAACAACCTGTACAGCAGTGGCGCCAGTCTGGCGTATGCCGGTTCGGCAGTACCCAACCTGGCCGCCTGGCAGTCGGCCACGATGCTGGACAGCAACTCGGTATCGGTGAATCCGGGTTTTGTCTCCCCGACCGACCTCACGCCGAGTTCGGGAGCAATGAACAATATGGGGACGACCTCGTTGCTGACGCTGGTGCCGGATGACATCAACGGTGTGCTGCGTAACCCGGCTGGTCCGGATATGGGCGCCATCGAGTTTGATCCGATCGCCTATGAGGCAGCCCACCTGGGCTTCACCTCACCTGTGGGTGGTTGTGATGCGGGCATAGAGCCTGTGACGATCCGGGCTCGCAACCTGGGTGCCATGCCCATCAACGGTAACCTGACGGCGAGCTACCGCATTGTGGGTAGCAGCACGGTGTATACGGATACGGTATTGTCGATCGTGGCGCCGGGCGACACGCTGGTATATACCTTTAACACACCCATCAATTTGACGGTGACTCAGGATTCTTCATTTACCCTGGTATCATGGATCAATCTGCAAGGGGATCCGTTGCCCAACAATGACACTGCTACAACCAAGGTGAGTTCCCTGGTGAGTCCGCCTGCTCCGCAGGTAGCCAATGTTACGATACCCTATGGTCAAATGGCTACCCTTGCAGTGATCAATCCGGACACCAACTTCCTTTATTACTGGTACGATGTTCCCATTGGAGGATCTTTCCTTGCCATTGACACACAATACACAACACCTGCGTTGTTCAATACCACCGTATACTATGTAGAGGCCAGGGGAGGTGCAGGGTCAGGAAGTCTACCGACACTGATGGCGGGAGGAAACTCGCAAAGTGGAAACATGTTCAATCTCACATCGGTGAATCCGGCAACGATTGACAGCTTCTATGTAAATACCAGCGCTTCAGGAACCCTGGAAGTATATTATAAGCTGGGGACCTATGTAGGATTCGAACAGACTGCTGCTGCCTGGACCCTTCTTGGCTCAACATCTGTCACTTCAGCAGGTGTCGGTAACTATACCAAAGCCAATATTGGAGGTTTGCAAATGGTGGCGGGTCAGACTTATGGCATATACATTACTCTGACCTCCGGTAGTCTCACCTATACCAATGGTACTGGTACGAATGAGTTCTATACCGATGGTAACATGAGTTTTCAGGGTGGATCCGGGAATGCCTATCCCTTTGGTTCGATCTTCTCTCCCCGCATTTTCAATGGCGTGATCCATTACAGTTCTGGCAATGGTTGTGCCAGTCTGCGCGTTGCCGACACAGTGTTTGTAAATGCGCCCATTGTGACTGTCAACGCCGGTGCCGACAAGAGCATCTGCCAGGGTGATACGACCCAGCTCAATGCTGTCGTCAGTGGCGGTGTTGCACCTTATACATATGCCTGGAGTCCGGCTACAACCCTAAGTAATGCTACGATACCGAATCCTTTGGCTTTCCCGCTTGTGAATACGACCTATTCGGTGACGGTAACGGATCAGAACAGCGATAGCGGTACGGATGATATCATAATGACAGTCATCCCTGCTCCGAATGTGACCTTTCCTACTTTACCAGGAGTTTACATGAATACCCCTCCATTTCCTCTTACCACTGGTCAACCTGCCGGTGGAACCTATTCAGGTCCAGGTGTATCAGGCGGAATCTTTACACCTATTACTGCCGGAGGTGGAACACATATCCTTACTTATACTTATACAGATCCGGTCTCAGGCTGTACTGGATCAGCTTCATCATCCATATTTGTTGACCCTATCCCTACAGGAATACAGGAATATGGAACAGGATTAGGAATCTCTCTCCATCCCAACCCCAGCAAGGGCAAGGTGGTACTGACGCTGCGCACCGCCGATAAGGAGATGCGACTGGAGGTACTGGATGTACAGGGTAAGGTACTCATGGAACGCAACCTGATCAATGCCAATGGAAAGCATGAGTTGGATCTTAGTAATCTGCCTCCAGGCGTGTATCACCTTAATCTGAAGGGAGATACAACACAGCAGAGTCAGAAGTTGTTGTTACAATAGCGTATTGGTCTACATAATGATGAACGGGGCCATCTCAACTGAGGTGGCCCCGTTGCTTTCTATAGGTCCTCAGCTGTGCATCAGAGATCATTACTTCCGATATGATCATAGCGAATACTAGTCAATTACAGTGTTAAACTTCTAAGGTTCTACCTCAGGAATATTGTCAGCTTGATAAAGACCTGGAAACGAACAGATTCAGCTCAAATAATATCCTCGCATTGCCGGAGGATGTTGTGTAGGAATTCCCTGGCCCTGAACAACTGGGCTTTCACCGTTCCGAGGGGCAAATCCAATTCCTGGGAGATCTCTTCATAGGAATACTCCTTGAAATATCGCAGGTCGATCAGGTGCCGGTAATGTGGTTTGAGACGGTCCACAACCTGGCGCATCAGCTTGATCTTTTGTTCTTTAATCAGATGCTCTTCAGGATCAAGTCCATCGGATGGAATGGAGTGGGACATGTCCAGGCCGTCTTCATCATCAAAAGGCCGGTCAAATGAATAGGTGTTGTTTTTGCGCTTGCGAATGAAATCAATACAATTGTTGGTGGCGATCTTGAAAAGCCAGGTTGAAAACGCGTATTCAGGGGTGTATTGGTGAAGGTTCTTGAATGCTTTTCCAAAAGCCTCTATGGTAAGGTCATCTGCATCCATGCTGTTATTGGTCATTTTAAGCAGCAAATAGTACAGCGAGTCCCGGTAATGCCCCATCAATTCCGCATAAGCAGCCTGGTCGCCATGTTGGGTGGCGCGCTGGACCAATTCATAGTCCCTGAGGGCTTTTTCGGTGAGGTGGCCTACTTCCATTTGGGTTTTCTAAGGAAGCGGTTGGATATTGCCAATGCCGGATTAAACAACAGAAAAAACACTTCCAGTAGAGGCGAAAATACTAATAAATCCTTTTCCTGAAGTTTGATCATGCTTTTTTTAAAGACGATCAGGAGCGAGATCAGCCTGATACCAAAGGTTACCAGTACCGGTATCAATGCGATATTGAGCCACAGCAGTGCAACGAATGTTCCGTAATGCAGGAGTCCGCTGAGCCATTCTGCACCAAGCAGGGCTTTGTCGCGCGAACGGTAATGGGCCTCGGTCATGAGTGCCCTTCGTTTTTGTCTGACCCAACTGCGCCAGGATCCAGGTGAGCGGGCAATAGTAAACGCATCAGAATCTGTCTCAATCGCGGTATTGCGGCCACGCGCAACGCGGTTGACAAACAGATCATCTTCCCCGGCAGGCAGGTTGTAATGGCTGATAAACCCACCCTGTTCCCAGAACAGGTCTCGGTGGTATCCCAGATTCCTGCCGATCCCCTTGTAAGGAATCCGCGCCTTCGCCCATCCCAGGTAATGCATGGCGGTATTCACGGCATCATAGCGGATCAGGGTATTGAAAAAACTGCTCCGGCGCATATATGCACTGTAGCCCAATACTATCTTTGTCTCATCGCTGAAGTGTGATTGCATCATCTTAAGCCAGTTGCGACTGGCCGGCCGACAATCGGCATCGAGGAGAAGGATGTGATCATACTTGGCAGAGCGAATGCCGATGGATAGAGGGAACTTCTTCCCCCGGAAAAAGTTCAGATCGGAATTGATGAATACAGGAGACAAATTGGTATATTCCTTTCCCAGGTCTTCCAGTAGAAAACGGGTTTCATCTACGGATGCATCATCCACCACAACGACTTCAAAAACAGGATGATCCTGGTGCAGGACAAAAGGGAGATTCTCTTTAAGCTGATAGTATTCGTCCTTGACACATATGATAACACTGACTGGATGTACCACGTCCTTTCTTCCCGTTTTTCTGCGGGAGAACCCCAGCCTGCCATTCAATCCCCAGAGATAGAAAAGTTGAAGGAGGGTGGCAATCAGAAACACCATCAGAAGTACCAGGATTACCGGATCCCGGATTTCCTGAAGGATAGCCATAGGTAAGGTTTTTGGTCGTGCAAATTTATCTTTTCCCGTGCAAGAAGGTCTATCTTTGCCGAAATATTATAAACATGGGATTTGAAGTTATCCACCATGACCAGGCCAGTCACGCGAGGGCTGGCCGCCTGACTACCGCGCATGGCGTTGTGGATACTCCCATTTTTATGCCTGTTGGCACCGCTGGAACGGTCAAAGCCTTGCATTTCAGGGATCTTTATGAAGATATCCAGGCACCGCTGATCCTGGGGAATACCTATCACCTCTACCTAAGACCCGGATTGGACGTGCTGAGGTCTGCTGGCGGCCTGCATGGATTCAATGGATGGGACCGCAGCATCCTGACCGATAGCGGCGGCTATCAGGTATACTCCCTCTCAGCAGTGCGAAAAATGAGCGAGGAAGGGGTGACGTTTCACTCACATATCGATGGATCCAGGCATTTTTTTACACCTGAGAATGTGATCGATACCCAACGTGTCATCGGTGCCGATATCATCATGGCTTTCGATGAATGTACACCCTGGCCCTGTGACAAAGACTATGCGGCAAAATCAATGGAATTGACCCATCGATGGCTGGACCGCTGCCTGCGCAGGTTTGATGAAACGGATCCCCTTTATGGCCATTCCCAGATGCTGTTCCCTATCGTACAGGGTAGTACCTTTGCTGACTTACGTGAAAAATCTGCAGCCTACATCGCAGCCAAGGATGCGCCCGGCAATGCGATTGGTGGACTGGCGGTCGGTGAGCCTGCTGAAGAAATGTACCGCATGATCGAATTGGTGAATACCATACTTCCAAAGGATAAGCCCCGTTACCTGATGGGGGTGGGAACCCCCGTCAATATCCTGGAAAGCATTGCACTGGGTATCGATATGTTCGATTGTGTGATGCCAACCCGCAACGGACGTAACGGTATGATCTTCACCCGGAATGGCATTATGAACATGAGGAACCAGAAGTGGCAGCAGGATCATGGACCGCTGGATCCTGGAGGGCCCAGCTTCGTGGACGAATCATATTCCAGGGCTTTTGTGCGGCACCTTTTTGTTTCAGGCGAGATCCTCGGACCCATGATCGCCAGCCAGCATAACCTTGCTTTTTATCTATGGCTGGTCAGGGAAGCCAGGTCACACATCCTGCACGGCGACTTTTCAGCATGGATGCAGGCCATCAAACCACAACTCGCACAAAGGTTATGATCAGAATAATCCACACCATATTTCCCGGTTGTCAGAAGGAGCCTCGTATCTTTCAATGCGGAAACATCATGCCTAAACTGCAGTGAGAGATGAGGTTTTTATCAACATCAGGGCTTTTCAATCCGGAAATCTGGCGTCTCCGGAAGCTGGACCTGTATATTATCCGCAAGTTCCTCGGCACCTTTTTTCTGGCCATCGCATTATTGATCCTCATCGTGATCATTTTCGATGTCTCTGAAAAAGTGGATGATTTTCTGGAGAAACAGGCGCCCCTGAGCAAAATCCTGTTCTCCTATTACCTCAGTTTTATCCCCTATTTCGTTAACCTCTTCAGCCCGCTGTTCACTTTTATCGCCGTGGTTTATTTCACAAGTAAACTGGCTACACGCTCCGAGATTGTGGCCATCCTGAGCAGTGGCATCAGCTTCAACCGTTTACTGAGACCATATCTGATTTCAGCGTTTGTCCTGGCAATTCTGACGTTCTATCTTGCTAATTTCCTGATCCCCATAACGAATCGCACATTATTGGAATTCGAATACACCTATATCAAGAATAAGCCAAAGTCGAGCAACCGGCATATTCACATGCAGATACGGCCCGGGCAGTTCATCTATATTGAGAGTTTTAATAAGGAGTTGAACACGGGTTACCGGTTTACAATGGAGGAAAGAGATGGGGACGCCATGCGCGGCAAGATGGGAGCCAGTATCATCAGATGGGATTCTCTTACGCGGATATGGAGCATGGATGATTATTTCATCCGGAGCTGGGATGGGCACAAGGAGAGATATGTACGGGGGGAGAAGATGGATACCCTGCTTCCGTTCACCCCGGCCGATCTTGCCGTCAGTTTCGATGATGTGAAGCTGATGAATTTCTGGCAGTTACGCGAATTTATCCGTCAGGAGGAGATGAAAGGCAATGAGGGCATCATTGAATATGAAGTCGAAAAGCACCGGCGCATCGCTTTTCCCTTTGCCACGGTCATCCTGACACTGATTGGTATGGCATTGTCGTCACGCAAAGTACGTGGCGGCATCGGTGTGCATTTGGGGGCAGGCATCGCCATTAGCTTCGCGTTCATTTTGTTTATGCAGATATCTACCACTTTCGCCATCTATGGCAACCTCCATCCCGGTTTGGCTGTCTGGGTTCCCAATTTACTGTTTGGTGTGCTGGCGGTCTACCTCGTTCGTATTGCCCCCAAGTATGTCGGTGCCTGAAATATATTGACCGTTTTGCGGATCAAAAAAGCAAAAAGAAATGGCAAAACGTGATCAGTTTACTCTAACATTAGCCGAACGTCGCCGGCGAAGTTTCAGCGACACCTTCAAACG
>JAGNHN010000035.1 GCA_018001695.1 Lentimicrobiaceae bacterium
GCTACCCTGCAGTTCCAGAAACGGTGGAAAACCAAAATCCTTGGCTGGCCAACGATAGTAAACCAACTATTTATTTACTTTGAAAGCAGGATTAATGACAGTGACACAGTTTAGTGAGCACTCCCGAAGACCCTGATCCTTGTCCCTCTTCCTCTTCCTATCCCTCTCCCTCTTCCTCTTCCTCTCCCTCTTCCTCTTCCTCTCCCTCTCCCTCTCCCTCTCCCTCCCCCTATTTATCTCCAGATTTCTCACTACATTTACGATGTCAATGACATCTCTCCCTATCGAAATGCTTCGTCACCAGCTGGATATGCAGGCAGCACTGTACAATCAGCCTGCCTTCATTGAAGGAGACCCTATTTCGATACCCCACCGCTATACCTCCATTCCTGATCGTGAAATCTCAGGCTTTTTCGCAGCTACCCTGGCATGGGGAAGAAGGGACCTTACGATCCGCCATACCACCCTGCTCATGGAAAGAATGGGTCATGAACCCCATCGCTTTATCATGGAAGCATCTGAAAAAGAAATATTTATAACCTCCCGCTTCATTCATCGAACTTTTCAGCCCGACGACTGCCTGTACTTCCTTACAGCACTCAAGAACATATATGCAACCCACGGCAGCCTGGAAGCAGCCTTCCTTATCCAGAACAACCCAGCATCCATGGCCATGCGCATCCATACCTTCCGTGAGCGCTTTCTTGCCTGGCCCCACCTGACACGTACGGCCAAACACCTCGCCGATCCCTTCCAGGGTTCAGCGGCCAAACGTATCAATATGTTCCTGAGATGGATGGTGCGCAAGGATGACAGGGGCGTCGACCTCGGCATATGGAAACAGATCAGCCCATCTGAACTCCATTGTCCCCTGGATGTCCATTCCGGCCGGACCGCCCGAAGGCTGGGACTGCTGCACCGCAGGCAAAATGACTGGAAAGCTGTGGAAGAACTCACAGCAAGGCTGAGAGAACTGGACCCGCAAGACCCGGTCAAATATGATTTTGCCCTCTTTGGTGCCGGTATTCAGGTAATGGTAGGCTAATCATAAAATTGTAGATTTGTAGTTAGAGCATTGATGTTGTTGCAACAGCTGCTCCCGGGATTACTTTTCACCAAAACACATTCCCTTCAGATGAGAAAACTTGGATCAGCAAGACATATCAGAGACTGGCGGTTGCGTTGGAGAGAGATCATCTTTGAGACCAACACCAGAGAAGGCAGGGCCTTTGACCTGATTCTGCTCTTTTTGATACTCCTCAGCGTATTGGTGGTTCTGCTGGACAGCATCTCGCGCTTCCACCTCAAGTTTGGCTGGACACTTTACATGCTGGAATGGATACTAACCTTTCTCTTCACCATCGAATACGTCATGCGTGTCATCACGTCAGAGAAACCAAAGAATTATGTTCTCAGCTTCTTCGGAATCATCGACCTGCTGGCGATCGTACCAACCTATCTGAGCATCTTCTTCATGGGTTATCAATATCTGACGATCATCCGAATACTTCGACTATTGCGGATCTTCCGTATCCTGAAACTTGTGCGCTTCATCCGCGCCAGCCATACGTTGGCCCAATCCATCCGGAACAATCGGTTTAAAATTCTTGTCTTTCTGGAGTTTATGCTGTTGATAGTCACCATCCTTGGGTCAATCATGTACCTTATCGAAGGGCCGGAAAATGGATTCAAAGACATTCCAACCAGCATCTACTGGGCCATCGTGACCATGACCACGGTCGGCTATGGCGACATTGCGCCTCAAACGGGGCTGGGGCAAATCATCGCCTCCTTCATCATGATCCTGGGTTATGCCATCATCGCGATCCCCACTGGTTTCGTCACCCTGGAAATGGTAAAAATGGAAAAGGAGAAAGAAACCGGAGAAATCTGCAATCACTGCGGCCAGGTCGGGCATGTGGAAGGTGCCAAATTCTGCTGCCACTGTGGGAAGAAGCTGTAAGGGCTTGACGTACTCGTGCATACAAGGCGCAATATCATTAAGTCAGGCTGCAATCCTGGCATATTCATCCCGGTAATTGTTAAGCGCATACTGTCAAGGTATATCCCAAATTCCTTACATTTGTCAGTTCATCATCTCATCATAGCATGAAATACGCGCTTTTTTTCTTCCCCCTGCTGCTTTCCCTCGGAATGGTGGCTTGTGACAAGGACATGGATGAGCCGGAACCCCTGCCGCTGGACAATTTCTTTCCGACAAGCCGCGGTTCCTACTGGACCTACGCCGGGTATGATGGTGGATTAACCTATAATGTTGAGATCACAGGTACCGATACCATCAATGGCATCCCTTACGTCACCTTTAACCATAGTCTGTATGGCACGGGTAAATTCAGGAAGAATGGCGGATCCTATTACCACCTCTTTAATATCAACGGAACCGATACAGAATTCCTCTACCTCAAGCATGACCAGGCCGCCGGGCATACCTGGACCATGGAATACAGCATGAGTGGCATCCCGACGCGGCTGAAATACACCATCGAAGAAGTGGATGTCGATAAGGTAATCAATGGCATGTTCTATAAAGATGTGATCTCGGTCCGGATGGACACCTACATTGACCAGGGTGGCGGGTTTGACTCGGTCTATATCAGTGGCATCTACCATTATGCCAACAACATTGGCTTCATTTTCTCCGATGTCAGCGGAGAAGGCATGACCTACCTCGAATTCTTCAACATCAAGTAATTACGGTTCTTCAGTTTGTCTTTCGGCCTCCAGGGTTTCAAATCGGGCCAGGGGGACATGGTAGTATGACCATACCATAAAAACGATGGAGGAGATCAGTATTATAATCCCGATGAGAAATGTGAGGGTAAATCCCAGCCATTCATAGAAAACCACCCCAAGCAGCGGTGCAAAAATGGCCCGGAATCCGGTCAGCGACAAATGGATCTCCTGGTAGAGTCCTGCCTCCGAAGGCCTGCAGAAATAGGCTGATCCGATGTTCCACAGCAGGGGCATCGTTGCGGCGAATATCCCGTGAAACAATACATAGGCGATCAGGCCATAGTAAATGGTGATCATACCTAACTGAAACGAAGCCGGCCACCACTGGGTCAGAATAAGCGTGGATACATAGAGTGCAACACTGCCATACGATATGGTCGCAAAACGCCTCGGACCCAAAATTCCGATCAGTTTGCCAAAAAACGGCAATAATATGATTGCCAGTATATTATACACATTGCGATAAAAAGCCACACTTGAATAGCTGAGGTTCAGACCCTCATAGAAAAAGAGGATGATCACCGTCACCGTGGCCATAAACCCAAACCCATAGATCATAAAACCAATCTCGAAATGCCGGTAGGGTTCATTTTCCTTCAATACATTGACCATATTATTGATGGAATCCCTGACAGAACTCAAAAACGACCGGGAAGGCCTTTCACTTTCCAGCTGTGGAAAGGGGATTTCTGCCAGGATAAAGCCTGAAATAACGCCCAGAATGGCAAGGACAGGAAAGACGCTAACAAAGATGTAAGGATTGTGGTCCAGCCAATAACCATAGATGAAGGTCACGACGAGCATGACGACTTTACCGGCCGATGTACTGATGCTGTATAAGCGGCCAAAATTCTCCGGTGCATAGTTGTGTTTCAGCAGGAGATTAATGGAAGGAAAAATGATGGGAGTCCCCAGATAATAGACCAAAAACAAGCCCAGGAAGACCGCATGCCACCAGGGCTGAGATTCCACCCCACTCAGACTTACCGGAAAGAAGGCGATCAACAGCAGCGGTAAGCGGCTAAATAGGAAGGCATACCGCAGCAGCTCACGTCTTCGCCTCATCCGTCTCAGGAACTCATTCAGGAATACCAGAAAGAGGAAGACCATCATGCTGAACTGGAACAGCAATCCGAGCTGGTATGAGCTTCCCCTCAGGCTTTTTACAAATACAAACTCATTTAGCGCCAACACGCCCAGTGTCACCCCTTCCAATAAGGCATAGGCCAGGTGCAGCTTAAACACCCTGCGTTCATTGCCATCTATTGCAGAAAGGAACCGTGTCATGCGTTGTTTGGTTGAAAATCCTGTATGGGAAGGTGTTGGATAATCGCTGCAAAGGTAAGGGGTAGAATAAAAAAACGGGTTGTTATCTCAGACAACAACCCGCCCCCTCTCTCATCCGGGTAAATTACCGGCTGGCAACCAGCTTGATTGTCAGGCCGATCTCATCATTAATAAAGTTGTCTTTGAGGTTGTCAAAGAACTTCCTGGAGCCATATTTAACATTCCATTCTGCGCGGTCGATGACAAAAGGAACAGAAGTGGCATTCAGGGTCATCTCGTTGTTGTCAACCTGTGCGTTGAAGGAGATGCTGCGCTCGGTATCCTTCATCGTCAGGTTACCGGTAATGCGGTAGTTGTTGTTGCCAAGAAACTCACTGCCTGTGACGACGAACTTGGCAGTCGGGTAGGTTTCTACTTCAAAGAAATCGGCAGACTTAAGATGTCCGACGAGGTCGCCATTCATTTTAGGATCGGTGAGGTCCAGATTTACAATGCTCTTCATGTCGATGACGAATTCACCAGCCACGATAGACTCATTGCCCATAGTGATGGAACCCTGCTGCACAGCAATGGTACCATTGTGCGTTCCGGTAGGCTTGCTGCCGGTCCACTCTATCACACTCTGCTGTACATCTACATTGTAGACGAGGCCCTCACCGGCAGCTGCATCACCAGCCTCACCTGATTGGACACGGTCTCCTTCCACGCGACTACCGCAGGAAGCGACAAACAAGGTAACGAAAGAAAGCATTAAAACACGTTGAAGCATCTTGGTTTTCATAGTTGATTGATTTGTTTAGAATTGCTTAGGTAACACAGGATCAAAAAAAATGTTCATTATAGACAGATGATCGTCACCGGCATATCAGATATGCCTGAACACTCCCTAAACCATTTTTCCTTAAGTTTGTTCGATCTTGCATGAAACTGAAGCCATGAAATCGTTCCATACACCCAGGTTTTCCCCTGACCTTGCCAGGAAATTCCAGAAAGCAGAAGTTCTCCAGGACTACCGCATTGCCTGTGAAAGCAGGCAGGCCAGTTTAATCGGCCGCAAAGAAGTGCTGGGAGGCAAGGCCAAGTTTGGGATTTTCGGCGATGGCAAGGAGGTACCCCAGTTGGCCATGGCCCGGTTTTTCCAGGAAGGTGACTGGAGATCAGGCTACTACAGGGACCAGACGTTTATGTTGGCAGCCGGTATTTTCAGTCTGGAGGAGTTTTTCGCACAGTTATACGGGGATACAGATATGGACTTCAATCCTGGCACCGGTGGCCGATTGATGAACAACCATTTTGCGACCCGGATGCTGGACAAGGATGGGAATTGGATGGATCTGGGCAAGATGAAAAACAGCTCTGCAGATATCAGTCCGACTGCCGGCCAGATGCCACGCCTGTTAGGGTTGGCCCTGGCCTCTAAACTGATCCGCCACAACCCTGGCATGCTGGTGGACGAAAGGCTATCGGACCAGGGTAACGAGGTAGCCTTTGGCACGATAGGCGATGCGAGCACCAGCGAGGGTCTTTTCTGGGAAAGCCTGAATGCCGCCGGGGTATTGCAGGTTCCGATGGCTGTGTCCGTCTGGGACGATGAATTTGGCATCAGTGTGCACAAGTCGGTTCAGACTACAAAACAAAGTATCAGCGAAGCGCTGCGAGGGTTTCAGGCCGGTGAATCCAGTCCTGGTATCCACATTTACCAGGCCAGGGCCTGGGATTATCCAGCATTGATGGAGATGTACCGCGAAGGTATTGCCCTCTGCCGCAAAGATCACGTTCCTGTATTGTTCCACGTCACAGAGGTAACGCAACCCCAGGGGCATAGCACATCTGGATCACATGAGCGCTACAAGAGCGCGGAGCGGCTGGAATGGGAAAAGGAACACGACTGTATAGTGCAGATGCGGGCTTTCATTCTGGAATCCGGACTGGCGAAGGCTGAAGAGCTTGATAAGATCGAAGAAGAAGCCCTGCAACGGGCCCGTCAGGCACGAAAAACCGCCTGGGAAAATTATCAGCAGCCCATCCGGCGCAAGCGTGATGAGTTCCTGAAGATGGTGAATGTAACCACCTGTAATTGTGCCAAGACCAGCAAAATCGAGGCCATCAAACATGACCTGGCCAGGATAGGAGAACCATTGCGCAGGGATGTGATGTCTTCAGCCCGGAAAATCCTGAGACTGATCTGCAACCAATGCAGCGATCCCTCCAATTCCCTTAAAGTCAATGTCACCCAATGGCTAAATCAGGCATGGAATGATAACCAGACGAGGTATAGCAGCCATCTATATTCTGAATCTGACTCATCAGCCCTGAAGGTAAATGCAGTGCCCCCGATCTTTGCCGAAGATGCCCCCATGGTTCCAGGTCGTGAGATCTTACGGGACAATTTCGACCACATTTTCAAGACATATCCGCATGCCCTCATCTTTGGCGAGGATGTAGGGAAGATTGGAGGTGTGAACCAGACGCTGGAAGGGCTGCAGGCAAAATACGGTGCGGACAGGATCGCAGACACCGGGATCAGGGAAGCTACCATTGTCGGGCAAAGCATAGGGCTTGCCATGCGCGGACTGAGGCCTATCGCCGAGATCCAGTATTTCGATTACCTGCTTTACGGCCTGCAGGTGATGAGCGATGACCTGGCTACGCTCCAATACCGCACCCGTGGCGGGCAGAAAGCGCCGGTCATCATCAGCACCCGCGGTCATCGCCTCGAAGGGATATGGCATTCCGGATCACCGCTGAGCATGGTCATCAACTCCATCAGGGGCGTACATGTACTGGTACCCAGGAACATGACGCAGGCAGCAGGTTTCTACAATACCATGCTTGCCTCAGACGAGCCTGCCCTCATTATCGAACCACTCAACGGTTATCGCCTGCGCGAACCAAGACCCGGCAACATTGGTGAATTCCGGGTGCCTCTTGGCGTACCGGAAATCCTGGAGCAAGGTACAGATATCACCCTGGTCACCTACGGATCCTGTGTAAGAATCGCCCAGGACGCCGTCGAACAACTGAAAGAATACGGCATCTCGGTGGAACTTATCGATGTTCAAAGCCTGCTGCCCTTCGATCTGCACCATACCATCGCCAGTTCGGTGGCAAAGACCAATAAGGTCGTATTCTTTGATGAGGATGTGCCCGGCGGAGCGACGGCTTTCATGATGCAGCAGGTGCTGGAAGTCCAGAAAGCCTTCCATTTCCTGGATGCGGCCCCGGTGACGATCACGGCCCAGGAACACCGTGCTGCCTACTCCTCGGATGGAGATTACTTCTCTAATCCCAATGCAGAAGACGTATTCGATACCATTTATAATATCATGCACGAATATAATCCCTCGCGGTATCCCAAAATTTTCTGAATCACTTTCTACAACACACGGCAGTGATCCCATTGCGCGTTCTTCAATCAACAAATCAAGGAAGGGCAATGCCACAATATTGTCAATATCATGCACACCATTGAGCCACATTATACCTGGTTGCAATATTATGATCCGGTCCGGGATCCGGGTTCTCCGTTTTACGGCATCACACACAGTGAAACTGAATGCCATGCCACCATCTACAACTACTACATCCATCCCCAATGGGACGAGATCGGGTCCCCCACCCTCTACGTCAAGCTGATTTATGTGAATTATGAAAAGCATCTGGCCGTCATAGAGCTCATGGGAGAATGGAATGACATCCTTCACAACGACTGCATGTTTCTCAAACGCAACCTGGCTGATCCGCTCATTGCCCAAGGCATCCGTTTCTTTATCCTCATCGGCGAAAACGTACTCAATTTCCATTCCGGTGATGATGACTATTATGCTGAATGGATCGACGAGACAGAGGATGGTTGGATAGCACTCATAAATATACGTGATCATGTATTATATGAGTTTGAACATGCCCGTCTGGGACGCTACCTGATGATGGGTGAAGCATTCAATGATGTAAAATGGAGAACCCTGCACCCGCTGCAACTCGCCATATGGGTAAACAGTCAGTTTCCCAGGCGTTTGAAAGGGATGGACTGATGAAGACTCTTTTAATAGGAGGCTGAGTAACCAAAGTATTCTCAGAGGAACATCTTTTTCAACATGTTCAGCACATGCCTGTCTATCGGAAAATGAAGCTCATCTTCCTTCATATCTTTCAATCTAACAAGTCTGAAGCACTGGGCTCCCTCCACTTCATTCCCATAATCAAAAGGAATCTCCGTCAAACGAAAGGGATAGGGTTCAGGGATGTCTATCCGGTAATAGATGCTGATGATTTGTCGCGGCTCAGGTAACAACCAGGTTGCCTGGAAAAATCCGGTAGTATAAACATGTTCCAGAATCCGCACATTGGCACCCAGCTCTTCCCGGCACTCACGGAGCAGACAGTCTTCGAGTCCTTCACCCAACTGGTGACCACCTCCCGGAAACTTCGTCATCCGCTGGCCAAGTCTGAACTCGTCGGTGACAAGCAAGCGATTGGATGCATCGAGATAAATCCCGTAAACCCTCAACGTAATTCCTTTTAAGGCTGTCATGATACTTCAGGGTTTGATGGCCCGGAGCATTTCACGTTTACCCTGGGCTCCCTGCAGGCGTTCAACCAGAAAACCAGCCCCTTCCAGGTTCCGCCTCAATTCTCCCTGGGCAGCATAGGTAACCAAAACACCTTCCTTTTTCAGCGCATTACACATCCTTTTCATGACATCAGGTTGCCACAGTTCCGGTTGTTTGGAAGGCGCAAAAGCATCGAAGTAGATCAGGTGGAAAGCACCTTCAGCCAGGCCGGCATCTTCGAGACGCAGGCTCATCTTATGAAGGACAAACGTTTCTCCGACAAATACCGGCAGATCCCAGGCAGCCTGGTGCATCTCAGCAAATATGGGATAGGCATCCGGGATGCCTGCATAATCAGGATAATTCATGATGGCCCAATAGGCCTTGGGCAAGGGATCCGGCTCCAGGGCAACATAGTGCACCTTTCTGGCTGTTCCGTGGATCTCAAGATAGGTCTGAAAGGCGTTCAAACCCGTTCCAAAGCCAACTTCCAGGATATTCACCGGATTGGCACAGGCAGGTACACGGCGGAACCCATTCGCTATAAAGACATGCATGGACTCAGCCCATGCGCCATTGATCGAATGGTAAGTTTCGTCCATGTCCGTGCGCTGGATGGTATGCGATCCATCCGCGGTTTCAATGAGTTTCTTTTCTGGGTGTATCATCGGTTGTATAAGGGATGTACTTCATAAATACTGTCATTCAATGCAATATAAGCCAAAACCTGTGCTTCCGGAAAAGAAAGCAGATGCATACCCGTTCCTGATGCCGTGACGACGCGCCTGTTCAGGTCTTCGAAAGCTAACCACTGCGGACTGAGGTCGGCACGAAAAGGGACAAAACTGTTGAGGTCCCTTCTGTACCAATAGATCCCCGATGTGGTGGAGACCAATAGCTGACCAGGCAGACCGGCACAGGCTGCTTTAATGCGGCCGGCTGTCCATCCCAGCGAACTCCATGCAGTTCCGGCTGGGATATCGTAGATGCGTATCACACCCTGCCCGGCCTGATTTCCAACCCATGCGACCTCCTGTCCGGATAAGGGAAAGTACCCGATCGTCTCCATACCCGGTATATTTCCCTGGTACATCATCCCTGAAGGATAATAATAGACCCCCATGTGGCGCTCATATCCGCTTGAGGACTGTTCATCTACCATGAG
This sequence comes from Lentimicrobiaceae bacterium, assembly GCA_018001695.1. Lineage (GTDB taxonomy): Bacteria > Bacteroidota > Bacteroidia > Bacteroidales > JAGNHN01 > JAGNHN01. The sequence goes on from JAGNHN010000035.1 coordinate 9,760, forward strand.
TTTATCATTGATCAGCAGGGATTTATGAGGGATGCGGCTTTGTGTTACAGGAATCCCAGTTTGCTCCATTCCATTGGAACGCATCACCCGTATTCTGCCTTCAAACAACCCGATCAAAGCCAGATCCCCGCTCTTGTCGAGGGCAGTAATATAAGGGAAAGGTGGATTGGGCATGGCTGGTATGCTCCATTTCACCTGCTTTCCTGCAACATCATATGCCGTAACCCCGGCGGTGACGCGGCCAGCCACTACCAGTACCCGCGAAGGATATAACATCACAGAATGCAAATGATCACCACTAAATGTATCCAACGCACTGACCTGAAGATCAGGCATGACCCATTGAAGGGTGGTCCGATCGAACGACTGCCGGGTTAGTGCCAGGTAGCCCTGCCATGTCCTGGGGATGGATTCAATCTGTATAACCCTGAATTTACGTTTGTTATCCTGACCATGATCGGCGGTGAGCATCAGCGAATACGTGCCTCCCGGCAAGCTGGTGTCCGTTATTATCAGGTCGTACTTCAGAGTTGAAGCCCGCAGGAAGGGGAGCACATCCAGGGCAGGTTGCACCGGATTCCCTTGCTGATTAAGCAGGGTAAGGCTGAGTCGCAACAACGGCAGGTCAGATCTCACTGTTGCTTCGATCCGTATCGTATCTGTGATGCTAAAAACGGTATTTTCCGCAGGTGTCAGAAATTCCACATAAGGCGGCAGGCTGTCCTGTTCCTCGCGGCATCCCGGCATAAGGACAGAAAACAAAAAGAGCATGGACAGCGCGCCAATCCCATGACAACGCATCATTTTCCGCACCCCCCCGATACCGTTTATTGTGCTTTTCTTCAATGTCCTTTCCGTTTCATGCCCCGAATTTCGTATATATTAAAAAACCATTGCCATGTTAGAGCATGTTTTTCGCAAGCACATCCTGTTTCTGGACATTGAAACAGCATCTATCCAGCCTGATTTCAAGCGACTTAGTCCATCCATGCAGTCGCTCTGGCAGCACAAAGCTCAGTTTCTTGATCCACAGGGAAAGCAAACGGTCGAAGAGCTATATGCCCGTGCAGGAATTTATGCTGAGTTTGGGAAAATAATCTGTATCTGCGTCGGGTATTTCGTTGGCAACAGATTTATAATCAGGGCCTTTGCAGATGATCAGGAGCGAAAATTATTACATGACTTTGTCCAGATGCTACAGCGTCAGTTTCCAGGGGCCCCTTTCCTGATGTGCGCTCATAATGGTAAGGAATTTGATTTTCCCTATATCGCTAGGCGGCTGCTGATCAATGGGTTCAAACTGCCTGCCTTGCTAGATATGGCCGGCAAGAAGCCCTGGGAGGTCCGGCACCTGGATACCATGGAGTTATGGAAGTTCGGAGACTGGAAACACTACACTTCCCTGGCTTTATTGACAGAGATACTGGGAATTCCCTCACCAAAAGGGGATATTGATGGCAGCGAGGTTGGAAAAGTTTACTGGATCTATCGTGATCTGGCCAGGATCGTAGAATACTGCTACCGTGACGTACTGGCTGTTGTTCAGGTATTTCTTCGCTTTCAGGGCCAGGAACTGTTGGATGAAAGTATGATTGACTACCCTGATGTCGCTTATGGCCGGAAAAAGCCTTCACTTCCGCTGGCATTCCTGTAAATGTATGAGCGGATTGTGAACACTGTCACGAAAGCTTTGTTTCTTTGCTAAAACAAGCAAGATGAAAGCACTCATTATTTCTCTGTTCGTAATGACAAGCACATACCTGACACAAGCTCAGAGCCTTACATTTCATGACTTTAAAGTTGAGACGATCGACGGTGAAATGATCTCTCTTTCCCAGTTTAAAGGAAAGAAGGTGATGGTGGTCAATACGGCCAGCAAGTGCGGGCTCACACCGCAGTACACTGATTTACAAAAGCTCTATGACACCTATGGGGGTGAAAACTTTGTCATCGTTGGATTTCCGGCCAATAACTTCATGAATCAGGAGCCCGGCACCAATGAGGAGATTGCAACTTTCTGCCAGGCCAATTACGGGGTTACCTTCCCGATGATGGCCAAGATCAGTGTGAAAGGAGAGGATATTCATCCTCTTTACCAGTGGCTAACATCCATGGATAAGAATGGCGTGCTTGAGTCAGACGTCAAATGGAATTTTCAGAAATACCTGATCGATGAGCAGGGTCGTCTTGTAAAGATGATTCCACCCAGAGAGAAGCCCATGTCGGAAGAGATTATTGCCTGGATCACCGGCAAATAGGCCTGTTGATCATGGCTACCCACACCCTTTCGAAATCAACCTATATACGTGGCCTGCAGTGTCATAAGTCTCTCTATCTCTACAAGAACAGGTATTTCCTGCGTGACAGGCTTAGCGCTGAACAGCTCGCCAAATTTAAGAGGGGTACGGATGTCGGCGTGCTGGCCCGTGACTTGTTTCCGGGTGGCGTGGATCTCAGTCCTGGTGCCCCTTCCCGTTATGAAATCGCATTAAAGCAAACCCAGGAGCATATACTATCCGGCACACCTGTGATCTATGAGGCCAGTTTCAGGGCGCATCAGGTACTGATCCTGCTGGATATCCTGGTCCGCGACGGCGATAAATGGATTGCCTGCGAGGTAAAGAGCAGCCGGCAATTATCAGCGACCTATTACGAAGATGCTGCGTTGCAATATTGGGTAATGCGTGAGAGCGGGCTCGATATCAAAGAATTCAGACTCATCCATGTAAACCCGGATTATGTACTGCAGGATGGATTGAAACTTGAATCCTATTTTAAAAGTGTCAGTGTCCTGGAAGAGGTCGAGGCCAGATATGGTGCCATTACATCTGAAGTGGCACGGCAAATCGCGGTAACCCGCCTCTCTCATTCTCCTGCTATTCCCATTGGAAAAAAGTGTTTTCAGCCCTATGCCTGTGATTTTATAGGGCATTGCTGGAAGAACATCCCATCCAGCCGTACCATGGATCTGAGTGATGTCCCTGAGGAAAGGCGTTTGGACTGGCTTGAGCAGGGCTGGCATACACCCGCAGATATCCCCCTCTCCTTCCTGGAAACACGGGAACAACAAATTCAACATAGCTGCCATATTTCAGGTAATGATTTCATTGACAAGGAAACGCTGACTGATATCCTGCAGCAAGCCGGAGATCATGCAATCCTTTTTTCAATGATGAGTGCCATTCCTGCTGTCCCACTGCAAACTGGGACCAGGCCTTATGAGCCTTTACCTTATGCTTATGCTCTGTTGGACCCATCCAGTGGTGCCTTGATCAATTCCGTTGCCGAAGCACCCACATTAGATCTATGGTCTGTATGGTTCAGAAGCTTAATGACCACGATTCCTGCTTATGGTAAGATGCTTGTGTTCGATAAGCCTCGCATGCTGCGATCGCTGGCGGCATTGAAGACGAGAATCCCTCAATCTGTCCATCTATACGACCACATCGCATCGGAAGCCACGGATCTTCTGACCATATTCACAACCAAGGCTTATTATCCGGCAAAGTTGCGGGGTGATTATTCCCTGAGCGGGGTCATGCGAGCATTGGGACTGCCTATTGAGAAGGAATGGCAGGATTACCTCCGCGAACCGGCACTTCTGGGGGCTGCATATCTGGATGTACAAGCCAGGGACGATAAGGAGAGGATTGCTTTTAGCGGTAAGCTACAGGCATTTCAGAACTACTATCTACTTGCCGTTCAGCAGGTATACCAAAGATTGCAGCAGGCAGCCCAATCACTCTGAGCCACCAAGTAGCAGTTTCAGCTTATCCTCCAGCGCCTGTCCCCTGAGTTTCTTGGCAATGATCCTGCCTTCCTGATCGATCAAAACGGTATGAGGGATAGAGCTTACTTTATATTCTTTTGAGAGTGCTGACTGCCAATACTTCAGGTCGCTTACTTGTGGCCAGGTGAGGCCATCGGCTTTGATGGCATTCACCCAACTTTCACGCGTTCTGTCCAATGACACGCCAAAGATCTCGAAGCCTTTGTCTTTGTATTCCGCATAAAGCCGCACCAGGTTGGGATTTTCTTTACGGCAGGGTCCACACCAGCCTGCCCAAAAATCAATCAGCACCACCTTGCCCCTGTAATCTGACAGAGAATGCTCCTTCCCATCCGGATCAGGTCCGGTAATATCTGGGGCTGGGCTTCCAATGGCCAGCTTTCGCTCATTGGATACCTTGTCATACAGACTCTTCACGTAAACATTGGTGGGGTGATACACGATGAGGGTATCTGCAAGGCGGGCGTACCAGGGAAACTGCTCTTCCATGTCCATTTTCTCGATGAAGAAAAGCCAGACAAGCGAGCGAGGCTGGGTCGTGATCCCGTTCTGTATGTACTGATACATCAGGCCGCGCACCCGTAAAAAATCCTGTTGCACTGCACGGATCTCAGCATCAGGAGCTTTGATACCGTTCAGGTGCTGAAAAACCTTCTGCAGACTGTCGAGTACCTTTTCGTATTGCCCGACATGATAGCCGGTCATGTGCAACAGTTGATTCTCATAGCTTCCCGTAATATTGAGTCCGGCGCTCAGGCTACCTGAGGAAGTCATTAACCGGACTGTATCACCCGGATGCAGGATAAGCATCAGGAAATCTTTATCGGATTGGGAAAGGCGAAAAATGCCTGGCTCTTTAACCTCCATGAAAAAGGCAAAATTTCCGTCATTCTTCATCGTATCGCTTGCCAGGAGCAGGGGCTTACCCTGCATGGCCTCCAGCTTGACGACCGGCAGTACCGGATTGTTTCCGAGAGAACCCTGAATAACGACATTGGGCGATTGTGCCCTGGCAGGAAGGAACGCCAGGAACAGGGCCAGCAGCAGCAACCACCGGCCCCGTTCCTTGCTTATTATTCTTATATTCAACGACATATTAACAATTGGATACCATATTCAATATTAACGGGCATACTTGAAAGACTTGCCCGGGAACCTGGCCGATCCACCCAGCGCCTGCTCAATACGAAGCAATTGGTTGTATTTGGCGATCCTGTCGGAACGGCTGGCCGAGCCCGTCTTGATCATGCCGGTATTCAATGCAACGGCCAGGTCAGCGATGGTTGTGTCCTCGGTCTCTCCGGAGCGGTGACTGATGATGGCGCTGTAGCCGTTTCGGTAAGCCATGTTCACGGCATCAATTGTTTCCGTCAGAGTTCCGATCTGGTTTACCTTCACGAGAATAGAGTTACCTACTCCCTCCTGGATTCCTCTTGAAAGACGTTTGACATTGGTCACGAAGATATCATCGCCTACCAATTGCACCTTGTCGCCGATGGTCTGCGTGAGCAATCTCCAGCCATCCCAGTCATCTTCAGCCATCCCATCCTCGATGGACAGGATAGGAAAACGGTTTGCCCAATCCTTCCAGAAATCCACCATCTGAGAAGGGCTCAGTTTTTCGCCACTTGATTTATGCAGGTGATAGACATTTTCTTCTGGTAGGTAATATTCTGAAGCTGCGGGGTCCAATGCAATGTAGATCTCCTCACCCGGCTTGTAGCCTGCCTTTTCGATGGCCTGCAATACGACGGTGATGGCTTCTTCATTTGATTTCAGGTTAGGGGCGAATCCACCTTCATCTCCAACATTGGTGGAGTAGCCCTTATCCTTCAATACTTTCTTAAGGTTATGGAAAACCTCGGCGCCCATGCGGATGGCATCGGTAAAATTGGCGGCGCCAACCGGCATGATCATAAATTCCTGAAAATCGATGCTGTTATCCGCGTGCGAACCACCATTGAGGATATTCATAAGCGGAATAGGAAGGGTATTGGCATTGGGGCCGCCCAGGTAACGGAACAGGAACTGACCTGTCGTGATGGCGGCTGCCTGTGCGACAGCCAGGGAAACGCCCAGAATGGCATTGGCGCCGATATTGGCTTTATTGGGTGTTCCATCCAATTCGATCATCTTGGCATCGATGTCGTTCTGGTCGGTTACGTCCATACCCTGCAATTCCTCATTCAGGACATTATTGACATGATGAACAGCTTTCAGGACACCCTTGCCTAAATAGGCTGCGGGGTCGCCATCGCGCATTTCCACTGCTTCGTGCACGCCTGTAGAAGCTCCTGAAGGCACAGCGGCCCTGCCCATGATGCCACCGCTGGTGATCACATCTACTTCCACGGTGGGGTTGCCACGGGAATCCAAAATTTGTCTTGCTGAAATATTAACAATCTGGCTCATTCTTTATGGTTTTTACAGAAAAAGGATAAAGCGCCTTGCACCTTATCCTTCCTCCGGGTTAATCAAAAACATGATTAGTCTTTCTGTTCTTCGGCTGGCGTATCATCTGCATCTGATGCTTCTTCCGCCGGCGCTTCACTTACAACCGGTTCATCCTGAACAATTGCTGCGGGGGCTGCTGCAGCGGCAACGGGTGCTGCCACTTCTGCCATTTCCTCTTTCTTGCCACGTGTTCTTCTGCCACGGCGTGTTGTCTTGGCAGCAGTCTTGCGGCCAGCGCCTTCCTGGTTGTAGGTCTCATTATAGTCCACCAACTCGATCAGGCACATTTCAGCATTATCACCCACACGGTATCCCGTCTTAATGATACGGGTATATCCACCCGGACGGTCAGCAATCTTCTGCGATACATCGCGGAACAGCTCAGTAACAGCTTCCTTGTTTTGAAGATGACTGAACACCATCCTTCTTGAATGGGTTGAATCGTCTTTTGATTTCGTCAGCAATGGCTCAACGTACACCCTGAGGGCTTTGGCTTTGGCCAGGGTGGTCATAATGCGTTTGCGCATGATCAATGAGGAAGCCATATTGGCAAGCATCGCTTTCCTGTGTGCGCTGGTCCTGCCTAAGTGATTGATTTTCTTGCGATGTCTCATGGCTATTATTCCTTGTCTAATTTATACTTGGCTGTATTCATCCCAAACTCCAGGCCTTTGGTCTTCACCAGTTCTTCAAGCTCCGTAAGGGATTTCTTACCGAAATTCCTGAATTTCAAGAGGTCATTCTTGTTATACTGAACGAGATCGCCCAGGGTCTCCACATCGGCTGCTTTCAGGCAGTTTAAGGCCCGAACCGACAGGTCCATATCGACCAGTTTCGTCTTCAGCAACTGACGGATATGCAGGGAATTCTCATCAAACTCATCCGACACCGTCTTCTCTTCAGTTTCCAGGGCGATCTTCTCATCGGAGAAGAGCAGGAAATGGTGAATGAGGATCTTGGCGGCATCCTTGAGGGCATCCGTGGGATGTATGGAACCATCAGTAACGATCTCCAGGATCAGCTTCTCGTAGTCGGTCTTCTGCTCTACGCGGAAGTTATCCACTGTATACTTTACATTGCGGATGGGAGTATGGATGGAATCGATGGCGATGGTATTGACCGGTGCATTGAGGATTTTGTTCTCATCAGCCGGAACATAGCCCCTGCCTTTGTTGATGATAACATCCATCACGATTTTGGTCCCCGGCTCCATGTGGCAGATTTCCACTTCCGGGTTAAGGACCTGGAAGACAGACAGGAATTTGTTGATATCACCTGCCTTGAAAACGTCCTGACCACTGATAACCACCTGCACCTTTTCACTGGATTCGCTGTCAATCTGCTGTTTGAAGCGTATCTTTTTCAGGTTGAGGATGATTTCTGTGACGTCTTCAATGACGCCTTTGATGGTGGCGAACTCCTGCTCTACCCCTTCAATCCTGATGGATGTGATCGCAAAGCCTTCGAGGGAGGACAGCAGGATGCGGCGCAATGCGTTTCCGATGGTAATGCCAAAACCTGGCTCCAGGGGTCGGAATTCAAAGACGCCCCTGAACTCATCGGCCTCCAGCATGATGACCTTTTCGGGCTTCTGGAATGCTAATATTGCCATAGATATACGCTTAAATGGTGGTGACTGGTGAAGTAACCGTTATTACTTGGAATAAAGCTCAACGATAAGCTGTTCCTTGATATTTTCCGGAATTTCTTCGCGGGTAGGGAAGGCCATGAAACGACCTGCCATCAATGCGCCATCCCACTCAAGCCATGCATACGGATTTCCGCGTCTGGCGAGAGAATGTGTGATGGCTTCCAGGGATTTGCTTTTCTCCCGCACTGCCACGATATCACCTGGGTTAAGCGTGAAGGAGGGCACATTGACCAGTTCACCATTAACCAGAATATGACGATGGCTGACCAGCTGCCTGGCAGCTGCACGTGTCGGGGCAATCCCTAAGCGGTAAACCACATTGTCGAGGCGGGCTTCGATCAACTGTAACAGGATCTCGCCCGTGATGCCCTTCTTCTGGGATGCGCGGGCAAAGATATTCCTGAACTGACGCTCAAGGATACCATAGGTATACTTGGCCTTCTGCTTCTCCTGAAGCTGTACCCCATACTCTGACTGCTTCCTGCGGCGCTTGCTGTTACCATGCATGCCCGGAGGATAGTTCTTTTTCTCGTAGCTGCTGTCTGGACCGTAGATCGGTTCCCTGAACTTCCTGGCGATCTTGGATTTCGGACCTATGTATCTTGCCATTCCGTGATTTTGTTAAATGTTCCTGGTATTCTAAAAATTCAATAATTACACCCTTCTGCGTTTGGGCGGACGGCATCCGTTGTGCGGCAAGGGGGTCACATCGACGATCTCGATGACCTCGATACCGGCACCATGAAGGCTGCGGATGGCCGACTCACGACCGGATCCCGGGCCTTTCACGAATACCTTAACCTTGCGCAACCCCATGTCAAAGGCAGCTTTGGCTGCATCCTGTGCCGCTGTCTGCGCAGCATAGGGCGTGTTTTTCTTGGATCCCTTGAAGCCCATCTTACCGGCTGACGACCATGAGATCAGCTGACCGGCTTCGTTGGTCAAGGATACAATGATGTTGTTGAAGGACGCCTTGATGTAAGCTCTTCCCATCGGGTCGACCTTTACGACCTTCTTTCGTGTTGTTTTGGTGCTCTTAGCCATATCTGAATCTGGTTACACTCCAAATAAATAAACCGCAACAGGCGATTAACCCTTCGTTGCTTTCTTCTTGTTGGCAACAGTCTTCTTCCTGCCTTTACGCGTGCGGGCGTTGTTTTTAGTGCTTTGACCGCGCACGGGCAATCCGATGCGGTGACGGATGCCACGATAGCAACCGATGTCCATCAATCGCTTGATATTCATCTGTATCTCGGACCTCAGTGCACCTTCAACAACGAAATTATCGTTGATGATGTTACGGATCCGGGTTGCCTCATCATCGTCCCAATCCTTGACCTTCTTGTTGACATCAACACCGGCCAATTCAAGGATGTTCTTGGCATTGGACCTTCCAATACCATAGATGTAGGTCAGTCCGACCTCACCTCTCTTGTTCTTGGGTAAATCAATACCTGCAATACGAGCCATATGCTTAATCCTGTACTTGGTTACTGTTCATAGTGATCTCTTACCCCTGACGTTGCTTGTACTTGGGGTTCTTCTTGTTGATGATGTAAACCCTGCCCTTTCTGCGGACGATCTTGCAGTCGGGTGTGCGTTTCTTCACGGATGCTCTGACTTTCATAATAAGCTGCTTTAAGCTGTTTCAATCCTTGTTTATGCCTTGTAACGATATACGATTCTGCCCTTGGTAAGGTCATAGGGTGACATCTCTAGTTTCACCCTGTCGCCAGGAAGTATCTTGATATAGTGCATCCGCATTTTGCCGGAAATATGGGCTGTGATGACATGTCCGTTTTCCAGTTCAACCCGGAACATGGCATTACCCAGTGACTCTATCACGGTACCGTCCTGTTCTATCGCTTTTTGTTTTGCCATATGTTCTTTTACAAGTGCTACTCATCAATTAATCCAATGCTTTCTTCAATAAACCTGAAGCTTGACAATATTTCCGGCTCGCCCTGCCGCACCACGATGGTATGTTCATAGTGCGCTGATGGCTGACGGTCGACGGTCCGGATTGTCCAGCCATCTTTTTCCTGCATCACCATCCGTCTTCCGAGGTTGATCATAGGTTCAATACATATCACCAAACCTTCGGGCAACTTCATGCCGTTACCCTGGCGCCCGTAGTTCATCACTTCCGGGGGTTCATGCAACCGCCTTCCTAGTCCATGGCCTACCAACTCCCGCACCACAGAATACCCGAAGGATTCAACATGCGACTGAATGGCGTGGCCAATGTCTCCAAGACGGTTCCCGGCAACTGCCTTGCCGATTCCCAGATAAAGGGAACGGTAAGTCTGCACCAGGAGTTGCCTCACCTCTGCCCTGATCTCTCCCACCGGGAAAGTGTAGGCAGAATCACCATAGAAACCATTCATCAGGACACCGCAATCCACCGAAAGGATGTCTCCTTCCTTCAGCTCACGATTGGAGGGTATACCGTGCACCACCACTTCATTGGGTGAAACACATAGGGTGCCCGGAAAACCATTGTATCCCAGAAAACCCGGAACCGCTCCATGATCCCTGATAAAGGTTTCAGCCAGCTTATTCAGCGCTAAAGTGGTTACACCAGGCTGAATGGCTTTGGCAACTTCACCAAGGGTTTTGCCAACAAGCAAAGAACTCTGACGGATTAAACTGATCTCTTCCTCCGTCTTTAAGTGGATCTTTCCCACCGTCATTTCAGGGATCAGCCTGTCATACTATATGCCGTACGCCCTTTGATCCTGCCCGACTTCATCAAGCCATCATAATGACGCATCAGCAGATGGCTCTCAATTTGCTGCAGGGTATCCAGGACCACCCCTACCAGGATCAGCAGCGAAGTACCCCCATAGAACTGGGCAAACTGGCTATTGACACCGAAGAGGCTCACAATGGCTGGCATGATGGCAACAAAGGCAAGGAAGATGGACCCGGGCAGGGTAATCCTTGACATGACACCATCTATAAATTCGGCTGTCTTACGCCCCGGCTTAACACCGGGAATAAAACCCCCGTTTTTCTTCATATCATCCGCCATCTGGTTTGGGTTGACCGTGATGGCTGTATAGAAATACGTGAAAGCAATGATCAGGATCGCAAATACAAAGTTGTACCAGAAACCGTTGATATTGGTAAACGTTGCGGCAAAGCCCGACAATGCATCCGTCTGAGCAAATCCGGCCAGCGTAAGTGGCAGGAACATGATAGCCTGAGCAAAGATGATCGGCATAACACCGGCAGCATTTACTTTCAGCGGAATATATTGTCTTACACCACCATACTGACGGTTACCCACGATCCGCTTGGCATACTGGACCGGTATTCGCCGGGTCCCCTGCACGAGCAGTATCGATATCAGGATAACCCCGACAAGTACCGCGATCTCGATCACGAAGTAGACCAAACCACCACCCTGTTCTTCCATGCGGGAGATGAACTCAGCAAACAGTGCAAATGGCAGACGTGCGATAATCCCGATCATGATGATCAGTGAGATACCGTTACCAATTCCCTTATCTGTGATACGCTCACCCAGCCACATAACAAACATGGAGCCTGCTGTAAGGATAATGATGGACGAAACCCAGAAGAAACGGGTTGGCGATGTTGCAGCCGGATCAAAAGGCGAAATTCCTTCCGGTGGCAGTTGTGATACCAGGTTGGCCAGGTAAGCCGGCGACTGGAAAATGAGGATGATAACCGTCAGGTAACGGGTAATCTGGTTGATTTTCCTCCGTCCGCTTTCTCCTTCACGCTGCAACTTCTGGAAATATGGAATGGCCATACCCAGCAGCTGAACAACGATAGAAGCAGAAATGTAGGGCATGATCCCCAGTGCAAAGATCGAGGCATTGGAGAATGCACCACCGGAGAACATATTCAGCAATCCAAGCAAACCTTCGGATGTCTGGCTCTGCAAATTCGCAAGCATACCAGGGTCAACACCGGGGAGCACGATGAAGGATCCAAGCCTGTAGATCACGATGATCCCCAGGGTATAAAGGATCCTGTTTCTCAGCTCCTCAATCTTACTGATATTGCGTATGGTCTGGATGAGCTTTTTCATTCAGCATCAGATTTTTGTAGCGGTTCCACCATTGGCTTCGATGGCAGCCTGGGCCTTGGCCGAGAAGCCATGGGCCGTTACCTGCAAGGTAGCCTTCAATTCCCCGCGACCGAGGATTTTTACCAGTTCTCCTGTTGAAGAAAGGCCATGATTAATAAGAACTTCGGGGGTTATCTCGCTGAGCTGGTATTGCTCAGCAAGTTTCTGAAGCACATCGAGATTGATTCCATGGTACTCCACCCTGTTGATGTTATTAAACCCAAACTTGGGTACACGGCGTACGAGGGGCATCTGGCCTCCCTCAAATCCAACCTTTTTGCTGTATCCTGAGCGCGACTGGGCACCTTTGTGTCCGCGTGTGGATGTTCCACCCGTTCCGGAACCCTGGCCCCGACCGACTCGCTTTCTACGCTTTACTGAACCTTTCGCCGGTTTAAGATTGCTCAAATCCATGTTGCCTGTATTTCCTTGTGATTAATCAATTTCTTCTACCAAAAGCAAATGCTTTACCTTGTTCACCATACCCAACATTTCCGGTCTGGCTTCTATTTCCCGCACCTGGTTCAATTTCTTGAAACCCAGTGCCTGCAATGTCCTCTTCTGGTCAACCGGCCTTCCGATGCCACTGCGTATCTGCTTGATCCTGAGTTTTTTCATCTCAAAGGATATTGAGGGTTAATAGTTATTATCCGTTAAATACTCTGTCCAGTTCGATGCCACGCAACTGCGCTACCGTATAAGGATCACGCATACGTGCCAGCGCGTCGATGGTTGCCTTCACCACACTATGTGGGTTGGAGCTGCCCTTTGACTTGGCCAGAACGTCTTTCACACCAACGCTTTCGAGAACGGCGCGCATAGCACCACCTGCGATAACGCCGGTACCAGGACTTGCCGGTTTGAGGAACACCTCGGCGCCGCTATAACGGCCAACGCCTTCGTGAGGGATCGTTCCCTTAAGCACCGGGACTTTGATCAGGTTCTTCTTTGCATCATCGATACCCTTGGCAATCGCGGCTGTGACTTCCTTTGCCTTGCCGAGACCGTACCCGACGACGCCGTTCTCATTCCCGACCACCACGATGGCAGAGAAGCTAAAGGTACGTCCCCCCTTGGTAACCTTGGTCACACGCTGAATGCTGACCAGTTTGTCCTTGAATTCTATTTCGCTGGATTTAACCCGCTTAACGTTTACGTTTGCCATATTACATTAGAATTTGAGGCCCGCTTCCCTGGCTGCTTCTGCCAGCGATTTAACACGTCCGTGATACAGATATCCACCGCGATCAAAAACCACGGTGTCGATGCCCAGGGCATTGGCTTTGGCAGCAATGGCCTTACCCACCTGCACTGCCATCTCTGTCTTGCTCCCTGTCTGCCCGGATAGCTCTGTCATCCTGCTCGATGCCGATGCCAATGTGCGGCCTTCGGTATCATCGATGAGCTGAACATAGATATCCTTGTTACTGCGAAACACCGACAAGCGGGGGCGTTCGGGCGTGCCCGTAATGCTTCTCCGGATACGTTGCCTGATGCTCTGCCTCCGGAAGACCTTCTTATTTTTGACTTTCTTTAACATCCCTCTGATATTTTGGTATGTGTTCTCCTTCGCAATGGTGAATGGATTGCTCTTATTTCTTATCAGCCGACTTACCAGCCTTCTTGCGTACGACCTCGCCCAGGTAGCGCACACCCTTGCCCTTGTATGGCTCAGGCTTGCGCAGGGAACGGATCTTGGCCGCCACCTGACCCAGCAACTGCTTGTCAATGGCCTTCAGGATGATCGTGGGGTTCTTACCTCTCTCTGCGGTCACGGCTACATCTATTTCCGGGGGAAGTTCAAAATATACGTGATGGGAGAAGCCTAATGAGAGATCCAACAGCTTTCCGTCCAGGTTGGCACGATAACCAACACCCACCATTTCAAGGACCTGGGTGTAGCCTTCCGAAACACCGGTAACCATATTCTGTATCAGTGCCCGGTACAAGCCATGCTTGGAGCGGTGTTCCTTCTCGTCGCTCGGACGGCTGACAATCAATTTACCATCTTCCTGGCTGATTTCGATAGCCGGATCCACGGTCTGGCGCAGCTCTCCAAGCTTACCCTTGACGGTCACCACGTTGTCTTCTGACACCTGGACCTGTACGCCCGCAGGCAATGTAACCGGCAATTTTCCTATTCGTGACATAAGTGTGCTCCTTATTCAGTATTAACTCACATAACACAAAACCTCTCCGCCAATATGCTTCACCCTGGCTTCCTTGTCCGTCATTAATCCCTGAGAGGTAGAAATGATGGCAACACCCAGTCCGTTGAGCACGCGCGGCAGGTTCGATGAATCAACATACTTCCGCAAACCAGGACGGCTTACACGCTCCAACTGGCTGATCGCCGGGATCTTGGTTACGGGGTGGTACTTCAATGCGATCTTGATCATATGCGGAAACTTCTCTTCATCAAACTTGTAGTTGAGAATGAAGCCCTTGTCATAGAGGATCTTGGTAATCTCCTTCTTAATCCTGGAAGAAGGGATTTCCACTACCCTGTGGTTTGCCATCACGGCATTCCGGATTCGGGTCAGGTAATCTGCAATCGGGTCGGTATACATATCTCTTTCTCTTTTGCAACAAAGGGGTTACCAACTGGCTTTCGTGATGCCGGGGATGAGGCCTTTGACAGCCATCTCACGGAAGTTGATCCTGGAAATGCCGAACTGACGCATATAGCCCTTGGGGCGACCTGTCAACTGGCAACGGTTATGCTTCCTCACAGGTGAGGCATTCCGGGGCAGCTTCTGCAACCCAATCCAGTCGCCGGCCTCCTTCAAAGCCTGACGCTTCTCGGCATATTTTTCAACAAGGCGCTCACGCTTCTTTTCCCTTGCTTTGATCGATTCTTTTGCCATTATCGTCTGATTATTGTTTCTTAAATGGTATTCCAAATTCCTTCAGCAAAGCATACGCTTCCTTATCGGTGCGGGCTGTGGTCACGAAGGTGATGTCCAGTCCATTGATCTTATTGACCTTATCCAGGTCGATCTCCGGGAAAATGATCTGCTCCGTAACACCCATGGTGAAATTACCACGACCGTCAAAGCCGCTGTCATTGATCCCCCTGAAGTCACGGATACGCGGTATCGCAACGGAAATCAGCCTGTCGAGAAACTCAAACATCTGCTCCCTGCGCAGGGTAACCCTGGCGCCGACGGGCATGTTGCGGCGAAGCTTGAAGTTGGAAATGTCCTTCTTCGACTTCGTCGGCACTGCCTTCTGGCCAGCGATCAGCGTCATTTCCTGAACGCCGCTGTCGATGTGCTTCTTATCTGTGATAGCCGCGCCAATCCCTTGGTTCAGAACGATCTTCAACAACCTGGGAGCCTGCATCGGGCTCTTGTATTCGAATTGCTGCATCAATGCAGGAAGAATCTCCTGCTGATACTTTTCCTTAAGTCGAGGTGTATAACTCATCACTTAATTACCTCCCCTGATTTTTTGGAGTAACGTACTAATTTCCCGCTTTTCTCATCGATCTTACGACCTACACGGGTAGCCTTGCCGCTGCCATCGATCAGCATCAGGTTGGACAACTCAATACCGGCTTCCCGTTTAACGATGCCACCCTGCGGATTCTCGGCATTCGGGCGGGTATGCCTGGAGATCAGATTCACCCCTTCCACGATGGCCTTGTTCTTCTTGTTGTCCATCACCAGAACCTTGCCACTCTGGCCCTTGTGGTCCCCGGCGATGACCATGACGTTGTCGCCTTTCTTAATGTGCAGTTTCTTGCGCATAGCTCTGTTCGCTTATCTTATAATACCTCTGGTGCCAGAGATACGATTTTCATGTACTTCTTCTCACGCAGTTCACGGGCAACCGGACCGAAAATACGTGTTCCGATCATCTCGCCCGCAGCATTCAGCAATACCACCGCGTTATCGTCGAACCGGATGTAGGAACCGTCCATGCGGCGGATCTCCTTCTTGGTTCTAACTACAACTGCCTTGACCACCGATCCCTTCTTGATGTTGCCCGACGGAAGCGCATTCTTCACCGTGACAACAATCTTGTCACCAATGCTGGCATAACGCTTGCCGGTACCGCCCAGGACCCTGATACACAGCACCTCTTTGGCTCCGCTGTTGTCAGCGACTGCACAACGTGTCTCCTGTTGAATCATATTACTTAGCCCTTTCTATGATTTCTACTAACCTCCAACACTTGTTCTTGCTCAGCGGTCGTGTCTCCATGATCCGCACAAGGTCACCGATATTGGACTCATTCTTCTCATCGTGCGCCATGAACCTGGAACTCAGCTTCACAAACTTCCCATACTTGGGGTGCTTCACCTTCCGTTCAACCACCACGACGATGGACTTGTCCATTTTATTGCTGACAACCTGTCCAATTCGTTCTTTTCTTAATTCTCTTTCCATGCTTGCGTCGGTATATTGCTGTCGACTGTTTACTTATGCTCTGAAAGCTTACATGCTTCCTTCCAACTGACGCCGGCGGATCTCCGTCTGAAGGCGGGCGATGATCTTCCGGTATTCCCTGAGTTTGTGGGGGTTGTCAAGAGGGGATACGGCATGATTTAACCGCAACCGGGTCATCTGCTTCTTCTCCTCCTCTATACGCTCCAGAAGGTCGGCATTCGACAACTGGACGATCACTTCCTGTTTCATATTCTTGCGTCTTTTTATTCTTCAACATAGTCCCTGCGAAGGACAAACTTGGTCTGTACCGGCAATTTCTGCGCTGCCAGGCGGAGGGCCTCACGGGCCACTTCCAGGGGAACACCTTCGGCTTCGAAGAGGATGCGACCCGGGGTTACCCGTGCCACAAAATACTCCGGCGATCCCTTACCCTTACCCATACGAACCTCAGCAGGCTTTTTGGTGACGGGTTTGTCAGGGAATATCCTGATCCAGATCTGGCCTTCACGTTTCATATGACGGGTCACTGCCTGACGTGCTGCTTCAATCTGCCGCCCGGTGATCCATTCAGCTTCAAGGGTCTTGATCCCAAAGGAACCGAATGCAAGCTCATTCCCACGATTGGAATTGCCCTTCATTCTTCCCTTCTGCTGCTTCCTGTATTTGGTCTTCTTCGGTTGTAACATGACTTCTTAACCTTGGAATGAATAAATGCTCTTTCTATCGCCTTGTCCGTTCACGGTTACCACGTGCCGGCTTACGTGCAGGTGCTTTATCACGGCTCGTCTGTTGCGACGGAGCCAGATCAACCTTACCATAAACCTCACCCTTACAAATCCATACCTTGACGCCAATACGGCCATAGGTGGTGTGGGCCTCTGCAGTGGCATAATCAATATCCGCGCGCAGCGTATGCAATGGGATGCGGCCTTCCTTGAACTGCTCCCGGCGTGCCATTTCGGCACCTCCTAAACGGCCAGAAATCAACACCTTGATGCCTTCAGCACCCATCCTGATGGTGGATGTCAGCGCCGTCTTTACCGCACGACGGTAGGAGATCCTGCCCTCAATCTGCCTGGCCACAGCCATAGCGACGATGTTGGCATCCAGCTCCGGACGCTTGATCTCCGAAATATTGATCTGAACTTCCTTACCGGTCAGCTTCTTGAGCTCTTCCTTCAGCTTGTCCACTTCCTGACCGCCTTTCCCGATAATGATACCGGGACGCGCTGTGTCAATCGTCACTGTGACGAGCTTCAGGGTACGTTCGATAAGTATCCTGGAAATACCGGCTTTGGCCAAACGTGCGTTCAGATACTTGCGGATCTGATCGTCTTCCATCAGTTTGGCTTTATAGCTGCGACCACCGTACCAGTTGGAGTCCCATCCCCGGATGATGCCCAGGCGGTTCGCGATCGGATTAGTCTTTTGTCCCATTCAGAATGATATTGTTAGGTTTTTTACGCTCTTTCTTATTATGCTTCCGCTGAATCCGCTTCTTCCACCTGCGCCAGCTCAACACCACGACGGTCGCCCAGCACCAGTGTCACATGGTTGCTGCGTTTACGGATACGATGAGCCCTTCCCTGAGGTGCAGGCTGAATGCGCTTAAGGGTACGGCCACCATCGACCATCACCTCCTTCACAAACAATCCACTGTCCTCAATGCGGACACCTTCGTTCTTGGCCTGCCAGTTGGCTACGGCCGACAACAGCAGCTTATACATACGACCTGCCGCTTCTTTATTGGTGAACTTCAGGATACCCATGGCATCTTCCAGTTCCTTGCCCCGGATCAGTCCGGCCACCAGACGCATCTTGCGCGGTGAGGTGGGACAATTGTTCAGACGTGCCCCGTATTGGGTCTTCTTGGCTTCCTTGATCTGCTCAGCCCTGAGTCTTTTTCGTGCTCCCATTGGTCAATCGCGTTTCTTATTTCTTCTTGTCCTTACTACCTGCATGACCGCGGAAGTTCCGGGTCGGTGCAAACTCACCCAATTTGTGGCCTACCATGTTCTCGGTAACATATACCGGGATGAACTTGTTGCCATTGTGCACAGCGATGGTCTGACCTACAAAGTCAGGGGATATCATTGATGCCCTGGACCAGGTCTTGATCACACCCTTGCGCTTACCGTCAGCAGCCTCAAGTACACGTTGCTCAAGCTTGTAATGGATATAAGGACCTTTTTTCAG
Source organism: Lentimicrobiaceae bacterium (assembly GCA_018001695.1). Lineage (GTDB taxonomy): Bacteria > Bacteroidota > Bacteroidia > Bacteroidales > JAGNHN01 > JAGNHN01. The sequence continues at coordinate 28,347 of JAGNHN010000035.1, forward strand.
CGAACGGCTCATATTTCCAGTGTTTTTCTGTTATTGCGACGGGGTCACCGCCTGCTGTTATTTCTTGCGTCTTTCAATGATGTAATTGTCCGAAGCCTTCTTCTTCGAACGCGTCTTGTATCCCTTGGCCGGAATACCCTTGCGTGAACGCGGGTGACCACCGGTCGCCCTGCCTTCACCACCACCCATCGGGTGATCAACCGGGTTCATAACCACACCACGGGTACGCGGACGACGGCCCAACCAACGGCTGCGACCGGCCTTGCCCGAAATCTCCAGGCTGTGGTCAATGTTAGATACCATGCCAATGGTGGCCTTGCAGCTCTGCAATATCATGCGTGTCTCACCGCTCGGCATCTTCAGGATGGCAAACTTACCATCGCGCGACATCAGCTGGGCGTATGAACCGGCACTGCGAGCCATCTTGGCACCCTGGCCAGGACGCAATTCGACATTGTGAATGATGGTACCAAAAGGTACTTCACTCAGATAAAGTGCATTACCAATCTCAGGAGCTGCTCCCTTGCCACTGGTGATCTGCTGACCTACCTTCAGGCCATGCGGCGCAATGATATAACGCTTCTCACCATCAACATAGGTGATCAACGCGATGCGGGCCGTACGGTTGGGATCGTATTCAATGGTGCTGACAACACCCGGAATATTTTCCTTGTCACGCTTGAAATCAATCAAACGGTACTTCTGCTTGTGGCCACCACCTACGTAACGGATGGTCATCTTGCCATCATTGTTCCTGCCCCCGGACTTCTTCTGCGGCACCAGCAAACTCTTCTCAGGCTTGCTGCTCGTCAGGTCATCGAACGCACTGATGATCTTAAAGCGCTGACTCGACGTGGTCGGTTTAAATTTCTTTAAAGCCATCTATTATCAGATATTACTGTAAAAATCAATGGTTTCATTCTGAGCTACAGTGACAATGGCCTTCTTATAGGCACCTGTCCTGCCGCTCAATACACCTGTCTTGGTGAAACGGGACTTGTTCTTGCCGGTATAGTTCATCGTGTTCACCGCCAAAACCTGCACCCCATAAAGGCTTTCTACGGCCTGCTTGATCTGCAGCTTGTTGGCTTTCTTGTGTACGATGAAACCGTATTGGTTCCGCTTCTCACTGATGCCTGTCATTTTTTCTGTGATGACCGGCTTTAAAATGATATCCATAAGCTCTGGCGTTTATGGGTTTATGACACTTTACTTTCCTGTCCGGCAAACATGCCCTCCAGCTCACGCAGCCCACCTTCGGTGAACAACAACTTGCCGGCATTCAGAATATCGTAGGTATTGATGTCGGAGGCACGCGTCACCTTCGCACGCTGCAGGTTACGGGTTGAAAGAACGAGGACCGGGTCCACTTCCTTTGTTACCACAAGTACCTTTCGGTCTTGCAATGCCAATGCCTTCAGCATTCCAACCATCTGCTTGGTCTTGGGGGATTCAAAACTGAAATCCTCCACCACCAAAATGCCATCGTCTTTAGCCTTGTAGGTCAAAGCCGACATCCTGGCAAGGCGCTTCACCTTTTTGTTCAGCTTGAAGCCGTAGTCACGGGGATGCGGACCGAAGGCACGGCCACCCCCACGAATGGTCGGCGACTTGATATTACCCACACGGGCAGTACCCGTACCCTTCTGACGCTTCACCTTGCGGCTACTACCGGCTACTTCATTGCGCTCCAGTGAATCATGCGTACCCTGACGTTTATTGGCAAGGATCAGCTTGGTATCAAGCCAGATGGCATGATCGTTGGGCGTAATATTGAAAATCTGGTCGTCCAGCACGATCGTACGGCTGGTCTTCTCTCCGCCAATGGTATATACTGTTAGCTCCATCTTTCTACAATTACATAGGATCCGTTATGACCGGGAACAGCACCCTTGATAACCAAAAGGTTCTGCTCCGGATATATCTTAAGGATCTGAAGGTTAATCATCTTAACACGTGAGTTGCCCATCTGACCGGCCATGCGCATACCCTTAAATACCCTCGAAGGATAGGAGGAGGCCCCGACGGAACCCGGTGCACGCAAACGGTTGTGCTGTCCATGGGTTGCATCACCAACACCACGGAAGTGATGGCGGCGTACAACACCCTGAAATCCCTTACCCTTGGTAATCCCGACCACGTCGATGTACTCACCTTCAATAAACTCGGAAACTGTAACCTGATCACCAAACTGCTTGCGGTGCCCTTCTTCAAAACGGGTAAACTCCGCAACATAACGCTTGGGCGTTACACCGGCCTTCTTGAAATGGCCCATCTCGGCCTTGGTAGTATGCTTCTCCTTCTTGTCATCATAGGCAAGCTGGATGGCATCATATCCGTCTTTTTCCTTGGTACGGACCTGGGTCACATAACAGGGACCAGCCTGGATGACCGTGCAAGCGATATTCTTGCCGTTATCATCGTACACACTGGTCATACCAATTTTCTTTCCAATAATTCCTGACATTGCTTGTCGTTTTTTTGGTGATTACCGCTTTCTCAGCCTCACACCTTGATTTCTACCTCAACACCACTGGGCAGCTCCAGCTTCATCAATGCATCGATGGTCTTCGATGTGCTGCTGTAGATATCCAGCATGCGCTTATGAGCACAGAGCTGAAACTGCTCCCTGGATTTCTTGTTTACGAATGTCGAGCGCAATACGGTAAAGATCTGCTTGTTTGTAGGCAACGGAATGGGTCCGCTGACCACAGCGCCGGTCATTTTAACCGTTTTCACAATCTTCTCGGCTGATTTATCAACCAGGTTATGATCGTACGACTTCAGTTTAATTCTAATCCGCTGGTTCACGTTGGTAATGATTTAATGATTGTTCGCTAGTTGACCAGGTATCCTTTAATTCGCAAAATAATCTCATTGATCAGATCCGAAGGCGTCTCGGCATAGTGGGAGAACTCCAGGCTCACCGTGGCACGGCCTGATGACAGGCTGCGCAGAGAGGTGACATACCCGAACAATTCTGCCAGCGGGGCCTTGGCACGCAGGATCTGCAGGTTTCCACGGTTGTCCAGTTGTTCAATCTGTCCACGCCGCTTGTTGAGGTCGCTGCTGATATCCCCGACGTAAGTATCGGGCGTAGCAACCTCCATCTTCATGATGGGCTCCAGCAAGGTCTTCCCAGCCTTGATACAGGCTTCGCGGAATCCCATGCGGGCTGCAATCTCGTAAGCCATGGCATCACTGTCCACCGGATGGGAAGCACCGTCCAGCAAACGAACCTTGACACTCACCATTGGGGAACCTATCAGAACACCATTGCGCATGGCTTCACGGAAACCTTTCTCCGCAGCCTGGATAAACTCCTTGCTCAATGCAGCGCCCTTGACTTCATTGATAAACTGCAGGCCAGGCTGACCATTGTCGGCCGGGCTTACTTCAAAAGTGATATCTGCAAAACGTCCCTTGCCACCGGTCTGTTTTTTGTACAGCTCACGGTGGGTTATGGCGCTTGTAACTGCTTCTTTGTAAGCAACCTGGGGTCTTCCACGGTTCACATCAATGCTAAATTCCCTTCTGAGACGATCCAGAATGATATCCAGATGCAGTTCTCCCATCCCACTAATGAGCGTCTGGCCTGAATCAGGATCTGTCCTCACTGCGAAAGTGGGGTCCTCTTCTGTCATCTTGCTCAGCGAGATCGCCAGCTTGTCCACATCGTCCTGCGTCTTGGGCTCAACGGCCATATTGATGACAGGTTCCGGGAACTGGATGCTTTCCAGCACGATAGGGTGCTGAAGATCACAGAGGGTATCGCCTGTGCGTATTTCTTTAAACCCGACAGCAGCGGCAATATCGCCGGCTTCAACGGTATCAATGGGGATCTGCTTGTTGGCATGCATCTGCATGATACGGGCAATGCGTTCCTTCTTGTCGGTATTGCTGTTCAGTACCACACTGCCGGCGGTAAGCCTGCCTGAGTAAACCCTGAAGAATGCCATGCGGCCCATGAAAGGATCTGTAGCGATCTTGAAGGCCAGTGCTGCAAAAGGTGCATCGGCATCGGGCTCACGCTTTTCCTCTTTACCTGTGTATGGATTCTCTCCATGCACGGCAGGAACATCGTAAGGGTTGGGCAGGAATGCACAAACACCGTCGAGCAATGGTTGAACCCCTTTGTTGCGGAACGAAGCGCCGCAAAGCACGGGGGTGATGCGCATTTCAATGGTAGCCCTGCGAATGGCCTCGATCATATCCTCCTCTGAAATGGAATCATGATCGGCCATGTATTTCTCAAGCAACTCATCACTTTCTTCGGCAGTGCCTTCGATAAGCCGCTGTCTGTATTCCTCCACGATCTCCAGCATTTCTGCCGGGACGGGAATCTCGATCATATCCTGTCCAAGGGAAGCTTCATCCCAGGTGTAGGCTTTATTCCGGATCAGGTCGATGATGCCGGAGAAAGACTCTTCCTCTCCAATGGGTAGCTGAATAGGAACGGGGTTAGCACCAAGTTTTTCCCGTATCTGACTGACCACGTTGTAGAAATCGGCCCCGGCCCTGTCCATCTTATTAACGTAGGACAACCTGGGGACATGATATTTATCGGCCTGGCGCCATACCGTTTCCGATTGCGGTTCTACGCCACCAACGGCACAGAAAATGGCAATGGAACCATCGAGCACCCGAAGGGAGCGTTCCACCTCAACGGTGAAATCGACATGCCCGGGTGTGTCGATGATATTGATACGGTGCTTCTGACCTTTGAAATCCCAGTAAACGGTAGTAGCAGCGGAGGTGATGGTGATGCCCCGCTCCTGCTCCTGGACCATCCAGTCCATGGTGGCGGCGCCGTCATGCACCTCGCCCAGCTTGTGATTGATGCCGGTATAATACAGGATACGCTCGGTCGTAGTGGTCTTACCCGCATCAATATGCGCCATAATCCCAATGTTCCGTGTATGTGTCAAAGTAGCTGACATCCTGTTATTGCCTCCGGCTCCTGCTGGTTACTAGAATCTGAAATGACTGAAAGCCTTGTTGGCTTCTGCCATACGATGGGTATCTTCTTTACGTTTGAACGCGGCACCTTCCTCCTTATAGGCTGCCAGGATCTCCGAAGCCAGTTTCTGGGCCATGGATTTCTCATGACGCTTGCGGGCATAGCCGATCAGATTCTTCATACCGATCGATTGTTTACGACCCGGCCTGATTTCTGAAGGGATCTGGAAAGTGGCACCTCCGATACGGCGGCTACGAACCTCCACATTAGGGGTGACATTCACCAACGCTTTTTTCCATATTTCCAGACCATCCTCCTTGGACTTCTCGCTCACGATATCTATGGCATCATAGAAAAGTACTGTTGCAATAGATTTCTTTCCCTTGAGCATGAGATTGTTGACAAACTTAGTCACCAGCGGATCATTGAACCTGGGATCCGGAAGGATGATGCGTTTCTTTGGTTTAGCCTTTCTCATTATATTATTATGTTGAGATCGATGATCAGCTGTTATTTCTTGGGCCGTTTGGTTCCGTACTTGGAACGGCGTTGCTTCCTGCCATCCACACCGGAGGTGTCGAGGGCGCCACGGATAATATGGTAACGCACGCCGGGAAGGTCCTTCACCCTGCCGCCACGGATCATGACGATGGAGTGTTCCTGCAGGTTATGGCCTTCGCCCGGAATGTAAGCATTCACTTCCTTGCTGTTGGTCAGCCTTACCCTGGCCACTTTACGCATGGCTGAGTTTGGCTTCTTGGGGGTTGTTGTATACACCCTCACACATACACCACGCCGCTGTGGGCATGAATCAAGGGCCGGGGACTTGCTTTTGTCTGTCAGCTTGGCCCTACCCTTACGCACTAGTTGTTGAATCGTTGGCATATCAAGGCATTTATTAACAATGATATAGCTTGCGCCGTTTTTTGGGAGTGCAAAGGTACATGTTTATTTCAGTTTGACAAGCGTTTGTTTATAAATCTTTAGCGCACGTATTGCCATCTGTCCATGCAGCCCTTCAACCTGCCCGGCAGTCAGCCCTTGCCCAGAAATCCTTGGAGTGTGATAAGGAAAGAATATATTCGTTTCTCCGGGTGGCTGAGACCTGCCGTTTACCCGTACCTTTGAGAAACCTATATTGTCTCGCTTATCAGGCTTCCATGCATTCCGGAACCAAAGGTTCCTGCTATGTTTCGCTAGATTCTGTAATTTAGCGGCTGCAAAGATATAAACTTTTTTAATTGAAAACAGATTTTTTAAAAGATTTAAATGAAGCCCAGCAACTTGCGGTGAAACATACGGAAGGACCCGTTATGGTCATCGCCGGTGCCGGCTCCGGAAAGACCCGCGTACTCACATACCGCGTCGCTTATCTCATCGCCAAAGGCATCGACCCCTTCCGCATCCTGGCGCTCACCTTCACCAACAAAGCGGCCCGGGAAATGAAGGAACGTATCATCCATCTCGTGGGAGCCAAAGAAGCCCGCAACGTCTGGATGGGGACCTTCCACGCAGTCTTCAGCCGCGTCCTTCGCGCTGAAGCAGAAAAGCTCGGATACCCTTCCAACTTCACCATCTACGATACCGATGACGCGAAAAGCCTTATCCGCTCCATCACCCGCGAGCTGAACCTCGACAAGCAGGTCTATCCGCCCGGGCTTATCCTCGGCCGCATCAGCGCTGCTAAAACCAGCATGATATCCCCACAGCAATACAATGCCGATGCGGATATCACTACCCAGGACCGCCTCGCCGGGCGACCCAGGACAGGAGAGATCTACGCCGTTTACGCCCATCGTTGTAAAAAAGCCGGGGCCATGGACTTCGACGACCTGCTCTGCAACACATTAATATTACTTGAAAACTTTCCTGACGTCCTCTACCGCTACCAGCATAAGTTCAATCATATCCTTGTCGATGAGTACCAGGATACCAACCACGTCCAATACCTCATCCTCAAGAAACTGGCCGCCAACAACGAGAACATATGTGTCGTGGGCGACGATGCCCAGAGCATCTATGCCTTCCGGGGCGCCAATATCCAGAATATCCTCAACTTTAAACGCGATTACCCTGACCAGGTCACCTATAAGCTCGAACAAAACTACCGTTCCACGCAGACCATCGTCCAGGCAGCGAATGGTGTCATCGCCTGTAATCTGGACCAGATCCGAAAAACCATATGGACCGACAATGAAGAAGGGCCACGCATCCGCCTGCTCCGCGCCTCCTCCGATACGGAGGAAGGCCTCCTCGTGGCCAACAGCATTTTCGGCATCAAGATGAACCAGCAGGAGCCCCATTCTGCCTTCGCCATCCTTTACCGCACCAATGCCCAGTCGCGCTCCCTTGAAGAAGCCCTGCGCCGCCTCAATATCCCCTACCGTATCTATGGAGGACTGTCGTTCTACAGCCGCAAAGAGGTGAAGGATGTGCTGGCCTACTTCAGGCTTTGCCTTAACAACCGCGATGAGGAAGCCTTTAAGCGGGTTATCAACTACCCCCAGCGCGGCATCGGGCCCACCACCCTCGATAAGATCATTGTCGAAGCGGCCCAGCGTGGCCTTAGCCTCTGGGAAGTCTGTGAGAACCTGGGTCACAACCCCCTTGGCATCAATGGACCAACCCGCCAGCGTATCGCTGATTTCATGACCATGATCCTGCGCTTTGGTGTGGAAGCAAGGCAGAAAGACGCCTTCACGGCCGCCCGTCTCATCATCCAGTATGCCGGCATCCTGAAAGACCTGCAGGAGGACATCAGCCTTGAAGGCCTCGGGCGCAGCGAAAACGTGGAAGAGCTGCTCAACGCCATCCAGGATTTCAGCACCCGCGAACGCGAAGGCATGGACCAGGTGGACGAGACCACGGGCGAGATCCTGGAAATGCGCAGCCTACAGGAGTTTATGCAGGAAGTGTCCCTCATCACCGATGCCGACACCCAGGACAAAGACAAGGAAAACGGAGATTATGTCTCCCTGATGACCATCCACGCTGCCAAGGGCCTGGAGTTTCCGCATGTGCATATCGTCGGACTGGAAGAAAACCTCTTTCCCAATATCCAGAGCCTGAACAGCCGGGCCGAGCTGGAAGAAGAGCGCCGGCTCTTTTATGTCGCACTGACGCGTGCCCGAAAATCAGTTTCACTATCCTGGGCCGAGACCCGCTTTCGCTGGGGCAACCTGACATTCTGCGAGCCCAGTCGCTTTATCGAAGAAATCGATGAGAAGTTCCTGGATCTGCCCCGCAAAGCCAGCGTGCCGCCTCCCGGAATGGATGGTATCCCCTCTCCCCTGCCCAACAAGCTGCATATCGAGAAAAAGAACCTGCGCAAGATATCCAGCCTCAACCAGGCACCTCCGGGTGGCAGCCCGGAGACCGACCTCATCAGCCTGGGCAGTGAGGTGGAGCATGAGAAGTTCGGCCAAGGAAAGGTTGTGGCCATCGAAGGCAATGGCCCCAACCGCAAAGCCACGGTCTTCTTCCCCGGTACCGGTAACAAGCAACTGCTGCTGAAATTTGCACGGCTGAAGCTGCTGTGAATCTGACGTGGGATTAAAGACAAAAGCCGCAGACTGTCCATCGCTTTAATAAACCAAAAAGCTATCCCGGCCTTCCTCTTCCAATACTACGAAGTTTCTTCTTCTCGTTGTCGGTCCTGGAAGCCATTTTGTGTTGCGCTTTCTCACCAGACTGCCTATGGCCATGTAAAAGAACATCCTATTCTTGCTGCGGTTAACGCCTCCGTGTATGAAACGTTGGGAGCTGCGGGATTCATTCCTATCCGCTTACACTTTCGCCCGCGCGGGGCTGGCCCTTTGAATAACCTCTT
>JAGNHN010000001.1 GCA_018001695.1 Lentimicrobiaceae bacterium
GACAATCAAATATTTCAGCATGTACGACGAAATATTGTTCACTACATTTTTTAAAAACAAAAACAAGAATCCAGTATCTATGCGGGTTTCAGAAGGCTCATGTAGCGTGAACTGTCAAACTCGGGAGGATTTTGTCCATCTCAAGAGGATTGTCTTGTCAATAACCCCCTCAAATCAATTTATATAGACTGTTATTGTTAACTAATCTCGCTTGTTAAATTCAGATTTAACAAAAAAATACTAGACTTTTAAAAAATGTATTATATTGTGTAACACAAAACAAACAAAAACGAACCCAAAACAATCAAAGCTATGAAAGCAATAATCCAAGTAGACGGGAAAACGATTACATAAGTATACGCATTCTCTCAATTGCTTTAGCTATGCTTATTGTTCTCGCCGGGTGCGCGAAACAAAAGGAAGATTCTATTGAACCTCAGAAGCAGCATAATCTCAAGATGTCGAAGGAAAATATCGGGCACCAGCATAATGTGTACTTGGATATGTTGCTAGCTGATAGTGCACTAGGAGAAATTACTCATTTCGGTTTAGCAGAAATATCAAGAATAATCGACTCTTGTGCTTCTTATGCAATTGAGGATGGCCATAATCTCGACTCCATTAATTCAATACGAGATGCCCTGGTTGAGATGTTCACAAATGATTTGGTTGTGGATGATGATCTTTTTTTTGTAATCGACAGCGGTGCTCTTCTTGAGGATTACTTGGTAAATAGTTTAAACTACTCTGAAGCATTTGGTGAAAAGATACGAGAACTCCATTATCTGGGGAAGTATTATTCAGACATTTTATTGGACGCAATGCAGAACGATTTTGGTGCTTATGATTTTGGCGAAAACGAGAACTATGTCAGAGATATATTTGTTTGCATTGCTGATTCGTCAGAATCGTACTGGCGTAATTACCTTGACAATGGGATGAAGGCAGGATGGGGAAGAACTGAATGGACATACTTTAACGATGCTTTGGGTGGCGTTTGGGGATTTGCGTTCGGTGGAGTTGGCTCAGTTATTTGTGGGGCTGCACTGTCATATGTTACTGAGAAGCACTTCGAGAAATTAGAAAACTAACATTTCTAGATTACTCACATACCTTATGAAGATGAGAGCGCACTATGCTAAGAGAATTGGAATGGGGTGGACTATCCTTGCCATTACTTTGCTTTTACTTACGTCCATGTTTTACCCTAGTACAGATATGAATTACAAGTTGCTTGTAAAACTCCTGACACTAGCTATTTTATTAGGATTGTTCTTTTTAATTTTCTCTCGTCCGAAACGATATAAAGAATTATTTGATCAAGCTAGGGGAAATGGTATGACAACCGGCTTCATTGCATTATTAGTTCCGTTAATGATGTCTGGCCTGACTAAATATCTTGTGAATGGAATATATGAAAGCATAATTACAATAAACCCGTTGTTTCTAGCTTGGATTGGTATGTTTGGTTTTGCGCTTGGGTACCTTGGTTCCTTCCTGTTAAATTGGAAATCTCTTGCCCAAGAGAACAGAGGAAAAAGGATTGTATTATTTGAGGCTGCCTTATATTCTGTAGCACTGTCAGTGGTAATATTCTATATATAGCCGGGCTACCAATATGACACCCCAATGGAGTTGTATCTCACGTGTAAATAGGTGATTTCGAATTACGAATGATGGCTGATCGCTGATGGCTGTCAACTGATCGCTGATAAGACTCACCTCACCAGCGTCATCTCATTCAAAAGATGCCCGGCTCCGGCATATTTATCGATGATAAACAGGCAGTAACGGATGTCGAGTGAGATATTCCGGCATTGGTCCGGATCGTAATTGATGTCGCTCATCGTACCTTCCCAATTGCGATCAAAATTGATCCCGATCAGATGGCCGTCGGCATTCAGCACCGGACTTCCGGAATTGCCTCCGGTCGTATGGTTGGATGCGATGAAACAGGTTTGCAGTTTCCCATCCTTACCGGCATATGGACCGTAATCTGCCACCTCATACAAAGTGGTCAGCTTTTGAGGTACCACATAATCATAGACTTCTTGCCGGCCCTTCTCGATGATCCCATCGAGGGTTGTATAGTAATGATATTTAACGGCATCCATGGGCTTATAGGGCTCCACCTTTCCATAGGTCACCCGCAACGTCAGGTTGGCATCGGGATAGAACCTGCGTTCCGGCTGGTAATCCATCAAGGCAGCAACATACAGGTTGTAAAGGCTATCAATTCTTGCATCCAGAGCAGCCTGGATGGGCTGGACTTCTTCCTGAAAATAGGTAACGAATTCCTGGGCAATGAGATAAGCCGGATCATTTGCGAGCCTGCTGATGGCTTTGGGGTTTCCCTGTTCCACCATGGCTTTGATCCGCTGATAATCATCAAAGATGCTCTTCCGGAAGATCTCTGCCGCAACCAGGGCAAAATCCCCCCTGTGCTTGTTTTGCAAAACCCGCAGCAGCGAAGGCGTGAAGGTATTCACCATCTCCTTGTAGTATAATGCTGACATGGCCGCCAGGACATCCTGGTCGGTAGGGGCATCATAATCTTTGTACAATCCATCCAACCGCTTGACCATGGCTTCGCAAGCCTCTTTCCAGGCCTTCTGATCCCGCTTCTTGTCCAGGGCCAGGTCGATCAGGTCCTCAAAGCGGTTGGCCATGCGGAAGATCTCCGGGCTGATGCCCGCCTCGATAATGAGTGAGCGCGTCCTGACCAGTGGTGCCTCTGCCTCATAGGCAGCCCGAAGTGCCGGCAGGATGCCGCTGTAGCCCAGTGAGGCATCGGAATGGCGGTCGGCCCATTCCTGAAAAGCCTTTTCTTCCTGCTGCTTTCTGGCCACTGTCCCAAGCCGGTTAATGCCCCTGTTCTCTCCTATCCATTTCTTCCACCCATTGGCAATGCCGGCATGCTTGCTGATATACTGAATCCGTACCTGGTCGCTGCGACGCATATGTTCATCCATGATATCCAGCCGGATACCCCTTGCCTCAATGGCGATGGGATTGGCAATGCCCGTGGTGATAGCAACAGCATGACTGGTGATAAACTGCTCTGTGGAACCAGGATACCCAAACACAAAAGTAAAATCCCCTTGTTCGTAACCTTTCAGGCTGATGGGGAAATGATAGGCCGGTTTGTATGGGACATTGTCTTTGGAATAGGGAGCAGGTTTGTTATCCGGACCGGCATAAATGCGCAGAAGCGTGAAGTCACCGGTATGACGTGGCCACATCCAGTTATCGGTATCCCCGCCAAACTTCCCGATGGAAGTAGGGGGCGCTCCTACAAGACGTACATCTTTAAAAACCTCATTGACAAATAAATAATACACATTACCATAGTAAAATGGCCTGACGTAAGCCTCATAATGGGTACCTTCCGTGGCCGATTTCACAATATTGCGGATATTCGCCTCGATCATCGCGTCGCGGGCTGCCATGGCCATGCCCTTTTCAACACCCTCCAACACCAGGGCTGTGACATCATCCATGCGCACCAGGAGGGTCACACTTAGTCCCGGATTGGGCAACTCTTCCTCACGGCGGGAAGCCCAAAAACCATGTGTGAGATAGTCAAACTCAACCGTACTGTGACGCTGTATAGTCCCCAGCGCACAATGGTGGTTGGTGAGCAGGAGGCCTTCAGGACTGATGATCTCGCCGGTACATCCCCTTCCGAACATCACCACGGCATCCTTCATGCTCGACTTATTAACACTATAAATATCCTCGGCTGTCAGCCGGAACCCCATATCCTGCATCTCCTTCTCGTTAAGCTGGCGCAGCAGGGCAGGGATCCACATACCTTCACCGGCTGACAAAGGCAAAATGAACAATGTCAGCATTAACAGCAGGTAAATCCGCTTCATCATATATCGGTCTTAGGTTATTTGCATGCGATGGTCTCTATCTCCACCAGGGCACCCAGAGGTAATCCCTTCACCGCAAAAGCGGCGCGAGCCGGTGGCTCAGCAGGATAGAACCGGCTGTATACCTCATTCATCTCTGCAAACAAAGCCATGTCAGCGAGCAGACAGGTCGATTTTACGACATGCGCATACGTATACCCGGCTTCCTCCAGAATGGCACCGATGTTCTTCAACACCTGGGCTGTCTGCTCCTTGATCCCTCCCTCAACAAAAATGCCTGTTGCCGGATCGATCGGAATCTGTCCTGAAATATAAAGGGTGCCATTGGCTTCAACAGCCTGGCTGTAAGGCCCTACTGCCTTGGGTGCTTTGGAGGTGTGAACAATGCGCTTCATAATTTATCATGATAGATGTTATGCTTACAAAAATACACTTTTCGGCACTCATGGACCAGCAGAACTGCAGTAACCTGATTCCTGCTTGCCATCCCCAGATTTTTTTTATACTTTTCTTTCCGTTTTCCTGCTGTTTTTCGTATATATAGTATGCGGATTCGCTCCTGCTGTTAAATGCAGTTAAAAATGTCACCGCCAATGGGAAAGAACGACGATGACCTGCGCCTACTGAGAGAAGACCCTGGCAGTCTGATACTACACTACGAACCCATGGTAAGGACCATCGTGCGGTACCATACCAGCGTGGGGCTGATTCATATGGATGACAGGAACGAGGTGGTACAATACGTTATGGAAGAATTGCTGAACCGTGCCGGGAAGATCAGGGCCCAGTACAATGGACAGGCGCTGCTCCGGACATATTGCGCCGCCCTGGTCCGTAACCTCTGTAAAGACTGGGTAAGAAACAAACGAAAGGGGCAGACCGTCCGACTGGTAAGAGATGTCGAAATGGAACCCTATGGTGGCGTCAATCCACTACATCAGACACTGATTGATGATGAAATAAGGTATTTTGAGAAAGTACTCATCCTCTTTGGGCAAGGCGTTTCAAAACTCATCCTCTTTCTTAAAGTATACTGCAGGATTCCTATCAGTCGATCAGACTTGCAGGCGTACAACCCTGGCATGACGGAGCAGGAGATCGACCAGTTTATAAACCAGTTAGATCCGGGGCGCACGCTGAGAGACCAGGACGTCTATGATCTGCTAAACATACTGATTGGGAAGAAAGAACAGAGAATGTATGGCAATGATGCTATCCGCAAATGGATCAGGGCAAGGTTGATGGATATGGCCAGATTGATGAACAGTGGAAGGCAGACCCACTATGATCCGGAAACGATACAGATACTCATCGAACACTATTTCATGCAACCCGGCCCGGCTACTGAGAAGCCCGAGGTCGCTCATCCACTTCAGAAAAAGGAACAATATGGCTGATAAGCATAGAAAAACAGACCACTCCCTGATGAATGCCTCCCATCTGAGAGAGGAAGGGTTGGCCCTGGCAGCAGATGCCCTCAGGTCCGGCAGGTTTAACGACTTGCCTGATTTTATCCGGCATCACCTGGAGTTTTGCCAGGAATGCCGGATGGCTGTAATGGAACTGCATGCTGCAACAAGATCAGAACATGGAGAATGGAACGAACCACCTCCGTTTTTCAGCAACCGAAAACCTTTGAATACCAATCCTCGCACATCATTGACTTACTTCTGGTTCAAAGTTGCGGCGGCTATCCTGGTGCTCCTGCTTGCAGGCTGGGTTCTGCTCAATAAGGTATGGATCTCTGATTCCTCCCCATCCCTGGTGGATCAGACCGAAAACACAGAAAATCTGCAGCCTCGTGATGCTTTTGCTCCGGACCCCATGATGGAGTCGTTGATGGAGCTAAGGTTCAGGGGCCAGGCCATACAGGTGACCTCACCACTCAGACAGGATGTGAACAAAGCAGGCAGGCCCATCTCCTTCAACTGGAACCAGGAAATACCCGAGCCACTGCAATTCACACTTCAAAACAACGCGGGAAGGATCATCGCACGGATGCAGGTCTATACCAATCAACTGCAAATGCAAAGCCTCTCTGCCGGAAGGTATTATTGGAAACTGGAAAGAAAAACGGAGCTCCTTTACCTGGGCTCCTTTGTGGTGATGCCCTCCTGAGGCGGTTCATAAGGCTTCACCTTCCTGCCAAACACACTGAAATGAACGTAGCGCTGGGGATTCAGCCGCATGTCCTCCAGCAACAGATCCAGATCGCGAGCTGATGATTCAAGCTGACGGTAGAGTGTATCGTTATTGAGCAACAGGCCAAGGCTCCCCTTTCCTTCCTGAATCTGACGCGTCACAAACGCGAGGTCACCTGTGACCTTATTCATATTGGCAAGGGTCGTTTTCACATCTGACGCTGCGACTTCATCGCTCAGCTGATGAATGTTTTGCAGGGTCTGGGATATAGCTTCATTATTGGCCTTCAGATTGCGGGTAATGGATTCAACATTGGCAATGATCATCTCCAAACGGTTACGCTGGTCGCTCACCAGTGTATCAATATTCGCAGCTGTATGCCTCAGTCCGTCGATGGTGAGGCGGATGTTGTTAATGCTGGACTGCAATCCTGCACGGGTTTCTTCATTCAGAACCAGCCTCACCACCGTGAAAATGGAATCCAGCGAAAGCATGAGGTCTTCCGCCTTCTTCTTCAAGGGCGCGACCTGACGGTTCACTTCTTCTTGCAAAGAGGCCTGTATCTCGGAGCTGATTGTATCCCCTGAATTCAAGAGTGTTGGCGCATCCCCCAAGCGGATGCTAATCTCTTTGGATCCCATCAGGTCGGAGCTGAACACCACGGCAACGGAATTACTGGGTACAGGGACAGGATCACTCAGGCTGAATTCTACCAGGATGCGGTAACTTCCATCATCCAAAAACCGGATGTCTTTTACCTGCCCCACCCTGAATCCATTGATAGATACCGGGTTGGAAGGAACCAGTCCGTCGATCCTGTCGTAGACAGCATAAAAAGTTCGCTGACGGTAGAACAAGTCCGAGCCTTTCAGAAAATTAACCCCCCAGATGATCAGGGCCAATGCGGCAAGAAAGACTGCTGCTATCCGTATTTCCTTGCTACGCTTCACGCACTCAATGTTTTTACAAAGCTAATCAATTGCCGGTCAATGTGCGCGCTTCCTCTATTGTAATACGCTTACCATTGCGCATAGCAATGACAAAGGCATCCTTAAACCCCTGTTTCCGCAGGGTGTTCTGATGCTTCAGCGCATCATCGAAAGTGGCGTGATTCCCAACATAATACTTATATGATCCCTGTTGAAGATATTCCGACACACCAGAAAGCCCCGCGAAAACAGGATCCCTCAGTGAAAGCTGCTTATCAGAGCTTCGTAGCTGCACGGCATACAGGACCGTCTGTGCACCAGGCCCGGACTGCACAGCAGTTGTGTTCCCCTGACTGTTCGTCAGAACGGCATTTCCGGCACCGGTGTTGGAGGCTGATCCCTCTCCATTCTGATGATTTGGATAACTCAAGCGGGAGCTCCGTGTATCTGCTTTCTTTACCAGCTCACGATACGACTGCAAGGCTCTGAAGATCCCGGAAGCAATCTCATCCTGGCCGCTTTCCGATGTGAGATAAGCTTCCTCCTCTGCATTGCTGAGGAAACCAGCTTCCACCAGTATCCCTGGCATCGTCGTTTTATACAATACCAGGAAACCCGCCTGCTTCACACCACGATCGATGCGCTTGGCCCTTTCCCTGAATTCATCCTGAACCAGACTGGCCATATCCAGACTCTGATCCAGATACGCATTTTGAAAGAAAGTGAAAAGGATATGTGATTCAGGGCTTTTAGGATCGAAGCCGTCATACTGATCGGCATAATTATCTTCCATTACGACAACAGCATTCTCAGCCTGGGCTACCTCAAGGTTGGCATCGCTCTTATGCAAGCCCATGACCCAGGTTTCTGTACCCATCGGCCTTGTGTTCTTGACTCCGTTACAATGTATGGAGATGAATAAGTCCGCCTTCGCCTGATTGGCGATCTGCGCCCGACGGAACAACTCTACGAAAACATCGGTTTTGCGGGTAAAGATGACCTCCACATCCGGCATCTGTGTTTGAATATGATCACCCAACCTCAACGCAATGGCCAGCGCAATATCCTTTTCCTTGACTTTCTTGCCAACCGTCCCTGGATCATGTCCACCGTGTCCGGCATCAATGACAACCTTAAACTTACTGCTTGCATCCTGTTGTGCCCATGCCTGCTGGCAAAACAACATGACAATCAGAATACCAAACAACTCTATGCTTCGTTTCACGCTAATGCCATTCATTTGGTCATGAAGTCTTATTTTTGCCTTTGATTAAGAAACAAATGGTCGGTGAACCAAAAGTTTCACGGACCCAGCTTGTGTAACTGGCCCCTACAAAAGTACGATTTACTTGAAAAATAATTCAGAAACGCACAATCGTACCCGCTTGCATGCAATCTGCTTACGGCTTTTTACATTGGCTGTCAGTATTTTGATTGGTCTTCCCATATCACATTCTCAGGAAGATACTACCAAACCTATTAACGACAGTCCTGTTGTATTGTTATCCTCTGATAGCATTATTCCCGACACATCCGGTCTTACATTAGCCCCCGACAGCCTTTTGATTGTTTCCGACAGTCTGAGCGCAGACGCCTCTTCGGGCATGCTGAAATCAGCTGTTCAATACCGGGCCAATGATTCTATCCGCTTTGATCTGACGTCTCAAAAGGTCTATCTGTATGATCAAAATGACCTGACCTATGAGCAGATCAATCTGAAAGCCAACTACGTAGAGATCGACTTCGTCTCGAAGACGGTCTATGCACGTGGTGTTCCGGATTCACTGGGCATCGTGCAGGGTAACCCAGAATTCAAAGAAGGCGAACAGCAGTTCAGATCGAAAGAAATGCGCTACAGCTTTGAAACACGTAAAGGACTTATCAAGGAAGTCATTACCCAGGAAGGTGACGGATACCTGCACGGAGCGGTCATCAAGAAGCTGCCGGATGACGTCATCAATATAAGGCAGGGAAAATACACCACCTGTAGCCTGGATCATCCACATTTTGAATTTCGGTTTTCTCGTTCCAAGGTTATCCCAGGAAATAAGATTATCACTGGTCCGGCCTACCTGGTCATCGACGATGTACCCCTGCCCCTTGCATTGCCATTCGGACTCTTTCCCAATAAAAAAGGTCAAAGGAGTGGTTTGCTGATCCCAACCTACGGTGAATCGGCCAATCGTGGATTCTATTTCGAAAACTTCGGCTATTACTGGGGCATCAACGATTATGTTGATCTTGAACTGCGCGGAGACATCTATACGCGTGGCAGCTGGGCCATCAAAACCAAATCAACCTACAACAAACGTTATAAATATCGAGGTGGACTGGCTTTTAAGTATGCCATGAACATTCTGGGTGAAGAAGGTGCACCGGACTATTCACGCAGCCGTGACTTTGCCATCAACTGGAGCCACCAGCAAAGTGAGAAAGCCCGGCCTAACAGCCGCTTCTCAAGCAATGTCAACATTGTCAGCAGCAAGTTTAACCAGTTTAATCCTGTCAGCGCCAACGACTATTTATCCAATACCTTTCAATCCAGCGTATCCTATCAGACGCAATGGAGTAATAAGTACTTCCTGACCGCCAGCCTCAATCATCAGCAGAATGTCATAACACGTGCCTTCTCATTGACACTCCCGGAAATGAGCTTCAGCGTTTCCCGCTTCCATCCCTTCCGACCTGCAACCAGAGCTGGCAAGAAGAAATGGTACGACGATATCAGCGTTGAATACCGGATGAACACCCGAAATCAAATCCAGACTTTTGACACGCTGCTGTTTGAACCGGATATCTGGAAGCGTTTCCAAAGCGGTGCGCAACATAGTATTCCCATCCGCAATTCTTTCAAGTTGTTGAAATACTTCAACCTGACCAATACACTTACCTATACTGAACGATGGTATCCCAGGCAGATCCGTCGCGCCTGGTCGGATGAACCCTGGATCAACGGCCAGGACACCATCATTGGCAGGGTCGTCAGGGACACTGTCAGTGGATTCTTCCCTGTCCGTGATGCCGGGTTCAGCTCCAGTCTCACCACGAAACTTTACGGTCTGGTCCGGTTTCAGAAAGGGCCTGTCACTGCGGTGAGGCATGTTGTAACACCGACAATATCATTTAATTATACGCCAGATTTCGGAAAGAGCATCTTCGGATATTATGATGCCTATACCGATGGAAACGGTAAAACGCAGCGCTATACCCTTTATGAAGGAGGCATTTATGGTGTTCCTATGGATGGAAAAATGGGCCGCGTGAATTTTTCCATTGGTAACAACCTGGAGATGAAAGTGCGCTCCAGAAAGGATACCATTAGCGGTGAAAAGAAAGTCATGCTGATTGAAAACCTTACTATTACCACGGCCTACGATCTGGCCAGGGACTCCCTGCGATGGTCGCTGATCAACATCAGTGGCCGCACAAGGTTGTTCAAGAAACTTGACCTGACTTACGGCAGTACCTGGGACCCTTATGTGCTTGATGATTCCAAAACAAGAAACCTGAACCGCTTCGAATGGCGGGAGAATGGGCGCCTTCTTCGATTTCAGAATGCGTATTATAACTTCAGCCTGGATTATAGTCTGAACGATAAGGCCCTGTCGCGGCCCCGCGAGTCAAGTGCGGGCAGCGAAGATGAATTGGAAGAGGTCAACCGGAATCTGGACCAATATGTCGATTTCAACGTCCCGTGGAATCTGAGCTTTTCATACAGCCTCAATATACGTACCGATTTTGATGCCATCCAGGAAAAAACCACAAGAGATGTTGTGCAAACCCTGAATGTGGCCGGAGAGGTGAACCTTACCCCGAAATGGAAGGTAGGGATGCGAACAGGATACGATTTTAAAAACAAAGACTTCAGTTACACCACAGTGGATGTTTATCGCGACCTGCATTGCTGGGAGATGCGCTTTAACTGGATACCGCTGGGATGGAGAAAATCCTGGAATTTCACCATCAATGTCAAATCATCCCTGCTGCAGGACCTCAAGCTCAATAAGAAGAAGGACTTCCGGGATTTTTAGCTGAACTAAGCCTTCTGTTCTTTGTTATTCATAGAGATAACCTTGATAATAGTAAAGACGTGGAATATTTCATTTCGAAAAAGGTAGAGGGCAGCTTCACCGCTGTCATGGAAAGAACGGCCGCATTGCTGCGCGATGAAGGCTTTGGCATTAAGACCGAGATCGATGTAGATGGCACTTTTCGGGAGAAACTGGGGATAGAATACAAACGCTACCACATCCTTGGCGCCTGCAACCCCGGCGTTGCCTACCAGGCCGTGCAGGCTGAGGAGATGGTGGGTGTATTCCTGCCATGCAATGTAATCCTCATTGAGCAGGAACCCGGTTTGGTGGAGGTTGCCACCATTAGTGTCGCACATATGATGGGCAGCATCGGAAATCCCAAACTGAATGAGGTCGCCGGTCAGATTGACGCCAGCCTGAAAAGGGTGATCGGGAAGCTATAATTACTGTTTATCAGGGATGTACCAGCACCGGGATGTCTGAGCGCGTAATGATATGATGCGCGTATGGCCCGATCAGTGAATTATGGGCACTTTTTTCCCTTTCCGACATGATAGAGATGAGGTCAGCGTTCACCTCCCTGGCATACTGTAGTGAAAGATCCGAAATGATACTGCCTATCAGGATCTCACTGGTATAAGGGACCCCATCACGTTTAAGAATCTTGATCGCCCGGCTTGAGGATGCCCGGAGCATGGAACGTATGTCATGGATCTGACCGGATGTGACCAGGACGACATGGACAGTAGCCCCGAGTAACTTTGCCAGTAGGGATGTTGACTCCAGTTTTTCAAGGCTCTCGTAGGACTCATCGAGGGGAAGGACGATGTTCCTTATCCCTTCCTTCCTCTCGAACCCGGCCGGAATGAGGAAAGCGGGCGTCCTGGCACCTGCCAGAATCCGGTAGGCATTCCCTCCCGGAAACATCCTGTCCTCTCCTCCCAGTCCATGCCGGCTAAGGACAAGGTAAGACATGGGAGCCGGCTTCACTTCCCGGAGGACCTCCCTGTAAGGCCTTCCCTCCTTGATGATAAAGTCGATGATGCCTTGACAACGTGATGATTCGCGCACCCTCTTTATCAGTGATTCCAATGCCTCTCTGGCTGCTTCCTTCTCCTCTGCAATAGGACGGTGTGCCAATCCCCTGGGCTCTTCACAAACATAGACAACGGTGATGATGGCCTCGAGCGGGGCGCACAACATCAATCCAAATTCAATGGCCTGCAACGAAACAGGGGACAGATCGGTCGGAATCACAAGACGTTTCATGGCTTCTCCGTTTTGATTTTTGGTTAAAATACGAAATCAGAAACGAAAATCCAAATACCCTTTGTATCTTACTTATTACCAATAAAATACATCTATCGGCCTTTTCGGCCGACGGTGACCCAGCCATTGAAAACCCGACAGGCGGTCTTCGCCGGCCGGCACCTGATCGATCGGATGAAGGATAGCACTGGGTTCGCGTATGTAGACAATCTCCTTGATTTCCCTGTCAACCAGCCGGATATTCATATCGCTGGCAACGGCCCTGTTGAGCCCAATAATCCTGCCGTTATCCTCCCTGACATAATACACAGTTTCGGCATTCCCTTCGATCTTCATCCTTACTAGTTCATTTTCAACGAAATACCCCATAATATGTTTGCCCTTGAGCTGATTATACCGGGTAAGGCCATCCATCGATATGATCATCGCCTGTGCATGAAGTTCCATCTCATGAACCCGACCTTGTTCCAGCCATATTCGAATCGTATCGGCGAACATCTGCTTATCCTCCGACCATATCAGGGGGCTACCTAGCATAATGATCATCGAGTCTGTGGCCAGGTAGGTCAGGGAGTCACATAATCCCTGTATATCCGTCCTGAAATATTTGACATGGTAATACGCCTCCATCCGGATAAGCGCATTTGTCGTATCAAACCAGGCTTCCAGCGTATCAGCATGTATATATAATGTATCCGGACCGTCGAAGAAGCGGGCCAGGGTACTGTCTGTCACCAGGGCATATCCTTCCAGTTCCTGATAGAGGGCATAATGACCTGAGATCAGCACCTGCCTGCTGGTATCGGTGATGAGGGTATTGTGGAAGCCTCTTCCTTCACCCAGGTTTCTGTTATAGAATAGGCTGTCGCTGAATATATTACGATTCTGATTGCTAAGTCTTGCTCCCCGGCTGAAGCTGGAGAGGTCCAGTTGGGTATCATACCAGCCTTGCCGGCAGGTGATCACATTCTCATCGCTCACGATGGTTGTAGGGCCCATGAAATCAGCGACGCCACTCACGGTATGATACTGAAGCGTATCCGATGTCATGGTGTAGCGGGGGTTGACCAGTTTCACATTGCTCTTGAAAAAGAACCGTTTGATGGGCATGAAATAGGACCCCTGGTCGCTGGTCAGGACATTCTGGGCATCACTGATGCGGCCACCAGCCTGATAACGGGCAATACGGGTATTACGGTCGAAACTCAGCATAGGTGTCTCAAGAACAGTTCTACCATCCACCAGGCGAACATCCCTGCGCATATCGGCAACCCGGGTTTGTCCGTCATAGAACAACTCTTTGCCGTAGAGATTGACGGTATCATTGATCCGGATACGCACATTGCCGTATGCCTCAACGTGGTTCGACCGCTCGTTGAAGGCAGCTGAGTCGCAGTAGAGGAAGGCGCTGTCATGCTCAAAGACCACCCTTCCATGAACCTGGCGCACATCCTGGTCACGTTTGTCATAGCTCATCACATCGGCCTGGACCAGGTTGACCCTTTTCTGCTGGGCAAAGGCTTCCGGATGCAGCAGTGGAACCAACATGAGGATGAAGCAGCTGAGTAGCTGGAAGGATCTCCCCCGTTGCTGGCTGTTGGCAGGGATAAACAAGGTTTTAAGCAAAGCTGGATATCGTGTTTAGCGCAATTCCGGTTCCTCTTCCAGGGGTTTACCCATTTTATCGTAATACAGGTAGAGGGTCTGGGGACTCACTTTCCTTTTCTTGGTATATAACTCAATATAGTGGAAATTGGTACGGTCCTTCCGCACGATTTGTTCAGCATATTGAAGTTTGTAATCAGGGTAATTGGCATCAATGTGGGTAAGAATGGGGCGGTACACCCTATCCAATGAGGTCTCCGTGCGTGTTTCAAGGATCACTCCGGCAGCATCAAACGTTAACGTATGCTTCAGATCCCGGAAAATAAAACGGGCAATATAGCGGTCTTTCTCCCCTTCCAGCCATTCCAGCTCTTCTGAGCGCGGATACCTTTTTGCCTGATTTTTACTCACAATCTCCGGAACATCTGTTGCGCGAACGACCGGCTGATCGGCAACTTCCTCTACTATCTCTTCTGTCTCATTCACTCTGGCTTTTTTAGAGAGCAAATCTTCCGGGGCATTGTCCTGCAATAAGTTGCCTTGCATGTCAAAATACAGGTTATACGCTGATTGCATCAGGCCCTCCTTGCTGATGGAGATACGGTAGGCACTTCCCCATTCCGTCTCTTCTTCTATCACAGCTTCCCGTATCTTGACACTATTGGGGTATCTGCCGTAGATATAAGACGTTATTCCTGTGGGTAATTCCTGTTCTCTGAGCTTCTTCTGCTTGGGAGTGCCCTGTTGCAAGCCTTCAATGTCGCGCTCCATTTGTTTGTCAAATCGCGGATTCGTGCTTTCGTCCTGCACATATCCTCCTTCTGTATCACTCACCTGAGGCTGAATAGCACGGGTCACCCTTCCGGTATTGTCGAAAAACAGCTGTGTTACAGGAGGATCCTTCACCCCTCTTTCACGCACAAAGACTTCGACGTAATAGGAATTATTGCGGTCGGCACGTGTTACCTTTTCCGCGTAGGCCACCTCATGGCGGCTGTATTCTGTGTCAAGGTATTTCTGAACAGGTGCATATATAGCATCCGGATACATCTCCTCCTTGGTTTGAATCCATGTACCGGTCGCTGTGTATACCGCTTCATGTCTTAACTCCTTCAAAACAAAATCAGCACCAAAATCTTCTGCCATCTGATACCAGCTTACTTCGGATGCGCCCTTATACTTCTTGTTAAAAGCTGCTGTCACGGGGGCCGGAACAGCCGAAGCTGCGATTTTGTCAATGGCGCCCTTAGGTGTCTTACCCTCCTTCATTTTGCGAATAGCGTTGTATTCGGGCGCTTCGGCCTGAACGGGAAGGGGTTCCTGAGTCTCAAAATCAACACGTTGCATGAGGGTTCCATTTGGATCGAATTTCAAGGCAGCCAGTTTCCCCTGGGCTACGCCTTCCTTACGAAGTTCGATGGCATAGTAGTCCTGGCCAGATCCATCTTCAACCAGATCGCTGCTACCAATTTTGGCATTGCGAAAGTTCTTCTCAACATAATCCAGCAACTTGCTGGGAAGTTCCTTTGGGCTGAGAGGATAGCTGGTACGCACATATTTTCCGGCAGCATCAAAAACAAGGTATGCTGTTGCCCCTTCAATCTTTGTCTGTCCCATATATAGCCCATCCGACATGCTCCATGAACGCACTTTCTGGTCAGGGAATTCGCTGGAGGCCTTTTGCAGCACAGCCTGCGGAACTTCACTTTCTTTCAGGTTCTGGGCCATCAGGGAGCTGATGCACAGCAAACACAGGAGAATCAGGACTTGTCTCATGACGGTCGAATTATGCAGCCTATAAAGGTAAAAAAATCTAGCGGATGATGATATCCGAGCGGTCAGGGCCGCAGGAAATCATAGAGACCTGCACACCTGTCTGGTTTTCAATATATTGGATATAATTCCGCATTTCATCTGGCAGGGAGTCTTCAGACATTACGGCACCTACCTCCTTCTTCCAGCCTGGAAAAACACGGTAAACAGGGGATAAGCCCGGGTCACCGAGGTCATAGGGAAGATAATCTATCTCCTTACCATTCATCTGATAATGCGTACCTACCTTGATTTCCGGGAAGGTATCCAGCACATCGGTTTTGGTTAAGATCAGATCGGTAACGCCGTTGATGGCAATGGCATACTTCAGGGCAGCCAGGTCCAGCCATCCGCACCTGCGTGGCCGCCCGGTGGTTGATCCATATTCATGGCCCCTGTCGCGGAGGAGCTGACCGTCCTGGTCCTCCAGTTCGGTGGGGAAAGGGCCGGATCCAACACGGGTACAATATGCTTTCGCGATACCGTAAACGCGGCGAATTGCCGAAGGCGGAATTCCTAGTCCGGTACATGCGCCAGCTGCGGTGGTATGAGAAGAGGTAACAAACGGATAAGAGCCAAAATCCAGGTCCAGCATGGTTCCCTGGGCTCCCTCGGCCAGTATTTGCATGCCTTCCTGCAGACGTTGATGTACGAAGGCTTCACTATGACAAAGCCTTAGCTCCTTAAGCCGGGCTGCGGCTTTCATCCAAAGAGCTTCATAATCAGGGAAAGTGTATTTGCCTTCCAGGAGGTATGCATCCAGATCGAAATCCATATAACGAAGCACATCCAGGTGCTGGGCGCGCAAACGCTGATAACGTTCCTGAAAATCAATGCGCAGGAGATCACCTACGCGAAGGCCAAGGCGTCCGGTCTTGTCGGCATAAGCCGGGCCTATTCCTTTCAGGGTTGATCCTATTCTGGCAGCCCCCTTCGAGGCCTCCTGTGCCGCATCCAGCAAACGGTGCGTGGGCAGGATCAGGTGAGCCTTGTGACTCACCAGCAGGTTGGCAGTTGGGGTCAGGTCAAGGGCTTCCAGTGCTTCTATCTCGTTGAGAAGAATATATGGATCAATGATCACTCCGTTCCCAATAAGATTTTCCGTTTCAGGATGAAAAATCCCTGAGGGAAGCAGGTGTAAAACATGTTTCTGGCCGTGAAAATGAAGGGTATGACCCGCATTGGGACCGCCCTGAAAGCGGGCGATCACCTGGTAGGAAGGCGTAAGCACATCGACAATCTTGCCTTTGCCTTCGTCACCCCATTGTAATCCCAGTAAAATATCAACAGGCATAGTAAGCGTGGGTGAAAAAACGGTTATTTAAGCACGGCCTGGCCATGGACAGCCTTGTCCTCCGCCTGACAGCGACCGTAAAATGTAAGGGAATGATTGGTGATCTTGACATTCAGGATCTTTTCGACAGAATTCTTGATCTCCTGTACACGCGGATCACAGAACTCCAGCACCTTGCCGGAATCCAGACATATGAAATGATCGTGCTGGCCGGAACGGAAACTCTTCTCGAACTGGGCACAGTTGTTTCCAAACTGATGTTTGATAACCAGGCTGCAGGAGAGCAGAAGCTCGATAGTATTGTAAAGCGTTGCCCTGCTGACCCTGTACTTATTGTTCTTCATCCGGATATAGAGACTCTCGATGTCAAAATGCCCGTCGGTGCTGTAGATCTCCTTGAGGATGGTGAACCTTTCAGGGGTCTTTCTATGCCCGTTGGTTTCCAGATACTCGGTAAAAATCTTTCTTACAGTCTCAAAGGTGTCGTTGTGGTTTTCCTTCATCTCACCCAGGTTCTTTTCAGGGCTTAAAGGTAAGAATAAATTTCTATTTAGAATAAATAAAAATAACCATGATATGAATTATTGATATCGAATCCGTTCCTAAACAGCGGTACCTGCTTCCATACCAATGCGTTCAATGCGC
Organism: Lentimicrobiaceae bacterium; assembly: GCA_018001695.1. Taxonomy (GTDB): domain Bacteria; phylum Bacteroidota; class Bacteroidia; order Bacteroidales; family JAGNHN01; genus JAGNHN01. Next base: position 17,609 of record JAGNHN010000001.1, read on the forward strand.
TGCATTCCCTGAATCTTGCGTAAATGGGCGATGGTATCCTCAAGCTGTTGGGTTCCGGTGACCATAAACATGATGGTGGCATCACAGACCTCGCCAGTGCTGCTGAGATTGAAAGTCTTGATATTGAGCCCATACTGTCCCGTGATCACGGCAGCGATCTCGCTGATCAGCCCTGGCCTGTCGATGCTCCTCAGTTTCACCCCTGATAAAAACACATCAGCATTGTTGCTCATCCAGTTCGTCTTGACGATCCTGTCACCGAAACGGGACATGAGCCTGACGGCTTCAGGACAATTGCTGCGATGCAAACGGGTCGGCTCACTGGGTGAGATGAATCCGACGATCTCATCCCCGGGAATCGGAAGGCAGCAAGGGGAGACATCAAAAGAGGAACTGGCTTTACTTCCTTCAATCAAAAAGTCGCCCTTGTTCTTTTTGATTGTGTCTTCTACTTCTTCTGTCAGGCTTTTACCGGGCTTACTCTGTCTGGTAAAGGGGCGGCTGATCTTCCTGAACCAGTTGTTTTTTTCCGGATTTCCGAAATACTCCCTGACTTCTTTCATTCCCAGAAGATCATGGGCAAAGTCGAAATACAGGTCGATCAGGTTCGTCCGTCCGGTATACCGTTGTATTTGAATGATGACCGGACGTGAAGGTTCGATACTAAGCTGGGCCAGGATGCGCTCAAGCTTATCTTTACCTGCATCAAAATACACCTGACGATCGTCTTTCAGTGCTGATTTGATATATGAGATGGCTTTGGCTGTGCGGACGAATTTCAGCCACTCTGCTTTGGGTTTTTGCTTGCGCGAGGTGATGATCTCCACCTGATCTCCGGTCCTGAGGACATGGCTCAACGGAACCAGTTTCAGGTTCACCTTGGCAGCTATGGCGGTATTTCCAATCTCAGAATGGATATGATAGGCAAAATCAAGAGCGGTAGATCCACCGGGTATGGTTTTCATATCCCCCTTAGGGGTGAATATAAAAATCTCATCATGAAACAGATTGAGCTTGAAATCACTCAGGAAATCCAGCGCATCCTCCTCCGTATTCCCTTCCAGCAGCTCCCTGACCCGGGCCAGCCAGTCATCCAGCCCGCTCTCACTACCGTTGTCCTTGTATTTCCAATGGGCAGCATATCCTTTTTCAGCGATCTCATCCATACGGCGGGTCCGGATCTGCACCTCCACCCATTTTCCGGTATGGCTCATCAGTGTAGCATGCAGGGCTTCGTATCCATTGGATTTCGGAAAGGCGATCCAGTCACGAAGCCGGTCCAGGTTGGGCCTGTAGAAATCCGTAATGATGGAATACACACGCCAGCAATCGGTTTTCTCCTTTGCAAGCGGGGATTCTATGATGATGCGTATGGCAAAGAGATCATATACCTCCTCGAAGGGGATCTCCTTTTTGCGCATTTTATGCCAGATACTATAAATGGATTTGGTTCTGCCAAAGATCTCATAAGGAATACCCTGATCGGTAAGTGCCCGGCGGATCGGATGGATGAACTCTTCTATAAAGGCATTCCTTTCCTCTTCAGATTCCTTCAGCTTCTGAGAAACAGTACGATATATCTCAGGCTCCATATACTTCAGGGCCAGATCCTCCAGTTCACTTTTGATGCTGAACAAGCCCAGCCGGTGGGCCAGGGGTGCATAGAGATAGGTGGTCTCGGAAGCAATCTTAAGCTGCTTGGCCGGCGACATGGCATCCAGGGTGCGCATATTGTGCAGGCGGTCTGCAAGCTTGATTAGGATCACGCGGACATCATCCGACAAGGTCAGCAGCATCTTCTTATAGTTCTCTGCCTGTGCCGATTCAGATGTGAAATCGAAGATGCCCTTGATCTTGGTCAGGCCATCAATGATCTTTGCCACCTTCTCACCGAACAAATCCTCAATATCAGCCAGGGTGTAATCAGTATCTTCGACCACATCGTGCAGGAGTGCACAAATGATCGAAGTGGTACCCAGACCGATCTCCGAGGCGACGATATGTGCTACCTCCAGCGGATGGTAAATGTAAGGCTCCCCACTTTTACGCCGCATATCCTTATGCGCTTCCACAGCCAGGTTCAGGGCTTTGCGTACAAGCTGCTGCTCCTTCTTATCCTTGGGAAACCGCCAGGCACGCAGCAGCAGGGCATATCGCTTCAGAATGGCGATGCGTTCCTCCCTGAGATCAAACTGTTTGTGGAGCCCCGACTCTGGCATTTTTTTATACTTACTGACACAACAAAGTTAGGTGTTTCAACCTTATCTCCCTGAGATTGTTTCATGCGGACACCTATGCGTTTTATTAGCCAGCTATACCTGCTTCCATGATGAATGCTTACCTTTGGAAGATGAATTGGTTTCTGTCAGGCATTACGAAGTTCCTGATCAGCAGTATCTTCTTGTTGATGCTGCCAGGACTGGCATTCGGGACCCATCAGCGTGCCGGTGAAATCACCTACCGGCACCTCTTTGGATTGACCTACGAAGTCACTATCCTTACCTATACTTTCTCTCCCAGTCCGGCTGACCGGCCTGAACTGGTCATCAATTGGGGAGACGGACTGACCAACATCCTACCCCGCTCCCAGTTTGTTGACTTACCAAACGATATCCGCCGTAATGTTTATGTAGGACAGCACACCTACAATGGACCTGGGGCCTATATGCTCTCGATGGAGGATCCCAACCGCAACTACGGCGTCATCAATATCCCGAATTCTGTCAATGTTCCCTTGTATATCGAAACCCTGCTGATCATCAACCCATTTTTAGGACCGAACAATTCAGCAGTTCTGACCCTTCCACCGATCGATAACGGTTGTGCCAACCTGCCTTATCTCCACAACCCGGGTGCTTATGATCCCGATGGAGACAGCCTGAGCTACAGGCTGGTAACCTGCCGTGGTACGGGTGGACTGCCCATACCGGGTTATACCTATCCCCCTGCCACCAACAGCTTCAGCCTCGATTCAGTGACCGGAGACCTCCTTTGGGATAGTCCCCCCATGCAAGGGGAATATAATGTGGCCATTCTGATCGAGGAATGGCGCAACGGTATCAAGATTGGCGCTATCGTCCGGGATATGCAGATCATCATCGTAGCCTGTAACCAGGATCCGCCCGTGATCGCGCCGCTCATAGATACCTGCGTTGAGGCCGGCACCATGCTCACCTTCACCGTAACAGCCACGGATGTCAACAACGACCTGATCCAGCTTATTGGCACCGGTGCCCCCATGAACCTCGCCAACAGCCCGGCTTACTTCGATACCATTACGGGTGTTGGAAGCGTCTCACAGCAATTCAGCTGGCAGACCATCTGCCCACATGTCCGCAAATCACCTTATCTGGTTTATTTCAAGGCGACAGATAACGGCAGCCCGGTCAACCTTGTTGATATTGCCAATGTTCGCATCCAGGTGATCTCCCCGGGCCCGAAAAACCTCATCGCTACACCGCTGGGCAACCGCATCACCCTCAACTGGGATCCTACACCCTGCAACCAGGCCACCGGGTATGATATTTACCGTAGGACCAATTCTTTCGGATTCATCCCGGGTCATTGTGAAACCGGGGTTCCCGCTTATACAGGTTACCAGAAAATTGCTTCCGTCAGTGGATGGAGCACGAACCAGTATGAGGATGACGGTCAAAACGGGGCCCTGGTGCACGGACAGGTATACTGCTATATGGTTGTCGCCACTTTTTCCGATGGTGCTGAAAGCTACGCATCCAATGAAGCCTGTGCCACACTGAAAAGAGATGTGCCCATCATCACCCACGTCAGTGTTCTGAACACCTCCACCACAACCGGCCGGATCAAGATAGCCTGGGATCCGCCTACGGAATTGGATTTTTTACAGACTCCAGGGCCTTTCCGGTACAGGATTATGCGGGGAATCGGAGCCAACCTGACCGCCATCGATTCCCTTGATCAGTTGACGGACACTCTGTACATAGACACATTGCTGAACACCCTCGGTATGGCCTACCGGTATCAGATTGACTTTATAAATCTTACACCGGGAAATGTCTTCCAGATAGGCAGCTCCAGCCAGGCCTCCTCTGTTTACGTGCAGGCAGCTCCCACTGATCAACGTATACAGCTATCCTGGACAGCCCAGGTTCCCTGGAGCAATCAACGATACGACATTTACAGATGGAACCTGCTCACACTGGTGTTTGACTCCATCGCCTCGACAACAGGTAGTCAATACACAGATACGCTGTTGACCAACGGACAGGAGTATTGTTACAAAGTTTTGGCGACTGGTAGCTATTCGCGGCCTGACATCACCAGCCCGCTTTTAAACTGGAGCCAGGAAACCTGTGCCACACCCCTCGACAACGAACCACCTTGCGCACCCTATCTGGAAGTAACCACTAATTGTGAAATACCGGCCAATGTGCTGACATGGAATGCCTTCTTACCTGGTTGCCCGGAAGATATTGCTTCCTATGAGCTATTCTATGCGCCACGCCAGGATCAGGATCCTGTTCTCATCAGCCGTATTGATAACCCTGGTATAGAAACATTCACACATACCGGCGCTGCCACCATTGCAGGATGTTACCTGGTTGTGGCTATAGACTCCCTTGGCAATCGAAGCCTTTATAGCAATAAGGTCTGCATTGATATCGACGCATGTGAACGCTATCGCCTGCCCAATGTCTTTACCCCCAATGGGGATGGGTTGAATGACCTCTTCGTGCCTTTTCCGTATAGTTCTGTTGAAAAGGTAGATATGATTATTTATAACCGCTGGGGTTCAATCGTTTATAAGACTGAAAATCCTGATATTGAATGGAATGGTAACATGATGGGAAGCGGTCAGGCATGTAGCGATGGTGTCTATTATTATGTTTGTGAAGTGTTTGAGATCACGCTGAATGGACCGGCAAGACGTTCACTGCAAGGCGTGATTCATCTGATGAGATAAAAAAACAAGCGATATGTTCACAGGAATTGTTGAAGGCATGGCCAGGGTAGCCGCCATAGAAAGAGACAGGGGAAATATTCACTTTACCCTCGAAACACCACTTGCAAAGGAAATGAAAGTGGACCAGAGCATGGCACATGACGGTACCTGCCTGACTGTTGTGAAAGTCATGCCCGAGTCGAACCAGTACGTTGTGACTGCCGTTCAGGAAACGCTGGACAAGACCAATCTGGGCACATGGGAGGTTGGTTATGAGGTGAATCTGGAGCGCAGCATGAAGATGGACGGGCGATTCGATGGTCACATAGTGCAGGGTCATGTGGATCAGACCGCTGTTTGTCGCAGCGTGGAAGAGACCGGTGGCAGCTGGCGATATGTCTTTGAATATGATCCCAGCCGTGGCAATATCACAGTGGAAAAAGGATCCATCTCTGTCAACGGGGTCAGCCTGACTGTAGTTGATTCAGGTGATGACTTCTTCTCGGTGGCCATCATCCCGTTCACCTATGAGGTGACCAATTTTAAGAATATGCGTCAGGGCACGGTGGTAAACATCGAGTTTGATGTCTTTGGTAAGTATGTTGCCAGACTGCTGAAAGAATACCTGAAAGACCGTCCTGTCTGATCAAGGAAATTACTTACCCTATTGAAGTCCAAGGGCTGAGGCGATGATTTCGGCAATGTCAAGGTTGCGGGTCTCTTCTTCCTTATTGTGATACTTGAGCCCATCCGTGATCATGGTCATACAGAAAGGGCAGGCCGTGGCAATGATGCCTGCACCTGTCTCCAGGGCTTCCTGGGTCCGCTCGTTGTTGACCTCACTCATACCTGGCTCGCTTTCCTTGAACATCTGTGCCCCCCCGGCACCACAACACAGTGCTTTGCTGCGATTTCGCGGCATCTCTGCTCGTCTTGCTGTGATGGTATCGATCAGGCTTCGCGGTGCCTCATATTCCCCATTAGCTCTGCCCAGGTAGCAGGGATCATGGAAGACAATGGAAGCATTCCGGAACACATCAGCGTCGATTTGCAACTTGCCTTCGTCCATCAACAGCCTCAGAAACTGTGTATGATGGATCACTTCATAATGGCCGCCCAGCTCCGGGTATTCATTGCGGAAGGTATTGAAGCAATGCGGACAAATGGTGATGATTTTCCTGACCTGGTACCTGGAAAAGGTATCGATATTGGTCATGGCCTGCATCTGAAAGAGCATCTCATTACCTGCTCTTCTGGCGGGATCTCCGGTACAGGTCTCCTCTGGGCCAAGTACGGCGAAATCCACGCCGCAGTGGGCCAGGATTCTCGCGAAAGCGCGTGTCACTTTCTTGTAACGCTCATCGAAAGCACCTGCACATCCAACCCAGAACAGCCACTCAGGTTGCCTTCCGGCAGCAGCCATATCCGCCATGACAGGGATATCCACCAGCGTCGTTTTCCTGATCTCTTCCATGTGAATCTAGTTAAGGTTCATGCTTAATCCTTCAGCCCATTTCAGCCGGTCCTGTGGTGAAAACTGCCAGGGGGCCCCATTATTCTCGATATTCGTGAACATCATATTCAGTCCGGAGGGCGCTGCCGCTTCTTCCATCACCAGGTATCGCCGCATATCTACGATCAGGGTGGGATGATTGATATTCAGGGGGCATTCTTGCGCACAGGCATTGCAGGTGGTGCATGCCCAGAGCTCTTCAGGCGTTATGTAGTCACCCAGCAGCGACTTCCCATCCGTATAGGCTTTGCCTTCTTTCAGCAAACCAGGCCCCTTTTCTTTCATTCTTGCCCTGAGATCGACAAAAATCTTTCGGGGCGAGAGCTTCTTCCCTGTGATATTGGCCGGGCAAACGGCTGTGCAGCGGCCACATTCGGTGCATGTCAGTGCATCCGCATAGTTCTTCCAGTTGACGTCTTCTGCATCCTTAACGCCAAAGCGCCCGGGTTCTCCTTCGAGAACCGGTACGAGGGCATCCGGATTCAGCATCAGTCTGACCTCATGCATCACAGCCTCCATATTAGGGAGATGTCCCAACGGTTCCAGGCGACTGAGGAAGACGTTGGGTATCGACATGAACACATGAAAATGTTTTGAATAAGGAAGGATATTTGCAAAGAGAAAGATGAGCAGAATATGCGCCCACCATCCTGTTTCGTGTAAGACATGCAGGAAATGAGGATTCCCATTCTCAACCAGGGGCAACAACAATGCACTCAGAGGATATGTTCCAACCGCATAACCTTCGGTCACAGCCAGATAGCCGACGTTCATCACGATCAGTGAGATCATCAGAAAAGAGATGATGAGCAAGGCAAATGTGGCATCTACCTTGGATATCTTCTTCATTTCTATCCCGTAAAACCTGCGGATTCTCAGAAAGAGACGGCGGACAAGGAATACCAGGACACTGAAGAGCACAACAAAGGCAAACACATCTCCACTGGCTGAGATCAGCGTATAAAACCAACCGAGGTGCCCCAGGATCCGCTCCGATCCGGTAAGCCCATCGATGACCATCTCAACACTTCCGATGGTGATCACCAGGAATCCCCAAAACACAAGGGCATGCAGGATACCCGCCACAGGCAGGCGGAATATCTTCTGCTGACCCAATGCCACCTTTAGCGTAAGTGATAACCTCTGTCCAAGGTTACGGACAGGAAATGCAGGCCTGGTCAACCTGAAAAAGAGCATGATGCGCCGGGCTGACCAGAAGAACACCCCAAGGGTGATCAACAGCACGATCAGGAATACAACAGACTTTGTCTCCATGCCGGGATGGTTGAATATGAATGGATGAAGATATGAAAATATCAAAAGAATCCTTTACCGAAGTAAAAATCAAGGATATCTTAAATCTTCAGCAATTTCGAGGCAAATTGTGAAACACCATCACTGAAGCGTAGGACATACAGGCCATTGCATAGGTGTTTAAGGTCAATTTCCTGCTCTTCGGGCCCATTTCTGAACCAAAGCTCATCAATGTAAAGCCGTTTTCCTGTAATATCCAGAACCTCAATTTCTAACCATTGCTGGGAGGAGGGTGTATAGCTAATATGCAGGATACCATCACGGATCGGACTTGGGTAGTGTGAAACGCGTGAAGAAAGCCCGTACTCAGGAAGTCCGGCGGTGCTGTACCCTCCGTTCAGGGTCTTTAGAACAGTTCCCATACTCCCAACGACATAACCGATGTTGTTATTGACAAACCAGGCATCCTTGAGGAAGTCGAGGGTACCCGACTGCTGCTGCTGGAAGGATATTCCACCATCAACAGTACGGACGATATTACCGGTAGAGCTGACGATCCAGCCCAATCCGGGTGATACGAAGAAGCAGCCTGGGTAAGTAGTAAAAGGACCCAGGTTCCGCGGTGACCAGGAATTGCCCCCACTGGTTGTTTTTAGCAGCTTATCACTATAGGTGGCATACCCTGTAAGTGAGTCGGCGAAAAACAGGCTAAGTATGGCCTCGGTGGTGCCGCTGGTTTGAGGCGTCCAGGTTGTACCGCCATCCGTGGTATTGAGGATGGTGCCACCCAATCCTGCAACCCAACCCCTTTGCGTTGAGGTGAAGTGAATATCGGTTAATTTGACCGTTGTGCCGGTATTCAAAGGGAACCAGTTCGTTCCCCCATTATAGGTATAGATGATCGTACCATTGTCGCCACAGGCAAAACCAAGCTCGGTATTCACAAAGAAGACCTTATTAAGATGATTGGTTGTGCCCGTCGTCATATTTGTCCATGTAGTGCCCCCGTTGGAGGTTTTAAACAGCCTGCCGCTGTTTCCACAGGTATATCCGACCTGATTATTCAGGAAATAGACACTTTGGAGGAGTGTTGGGGCTGGCGCCGTCTGGGTTGTCCAGGATGTACCACCATTAGACGTGTGCAGAATCCTACTGGTACCACCTACAACCCAACCGGTATTGGCATCCACAAAGCAGACACTGTTCAGATTTTCGTTGGTGGGCACTGTGAGTTTGAACCAGCCTTCCTGGGCCTGGCTGATGAACATGCCTAAGGAGAGGATCATAACAAGGGTAAGTCTTCTTTTCATATTCATGCAGATTAGTTGTATGTACATCCATTTTGCCTGCCAGATTGACGTCTTCATGGAGATCTCTCATCCCTGATACAGACGATGGCAAATCAGCCTTAAATGTATAAAAAAACCCTCACGCCATGCAAGGATATGAGGGTTTTTTGAATATTAATACAAAATTGAATCAAAGCGGGATATTTCCATGTTTCTTTGGAGGGCTGTTTTCGCGCTTATTCTGAGACATTTCCAGGGCCTGGATCAGCTTAAGGCGGGTCTGTTTGGGATAGATGATTTCATCGATATATCCCAGCTCCGCGGCTTTGTATGGACTGGCAAAGGTATTGCGGTAATCTTCTACAGCCTGAGCCTTTTCACCATCATTCAGTTTCCCTTTGTAAATAATATTGACAGCTCCTTCGGGTCCCATCACGGCGATCTCAGCTGTTGGATATGCAAAATTGACATCTGCGCCGATATGCTTGCTGGACATCACATCATAGGCACCTCCGTAGGCTTTTCGGGTGATCAAGGTAATTTTGGGTACGGTGGCTTCCGCAAAAGCATACAATAATTTCGCGCCGTGTTTGATAATGCCGCCGAACTCCTGTGCTGTCCCCGGGAGGAACCCCGGCACATCCACAAAGGTCAGGAGCGGAATATTGAAGGCATCGCAAAAACGCACAAACCGGGCTGCTTTGGTACTGGAGTTGATGTCCAATACGCCAGCCAGATAAGCGGGCTGGTTGGCCACAATACCGACCGGTCTGCCATTCATCCTGGCAAACCCGACCAGGATATTCTGGGCATAGTGGGGCATGACTTCCAGAAAGTGATGATCATCAACCACCGTTGTGATGAGCTCACGCATGTCGTATGGCTTGTTCGGGTCGGCCGGAACGAGGTCCTGAAGGCGGGCATCTTCCCGGTATATATCGTCCATACAGGGCTTCACCGGAGGGTCTTCCATGTTATTGGAGGGCAGGAAACCGATGAGTTCGCGCAGCATCATCATGGCCATCTCATCATTTTCAGCAATAAAATGGGCTACGCCACTCCGGCTGCTGTGGGTCTGTGCGCCCCCCAGTTCTTCCATGGTGACTTCTTCATGCGTTACCGTTTTTATGACATCCGGTCCGGTTACAAACATATAACTGGTATCCTTGACCATCATGATGAAGTCGGTGATGGCCGGAGAATAAACTGCGCCGCCTGCGCAAGGTCCCAGGATGGCCGAGATCTGCGGTATCACGCCGGAAGAGCGGACATTTCGAAAGAAAATATCGGCATAACCACCCAGACTTTGTACGCCTTCCTGTATTCTGGCCCCGCCCGAATCGTTGAGTCCGATGACCGGCGCCCCCATCTTCATGGCCAGGTCCATGACCTTGACTACTTTATCGGCGTTGGCCCGGCTCATGGTACCGCCGAAAACAGTGAAATCCTGGGCAAAAACATACACCAGCCTGCCGTCGATCTTGCCGTAGCCTGTGACAATGCCATCACCAATAATTTTCTGTTTCTCCATACCAAAATCAGCACAGCGGTGCATGACAAACTTGTCCATCTCGACAAAGCTGCGCGGATCCAGAAGATCCAGGATACGCTCGCGTGCGGTCTTGCGCCCGGCAGCATGCTGACGGTCAATACGCTCCTGTCCGCCACCCAGCTCAGCTTCGCTGTTGCGTCTTTCCAGTTCGCGGTATTTTTCTTCAATATTCATATCCGGTTGGTTTATTCAATGATCATAAGGGTTTGATTGCCATCTACCGTATCGCCTGCTGAGACGAAGACCTCACGGACGGTGCCGTCGGCGGCGGCCTTGAATTCACTCTCCATTTTCATGGCACTGATGACGATGACAGTCTGGCCTGCCTTCACTTCTTCGCCAATGGCAACGGGGATGCGAACGACCTTTCCGGGCATGGGGGCCACGATGCGGTTACTGCCTTCTCCAAAGGCCAGGCGGTCCATCGCTTCCTTGTATTTCGTTTCAGCATCGACGATCTCAGCTTCATACGACTGGAAAAAGGTATTCACCAGGTATTTTTTGGGACTTCCATCCGGGATCAATTCAAGGTTATAGGATTTGCCGTTATAAAGGATGCTATAGACGCCCTCTTCAACCTGAACGATGTCAATATCATAGGTTCTGCCATCAACGGTGAGTTTAGCCTGGTTACCATCAATCGACAGTAGTTCAACCTTAGCGAGGCGGTGCAACAATCTTACTTCCATATTATCAATGGGTTATATTCTATACATACCACTATGACGTCCATATACCTTCCAACGTGAAGGCTCATGAGATTTCAGACTGCCGGCCGCAGCTTTGCTGAGCTGGCTCTGATAATCAAGAAAAGCGGTGATGACTGCCAGATCCTCACAGACCCTGTCACACTCCTGCCTGGAGGTCAGAAACTCAATATTGTCATCTATAAAATGTGTATTGTACTTGCCACTGATGAAAGCATCAGCCTGCATAATACGCTCAAGGAACTTGATGGAAGTTTTGACGCCGGTGATCTTATACTCATACAAGGCACGCCGCATGCGCCGGATGGCTTCCTCACGCGTCTTTCCCCAGACGATCAGTTTGGAGATCATGGGGTCATAATACATCGGGATCTCATATCCTTCGTATACGTAACCATCATGCCTTACACCCAGACCCAGCGGCTCAGTGATATGGCGGATCAGTCCCGGGCTCGGCATAAAGCCCCTATCCGGGTCCTCAGCATAAATGCGGCACTCGATAGCGTGCCCTTGCTGCCGAAGGTCTTCTTGCCGGAAGGGCAGGTTGCCGCCTGATGCGATGTTGATCTGCTCCTTGACCAGGTCAACGCCCACCACGCGCTCGGTGATGGGGTGCTCAACCTGGAGGCGGGTATTCATCTCCAGAAAATAATAGTTCAGATTGTCATCCACGATGAATTCGATGGTGCCTGCCCCGTAATAATCCACAGCGCGGGCAGCTGCCACAGCATCCTCCCCCATTTTCGCCCTGATCTCAGGCGTCAGCAGTGGGCTGGGGGTTTCTTCGATCACTTTTTGATGACGGCGCTGTATAGAGCACTCACGCTCAAACAGATGCACCGTGTTCCCGTGCTTATCTGCCAGCACCTGAAATTCGATATGATGCGGTGAATCAATATATTTCTCAACATAAACGGCATCATCGCCGAAGGCAGCCATGGCCTCTGAACGCGCAGCACGTATGCTTTCAAGGACTTTGTCTTCATCCCGGACCAGGCGCATGCCTTTACCGCCTCCTCCGGCTGAGGCTTTAATCATGACCGGTAATCCAATCTCCCTGACCACCTTCAAGGCCTCCGTTTCATCCGTGATCGCCGATTCCGTTCCGGGAACCACGGGTACCCCCGCTGCGATCATGGTCTTGCGGGCTGTGATCTTATCGCCCATGGTTGAGATGGCTTCCGGGCTGGGACCAATGAAATTAATCCCATCCTCAGCACAACGGCGCGCAAAGGTGGCATTCTCAGACAGAAAGCCATAGCCAGGATGAATGGCATCCGCCCCGCTTTGCCTGGCCGCATCCAGGATACGGTCCATATTCAAATAACTTTCCTGGGAAGGGGCCGGGCCGATGAAAATGGCTTCATCTGCATACCTCACATGCATGGCCTTGCGGTCGGCTTCCGAATATACCGCTACCGAGAGGATTCCCAGCTCCCGGCAAGACCGCATGATCCTGACGGCAATCTCTCCCCGGTTCGCAACCAGTACTTTTCGAATCATAAATTCAGGATTGTAGGCACAAATGTATGGATATAATTACATATGATTGCTAAATGTTGATAAAATTCTCCCTGTCTGCAACGGCCGTATGAGAAACCAAGATACGAAATTTTTCCGGAGCTTTGACTGATGCAACATAGCCATAAAAAGATGGATCACTACAGCATAAATGATATCCGGGAAGCTGCTGATTTCCTACGGTCACAAGGGATAACACAACCTGTCATCGGCATCATACTGGGGACAGGACTGGATGCCATGACAGATCACATACAACCTTTGTGCGCCATCGCGTATGGCAGCATCCCCCATTTTCCTGTTTCAACAGTAGATTTTCATAAAGGGCAACTGATCTATGGGATGTTGGGAAACAAATATGTCCTGGCCATGCAAGGACGTTTCCACCTTTATGAAGGCTATTCCCTGCAGCGCATCACTTTTCCCATCAGGGTCATGAAGGTACTAGGGATCAATACGCTCCTTGTATCCAATGCCTCAGGATCGATGAATCCGTCCATGAAAAAGGGGGAGCTGATGGTACTGGAAGACCACATCAACCTGCAGCCCGGCAGTCCACTGGCCGGCCCCAACCTGGACGAGCTTGGGACACGCTTTCCGGACATGAGCGAGCCTTATTCCCCGGATCTCCGTAAACGACTGCATGCGATTGCATCAGCAAGAGGTATACTACTGCATGAAGGTGTTTATGTTGCTGTAGCGGGGCCACAATTTGAGACCAGGGCTGAATACCGGTACCTGCGCGCAATGGGTGCCGATGCCGTGGGCATGTCGACGGTGCCTGAAGTAATCGTCGCGAGACATATGGGCATGGAAGTGGCCGCCGTTTCGGCCATCACTGATGAATGCGACCCCGATAAGCTGGTGCCCTTGTCGCTGGAAGATATCCTGGCCGCTGCCGCAAGGGCAGAAAAAGACCTGACCCTGTTATTTAATGATCTCATCCTGAGCATGTAACCCTGCGACATGCCGGCACAGGCCTTCACACTTTCCGGCTGGAAGAGCAGGTCAACTTTTATGCCTACTTTTGCAGCCCGTTCCATATTCAGGGCCATCGCATGCAGGAAATCAGAAATATCGCCATCATTGCTCACGTCGACCATGGTAAAACCACCCTTGTTGACCGGATTCTTCATCAGGTTAAACTGTTCCGTGATAATCAGCAGATGGGTGATCTGATCCTGGACTCCAACGAACTGGAAAGAGAGAGAGGGATTACCATTCTGGCAAAAAACGTCTCGGTCCGTTATAAAGGAGTTAAAATCAACATTATTGATACGCCGGGCCATGCTGATTTTGGGGGCGAGGTGGAGCGCGTACTGAACATGGCAGATGGGGTTCTGCTGGTCGTGGATGCTTTTGAAGGACCCATGCCACAAACCCGTTTCGTTTTGCAGAAGGCCCTGGAAATGGGATTGAAGCCGATTGTGGTTATCAACAAGGTTGACAAACCCAACTGTGATCCTGAAGAGGTGCAGGAGCAGATCTTCGAATTAATGTACAGCCTGGAGGCCGAAGAGGACCAGTTGGACTTTCCGACGGTATATGGATCCTCCAAGCAGGGCTGGATGGGGCCAGACTGGGAGCATCCTGCGCAGGATGTGAGTTATCTGCTGGACACCATTCTGGAACATATACCGCCTCCGCCCATCAACGAAGGCAGCCTGCAGGTTCAGATCAGCTCACTGGATTACTCCTCATACGTAGGCCGTATTGCGGTCGGCCGCATCCACCGTGGCCAGATCCAGGCAGGCATGCAGGTTTCTGTCCTGAAGCGCGACGGGAGTGTGCATAAGTCTCAGGTGAAAGAACTCTACGTATTTGAGGGACTGGGAAAGGAGAAAATCAAGGTGCCTGTCGGTTCCGGTGAGATATGCGCCATCCTGGGACCTGAGAACTTTGACATCGGAGATACCATTACAGATGCGCTGGAACCCGAAGCGTTGCCGCCTATCATGGTTGACGAACCGACCATGAACATGCTCTTTACGATCAACAACTCCCCTTTCTTCGGCCAGGATGGCACCTATGTTACGTCCCGCCATATACGTGACCGGCTGTTTAAGGAAATGGAACGCAACCTGGCGCTGAGGGTGGATGAAACCGACAGCCCCGACCGCCTGCTGGTCTACGGCCGCGGCATCCTGCACCTTTCGATCCTGGTCGAAACCATGCGCAGGGAAGGTTATGAGTTTCAGATCGGACAGCCTCAGGTCATTACCCGTGACGTTGATGGACAAAAATACGAACCGGTGGAATACCTTACCGTTCATGTTCCGGATGGTTTTGCAGGCAAAGTCATCGAGATTGTCACACGCCGGAAGGGAGAGGTTATCACCATCGAGCCCCGTAACGACAGGGTGATCCTGGAATTCACCATTCCCGCCCGTGGCTTGATCGGATTGACCAATCCCATACTCACTGCGACAGAAGGGGAAGCCATCATCGCTCACCGTTTCAAATCTTTTGAACCCTGGAAAGGTGAAATACAGGGCCGGCGCAACGGGTCACTCATCGCACTCGAGACAGGTACAGCCATCGCTTACTCCATCGATAAGTTGCAGGACAGGGGTAAGTTTTTCATCGACCCCAATGATGAAGTCTATGCCGGACAAATCATTGGTGAGAGTACCCGACCTGATGACCTGGTTGTTAATGTAATCAAAACCAAAAAGTTAACAAACATACGCGCTTCAGGCTCAGACGATAAGATCATCATTACCCCTGCTGTGAAATTCTCCCTGGAAGAGGCTATGGAGTACATCGGTCCTGATGAGTACATCGAAGTGACCCCAAAAATCATCCGGCTGCGAAAGATCATTCTGGATGAACATGAGCGCAAACGCGCCAAAAAGCAGGATAACTAAGGAAAAGAGGTTTTTCCCGTGCGAATCAATCAGGCATGGGGGAAAGCGACTGCCGCAATAAAACAGCTTCGGGATCATCTTTCAACGTCCCCATTGACTTTTGCAGTGACTGTGCACGGGAGGTGTTCACGTCACCCCGGCATATCCCTTTTATGATGAAAGCATGATGTCCTGAAACCATCTGTACAACAGTGTCTTCGAAGATCCAGTCCGAAGCAGAGAAATGCGGGATCCATCCGGCGAAACGCTGGGCGACCATCAGGGCATCTGTCGCATTGATAAAACCTGCCCCATCTGTATCTGCAGCTTTCAGAGGAAGGCCTTCAAGGGTGTCCAACCCCACAAAGTGCCTCAGTATCAGCAGGGCATCGGTTGAATTGACCCCGCCCCATGGCAGGCTACTACCGCCTTGGATATTCATTGCCCCGGGCCAGATGGGGCCTGTCAAAATCAACCCGGATGTATCAGATCCATAACGATGGCCTGGTTGACCTGATATGCTGATGTCGAGCCAGGATAAACCCAGATTGTAAAGCGATCCCTCATACTGCATGTATACTTCCATACTGGGGCAATCGATGGTATGCAAAATGGCATTCCTGAAGTCTACCGGATACTCCAGTCCATTGGCGCCGTAATACCTGCATTTCCATGGCCGATCGGCTACCCATACCAAAGGCATGCTGCCTGTATCAGCCAGGAAGGTGAGGACGACCAGGGTATCTTCACCAAGATGCAGGTCATGAATGGTGTTGAAGGTGATCCAAATCTCATCTCCGGAAAGATAAACCTGTGGGTTGGCCGATTGTATTCGGGCATGCATATAACTGACCCCCTGATACTTAAGACGTGAAGTATCAATGCGAAGTGTCATGCTGCCTGCCCTTGTGAAGTACATATTGCTGAAGCGGACAGCCAGATCAACGGTATCAGCACAAAGGCTCATTGTGTCGATCCAGGTCCGGATGGTATCGTGCGAGGGACGCACCTGGATGCGTGACAGTTGAATGAGAGTGTCAGACCCATAAGCATTGGTGACGGTTAAGCCTACATCATATACACCAGGAGTGAAATAGATAACCGGCGGAGGATACCTGCCAGACCAGGTCTCAGGGACTCCGCCCGGAAATGACCACACCCAGCTCGATGGCAGGAAGGAAGACTGATCATAGAACCATATGGTGTCACCTACCCGTATCGATGTATCGGAGTAGGATAAAGAAGCCTGTGGCGGATAGGCCTGAGGATACATACCATCCAGCTGCAGCTGCCCTGTCTGAAGCGGATCCAGCCACTCACGAAGCCGGGTTTGGGGTGTGGCACCATTTTGATCCCAGGAAACTGAAAATTTACCAAAGAAACTCTCACCCAACGGATTGCTGCATGAGGCCTGGCCGCCAGTATAGGTTCCCACCAGCCTTCCCTGCTTGTTCATCAGGGGTGCCCCCTCGCCGCCAGGGCCCAGGGTACTGAAACCATTATCAGTAGGCTTCCACCTGAGTTTCCAGTGGGTGTTGACAATCCCACCACCAAAGTGACCATGTTCCAATAGGCTGTCAAACATGGCAATTTGCTTAACCAGGCTGCCCGTAAAGTGGATGCTGACACCGGAGTCAGCGGGCGCAGGATTACGATCCCATCCCATAAAATAAGGCTGATAAGCGGCAGGGATATATTGATTCAACCTCATCAGGAAAAAATCCGATCCCAGGTTACAACTGATGCCACCACTGGCGACCTCTGTGGCTCCTGTCAGCGTTTTCAGGGCAGCAGGCAGGCCAGTGGTATCACATGCCGGAAGCTCATAATCGAAGTAGAAGACCGTCTGAAGAAGGTCCGATGCGGTAACACCGGTCACGCTGTAATCGGAGGTAAGAATGTAAGGCGTTGCATCCAGCCTGGTGTTATTGATGAGCACGCCACTGATCAGCTTGAGCAAACCAGCCTTCTTCAAGAGAATGCGCACCACCGCCTTCTTTTCATCCTGCCAGGCCAGGCCTTCCGGAAGGCAGTTGACATTCACTTTGCATGCCACCGTGCTTTCAACACCACCTGATCCCATAATGCCCGACAATACATCCTTATCTGCCAGGGCCAGGGCTTCGGTGATGATTAAAGGTTGTATGCGTGTTTGAGCGTTTCTTACATACTTCAGAATGAGTGTATTTCCACGCTGCAGCGGCATGACTGCAGGACCACCCCTGGCTTCCCGGGCGGTAAACACCCATGTGGGAGCAGCCTGCGCTGATGTGTAGATCAAAAGGCTGTCTGATCCAGGAATCAATAAATCCTTAAAATACAAACCTACTGCAGCGGCATCAAACAGAGGAGATTGCCAAATCAACCCAGGATTGTCATGAATACCATTGATTGTCAGTCGCTTTTCTAATAGGAATAACGGTATCTCATCTGAAGTGCCGGCATGATCCTGTCGTTCTATCAAACCAGGAGAAGATGGTAAATTTCCGGCATTAAATGACTGGGCTGTCAACCAAAGGGGCAGACAACTGAGCAGCATCCATGTCAACCTGAGTCCCGGAAACCAGTTCAATCTCATATCTTTAGTACGAAGTTCGATAATATTCAGAGATAATGCTGTTAACACCCTGTTAAACTTACGTCCGTGTAAAAAACGATCCGCCGCTGCTAATGTTCAGGCAATGATCACAGGCTGGATGCATGAAAGCCTAAATTCCCTAATTTTAACATTGCAACGCTAAGCCACTGCCTATGCGCGCTTTTCATTTTCGACGTTCTGGCTTCTGCCTTCTGGGCTTTTTTTTAGGCAGCCTGGCATTTGTGTCACAGGCATTTGGCCAACCTTATGCAACGGGGCAAGTCAGCCGGACATTCGTTGACAGTACCCGAAATAACAGGCCCATTTCCGCATCGGTCTATTATCCGGCTCAGACTCCCGGAGAAGGTGTGCCATTGGCGGCCGGCAGTTTTCCGGTACTTTCACTGGGTCATGGCTTCGTGATGCAGATCTCAGCATATGCCAATTTTGTCCGGGACCTGGTGCCTACGGGATATATTCTTGTCCTGCCGAATACAGAAACAGGAACATCTCCCAGCCACCTCAACTTCGGGCTGGACCTGGCCTTTGTGATCAGAGCCATGAAAAAGGAAGGTGCAGACTCTGGAAGCCTGTTCTTTGGGCATGTACAAACAAATTCGGCTGTAATGGGACATTCGATGGGAGGTGGGGCCGCCTTTCTGGCAGCCGATTCCGACACAGGTATAACAGCTCTGGTTACTTTTGCAGCAGCCATCACAAATCCTTCCAGTGTCAGTGCAGCCGGCACTGTCATTCAGCCCTCTCTTGTCTTCGCAGGATCAGATGACTGCGTTACGCCCCCGCTCCAACACCAGAAGCCGATGTACGATTCGCTGGCATCACCCTGTAAAGCCTTTATCAGTATCACCGGGGGCGGGCATTGTTACTTTGCTGATTATAACCTGCTATGCTCCATAGGCGAGAACCTGTGTAATCCTAATCTTACAATTACACGGGAACAGCAACAAGACGTCATGACAGACTTTCTTATACTGTGGCTCGACTGCAAACTCAAGGGCCTGTCTTCAGCATGCGGACAGTTTCAGGACTCACTGCTGAGCTCTGGCAGAATCACTTACGAACAGTCCTGCATCAGCCTGGGCATGCTGCAGCATCGGGCCGCGGACCAGCCCTGTGAGCTGTATCCCATTCCCTTCAGCGAAACCGCGAGGCTTTACTGTATGGAGATGGCGGAAAGTGTGGAATGGTTGGATATGTCTGGCAGGGTGCTGTTTCGGAAAGAATACCAGGCGGGTATCCACGAAGACATCTTTCAGCTGGATTCCCACCCCGCCGGTCCTTACCTTATACGTGTAAGGATGAAGTCAGGTGCCCTTCATGTTATAAAAGGAATTAAAACATATTAATATAATCTGATTTGTTGCAGATGAACAACGCCATCATCCGCAGCTGTGCGCTGCTCCTGCTCCTCACGCCGCTATTATATATCCATGCACAGGAGAACCCTGCCAGTTTTCTGCATTCCTTGCCAGGCGTGAAAGTGGAAGTCCTTACACCTGGTAAACACTTTACAGCAAGGTATTTATTATGGATTGAGCAGCCTGTTGACCATCTTCAGCCTTCGTCCGGCACTTTTCAGCAGCGTGTTTTACTTTCTATCCGGAAAGGTGCCACTACTATGATTTTCAATACCGACGGATACGATATTGAAGACTATCTGGATCCTGACTACGTGCATGAATTGAGCACATTGCTCGAGGCACACCAACTTGATGTTGAGCACCGGTATTATCCACCCTCCTCTCCGCAGAACCGTGACTGGACGTATCTCACCGTAGCTCAGGCAGCTGCCGATCATCACCGGATAGTCGCACTCCTCAAACCTCTATTTCAGGGTGCATGGGTTGGAACCGGCATCAGTAAGGGAGGACAGGCAGCAATGTTCCACCGGTACTACTATCCTGATGATGTGGACATTACAGTTGGCTATGTATGTCCACTGGCTTTCTCTACCGAAGACCTAAGGGTATACTCTTTTCTCAGAGAGGTTGGGGACACCTTCTGTCGCACACGCATCCGGGCGTTTCAGGAACGCATGCTGCGGGAAAGGGAAGAGCTCATGCCTGCGTTTATCAAAGCTGCTGAGAAAAAGGGACTGCGGTATTTCATGGGATATGACAAGGCATATGAACTACTCGTGCTGGAGTATGCTTTTGCCTTTTGGCAATGGGGCAGCATGGATTGCAGCCGCATTCCCCTGGATGCCCGAAAACCATCTGTTTTGATCGGTCATCTGGACAGTGTGGCAGACCTTGAATGGGTCTCTGAAGGGTTCTTGACAGATAATCCCTTCTTTTACCAGGCACTCACCGAGATTGGCATGTATGGTTATGATACCAGCGGATGGCATGGCCTCCTTCGTTACATGGACGTGCCAGGGTTTGAATTTGCCTGCCCTTCAGGTACCCAGTGCCTGTATAACCCGGAGACCATGCAGAAAGTCGATGCCTTTGTTCGCCACCATGCCCGTCACATGCTGTTTTTATACGGGGAGTATGATCCATGGTCGGCTACAGCTGTCCAGTGGTCAGGCAATCCCGGCGTCAGAGTTCATATCCATAAAGGAGGTAGCCATCGCACACGGATCATGAACCTGGATGAACCGGCCAGGAAAGAACTGACAACCCTCTTAAAAACATGGTTGACAGAGATTGGCAAACAGAAATAACATATATAACCCTGTATAATTTCGTCTCATTCCAATAGAATTTAAAACTGAAGCTATGCCCAATGCCCTTCTCCACCTTACTTTTCTATTATCCTTCCTTACCTATGTGAACATTAATGCGCAGTCGCAAGAGCGAGTTACGGAAAGGACATTGATATTGGTTCATCCTACCGTCAGCAACATACAGCGCTTTCAGGTTTTGTTGGAGGAGGGAGTTTTTCCACTGCCCACTGATTATCGCATTCTGGGGCTGGCCCATCAAAAGGAAAGTTATGATTATCAGCAAAGTGTGGCATACCTGCAACAACATCCAGGTTCTTATCCCATGGAAATCAAGCTATTGGATTGCACGCTGGATACGAGTAGCATTTACAACCTTCCACATCCCTGTTCCGGTGATTTTGAAGAGTTGTTCAGCCTTGGCAACGGCATTATTTTTCTGGGGGGGCATGATTTGCTACCCACGGTCTATCAGACCCCACAGGACCTACTATGCCAACCAGAGGATCCGTACAGAAGTATCTGGGAATCATCGTTTATTTTTCATCTTTTAGGCAACAACCGCAACCCGCAACACACTGCGTGGATGGCCCGTAAACCTGAATTCGTGATCCTTGGGATATGCCTGGGGATGCAAACCCTGAATGCCGCTACCGGCGGGACTTTGTACCAGGATATCCCCGCCAGGATTTATGGACTTGAGACACTGGAATCTGTCAGGGCACTGCCGCCGGATCAGATGCATCGCAACTATCATAGAGATCAGCATATGGATACCAGGCTCTCCTACTATCATCCGCATCGCATCCGTTTTACCGGCGACAACCGAATAAGCGCGATGGCAGGAAACGCTACGCAGCATCCGGTGGTCATGAGCAGCCACCACCAGGCCATCCAATTATTAAGTTCCGGTTGGGAGATACTCGCTACTTCTATGGATGGTCAGGTTATAGAAGCCATTGGGCATCAACGCCATCCACATGTTCTGGGGGTTCAGTTTCACCCTGAGTTACGCGAAATCTACCAGTCCGGATCCTTGATTTATCTTAAGGGAGATGAGCCGGGCTTTTCTTTTGCCAGGCAATACGAAGATTATCAGGGGTACGCATTTCATCTTGGTTTCTGGCGGGAAATGGCCAGATGGCTGGAAGGCATCAGATAAAAACCCATTATTACCTGTGAGCTATCGTGTCAGATAATGACGGCGATTGTCATCCGGCTGAATGCGCCGTGCAGGTAACACACTAGCTGCCAGTCCAATAATCATAACAGTGAGTAAAACATAAACAAAATCCTGCCACTGCATCATGACCGGATAGGCACTGATCACGAAGGAGCCGTCGACACCCTGCAGTTGAATCAGTCCAAAATGCTGTTGCAGCCAACATACAAGGGCCCCCAGGGCCAGGCCGAGCAGGGTTCCGGCGGCCGTAAGCAAGATCCCCTGATGGAGAAAGATCTTCTGGATCATCCCCAGTGAGGCGCCCATGCTCCATAAAACGGCTATGTCCTTGCGCTTATCAATAACTAGCATGGATACAGAGCCGATCATGTTAAACGCAGCTATCAGGATAATAAATGTAAGTATGAGAAAGATGGCCCATTTTTCACTGCGCATGATGCGGTAAAGCGTTTCCTGCTGCTGAAACCTGTCCCTGACCAGATAATCAGGCCCGAGGCTTGCTTGCAATTCCTCCGCTATCCGGGAGGCATTTCCTCCTTTCAGCCTGATCTCCAGCGCAGTTCGCTCATCCTGGTAATCCAGCAGGCGTTGCATGGTGCGCAGAGGCACCAGGACATAGCGTGTATCAAACTCCTGCTGTATCGAAAACACCCCGGAAGGATAGGCTATCTCCCGGTTAAAGGCTTCCAGCGGGTTCACCACGGACATTCCGGTGCGCCGTGGAACGTACATCTCAAGCGGGGTAAGAAAATCCCTGGGCGTCAACTCCAGATACCAGGCGATGCCGGCGCCAACGATGGCATAATCGACATCTCCATCCCGCAGTATAAGACTGCCATCTACTAACATACTGTCCAGCGGAGTGGCCTCAAGGTAGGTATCATCCACGCCTTTGAGGGTCACAATGTGCTGGCGGTCGCGGTAGCGGACCAGGGCATTCTCCTCGATGACAGAGGCATAGGCATCCAGATTGCTCAGCGAACCTACCTTCCCGATTGGGAAATGCTGCAGATTGAAAGTCTTTCCCTGTGTTGCGCGTATTTCAATATCCGGGTTGAACGTCCCCAGCAGTGACACCACAACCTGCTCAAAGCCGTTAAACACTGATAGCACTACAATCAGGGCCATGGTACCCATGGTGATGCCGGTCATTGAGACCCAGGATATAATTTGAATGATATGATGCGACTTGCGCGAGACCAGGTAACGGCGTGCTATGAACAGTGGAAGTCGCAAGGTACCGGGGTTATTGCCTATTGATGCAACAATTTATCAATATTATCAATATAATCCAGGGAATCATCCTCATAGAACTCCAGGTCAGGAACGAGCCGCATCAGGCTGCCCACCTGTCTTCCCAATAAGTAGCGGATTTCCCTGGTTTTGGATCTGATTCCTTCCAAGGCCAGCGCCTTATCCCCAGCCCCGAATATACTGAGATACACCCTGGCCAAACCCAGGTCGCGTGTGAGTCTCACTTTGGTGATGGTCACCATTGCCCTGGACAAAGCCGGTCCCTCTCGCTGAAAGATCTCACCCAGCTCTTTCATGATCAGCCGGGCGACTTTTTGTTGCCGCATCGTTTCCATGAATACAAAAGTAAGCAATATACTCCCTTCGCATGCACTGTGTGTTGGCGGAGTATGGCCTTCATTTTCCGCTATCTTTGCAATCATGCGGTTCTGGAATGAGATTCTGAGACTGGTACGCCCATACCGTGGATATGCCGTCCTTTCAGGCCTGTCAAATATCCTGGCAGTCCTCTTTGGCCTGGTATCCATCAGCATGCTGTTACCTTTCCTGGATTTGCTTTTTGGAAGAACACAGATTATTACCACGGCACCTGCCCTGAAGGCTGATCCGGCTTCCTTAAATGCTTATGTTCAGTACCTCATGGGCGACATCATCCGGCAGAGAGGGCAGATAGGAGCACTGGCCTTTCTTTCACTGGGTATCATCATCCTTTTCTTTCTGAAAAATATTTTCAGGTACCTGGGAATGTATTTCATGTCCCCCTTGCGCAATGGAATCGTACGGGACCTGCGTAATGCTTTGTATGAGCATACCCTTATCCTGCCGCTATCCTATTACGCCGGGAAGAGAAGCGGTGATATCATCACCCGGATGTCACAGGATGTGCAGGAAGTTGAATGGTCCATCACCAACTTCCTGATCATGTTTCTCAGGGAACCCATCGCGCTCCTGATTTTCCTGACGGCCCTGATCATCATCAATCCCTGGCTGACCCTGATCGCTGCCGTCCTGATCCCTGTTGCCGGATTCTTTATCAATCTGATCAGCAAACGCTTGCAGAAGAATGCCGGGCTTGGTCAGGAGCGGCTGGGATGGCTTACATCCATCCTGGATGAAACGATCCAGGGCATCCGTATCATTAAATCTTTCAACGCCATCTCGCTGGCGGATGAGAAATACAGGAAATCCAACGAGCAATTCACGCGGGTGTTAACGCGGGTCTACCGGCAACGTGACCTTGCCGCTCCCCTTACAGAGATGCTGGTGGTACTGGTGCTGATGACCATATTGTGGTATGGTGGCAACCAGGTCCTTTCTGATTCCAGCACCCTCGATGCCGGTGTTTTCCTGCTCTACCTGGCTGTTTTCTCCCAGGTTATACCCCCGGCCAAATCGCTGATAACAGCCTACTACTATATGCGCAAAGGCGAAGCCAGCCTGGTCAGGATCAGGGAGCTGCTTGAAGCTGAGGAGGTAATCACGGAGAAACCGGAAGCTGTCATGGTCAGTAAAATGCAAAGCGGTATACGTTTTGAAGACGTCAGCTTTGCATATCTGCAGGACAACGTGCTGGATCACATCAATCTGGAGATAAGACAAGGTGAATGCCTGGCCATCGTCGGCGCTTCCGGGAGTGGTAAATCCACGCTCCTGAACCTGATCCCCCGCTTTTATGATCCGGTATCCGGCAGGATCACCATGGATGGCATGGATATACGGGATCTCAATATTGCGGGACTGCGCGCTCTGACCGGTCTGGTCAGTCAGGATACCATCCTGTTCAATGACACCGTGAAGCAAAATATCCTGATGGGGTTGAATGACGTTGGTGATAACGAGATTGAACGCGCCGCGCGCCTGGCAGATGCCCATACCTTCATCATCAGCCTGCCGCAGGGTTATGACACCTTGATCGGCGACCGGGGATTGAAGCTCAGCGGGGGCCAGCGTCAGCGCCTGGCCCTGGCCAGGGCAATCCTGCGCAATCCGCCACTACTGCTGCTGGATGAGGCCACTTCCTCTCTTGATACACAGGCTGAAGCCCAGGTACAGGCTGCCATTGATGCCAGCATGCAAGGCAGAACCACAGTCATCGTTGCACACAGGCTGTCCACCATCCGTCAGGCAGGCCGTATCATTGTCATGGAAAAAGGAAAGATCGTCGAAGAAGGTGATCATGCCAGCCTGATGCAGAAGAAAGGGCGCTATTACAACTTATGGACCCTGCAGTCCGCTGTTCCTGATGATCAGACGGGACAAGGAGAAGAAACAACTGAGTATTCCGATCATGAATGACACGCTGAAAACACAGGTAAAAACACTGTCTGCCGGTCTGGCAGATGACCTGGTCGTATGGAGACGCCACCTTCATCGCTATCCTGAATTGAGCGGCGAAGAACACCAAACAGCGGCCTTTGTACGGGAGATTCTCATTTCCAGGAATATTCCCTTTATTGATGGCATTGCCGGCACCGGGATTGTTGCCATGATCCAGGGCGATCAGGCTGGTGAACATTGTATTGCCCTTCGGGCGGATATGGACGCATTGCCCATCCAGGAAGCGGGAGACAAAGAATGGAAGTCAACAGTTCCTGGTGTCATGCATGCCTGTGGCCACGATGCACATACCACCTCCCTGCTTGGTACGGCAATCATTCTGAGCACACTACGACCTCATTTTGGCGGGTTGGTGAAGTTGTTTTTCCAGCCTGCTGAAGAACGATATCCCGGCGGTGCACAGGCCATGATCGACGAAGGGGTATTAGAGGACCCGCATGTTGACCTGGTTTTCGGACAGCATATCATGCCCGGACTGGAAAGCGGCAAGGTGGGATTCAGGCCTGGCCCTGCCATGGCTGCCACCAATGAGATCTACATGAGCATACAGGGGAAAGGCGGGCATGGCGCAACGCCGGAGCTGATCAACGATCCGGTTGTGGCTGCTGCGCAGGTTCTGATTGCCCTGCAACAGGTGGTAAGCCGCAAAGCAAATCCGCAGCATCCTACCGTGCTCTCATTTGGCCGCTTCATTGCTGATGGGCAGGTTAATGTGGTTCCGGATGAGGTGATCATGCACGGCATTTTCCGGACTTATGATGAAACCTGGCGGGAACAGGCACATTCCCTGATCCGGCATATTGCTGCCACTACGGCCGAAGCTTTTGGTTGCCGCAGTGAGGTCCATATTGCTCCTGGCTATCCCAGCCTTATTAACCATCCCGACACTACTGAAAGGGCCCGGGTGTGGGCCGAAGCATACCTCGGACGCCATCAGGCAGTAGAGATACCGCCGCGTATGACAGCAGAAGACTTTGCCTATTTTAGCCGACAACGGCCCTCCTGTTTTTACAGGCTGGGAACCCATCACGAAGGCAAGGGCCTTACCGCCAACCTGCATACACCTCGTTTCGATATCGACGAAGAGATATTACCTGCCGGGGCCGGGTTGATGGCCTGGATTACCCTGTGTGCGATGGAAGCCCTGGACCAGGGTTGGAAGCCCGCTTTTCACCTTCCTGATATGACAGCTTAACGCTATCGTCCTGAAAAACAAAACAGAAACACATTGAACGTCAACGGCCAACACTACCGGACCATCTGGATGGAAGACCAGGTGGTCTGCATGATCGATCAGACAAAACTGCCTTTTTCTTTCGAAATCTTTCGTTCCCCGGATTATCAAACGACCTGCTATGCCATATCCAACATGGTCGTCAGGGGGGCCGGGGCCATCGGGGCTGCGGCTGGGTATGCCATGGCACAAGCGGCCCGCATGGCCTTCGAGACGGAAGATAAAGAAATGCTATCCAAAGCCTACCAGGAGATCCTTGTGAGCCGGCCAACTGCCATCAACCTGAAGTATCACCTTGACAGGGTGTATGCTTATGCTGAGAACCCGGATGCAGCAAAATCCCTTGCCGGGGTGCTGGCTGAGAAAAATGCCGAAGATGGCAGAATGATGGGTGTCCATGGAAAGGTGCTCATCAAAGAGGGGATGAACGTATTGACACACTGCAATGCAGGCTGGCTGGGCTTTGTGGACCACGGCAGTGCCCTCTCGCCCCTATATGCAGCCCATCGGGAAGGCCTGCGCTTCCGGGTATACGCGGATGAAACACGACCCAGGGGGCAAGGGGCCCGCATTACCGCATGGGAACTGGGCCAGGAAGGTATCGAATGTGTCATTATCCCGGATAATGCGGCAGCCTGGCTGATGGCTGAAGGTAACATCGATCTTGTGATCACCGGTGCTGACCGTATCGCACTTAACGGGGATACCGCCAATAAGATCGGGACATTGGAAAAAGCCATGGCCGCAAACTATTACGGCATCCCTTTTTATATCGCAGCACCCCTATCCACCATCGATCCTAACTGCCAGTCAGGAAAAGAGATCCCCATTGAATACCGGGATCCGGACGAGGTGTTGTTTCAGGAAGGACTGGGTGATTCAGGAATGATTGAGAGGATACGGGTTTCTGCACCGGGTGCCGTAGCCCTCAATCCGGCCTTCGATGTTACCCCTCATTCGCTCATCCAAGGCATTATCACAGAAAAAGGAATAATACCTGCTGATCTGGAAGCGATTTCCAGATTGTCAGGATTATAAAGGATCCGGTAGCAGCGCAATGAGGCCCAGGTAATCTGATACATCAAGCTGCTCGGCCCGCTGCATCCCCAGTTTCCCAGGGAGTAATTCCACCGGGAATCCTGCACTTCTAAGGGCATTACGCAGCGTTTTACGTCGCTGATTGAAAGCCGCTTTCACCAGCCGGGCCAGTTTGATGCGGTCAGAAGCTGATGGTACCTCCTGCAACCGGGTTAACCTGAGCACCCCTGATTTCACCGCGGGAGGCGGAAAGAAAGCCCCCTCGGGAACGGTCTGCAGGTATTCTACATGGTAACATGACTGGATCAATACGCTCAGTATCCCATACTCTTTGCTGCCCGGACCAGAGGCAATCCGCCTGGCTACCTCTCGCTGAAACATACCCACCAGGCCTTCCACCTCCCTGACATGCTCATAAACCCTGAATAGAATCTGTGTGGAAATATTGTAGGGGAAATTGCCGATCATCCAATAGGGAACGGGGAACAGGTTCTCCAAAGGCAGTCTGAGGAAATCTGCGTTCAGCAGCTGCTCCGGACCAAGGGCATAGACCTGTCTGAGATGCTCCACGGCCTCTCCATCGATCTCTACCATTTTATACAAGGTGAATGGGCGTTCAAGCAGGTATTTCGTCAGGACGCCGGTTCCTGGCCCGATTTCCAGGAGGTATTGGCAGGTAAGCGGCAATGCTTCCACGATTTGAGAGGCAACACGCTGGTCGTGAAGGAAATGCTGTCCTAAGTGCTTTTTGGGCCGTACCAAGATATATCTCAATTGATCAGGTCACCCCTGAGTTGCCGGTAGCGTTTTCTGGCATCTACCACATACAGACTGCCAGGGTATTCGAACATCAGCTTTTCGAAAATCTCCATGGCTTTGGTTTTGTCTGCAAAGACATCCGCCTGCAACACCCCTCTCTGGTAAAGTGCATCGTCGGCCAGAATATCCTCCGGATACCTCTCTGCGAGCAGGGCCAGAAGGCTGTCTGCTGCCTGATATTCCTGCCGCTGTATCATAATCTCCGCTTTTTTAAGCAGGAGATCATCAAAGAGTGCATGGTAAGTATATGTCCGTTCCAGTTCCCTGAGCATACTGATGGCTGAATCTGTCTGATTCTGATACAGATAGAGGTCTGCCATGGCATATAAGCGGAGTGCATTCTCCGCCGAATCATTGTCCATATTGTCACTGATCAGCAGTGAAAGCTGCATGGCATCATTGGCGATGAGCTTGGACGTGGCCGCTTTGAGGATATCCAGTTGGGATTTGGCCCAATTGAATTCACCAATATAAAAGGAAAGCCTGGCATTGCTGAAACGAGCCTGATGTCCCAGGGGGTCGTCGCGGAAAGCTTTATCCACCTGACTGTAGAGGAGAGTAGCTTCCCATACCTCTCCTGAAAATAGGTAGATATCCCCTAATTGCAATTTCGTTTCAGCCAATTCATTGGGCTTAATGGTAGCCATTTGAAGGGTTGCACTAAGCATTTCAATGGCCGCTTCAGATTTATGCAGTTCAAAGGCCTGCAACCTGGCCAGGTTACGGATTAGCGAAAGCGTCTGGGGATTCTTCCCCAGTTCCTGGATCAGTTTAAGGTATTCGCTTTCCAGACCTTCCATCTGCAATCTGGTATGACCCATATTGGTCCTGAGCTCCGTATAACGAACATTGAGCAAATCGATGCGAGCCTGGGTGTAATAGATTTCTTCAGGCCCGAGTCCCACGACATATTCAAGCGCGCTGCGGGCAGAGATATAGTCTTCATTGGCCACTGCCATTGCGGCCAGTTCAAACACCCTGGCACCGCCCTCCTGAAAACGCCGGTCCAACGCCCTGGCCTGAATCAAAGCCAGTTCAAAGTCCTTCTGCTGCATAGCATGCCAGAGCAGCATTTCTGAGTAAAGGGGCAGATCAGGGTTACGCTGCACCCTTTTCAGTAGCGCCTCCCTCAGGGCATCGTTTTTCTTGAGGTCGGGGTCATTTGAAAGCGCAGACTGCAGCCGGCTCTGCACATGCTGGATGTTGGTCCGGTCGGTCTCCAGCATGGTAAGGTACTCTTCGACCATCTCAGGAAACCGCTCCAGGCGTTCATAGAGCTGGGCCATCTCCATATGGTAACCATAATCCTTGCTGATTTTTCTTCCCTTTTCATACACTTTGATGGCGTAGTCCATCTGTTGACGGACCAGGAAGGCATTGGCGAGGTTGATGACATCCGCCCTTCCGGCCCCCATGCGCTTGACGGCATCGTCGAACTGGCTGTAGGCTGATGAAACATTGCCCTGTCGCAGCATGAGATATCCCAGGTCCACCAGGAATCGCGGCTCATCATTGTTCCTCTTGAGGTGGCGGCGCACCAGTTTCTCAGCCTCCTTCCAATCCCCCAGTTCCATGAGGCAGAAGAGGTAATAAGTATAATAGTGCTGTTTGGGATCCGCATCATACAGGCGGCCATAAAGGGCCGCAGCCTTTTCGTAATTGCCATCCCGGAAAAACATGGTAGCCAGCTGCTCATCGTTTTTTCCCTGAGCCATGACGGAAGTGCCGGGAATCGCAGTCAGGCAAAGCAACAATAAAACCAAAGCGGCAGCAAATTGTCTGAAGCGGTATGGTATCTTGAAAAAAGGCATGTCTGTCAATGCTGTTGTCCTTAAACAACCGGAAGGCTGATCTTGTTGAATCCGGTATAGGGAATCAGCACTTCAGGTATCCGGATGTGGTCTTCCTCCTGGTAGTTTTCCAGCAGGGCGGCCACAATACGCGGTAACGCCAGCGCGCTGCCATTTAGTGTATGCGCCAGGCGTGTTTTGCCGTCCTTCCCCTTAAACCGGAGTTTCATCCTGTTGGCCTGGAAGGTCTGGAAATTCGATACGGAGCTGACCTCCAGCCAACGTCCCTGGCCGGCGGCCCATACTTCAAGGTCATAGGTCTTGGAAGAGGCAAAGCTCATGTCGCCCCCACAGAGGTTCAGGATGCGGAAAGGCAGGCCCAGCAGGCGCAACAATCCGGCGACATGGTCTTTCATTTCTTCCAACGCTGTCCAGCTGTGGTCGGGATGTTGTATCTGCACGATTTCCACTTTATCGAACTGATGCAGGCGGTTGAGACCCCTGACATCCTTGCCATATGATCCTGCCTCACGCCTGAAGCAGCTGGAATAAGCCACATTTCGTATTGGAAGCTGACCCTCCTCCAGTATCATATCGCGGTAAAAATTCGTCACTGGCACCTCAGCCGTTGGGATAAGGTATAGATCATCAACACCGACATGGTACATCTGACCTTCCTTGTCGGGAAGCTGCCCGGTGCCGAAACCGCTATCTGCATTTACAAGCAGCGGTGGTTGGTACTCCAGATAACCTGCGGCAACAGCCTTGTCGAGGAAGAAATTGATCAGGGCGCGTTGCAGCCTGGCTCCCTGGCCCCGGTATACCGGAAATCCGGCACCGGTGATCTTGCTTCCCAGATCGAAATCGATGATCTGGTAACGTGATGTCAGCTCCCAATGAGGCTTAAGTCCCTGTGGATCACGATGTGCCCCTTCCTGCAGCACGATGGCATTGTCTTCGGCACTGCGTCCTTCGGGGACACTGGTATGGGGGATATTGGGAATTTCCGTCAATATCTGCTGCTGTTCCGCGGTGATCTTGTCGAGCAGTTCGCTGAATTCCCTGGATTCTTTTTTATTCTCCGCCATCCTGGCTTTGATGCCTTCGGCTTCAGAGGATTTCCCCTGTTTGATCAGATCTCCGATCTGACGGGAGAGCTCCTTGCCTTCTGACAGCCTGTCATCCTGTTCTTTCTGGGTCCGGCGCCGCTGCTCATCCAGTTCGATGATCCGGTCAACCAGTCCAGGATCTCTGAAATACTTCTTCTTCAGGCCTTCTTTGATCATCTCAGGGTTTTCCCTGATCATGGCTATCTCGAGCATATTGTCAATTTTTTGCGCAAAATTAGCAGGTATATAAAACAAAAAGTCTCCCGTCATCTTGGCGGGAGACATAAAATCTTCAGACAGGTGTAGCCGTTCGGGGCTGTTGATCAGCCTTCCTGTTTGTCCGCCGGAATGACGCTGACATAGGATCTGTCATTGCTGCGGCGACGGAATTCCACCACGCCATCGGAGAGGGCAAACAAGGAATGATCCTTGCCCATACCTACGTTAATGCCCGGATAGTGGCGGGTACCTCTTTGACGCACGATGATATTCCCTGCCCTGGCCAGTTGGCCACCATATATTTTTACGCCCAGACGTTTACTTTCTGATTCGCGACCGTTGCTTGAACTACCAGCACCTTTTTTATGAGCCATAACTGTGTTCCTTTCTTATGATTTGATTATTCGGCAGGGGTTTCAACGGCAGGGGTTTCAACGGCAACTTTCTTGCTGCGTCCTGCTTTGGCGGAGATCTCTTCGATATGGATATGGGTAAGATCCTGGCGGTGGCCATTGGATTTCTGATATCCTTTGCGGCGTTTCTTCTTGAAAACGATCACCTTATCGCCACGCATATGCTTCAGGACCGTCGCCTTAACACTGGCGCCGTCGATCAGGGGTGTCCCAATCGTCACCTTGCCATCATTGTCAATCAACATGACTTTGTCGAAACTCATGCTGCTGCCTTCTTCAGCCTGCAGGCGGTGCACATAGATCTTCTGATCCTTCTGAACTTTGAACTGCTGGCCTGCAATGTCAACTATTGCGTACATAATGTATATGCTTTACCTCCAAATTTGGGCTTGCAAAGATATTGAAATTATTATTCATACCAAGCCATGGCAGAATTTTTCTTCCAAAATCCCGCGATCAGTTCTCAGCGAACAGTTGGCAGCAATCAGTTTTCAGCGAACAGTTCTCAGCGATCATTTGTCAGTTGACAGCCATCAATTGACAGCCATCAGCAGTCTCTGAAAACTGAATACTGTCATCTGCTAACTGAATCATTCGTAATTCGTCATTCGTCATTCCTAATTAACTAAGGGTTTTCTGTTAAACGTCTTTTCGCCAGAAATCCCCGGAGCAGGGCGATGGGGTTGTGGATGTTGGAAAGTGCAACCCCCAGCAGGATGAGTATGATCCAGAAAATGTACTGGATACGGAATACCTCCCCGTCGACAATGCCCCAAAGCACCGCCACCACCGGCATCAGATAGGTTACAGAAGAAGCAAACAAGGGCGTGGTCATGTGGATCAGCTTGTTATAGGCCATCAGCGACAGGCCTGTACCCACCATCCCAAGGATGGCCACGATGAGAATACCCTGCCAGATATCCGGGCGGCTGCTGACGTGATCCAGAAAAGGCGTGCATGTCAGCAGGCCTGTCAATACCGGTGGCCCTACAAGAAAAAAGGCCAGCGACGTGATGGTCACCGGGTTGAGGTGCATGAGCTTGCTCTTGATCACGTTGGCGTTGACGGCATAGAACAGGGTAGCCAGGATGATGTAAGCGGCATAGCCAACATTGAAACGGAAGGATGCTTCTCCACTGACGCTGATCAGCCCAACGGCACCGGTTAGTCCGATAAACACCCCAGCTATCTGCATAATCCCTGCAGGTCGCCTGAAGAATGCCAGGCCCAGCAACATGGTAAATAAAGGGGTGAGGCTGTTCAGCATACCCGCCAACGAGCTGTCGATGCCACGCTGCGCCAGTGGGAATAGAAATGAAGGTATCGTGCTACCGATGAACCCTGAAATGGCCAGAAAGAGCCAGGTGCTACGGTCGAAGCGCCGGATACGCTTGATGGCATAGGGCAGTAGAAGCAGCCAGGCCATGACCATGCGTAAGCCGCCCACTTCGATGGCATCGAAATACAGCAGGGCTTTTTTGATAAGGATAAAGGAGCTCCCCCATATCAGCATCAGGCTGAACAGGATAAACCAGGCCAGGGGGACCTCTTTACGTGCCATGCGGCAAAGGTAGTGAGCGCAGGCACACGCTACTCAAAATCCTCAGGTATCTTCATGCCTTCCTGATGTCGGGCACTCTGCTGCATTTCCTTACATTTGATCAATAAAAACTCCTTGGATGAAGAGTACTCCCTATTTTGCTGCAGGCCGGTTCCGCGCTGAAGGCGACCGCATGAAGGTCATGAATCCATACACCGGCAAACAGGTGGGTTCGGTGGTACTGGCTGGTCCTGAAGTCCTGGATGGCTGCATCCGCGCCGGCATGGATGCATTGGAAGTATTGTCAGATACTCCATTGCACCAGCGCAGCCAATGGCTTGCGGCCATCGCAGGGGAAATGGAAAACAGCAGGGAAACCCTGGCGGAGATACTCATGCAGGAAAGCGGGAAACCCATACGACTGGCCATGGGCGAAACGGATCGTGCGATCCAGACCTTCCGGATCGCTGCTCAGGAGGTACTGCGACAGCCTGGCGAATACCTGCCTGTCGACTGGACACCGGCAGGAGAGGGCAAGGAAGCATGGATACGTCATTTCCCTGCAGGGATCGTAGCTGGCATATCTCCCTTCAATTTTCCCTTAAACCTCAGTGCACACAAGATCGCTCCCGCTCTGGCTGCCGGTTGTCCGATCATCCTCAAGCCATCCTCTTCCACACCGCTTTCAGCGCTGGCGATGGCCGGGGCTATTCAGGCGGCAGGACTGCCTGCAGGAAGTGTGTCGGTCTTACCCATGAAGCGGGAGCATGGCGACCTGCTGGTGACCGATCCCCGTTTTGCTGTGCTCAGTTTCACAGGTTCCCCGGAAGTGGGCTGGTCCATGAAGTCCAGGGCCGGAAAAAAGAAAGTCATACTGGAACTGGGTGGCAATGCCGGTGTGATCATCACGCCCAGTTCAGACCTGGATCTGGCAGTGAATAAATGTGTCAGTGGTGGCTTTGCATACTCGGGACAGGTATGCATTCATACCCAGCGCATTTTTGTTCACCGGGAAGTATTCGATGCTTTTTCGACGGCCTTTGTGAAGGCTGTAAACCGTCTCAAAGCCGGAGACCCTGCCGATCAGAATACAGATATTTCTGTTATGATCGATGAAGCCAATGCCATCCGTGTGGCGTCCTGGCTGGAAGAGGCCACCCGGGAAGGCGCCACGATCCTGACAGGGGGACAGCGGCAGGGCTCCTATCTGGAGCCTACGGTGGTCACCAACACTAAGCCACACATGAAAATCTGTGAACTTGAAATCTTCGGCCCGGTTGTCACTTTGGAACCCTATGACACACTGGATGAAGCCATTGGATGGATCAATGAGGGGCGTTACGGCCTGCAGGCCGGGATATTCACCCGCCATATTGATGAGATGAATCAAGCCTTCAGAAATCTCCAGGTAGGAGGTGTCATTCTGAATGATGTGCCTACTTTCAGGGTCGATCACATGCCTTACGGCGGGGTGAAAGATTCGGGCCTGGGCCGCGAAGGAGTCAGGTATGCCATGCTGGAAATGATGGAACCACGTATCCTCGTAAAGCCCATGATATAAATATAATTTGCAGCTATGTAAAACGTGCTTGTATGTGTTTTCTGAATTTACTATATTTGGCGGGAACACTGCATTGAGGCAGTTCAGATCATTCATTTATCAAAAACCATCTCTGCATGAAAACATCTACACGCATTGCTTTCTTTTTGTTGCTGCTGGCAGTAAACAGCCTGCTTTGCCAGGGGCAACTGCGGTTCGCTGAAACCAGCGATTTGCCTGGCATTTCCAGCTTCATGCATGCAAACCAGGCATCAGAAGTGGATCCTAACGCCCTTCCGGACGCACGACAAACAGGAAACCAGGAAGCCATCTGGGATATTCAGTTTGCCTTTCCACTGGACACCATCCTCGGTACGGTTGGCCTCGCAGGCGCTGAAACCAATGGTACCTACTTCATGGCGACGCATTGGGGCAGCGCCGGCACCAAAAATATTTACCGTCTTACTATGGCCGGTGTATTTGTTGACAGCATCGTTCCGACCTGGATTACAACGAGTACCAGTGGTCTCAGAGACCTGGCCTGGGACGGGTATTATTTTTATGGGTCCGATGTAACTACAACCATTTATTGTTTCAACCAGAGTGGCACCCTCATAAATACCATCACTTCTCCTGTGGCTGCACGTGCCATCGCTTATGATGAAGTGAATGATGCCTTCTGGGTCAATAATTTTGCCACAACACTCACCCTCATCAGCCGGACAGGAACAACCCTGAACACCATTACGACCCCTCCCAGTATGTATGGCTGTGCCTATGATAATGTCACACCAGGTGGTCCCTTTCTCTGGATCTTCACAGGAACCAGCACTGGTGGTGGCTGTCAGATCCAAAAATATGTCATCGCCACCAAAACCCTGACAACGGTTAACCACAGCGTGAGCGGAGATTTCGGTGCCGCCTCCATTGCAGGTGGTTTATTCTCCCACCCGAATATCGTTCCAGGGAAGTACACCGTTGGTGGTCTGGCACAAGGGTCCTTGAAGCTGTTTGGTTATGAAGTGGGTAGTACGGGAACGCTGCCACCCAATGACCTTGGTGTTTCTGCTATCGTATCTCCCGTATCCGGCATCCTCACCAATGCCGAACAGGTCAAGGTCTCGGTAAACAATTTTGGCACGGCTGCCCAATCAAACTTTACGGTGAGTTATAAAGTCGGGACAGGCACAACTGTGACGGAGACCGTCACAGCCAGTGTTGCTTCCGGTGCCACGTATGACCATACGTTTGCCCAGACGGTGGACATGAGCGCCTCAGGTGCTACATACGTTATCAAGGCATGGACCAATCTTACCAGCGATACAGTTCATAGTAATGACACCACGACCAAATCCGTTACCAACTACTCCACGACAACACCATGGGGAATACAGTTCCAATATCCGGCTGCTACAACCACCTTGGGGGTTGGACTGGCCGGTGCGGAGTGGAACGGCACGCATTTCTTTGTGGCAGAATGGGGCTCTGCAGGCAATCGCAAGGTCTTTAAGCTGAATGTGAATGGTACCCTTGCCGGGCAATTTACACCCACCTGGATTCCAGGCACTTCAGGACTACGTGACCTTGCTTTTGATGGCCTGTATTTGTATGGATCCGATGTCACCAATACCATTTATTGCTTCGATGCTACAGGCAACATCGTGAACACCATCACCTCACCCGTAGCGGTAAGGGCCATTGCCTATGATGAGCTCAGCGATGCCTTCTGGGTCAATAACTTTTCGACCGACATTACCCTTGTCAGCCGTGCGGGTGCCATCCTCAATGTCATCGGAACACCTCCCAGCATCTATGGACTGGCCTATGATAACGTAACCAGCAACGGTCCTTATCTCTGGCTTTTCTCAGGAACCACATCCGGAGCAGGCTGCCAGGTAGAGCAATTTAAGATCTCGACCGGAACAGCCACCGGAGTTACTCACAGCGTATCAGGAGATTTTGGCGCCGCTGCCATTGCAGGAGGCTTGTTCTCGGCCACAGACATTGTCCAGGGAACTTTCACCCTTGGTGGATTGGCCCAGTCTACACAAATCCTGTTCGGATATTTTATTGATATGGTTACAGGTAAGCCTTATCAGCCTGTACAGGAGATTTCGCTGGAAGTATATCCTAACCCGGTATCGGATCAGCTCTTCATCCGTTCTGACCAAAGCCTGACCAGGGTTGAACTATACAACCAGCAAGGACAGAGACTTTTGCATCGTGATGTTACCGGAAAACAGGCTTCCCTGGATGTTCAGACGCTCAGCAGTGGTGTCTACTTTGTGCGCATCGAAACAGCGAAAGGCAACATTACGAAAAAGATCAGTCTGCATTAGTTCATGATGCATTGATCGAAATCATGTGAGTGAAAACTGTCCCAGCATAACGTCTGACGGACATCTGAAGGCTTTGGGGCAATGTGTATTCCTTATTAAAAATCATTTTCCAATATGTGGACAGATTGACTTGTCTGCTTCAATGGAATGAGTATATTTGCCCTCTTCACTTAGTTTACAAACAGCGAACTTTGTACTAAACCTCTTTATTAACTAAAATCAGATGTTATGAGAACGATTACCAGATTTGCAAAGGTAGCGGCCTTATTCCTCCTGGTTCCTTTCATTGGATTGGCACAGCAGAACAATGCTGAATCCAGTGATCTGGCGCCGGATGTAAAAAAGGCCAGAATGCAGGTAAATGCAGGAGATTACGATGGCAAAGCCCAGATTGGTACAATGGTTATGCAGGATTTAGGCTTGTTGCAGCCGAATGCATATTGCACCGCCAGTGCTGTATGTGATGAGTACATCAGCAATGTGACTGTTGGTACCATTAATAACACAACAATGTGTACATCAGGTGGCTATCACGATTACACCTCCATCAGTACAACCATGACTGTCGGACAGTCCTACCCAATTTCGGTCAGTAACGGCAATGCCTATACAGGCGACCAATGCGGCATCTGGGTTGACTGGAATCAGAATGAAGATTTCACAGACGATGCCCCGATCACTGTTGTGGGTACCCCTGGCGGCGGACCTTACACTGCTACCATCACTCCTCCGACAGGTGCCGCTCCCGGCTCAACCAGGATGCGCGTCCGTATTATGTATACCGGCACCCTTTCTCCTTGCGGTGCTACCGATTATGGTGAAACAGAAGACTATACCATCGTGATTCCGGGTGGCGCAACCACCGATGTGGGTGTGGTTTCTACCACCCTTCCTTCCGTTGCCGGTCCGGGTACCATTACACCGGAAGCCACCGTTCGTAACTTTGGTTCAGTTGTTCAGACCTTCACGGTCACGCTGACCATTGGTACTTATACCAGCACCCAGACGGTGACTGCCCTGGCTCCATATACCAATAGTACTGTCACTTTTGCCCCCTGGACGGCTGCTATTGGCAATTACAACGCTGTGATCAATACAACCCTCACCGGTGATGTGAATAGTAGCAATGATACCCTGACAAAGGCCATTGCTATTCAGGCACTGCAGCAGGTATATGCTTACAATGCTTACGACCCAAGCAGTACCCTCGTAGAAGGCCCAGTGAAATTCAGCATCCAGACTCCGGGTAATATTACATTACTGGCCGCCACTACCTCCAATGACTTCCTGTCGGCAGGTACCTGGGCCAACAATACTTGGTATGGTGCAGAATACAGCGCTAGCAATGCTGGTTTGCTTTACACCATTAATACGACAACCGGTGCCCTCACAACCATTGGCAATACCAACCAGAGCCTGACCGGTCTGGCATATGATCCCGTAACAGCCATCATGTACGGCGCCAATGCAACCAGCCTCTACACTGTCAACCTTACCACCGGTGCTACAACCCTCGTGGGCTCCTTCGGATTGACAGGAACGATGATCGCACTGGCATACAAGGTGAATGGTGGCGTCCTTTACGGCATCAACCTGGATGACAATCTTTATGTCATTAATAAAGCAACCGGTGCTGCTACGCTTGTTGGCCCACTCGGTATCAATATCAATTATGCTCAGGATGCAGAGTTTGATAACAACAACGGCATTCTCTATCTAGCCGGTTATACCACCACTGGTGGCCTTTATACTGTGAATACGACAACAGGGACTGCAACCCTGGTCGGTGCTTTCACCGGTGGCGCAGAAATCACCTGCTTTGCCATTCCTTACACCTACACAGCACCTGGTGTGGATGTCGGTATTTCCAGTATTATCAAGCCAAACAGCGGCTACAACCTGACCAGCGATACGGTGAAGGTGGTTGTGAACAACTATGGAACCACTGCCCAGAGCAATATCCCGGTTTCCTACAAGATTAACAACGGCACACCGGTCACACAGACGATCGCAGCCAGCATCGCCCCCGGTGCCAACTACACCCATTCATTCACAACCCTGGCCAACCTGAGTACACCCGGATCCTATGTGATCAAGGCCTACACCGGTCTATCCACGGATGCCAACCCGCTCAACGATACGGCCACCAAGACCGTGCAGCATCTCACCCCGACCACGATTCCTTTCCTGGAAAACTGGACAAGTGGTGTATTCACGACCAATGCCTGGTCTTTCGACGCCACACAAGGTAACTGGACCATCAGTTCTACTGCTGGTAACCCGACACCTTCTGCACAGTTTGGCTGGAGTCCGCAAGTCACGAACTACTCACATTCTCTGGTAAGCACACTCCTGAGTCCGGGTTCAGCCACCAGTGTGACATTGAAATATGACCTGATGCTGGTTGATTATGGCAATACAGGTCTCGAAAAATTGGATGTGGATGTATGGAATGGTACTACCTGGACGACCCTGGCAACCTACACCAACATTGCCGACATAGCCTGGACAACCTATACGCACAACATCACTACTTCTGCGCTTCCGGGACCGTTCAAGGTGAGATTCAGGGCCTATGGCGCCGACAGCTATGAAATAGACTACTGGTACATCGACAACATCCAGATCTATCAGCAGACTTTGGCTACCCTGAGTGGCACTGTTACTGCCCTGGCAGGTGGTGCTCCGATTGCCGGTGCCATTGTCACCGCAGCAGGCGCCACAACCGTTAGTGCTACAACTACTGCAACAGGCACGTATACCCTCAGCCTGGATGCCGGAACCTATAATGTAACTTGTGCTGCCCCCGGTTATAATCAGGCCAGTGCAACGGGTGTTGTCGTCAGTGGCGCCACCACGCAGAACTTCGCTATGACGGCTCCGGTTATGGCTGTAACACCTACCAGTGTGACAACAGCCATGTCGCCGTTCCAGACACCCTCCACGCATACAGTGACCATCAATAACACGGGTAATGGTCCGCTGAACTGGAATGCCAATGTTTTGAGCAAGGGTGAAGCCTCCAAGGCTATGTGGGATCTGCAGTTTGTCATCAACGCCGACTCCATCACCGGTGGTGTAGGTCTCGCCGGCGCAGAATTCGACGGCGTCAACTTCTGGGCTGCCGAATGGGGATCAAGTGGCAATAAAAAGGTCTTTAAGGTCAGTCCGGCCGGCGCATTGCTCTCTTCGATCACAACCACCTGGTTGCCAGGTACCGCTGGTTTACGCGACCTGGCCTTCGACGGCACTTATCTTTATGGGTCACCTGCCAATACTACCCTGTATTGCTTCGACCTGAACGGAAACCTGGTGAACACAACAACCAGCCCTGTCGCCATTCGCGCCATCGCCTATGACGATGTAAATGACGCATTCTGGGTAAATAACTTTGCTACAGATATGACGTTGATTTCACGTACCGGTGCTGTTCTCAATGTCATCGCCACACCGCCCAGCTGTTATGGCGCTGCTTATGACAATGTCTCTCCGGGTGGTCCCTTCCTCTGGATCTTTAGTGGAACGACGGCAGGTGCAGGTTGCCAGATCCAGCAGTATAACCTCAATACCGGCGTTCTGACTGCTGTGACACACAGCGTTAGTGGTGATCTGGGTGCTACAGCCATCGCTGGTGGTCTGTTCTCCCACCCCAATATCATCCCAGGTACTTATACCGTTGGTGGTATTGCACAGGGTCCTCAGGATATCTTCGGATATGAAGTGGCTACCGTCTCCAACTGGCTGTCTGCCAATCCTCTAAGCGGAACTATCCCGGCAGGTGGCAATGGTACCATCACACTGACGATCAATCCTTCGGGCATCGCCCCAGGAACGATAAAGACTGGCAAACTCCTGGTTACCCCCACCCCCAGTGTTGGTGTGGATACGGTCAATATTACCCTCGATGTGATCGTTGGCAGGGAAGAGATCATTTCCAATGGCCTCAGAATATTCCCGAACCCCGCTACCGATATGGTCTATATCCAGGCTGACAATGAGATCAGGATGGTGCGTATGATCAACTACGCAGGTCAGGTGATCAGCGAAAGCCAGGTCAGGGCTAACGAAACCTCGATCAATACTAGTGCGCTGCGTTCCGGAATTTATTTCCTCCAGATCGAAACAGCACAGGGTATGATGATTGAACGGATCACGGTCCGGTAGTCTATCATATTACCCATTAAGATAAGGGGCTGTCTCATTTCGAGATGGCCCCTTTTCTTTTCGTTTTCACTTAATGCCAGCATTCCATATTTTACGTTTGCACCTAAACTAGTCCCAAGCCTTCCTCTACTTGCGGGCAGTTGCGTATCTTTGCCGCCAGTCCTATGTATTCAATCAGCAACCTTTCGGTCCACTTCGGCGGAGAATACCTCTTCGAGGATGTTAGTTTTATTATCAATCCCCGTGACAGGATCGGCCTGGTCGGGAAGAACGGTGCCGGAAAAACAACCCTGCTTCGATTGCTAACCGGGGAAATGCGCCCGGAAGAAGGCAACATCATGATACCAAGTGGCAGGACCATTGGTTACCTGCCCCAGCAAATCCGGATTACAAGCCAGTCAACCGTGATCGAAGAAGCCAGGAAAGCTTTTAAGGAGACCCTGGACCTGAAAGCAGAAATAGATGCAATCGGCATATCTATCAGCCTGCGTAACGACTTTGAGACCCCTGCTTACCATGCACTCATAGATCGCCTGCACCATCTGACAGAGCGATACCAGCTGTTGGGAGGGCAATCACTGGATGCCGATGTGGAAAGAACGTTAACAGGGCTGGGTTTCAAGAGCGAAGAAATGGACCGGCCCATGCAAACCTTTAGCGGAGGCTGGCAAATGCGGGTAGAGCTGGCGAAGATCCTGCTGCGAAGGCCCGATCTGCTTCTGCTGGATGAGCCCACCAACCACCTGGACATCGAATCCATCCAATGGCTGGAAGGATTTCTGACCAACTACCCAGGGGCTGTCATCCTCGTCTCTCACGACCGTGCCTTCCTTGATAATATTACAAACAGGACGATCGAAATCACGAATGGCAAGGTTTACGATTTCAAGGCGTCCTATTCTGACTATGTGGAGCAACGACAGGCCATGCTGGAACAACAACTGGCCACATATTCAAACCAACAAAGAGAAATAGCGCAGATTGAGCGCTTTATAGAGCGGTTCAGGTACAAGAACACCAAGGCCAGACAGGTGCAATCCAGGATTAAGATGCTGGAAAAGATGGAAAGGGTTGAGATCGATGACTTTGACCTCTCTGGCATTCAATTTCGTTTTCCACCTGCACCCAGGTCAGGCCGGGTCGTTTTTGAGGCACACCATCTTACCAAGCGCTACGGTGACAAACTTGTAATCGACAACCTGGATCTGAGTATCGAGCGCAATGATTTCGTCGCCTTTGTTGGCAGGAATGGAGAAGGAAAGACGACATTGTCGAGGATCATCGTTGGCGAACTGGAACACGATGGCCATGCAAAGCTTGGCCACGAGGTCAGGATAGGTTACTATGCCCAGAATCAGGCCGAACTGCTGAACGAGGAGAAAACGGTGTTTCAGACCATCGATGAGGTTGCCATGGGTGATATGCGCCCCAAGGTCCGCGGATTGCTGGGTAACTTTCTCTTCAGTGGAGATGATATCGAGAAAAAAGTGAAAGTGCTGTCCGGTGGGGAACGCAGCCGGCTCGCCCTGGCCAGGATGTTGCTCGAACCCGTTAACCTGCTGGTTCTTGATGAGCCAACCAATCACCTGGATATGCGCTCCAAGGATATCCTCAAGAACGCGCTTTTGCAATATGACGGAACGCTGGTCATAGTATCCCATGACCGGGATTTCCTGCAAGGTCTGACCAATAAGGTCTTTGAATTCAAAGACAAGAAAATCCGAACATGGATAGGAGATATTTATGACTTTCTGGAAGCAAGGAAACTGAGCCATCTGTCTGAGCTGGAAAGAGTTACAGCGCAGCGTAATACTTCCGCTCCGGAAAACCCCTCCGTTCAGAAAGAAAGAAGGGAAAAGAAGAAAGACCATGAAAGGGCCCTGCGTAAAATTCAGACCCAGCTCGAAAAGATTGAGAAACGCATCGCTGCTGTTGAGGCAGAATTAGCCGTTATGGATTTGAAACTAGCCGAGCCGGAGGCCTGGGGCCCGGAAGTTCATTCAGTGCTCTTCTACGAGAACTATGAACGGTTAAGAAAAGAAAACGAAAGCCTGATGGCAGAATGGGCGCTAGCAGCAGAGCAGCTGGAAGCACATCAACGCACCGGGGAATTCTAGCGTCAGGGCTGCACCACCGGTGCTTCAACCACCTGCAAAATCCGGTAATTACTAGTCTGATATACAAAGGCTACAATATGACATTGTTTTGGCATATTGGCCTCCGGCAGGTCATACCTGAAGGTGTGTATCTTACGGGTACCGGTGACCAGGAGACTGTCTGCCGAAGCAATACTGTTTCCCCATGAACTGGTCAGGGCATGTCGTAGCACATGCATATGGGTGTATTCGAGGATATCCGGCACTGGTCCGATCTGAGGATTATTGTTTTTCTGAGGTGATACCAGGCTATCTTCGGTCATCACCACGACAAGGTTTAGCGCCTCCTGCATGTCTGATAGCCAGGTGGTTCTGACATGCGCACATAATTTCCGTTCTGAATCCGTATAATCAGTTATGAGCTGCATACTCAGCTTTGGCGTCTGCTGCATTTCATCCTGGATCCTGCCTGCCCAGTTCGCGGGCCCTACAATGTGGGTCTGCGCATATCCCGTTCTGTTCACCATCCCGTT
Organism: Lentimicrobiaceae bacterium; assembly: GCA_018001695.1. Taxonomy (GTDB): domain Bacteria; phylum Bacteroidota; class Bacteroidia; order Bacteroidales; family JAGNHN01; genus JAGNHN01. Next base: position 62,087 of record JAGNHN010000001.1, read on the forward strand.
TGGGTTACCGACATTACTGATACCAAAGGTCTGGTCCCAGGCATCACCTGCCGGGGTGGTATAATCGGTTGTATAAGGCGCACTCCCGAAAGTGGCAAACCAACCGGCATGGATGGTCAGCACAATTAAACGGTTGCCCCACTGGGCCTGCAGATCATGGGCCAATTTGGCGGCTTCAGGGCAGTTTGGACATTTGTGCCCGGTGTAATCCTCAAGTAAAACATATTGCAGCGCAGGACCAGGATCAGGAAATACCGGGACGGGGCATGCTGAAGTGTCAGGAGGCGGCGTCACGCCATCCCGCAGGTAAGGCTCCTCGATGACATCACAGGATGTCCATGTCAGGATGAAAACAAGCAGTATCAATATGTGCGAATGCAATGCTCTCATGGTCAGGTTGGCTTAAAATGAACTGCTGATGGTAAGGGTCAGGCCACTGGATGCCGGAACGTTACGGCATATTCCTCCCACACAAAGGATACCTTCCCGCTGACGTCCGTAGCTCAGACTGATGCGGTTGGTATTCCGGATATAGCCGAAACCGAAGGTGTAGTAGTGATAAGTATTATCGCTGACCGGGTTATTGAAATTATATTGATCTGAGACAGAAAAGAACCAGCTGGGAGCGACAGCATATTCAAGGGTCGCAGCAACCCAGTTTCCGGAGTCCTGCTGTGTGGCAAGAAATTCAAGCTCCAGGCGCAGGCTTTTCTTATCAGAGATTTTCTGCGTAATGTCCAATACGCCAATATGCGCCTTATAAAACACATGCCCGTCTTCAATGCCTTCCTCTATCACGTCAAAATTATAATCGAGATACGTATACTGTGCGCTTATCTTTAAGGCAGGACTTAGTTTTCTACTGATTTCCAGTGTAATATCCTCAAAGTACTTGGTTTTTCCGAAGCGAAAGAAATCAGAGGTATATCCCAGGGTTCCTTTTTGGTTGATGGGGATGGTATCATGGATTGCCTTCTTATCAATACCATGCACCAGGCCATATTGCAGGCTGACACTGGTTCCGTATTTACCTCCTAATCTTGTCTTTTTGGGGATGGTATAGATGATCTGACCCGTGATCCCCATTTCACCATTAGGTTGTGTTGCATACGGATACATGGCAGCCAGGCTATAGGTATGCTGCTTTGTGATTGTAGGTAAATAATTTATTTCCAATGCATTGCCAACCTCAGTTCGGCGGGATTTATAACTGAAATTATCTACCCGCTTGGCGGATACCAGGATTCCAAGTCCTTTCTGGGAGTATGCGGCAGAGAGTATCGCAGCCCGTCCATCCCTATAGATGTATTTGTTCTGTGCCGAGGGGTCGTTGACTTTCCAGGCATACTCTCCATTGAGGTTCAACCGCCCTCTGGTGAGGACAAAGCGACCGGCCATGGCGCCCACGTTTTCAGGCATCTTGTACTCTATAATGGTCGGATCATCCCTTTCGTACTTTGAAACAAAACTACCACCCAGGCTCAGTTGCGTCTTGCTATCCTGCCAACCCTTTACAAGCGTGTTGAGGGAGAATTCCCCATCCAATCCGCGTACGATGCCGCGACGCTTGGGCTCATCAAGGTAGGATTGCCAATAATAACGCTGGGTTCCATAAATGCTTTTCAGACTGATTCCCGGAACCGGATCAAAGCGCACGCGGACGCCGTCCATGGCATTGTCATATCCCAGGTTCCACTCGTCATAACTTCTGAAAACCAATCCACTCCCAAACTGATCATAAAAGTTACCCAGGGTTATATCAAAGGCATCTTTACGGTATGAAATGAACCTGTTTGCAATTCCCTGCCCTTCCCACGCATCCTCATATCCTGTGAGCGGTTTAAGAAAGGCCTCATAGCGGATTCCGGCGGAAAAATCGCCACGGGTATAATTGATTTTGGCGAAGGCATTCATACCGGCCTTCTTACCCTGGAGATCCGATTCGGTGATACCGATGGTGCTGTCAGGTTGATAGGCCTGAACATCCATCTGAAAACTACCGCTAATGGTGCCTTTTTCGGAGGTTTCCTGACCCATCGCATCATGTGACGGAAAACCAAGCATAAGCAAAGTCGCTAAAACAGGCGCAAGGTATAGATGCTTCATGCAGCAGATATATTTATTAATGTATCAGCAGTCTTAATGCTTGCCGATGTCTTCACCTTTCTTCAGCTTTCTAACGAGTGCGATCAACTCCAGCTCACTGCCCTCGGCAAATGAAGTGTGTTGCCAGACAATTTCTCCTTTACCGTCAATCAAAAACGTATGGGGGATGGCGTTCACATTCATGGCCCGTTTGAATTCACTGTTGGCATCCAGCAGGACCTCGTACTCCCAACCCTTACCGTTTACCGTCGGCCCAACCCGTGAAGATGAACGGGAGTCATCAATGGACACGGCGATAAGCTTCACACCGGTTTCCTCTACCCATTCATCATATACTTCTGCGATAGTGGAAAGTTCCCTCATACACGGTTTACACCATAATGCCCAGAAGCTGAGAATAATAGGATTACCATCGTTGCTGAGATGACTGGAATTGACCGTTTTCCCATCCAGCGTTTTGAGATCAACGGAAGGGAGTTTATTGACGGTTTCCTGTGCAGTTAGCCATAAAGGAATAATCAATGCGCTGATAATCAATAACTTTTTCATATTTGCCTGTATCAATAGATGGACATGGTATAATATCAAATCCTGCGCCAAACTTAATGAAAATCAAGGGACCGTGTCAGGAAAACTGCAGCGGTTCAATATCCGGAGATAAGAAAATTACAGATGCACCTCTATCAACCTGGCCGCTGGCAAAGGAACCAGCGTCAGTTCCTGCATCATCGCCGGAACCAATACGAGATCCCCCATCTGCAGTCTTACATTCCCCCCTTGATACCGGCACTCAACCTGTCCTTGTGTACACAGATATACCACGCATGAGTCCATCTCGCCCAGATCCTTCTCAACCGGTCTGTCAAACTGTATCATGGCTGTACTGAAATGTGCATTGGATGTCAGCCGGACGGTTTCATTCAGTTTCTGCGGGTATGCTGTTTTTAAACTTGATGTTTGCTTGTAATCAATGGCATCCAAAGCGAGATCAATGTGTAAATCCCTCATTCTTCCATCCTTACCCGGTCTATTCCAGTCATAAACACGGTAGGTGATATCCGCTGCCTGTTGTATTTCGGCAAGTAAAATCCCCGGTCCCAGGGCATGAACCCGCCCAGGCGGGATGTCGAATACATCCCCTGCCTGTACATCAACATACTGCAGGTAATCTTGTAACTTATTGTCCTGGAGTGCTTTCAGAAAGATTTCCGGAGTAATATCTTCCTTGAATCCATTGATAAGGCGGGCCCCGGGTTCAGCATGAACCACATACCACATCTCTGCTTTTCCAGAGCTGGCATGACGCTGACGGGCCAGCGCATCTCCGGGGTGCACCTGGATGCTGAGGTAATCATTGGCATCGATGAACTTACACAACAGGGGAAATTCATCTCCATATGATTCGTATATCCTCTCCCCAACCAACTCATCCATAAATACCTCCACCAACTCGGCCAGGGTATTACCGGCAAGCCTTCCGGATTTCACCTCCGACTCACTGCCCGGCAATGCCGAAAGTAGCCATACCTCCCCACAATCGATCAATGGACGAAAGTCCTTCCCAAGTATGGTATGGATCTTATTTCCGCCCCACACCTTTTCCTTGAAAACATCCTTGAACGTCAAAGGATACAGCATCTCCATATAGTTCAGCTTGGGTTGTCTGCAAAGATAGCCATTTGCCTGAGTGTTATTCGACCTAAGCGCATTACCTTTACGGCATGCAAGTTTTGGGAATCACAGGAACATTGGGTGCCGGTAAGGGAACCATCGTAGAATACCTGATCCACAACTTTGGATTCAGGCATTATTCTGTCAGGGCACTGCTCACCGAGTTTATTCTTGAAAGAGGACTGCAGGTAAACCGCGACAGCATGGTATTGGTTGCCAATGAGCTGAGGAGGGCACATGGACCATCCTTTTTGGTTGAAACCTTGTACGAACGGGCGCTGCAGGCAGGTCAACATTGTGTGATAGAGAGCATACGAACGCCGGGTGAGGTTTATGCCCTGCGCCAGAAAGGTGCATTTGTGTTGCTGGCGATAGATGCAGACCCGGCTCTCCGGTATAAGCGAATACAAGCCAGGAATTCGGAAACCGACCAGATCAGTTTCGAGACTTTTCTCGAAAATGAGGCACGTGAGATGACCAGCACGGATCCCCATCATCAGAACCTGCGTGCCTGCATCGAACTCGCTGATTACCTTTTAAATAATGATGAGGATATTCCGGCCTTGTACGTCCAGGTTGAAGAAGTCGTTCGCCAATTATTGCTTCAGAAAGATGCACTATGGAAGATGCCGTAAATCGCGGATATATCCGCCCCACATGGGATGAGTATTTCATGGAAGTGGCCAATGCCATTGCCAAACGTGCTACCTGTGACAGGGGTCGCAGCGGCTGTGTCATCGCACGCAACCGGCAGATCCTGGTAACGGGTTATGTAGGTTCCCCTACCGGCCTGCCGCATTGTGACGAAGTGGGGCACCTTTTTAAAAAGGTCGTCCACGAGGATGGCAGGGTGACGCAACATTGTGTCAGGACGGTGCATGCAGAGCAGAACGCCATTTGTCAGGCCGCCAAACTTGGGATCCCGCTGGAAGGTTCAACCCTCTACTGCAGAATGACGCCCTGCCGTACCTGCGCCATGCTGATCATCAACTGCGGTATCGTCAGGGTGGTCTGTGAAAGGAAATACCATGCCGGTGGTGAATCAGAGGCGCTTTTCAGAGAAGCTGGGGTGCAACTGGATTATGTTGTGGATGAAATCCTGCAATACGATAAGCAATAACAATCGCGTTGCTGCCCGCATTCCCACTTAACTCATTTTTCTGTTTTATTTCTTGAAGATAAAAGCCTGAGGTTCTTCTCCTTCCTTAATATATGCCCTGAACATGGAGCGGGTGTTGAAGGGCATGGCAATATTACCGTATTTGTCCACCGCGATGAGTCCGCCGTTAACCTCTTGTTTACCAAGTAAATCATCAATGACATAATGGGCTGCGCGCTCCAGGGTCCACTTCCTATGCTCCATCCTGACAGCCACTTCATGCGCTGCAGCATAGCGGATAAAAAACTCCCCATGCCCAGTGCAACTGACGGCGCAGCTTGCATTATCCGCCCAGGTTCCGGCACCAATCACCGGAGAATCTCCGATGCGGCCCCATTTCTTCATCATCATACCTCCTGTTGATGTTCCTGCTGCCAGGTTCCCATGTTTATCCAAGGCCACAGCCCCCACAGTTCCATGCTTGCCTTCTCCTTCAGAGGCTTTCTCCCGCTGCCTGAGATAGGAATCCCAGCTATCCTGTGTAAAGAAATAAGTCGTATCCACGATCTCCAGTCCCAGCTCCATGACAAAAACATCAGCACCTGCTCCGCTCAGCATCACATGTGGAGAAGATTCCATGACCATGCGCGCAGCCGAAATGGGGTTTTTGATCCTTCTGACGCCTGCTACAGCGCCGGCTTTATGATCTTTCCCCTCCATTATAGATGCATCAAGTTCATTGGTGCCCTGGGCCGTGAATACAGCTCCCTTTCCGGCATTGAACGAAGGATGGTCTTCCAGTATCCGGATGGCAACCTCAACAGCATCCAGTGCTGACCCGCTGTCCCTGAGAATGGCTTCTCCCGCCGCCAGGGCCGACTTCATGGCCTCCTGATACAAACGGGCACCTTCCTCGCCCATCTTTTCAGGATCAGCATAACCAGCGCCACCATGAACCACCAGAACATATTTATGTTCCACATCCTCAGGATTATGGCGTTTGTAATAGCAGGCGTTCAACAACAATACGGGCAGAAGCAACAAGACCCAGCGTATCTTAAAGAAGCGTATAATCCAATTACTATTCATGTTTATTGGCGATTAGTGAAAAAAGATCTTTGATGTCCAGTATCCCAAACATCTGTATGGAAGTAAGCAGGATCATTATGATAATGACCCACTTAACAAATACCACACCCCTGCTGACAGCCAGGCGTGAGGCGACCAGGGCCCCAACCACATTGCCGATACCAAGCACAAAGCCATAGAGGTAGTCGACCTGCCCGTAATAAATAAAGACAAAGAGCGTGAAAGGTGCCGATATTAATACAATCAACACCTTAATGGCATTGGCCTTGACGAGGTCATATCCTGCGCCCAGCACGATGGCTGCCAGCAGAAAATAGCCTACACCAATATGAATAAAGCCGGTATAAATGCCGATAAAGAAGAATATGATGACCTGCCAGACGCTTACCGGCTTTTCCATCAGATCTTTGCGACCGATTAGCCAGCGCTGGGGTTTTTGCAGAATAAAATACAGCATCAGGATCATGATGACCCCTATCGCACGTTCAAAAACGTCTTCATTGATTTCGACCGCGATCTTGGCCCCAATGAGGCTGCCAACTACAGCCGGAATACTCAGCGCCAGGCCCTTACGCCAGTCCAGCACCCGCTGATACCTGAAGCTTCCGGTAGCTACAAGGGTTTGCATGGCCACTGCAATGCGGTTGGTCCCATTCGCCAGTGTCGCCGGCATCCCCAAAATGAGCAGTAGCGACAAAGAGATGATCGAACCCCCTCCGGCAAGGGTATTGATAAATCCACATAACAATCCCGCAGTAATCAATGCCACAATCTCAGGCGTGCTCATGGTATGTTATTTCAGCAAAAATACGCTTCATTGCTTAATTACAGCGATCAAAGGATCTGTCTGCTATTCCACTCTTTTTCCAATCCAGCGAAGGATCAGCCACAACAGCAGGATATTTATCGGATACAATAATGCGGAAGAGATCCCATAGGCTGCAGGAATGATTCCGGCAAGAACAGCCACGCTTCCGACCGTCAGCGCATAGGGTAACTGGGTCCGGACATGTGCGACATGCGGGCATGAGCTGGCCAGTGAGCTAAGGATAGTAGTATCTGAAATGGGAGAGCAATGGTCACCCAGGACAGCACCCGCCAGGACCGATGCCACGACGTTATGAAAGACCGACAGGTTATCGGCATACGCCAGACCTGATTCCTGGCCGATGAGCCAGGAGGCGGGCAGAATGAGCGGGTATAGGATGGCCATGGTCCCCCATGAAGATCCGGTTGAAAAAGCGATCAGCCCAGCCAGAATGAAAGTGATGGCGGGTACCAGCATTGGACTGAGCTGCACATCTATGACCACCCTGCTCAAAAAATCAGCAGTATGCATATGCTGTGTGATCAAAGCCATGGCCCAGGCCAGAATCAGGATTACGATGGCGGTCAGCATGGTCCTGAAACCATGAATCAGGCTTTCCATACAGGTCCTGAGGCTGAAGATACGCTGTGCCAGGGTGAGCAACACCGCTGTTATAACACCTGCCAGGGAAGCCCATAACAAGGCTCTGTAAGAATCCGCCTGCCCGATCACCTGACTCAGGTTATGCCAGAATCCCTGCCCGGATTGCCAGGTCACCTTTTCCAAGCCTGTGACGATCAGTCCCATAACAGCACCAAGAACGATGACCAGCACTGGAATGACCGCATTGAACCAGGCGGGTTTGACATGGTCAGGGACGACCAGCTCTTCCATGGCATGCTGCATACCCTGACTACCACTGTCCAGGGGCTCACCGGAGTTACGCGCCCGTCTTTCGGCAGTGAGCATAGGGCCATAGTCTACCCGCCTGTAAATCAACATCGCCATAAAAACAAGGGTCAGCAATGGATAAAAGGCGTATTGCAGGGAGTGAAGGAATACAATGTAGGGGCTTTCGTCCAGGGAAAGGGTCCGGATGCCATCCTGAATATAACTCAGCTCAGCTCCGATCCACGTAGTGATAAAAGCCACGGAGGCCACAGGAGCAGCGGTTGAATCCACGATATACGCCAACTTTTCACGCGAAATCCGCATCTTATCAGTAACCGGACGCATTGTATTGCCCACCACCAGGGTGTTGGCGTAATCATCAAAAAAGATGGCTATGCCCAGCAACCAGGTGATAAATTGTGTGGACCTGGGTGTTGTAGCATAGCGTGTCAGGAGATTAACCACCCCTTTCATCCCGCCATTGCGGGTTACCAGGGTGACAACACCACCTATCAGCATTGAAAACAGGATGATCGAAATATGGCCTCTGTCCAGCAATGCCTCAGGAAGGTAGGTATCTGCAATCATCAGAATACCTTTCCAGATGCTGCTCAGACTGTTGTTACCCATCGACCAGGCCAGCGTTGATGTGCCAAGTAAAAGACCGATGAACAAGGCACTGAATACCTCCTTAAATATCAATGCCATACATATGGCTAATAAGGGAGGCAGTATCGACACCCAGGGTGCAATGGGCCTCATATCCTTTGATTTGGTCAATCCCGGTAAAGCCACTTCCACAGTGCCACTGGATTCGGGGATGAACTGTATCTCTGCCTGGCCACCAATGACCATATGCGTCTGATAATTCGAATTATAGGAGATAGAAACCTGAACAGTATCAGGAGGTGGAATACTGTCCTGCCACCCAATTTTAATGCGAGCCTCTGTCGACCGGATGGTGTAGGGAGGCATGATTACTTCCCAACCGGATTGATCGGACGCATGAACAGGCAACGCATATAAATACAATATAACTGTGGTTAAGAACACAGTTAAAAACCGAAGTGGTTTGGTGTACAAGAATGGCATGGACATTATGTGATCTCATGCCGAAGGTAGGACAACTCAGGCAAATGGCAAAATGTCAGGCTTGCAGGCAAGCCAATGAAGCAGCGACGATGCCCTGTGCATCAAATCCACAGATCCGATACAAATCGCTAAGACTGCCTTGTTCCATAAAGCGATCCGGAACACCCAGGATTTTTACATCGGTTTTATATCCGTAAGCGGCCCTGGTTTCCAGGACAGCACTCCCCAAACCACCTTTCACGCTGCCATCCTCGATGGTGATGACGTATTTATGCTGCCTGAAAGCATCGCGAAGCAGATCTTCATCCAAGGGTTTCAGAAACCGCATATCATAATGTGACACACGGTATCCTTGTTCTGCCAGCATTTCGGCCGCCTGTGCAGCAAAATTGCCGGGATGACCAATACTGACCAGGGCCAGCTCCTCTCCCTGACGCAAACAACGACCTTTTCCGATGGGCAGACGCTCCATCGTATTCTTCCATTCTGCGTGCACCCCACGTCCCCGGGGATAACGTATCACGACAGGCCCCATGCCTGGTTCCTGGGCTGTAAACATCATGTGTCGCAACTCATGCTCATCCATGGGTGCACAGATGGTCAGACCGGGAACGGTACGCAGAAAGGCCAGGTCAAAGACACCATGGTGTGTTGGCCCGTCTTCTCCAACCAGGCCTCCTCTGTCCAGACAAAGAACCACCGGTAATTTCTGCAGGGCAACATCATGTATCACCTGATCATAGGCCCTTTGAAGGAAGGAAGAATAAATATTGCAATACGGGACCATCCCCTGAGCCGCGAGACCAGCCGCAAAGGTAACCGCATGCTGTTCGGCGATGCCCACATCAAAAACCCTGTCAGGCATGACAGCCATCATAATGTTCATGGAGCACCCGGATGGCATGGCAGGTGTGATGCCCACGATGGCGGGATTTTGCTGCGCCAGCTCCAGCAAGGTTCTACCGAAGACGTGCTGGTACTTGGGCGCTTCCCCGCAAGGCTCATTGACCATCTCTCCTGTGTTCCTGTCGAAAGTGCCAGGCGCGTGAAATGTGATCTGGTCCCGCTCAGCAAATTCAAAGCCTTTCCCTTTCACCGTCCGGCAATGCAGTAATTTTGGACCAGGTATCTGCTTCAGGTCACGAAAGAGTTGCACCAGCCGGATTACATCATGGCCGTCAACCGGGCCAAAATACCGCAGGTTGAATGCCTCAAACATATTGCTCTTACCAAGTAGGGTAGATTTAACGGCCCCACCCAATTGCCGTACCACGGCACGGGTATTGGCACCATAACGCGTCCCGCCTCCCAGGAGGTACCAAATCCTGTCTTTCAGTCTGTTATATGCCCTGGATGTCGTGATATCCGTGAAATACTTGGCGATGGCACCCACATTACGGTCGATGGCTATTCCATTGTCGTTCAGGATTACCAGGAGGTTAGCCTGGGCAACGCCGGCATTGTTGAGGGCTTCCATGGCCTGCCCGGCCGTCATCGAACCATCTCCGATAACCGCAATATGCATCCTGCCCGTCTCTCCCTTTAACCTGGATGCAATGGCCATCCCCAGGGCTGCGGAAATGGAGGTGGAAGAATGACCTGTACCAAAAGCATCGTAGATGCTCTCCTCCATCTTGGGAAATCCGCTGATCCCTTTGTGTTTCCTGATTTCCTTAAAGGCATCCCGGCGCTCGCACAATATCTTGTGCGCATAAGCCTGATGACCTACATCCCAGATCAGTTTATCATCGGGTGTATTGAAAACATAATGCAGGGCAACGGTTAACTCCACCACGCCGAGGCTCGCCCCCAGATGCCCCCCACTGCCTGAGACAACATCGATGATGTACTCCCTAAGTTCGTCACACAGGCGGGGCAATTCCCGAATGCTGAGTTTTCTCAGGTCTTCCGGCGTATTTATCCCTGTCAACAACAGATCCTTTGAAGGCTGCATACAAAAATGGCTTTGCCTTTACCCGCAAAGGTAGCATCCATTCAGATAATAGTTGACCAAATAAGGATTACAAAAGTGAAAGGATTACAGAAATCCAAGTTCCAGCTTGGCTTCTTCGCTCATCAGGTCCATGGACCAGGGGGGATCAAAGACAATTTCGACTTCCGCAGCATCGACGCCATCGATGGCCCTGACGGCCATCTCCACATCCACAGGAAGGCTTTCGGCAACCGGACAATTGGGAGCGGTGAGCGTCATGGTGATCTTCACCTGAAATTGATCATCGATCTGAATCCCATAGATCAATCCCAGATCGTAAATATTGACAGGGACTTCCGGATCGAAAATGGAACGTAAAGCACGGATTACCTCAGATTCCAGCAGGATCTTCTTTTCTGTTATGTCCATCTTCTCCGTGTTTAGTACTGGCCTTTACCACTTTCCCTGGCCTGAAACGCCAAGGCAAACAGTTTCATTTGCTTGAGCATACTCAGCAATCCGTTGGAGCGGGTCGGAGACAGATGCTCCTGTAATCCGATGCGATCGATAAAGCTCGTATCTGCTGCAATAATATCTTGTGTTTTATGCCCTGAGAATACCCGGATCAGCATGGCGGCAATGCCTCTGGTGATCACGGCATCACTATCCGCTTTAAAAGTAACCCTGCCATCCACCAGCTCAGCCTGCAGCCATACCCGTGACTGGCATCCTTTAATGAGGTATGCATCCGTTCTGAATTGCGGATCTATCATCGGCACAGATTTCCCCATCTCAATGAGATAGTTATACTTGTCCATCCAGTCCTCAAAAGCACCGAATTCCCTTTCCAGTTCTGTGGCAATATCCTGTATCGTCTTCATCTCTTACAAAAATAAGGCCCGTGCTCTCATCAGTGCGTCCAATAGGATGTCTATTTCTTCCTTCCGGTTGTATAAGGCGAATGAAACCCGCATAGTTCCGTTTATTCCAAGGGCATCCATGAGCGGTTGGGCACAGTGGTGGCCAGTTCTGACGGCAATGCCGTATTTATCCAGGATGGTACCCATATCGTAGAAATGTATGCCTTCGGTGAGGAAGGACAATACAGCACTGTTTCCGGGATGATGGCCGATGAAACGGAATCCTCCGCTTGCTTCCATTGCTTGTTTCAGATAATCCAGCAGTTCTTGTTCATGGGCGTGAATACGTTGTAATCCAATACTTTTCACATAACTCAATGCCGCGTCCAGCCCGATGACTTCAGCAACATTTGGTGTTCCTGCCTCAAATTTGTAAGGCAGTTCGTTATAGGTTGTCCGTGAGAAGGTTACCTGGTCAATCATCTCCCCTCCGCCCTGCCAGGGTGGAAGAATGTTTAATAGATCATATTTCCCGTAAAGCACACCTATGCCCATAGGACCATACATCTTATGACCTGAGAAGCAATAGAAATCACAATCCAGATCACGAACATCCACCTCCATATGGGCCACTGCCTGTGCGCCATCAATCAAAACCGGTATGTCATGGGCATGTGCCGCTTTGATCATGTCATGTATGGGGTTCACGATCCCTGTGACATTACTCACATGGGTCACCGCCAACAGCTTAACCCGGGGACTCAGCATAAGCTCAAAGGATGCCATGTCCAGCCTGGCGTCTGGTAACAAAGGAACGACTTTCAGACTGGCGCCCGTGCGTTCGCATGCCAGTTGCCAAGGAACGATATTGGAGTGATGCTCCATCCCTGTGATCAGCACCTCGTCTCCCGGACCCAGGAATTTTTGCCCATAGGAAAAAGCTACGAGGTTGATGGATTCCGTCGTTCCACGTGTGAAAATAATCTCCTCCACCCGGGATGCATTGATAAATGACCTGACATGCTCCCTGGCAGCTTCGTATTGCCGGGTTGCCTCCACGCTCATGGCATAGACACCCCTGTGAATATTGCTGTTGATGGTCTGGTAGTACCCATTCATAGCCTCCAGCACCTGAACAGGTTTCTGGGTCGTCGCAGCATTGTCCAGATATACAAGGGGCTTGTTGTGAAAGGATTGCCCCAGAATCGGGAAATCCTGCCGGATACTGGCGGATAACAGGGAATGATGGGTCATATTCCTGTCAATCAAAGGGTGCTTAAATCAATGTCAAAAATCACCGGTCGGCGTTGACTGCAATCCAGTATGCACTGGTCGCAGATCGACAACTCGCCGCGTAAACGTTTGGAAACCATTTCATCAATGCGTTCCCGCAATGCAGGTACCTTGATCTTGTTGATCACTTCAGCTGCAAAGGCATACATCAGCAGCATCCTGGCATGATGGGGGTCAATTCCCCTGGATTGCAGGTAGAACATCGCCATGGGATCCAGCTGACCGACCGTGGCGCCATGGCTGCATTTCACATCATCGGCATAGATCTCCAGATGAGGCTTGGTATGTATCCGGGCTTTATCGGTGAGTAATAAATTCCGGTTATTCTGGTATGCCAATGTTCGCTGTGCATCCTTGCGAACCAGGATATGGCCGTAGAAAGCTCCACTGGCCTGATCATCCAGGATACCCTTGAACAATTCATTGGAGGTACAATGCGGCACGGCATGATCAACATACACATGCGTGTCTACATGCTGCTCCTTGTCCATCAGGTAGATACCCGACAAATCTGCATCCGCATAAGGCCCTGCCAGTCTGACGCTGGCATTGTTCCGGATGACACCCCCGTTCAGGACCAGGATATTCGAAGAAAGCTTACTCTCCTTTTCCTGATGAAAATGGGTGGTAGTAATCAGGGTAGAACTGCTGTCCTTGTTTTGGATTTTATAATGATCCAGTGAGGCACCATCGCCTAAATAAAACTCTGATACAGAATTTATAAGACTGTCCTTATGCTTAAGCGAATGGTCGCAGTGTATCAGGGTCAGCTCAGCACCCGGCTCCAGAATAATGAGGTTACGGGGCTGCACAAAGATGTTTTCTTTGATATTAATGATGTTGACGATCTGCACCGGTTTCTCAACCCTGACACCTTTGGGTACATAAATGAACAACCCATCCAGGGCAAATGCCGTGTTCAGGGCCTTTAGTCCATCCTGCTGGTAATCAAGATATTTCCCAAAATGTTTGTCAACCAGATCGGGATAGGTCTGCATGGCAGCCCGCAGGCTCCCGATGATCATCCCGTTTTCAAGGGTACTGATGGCGGCACTGCGTGAATGGTACCAACCATTATACTGGGTTACCACGTAGCTGTCGAGGTCAGGCACCTCGCAGCGAAATATCTTCTCCAGGTCAACCGCTTCCTCAAAAGGCTCAAGGAAGTGCATATACTCCAGCATCAGGGGCTTGGCCAGGGAGGTTGACTTCCACTTCTCATTGGCCTGATCCGGGAATCCCAATGCCTCAAAACGCTGGATGGCGTCCTCTCTCAGGCTATGGATCCTGGGAGAATCCAGCATGCTTATCTGCTGCCGGTGCTCAGCAAACAGCTGCAGCATCTTCTGACCCAGGCCTCCGTTTAAAATCATTTTGTCCATAACAGATCCTCTTCGTTTGCCGGCTAGGCGGTCTCAGCTTTCAGCCATTCATACCCTTTCTCTTCCAGTTCCAGCGCCAGATCCTTGGTTCCCGTCCGCACAATGCGTCCGTTGAAAAGCACATGGACGAAATCAGGAACAATGAAATCAAGCAACCGCTGATAGTGGGTAATGACGATAAAGGATTTATCCGCACCACGCAGCTTGTTCACACCGTTGGCTACGACCTTGAGGGCATCAATGTCCAACCCTGAATCTGTCTCATCGAGGATGGCTAACCGGGGTTCCAACATAGCCATCTGGAAGATCTCGTTCCGTTTCTTCTCACCTCCTGAAAAGCCCTCATTGACAGAACGGTTGGCCAGCTCGGAATGGATCTCGACCAGGGCCTTTTTCTCTTCCATCACCCGGAGGAATTCACCGGCTGGCATGGGATCCAGTCCACGATACCTTCGCTGCTCGTTGATGGCCGTCCGCAGGAAATTGGTCATGCTCACCCCCGGAATCTCAACCGGGTACTGAAACCCAAGGAAAATACCCTCATTGGCACGTTCATCGACAGAAAGATCCATGAGGTTCTTACCCTGATAAAGGATCTCTCCTTCCACATTTTCGTAAATGTCACGCCCTGCGATTACATTGGCAAGGGTACTCTTGCCTGTACCGTTCGGACCCATGATGGCATGTACTTCACCGGGGCCCACTTCCAGGTTCAAACCCTTCAGTATCTCTCTTCCCTCAATGGAAACATGTAAATTCTTAATTCTTAACATCGATTCAAAATATTAGCAAACACAATGAACTGTTTAACCAACGCTGCCTTCCAGACTGATCGCAAGCAATTTTTGGGCTTCTACAGCAAACTCCATAGGTAACTTACGCAATACTTCCTTGGCATAACCATTGACGATCAGTCCAATGGCCTTCTCTGTATCTATGCCGCGTTGATTGCAATAAAATAGCTGATCTTCAGAGATTTTTGAGGTTGTTGCTTCATGCTCAACCACCGAAGACATATTTTCAGTCTGTATGTATGGGAAAGTATGTGCCCCGCATTGATCTCCGAGCAGAAGGCTGTCGCACTGCGAGAAATTCCTGGCATTTTCCGCTTTGCGGTGAATTTTTACCAACCCTCGATAGGAATTATGGCTCCTACCTGCAGAAATACCCTTGGAAATAATCGTACTGCGTGTATGTCGGCCCAGGTGGATCATCTTTGTTCCGGTATCCGCCTGTTGAAGGTTGTTGGTCACGGCAACAGAATAGAACTCTCCGATGGAATGATCTCCCAGCAGGATCACGCTGGGGTATTTCCAGGTGATGGCCGAACCCGTCTCAACCTGTGTCCAGGAGATCTTGGCATTTGAGCCCTTGCAAATGCCCCGCTTGGTGACAAAATTATAGATTCCACCCTCACCATCCTTGTTACCGGGATACCAGTTCTGCACAGTACTGTACTTAACTTCAGCATCCTTCAGGGCCACGATCTCCACAACAGCCGCATGCAGCTGGTTTTCGTCCCGCATGGGTGCTGTGCAGCCTTCCATATAACTCACATAACTTCCCTCATCGGCAACGATGAGGGTACGTTCAAACTGACCGGTACCTGCCGAATTAATCCGGAAATAGGTCGATAATTCCACCGGACACCTTACCCCTTTCGGGATGTAACAGAAAGACCCGTCAGAGAAGACCGCTGAGTTCAGAGCAGCATAATAGTTATCGTGACTGGGCACAACGCTGCCCATGTACTGTCTGACCAGCTCTGGATGATGCCGCACTGCTTCGCTGAAGGAACAAAAGATGATGCCATGCTTTGACAGGGTGTCCTGGAATGTCGTTTTCACGGATACGCTGTCGAATACGGCATCCACAGCCACACCCGTCAGGCGTTTCTGCTCATCCAAAGAAATTCCCAACTTGTTGAAAGTGTCCAGCAACTCGGGGTCCACTTCATCCAGGCTGTTCAGGGTTGGCTTGGTTTTCGGTGCGGCGTAATAGATAATATCTTGAAAATCAATGGGAGGATAACAAATATGCGCCCATTGGGGCTCCTTCATCGTCAGCCACTTACGATATGCATCCAACCTGAATTCCAACATAAATTCCGGCTCTTCCTTTTTGGCACTGATGTAACGGATGATGTCCTCATTCAATCCCTTGGGAGCCATCTCCATCGGGATGTCCGTCACAAAGCCGTATTTATATTCGCCTTGCGTAACCTCCTGCAATATGTCGTTCTGATCTTGCTCAGGCATGTTATTTGGATTTATTCTAAATTAAAATAGATACGCTTACAAATGTATAAAACATTTAAGAACCATGCATTGTTTCGTTCCGGTACCTGAATGATAATTCCCGGCATGGCGAAGCAAAACATCCTTAAACCAGTGCGTTGGGGTCATATGGCGGGATTGCTTACTTTTGAAGATCAATATGAATATTTTAGGAGCAAAAACATGACTGATATTGGAAGCCTGGGAGAGTTTGGTTTGATAGACCGTCTGACAGCGGGACTTCAATCAATGCATCCTGAAACCCATAAAAGCATCGGTGACGATGCTGCGGTGATTCGTCAGGGAGATGATTTCTTATTGATAAGCAAGGACTTATTGGTCGAGGGGGTTCATTTTGATTTGTCCTACTATCCCCTTCAACACCTGGGTTACAAAGCGGCTGTGGTGAACATTTCCGACATTGCCGCCATGGGAGGAACGCCCTTGCAGCTCCTGGTAGGTATCGCCATTTCAAGCCGGTTCAGCCTGGAAGCCATCGAGGAGATTTATGCAGGTATCCGGAAAGCCTGCCAGGTTTACGGGCTTGACCTGATCGGAGGCGACACAACGGCCAGCCATAGCGGATTGTTGCTGTCGATCACGGTCACCGGTAAAGCCAAGGAAAATGAAATACGATATCGCAGCGGTGCGCACAAAGGCGATCTGCTGTGTGTCAGTGGTGACCTGGGTGCTGCCTACGTCGGATTGCTCGTCCTGGAGCGCGAAAAAGCCGTATTTAAAGCAGATCCGCAGATGCAGCCTGCCCTGGATGGTTATGAATACATTCTGGAACGCCAGCTCAAGCCCGAAGCCCGTACACAGCTACCTCAATTGCTGAAAGATGTAGGAATTACACCTACTGCTATGATCGATATCTCGGACGGACTCGCATCTGAGGCCATCCATATCTGCCGGGCATCCGGGCTGGGCTGTAGTATTTACGCAGCCAGGATCCCCATCGATCCAGCCACCATGCTGGCAGCCGCCGAATTTAATATTGAGCCCCTCACAGCCGCCCTGCATGGAGGGGAAGACTACGAGCTCCTCTTCACGGTGCCGCTTCAGGACTTTGACAAGATCAGCAAGTTCGAAGGCATCCACATCATCGGACATATGACAGATGCCGATGAGGGGATGTTCCTGATCGGATCGGAAGGGGAAGCAGCACCCCTCATGGCGCAGGGTTGGGATGCCCTGCTACGCCGGGATCATGAAACCAGGCCTTCTTCCTGAACACCATATCGCCATGCCACGCTCAGCCTATCAGGATAAGATCCAGCCCATCCTGCGGAGCCTGCCCGACAAGCCAGGTGTGTATCAGTATTTTGATGATACAGGAAAGCTGATTTATGTTGGCAAAGCCAAGAGCCTCCGAAAACGGGTAGCTTCTTATTTCAATAAAGATGCTTCGGCCAATGCCAAACTTCAGGTCATGGTGCGACGCATTGCCGATATCCGCTTCATCGAGGTGGCCACGGAATTCGATGCCCTGCTGCTGGAAAATAACCTGATCAAAAAGCATCAGCCACGGTACAATATTCTCCTCAAAGACGATAAAACATTCCCATGGATCGTGATCCGTAAGGAGGATTTCCCACGCATCCATTCCACCCGTAACATTGTGAGGGATGGCTCCGAATATTTCGGGCCATACGGATCCGTACGCATGATGAAAACCCTGCTTGAGCTGATCCGGGAGCTATATCCCTTGCGCACCTGCAGTCTACGCCTTAGTCCGGAAAATATCCATAAAAAGAAGTTTAAGGTTTGCCTGGAATACCACCTTGGAAATTGTTTAGGACCTTGCGAAGGCAAGCAAAGTTTAGAAGAATATACCCGGACGGTGACCCATATCCGCAGCATTATCCGGGGCAATATCTCGGAAGTGATGGCGGAGCTACGCAACCTCATGATGCAGTATGCCGGAGAGATGGCCTTCGAGAAAGCCCAGCAGGTCAAAGAGAAAATCACACTCCTTGAACGCTATCAGAGCAAATCCGCTGTGGTCAATCCCCGCATCAACAATGTCGATGTGTTTTCTTTGGCTGGAGATGCATCTTTTACCTGCATCAACTACCTCAAGGTAATGAACGGTTCGATCGTTCAGGGCCATACCGTTGAGGTGAAACGGAAACTGGATGAACCGTTGGAAGAGGTATTAAGCCTGGCCATTATGGATATCCGGGAGCGGTTTCACAGCACGGCGAATGAGGTAATCGTTCCATTTAAGCCGGATATTCAAATCCCTGGTATTGAATATACCCTCCCGCAAAAGGGAGACAAGAAGACCCTGCTGGATTTGTCGCTGCGCAACGCCATCAGTTATAAATTCGAAAAGGAAAAGCAACGGGCCCTGGTTGATCCGGATATGCGAAGCAGAAGGATATTGGAGATCATGCAGAAAGACCTGCAGTTGAGGCAGCCGCCTGGGCATATTGAGTGTTTCGACAATTCCAATATTCAGGGCAGCTATCCGGTAGCAGCCATGGTTGTGTTCAGGGACGCACGCCCCAGTAAGAAGGAATACCGTCATTTTAATATCAAAACGGTGACAGGTCCCGACGACTTTGCTTCTATGGAAGAAGTGGTTTACCGCCGTTACAGCCGTATGCTGAAGGAGGGTGCTTCAATGCCGCAGCTGATCATCATTGACGGAGGGAAAGGACAGTTGCACGCTGCCATGAACAGTCTCCAGCAGCTGAACATCCTCGATCAGGTTCATATCATTGGAATTGCCAAACGCCTGGAGGAGCTTTACAGGCCTGGAGATCCGCTTCCATTGCACCTCGACAAAACATCCGAGACCTTGCGTATCATACAGCGGCTGCGCGACGAAGCCCACCGCTTCGGTATCACCCACCATCGCAAGCGCCGGCAGAAGGGCAGCCTGAAAACCGCCCTCACCGACATTCCTGGCATTGGTCCCGCCCGGGCTGACGCCCTGTTGCAGGCTTTCCGCTCTTACCGTAAGGTGGTGGCTGCCACAGAACAACAGTTGTCTGAAATCATCGGATCTGCTGCGGGAGCTGATCTGTATCGTCATCTGCACCCGGAATCCAGCGCCACAGAATAATCGGCAGATCCATATCTGTCAAAATGCAGGAGCTGCCCCCATCCCGGAGGCAGCTCCTGTTTCAGCCTAGGCTGACGCTTTACCCTAACCAAAACTTGCCAATCACTAAAAGAGCCAGAAAGAAAAGCCCGTTCAGCTTAGCATCAAAGATATATCCATGCCGTGACAGAATGTAATAGTCATTCAGGGAAAGGATGGTTTTTTTCAGACAAAGGCAAAAAAAAGCCCGGCGATGAAATGGCCGGGCTTTTTGAATTTCTTATCCCTGTAAGGTAAACTTGATGGGCATGTTAAACTGCACACGCACTGGCTTGCCACGTTGCTTGCCGGGATTCCATTTGGGCATGGCCTTGATGACGCGTATGGCTTCTTCATCGCAGCCACCACCAATACCACGAAGGACGCGTACATCCGTCACTGAACCATCCTTTTCAACGACAAAGGTAACGAAGACCGTTCCCTGAATACCGCTTTCGCGGGCCATCTGGGGGTATCGGATATTATCCTGCAGAAACTGGATGCGCTTTACATCACCACCAGGAAAACCAGGGGCTTCTTCTACAACCGTAAAGATCTCCGTTTCACCACTCTCTTCTTCTTCTATCTGAATAGGAACATAGGCCTGAATCTCCGTTTTCTGGGTTGCCTCCGCATCGATCTCAATATCAATCTCCACCTCCACGTCGTCCTCAACGATGTTCAGGATGGTTGTCTGTGGCGGAGGTGTTGGTGGCGGGGGTTTCACTTCCTGTTTGGTTTGAAGGATGACTTCCTCCATCACCTCAACAGCCTGACGCTGTCCCAGGTCAAACTCAACCCTTTCATAAGACCTCCATTCGAAGGCGACCAGGGTTGTAGCGAGGGCCAGGATCAAACCCAACTGAATGAAAACAACACGCTTGCTTTCAAGGTCGGCTTTAGATGTCTTGCGCTTATCCATAATAACAGGCTTTAAGCTATGTGATACTGGTTTTTGCGGTGGCTAAGATAATCATTTACACATTCATGCACTAATGTAAGAACGTACAAATGCTCCCGATGTTGTAATGCTTTATGTCCATCCTCAGGTATGCCTTTTTCTGGGTATACCGGATACCGGGTCAGGCCTTGATGAGTTCCCTGTATGCGGAAGCGGTCAGCATGCCCTCTACCTCTGCAGGGTTGGTCATCCTGATCCTGATGATCCAGCCTTCTCCAAAAGGATCTTTATTGACGAGTTCCGGATTGCCATCAAGGGCGGGATTCAGTTCCAGCACTTCCCCTCCAACGGGCATATACATGTCAGATACTGTCTTGACGGCCTCAATGGTACCGAAGGTTTCATGGATTTCAAGAATTTCGCCTTCAACATCCACTTCGATAAACACAATATCTCCTAACTCACCCTGGGCATAATCGGTGATTCCGATCACGGCTTCTTCTCCTTCAACTCTCAGCCATTCGTGATCCTTGGTGTAGCGTAGTTCTTCCGGAATGATCATATCACTGGTTTTTGGTTATCCTGCACTGACTGGTGAGCCATCGACCCTGCAAAAAGCAAGAGCCTGCCATGGCTGCCACAAATATAGGTACAATTGGGAACCCGGAAAAGAATCAGCCGAAATTATCTAAATTATATCCAGATATCACTGGGCCAGGGAGAAGCGCAGGCTGATCCCTGCATTGGTGGTGCTGTTGGGGAATTGAGAGGAGATGAAGGGGTTCAGGATATTCTGCTCGTAGTACAGACGCATTTCAACTCTTTCGTTGATACGGTATTCGGCTGAGGTCTTGATGCCAATATTGCGCTGGCCGCTGGAGACCTGTTCCACATCCTCATCAACCCTGCGCAGAACGGTCTTATTCGTGCGGATGGTGACATCGGCCTTGATATTCAGATCGCTCTTGAGCCGCTGCTTCCGTCCGCCACCACCCAATGGTGTGATCGTAAATTGTACGTCTTTAAACCTGTAACCCATGCTGAGAATAAACTCATTACTGATCACTTCTGTCAATTGGTTATTGACAAAACTCAGGGAAAGGCTTCTGGACTTCTTGATTTCCACCCTGGAAAGCAAGCTGTTATGCCATTGCATATCGAAGTTGATCAGTGGAGCGAACTGCTCATTGATAGACACCTGTCCGATTTCAAACTTAGGGATGAAGTTGTTGATATCGTTGGTTGCCAGGGGATAATCACCCGCTTCCTTGTACAGGATATTTGTCTGGAAAGCTCCGATATTGTATGTGCTTCTGTATGAATGGGATATATTGAGAGATTTAAGGAACTTACTCAGGAAGGGTATACGGCTGAGCCCCCCATAGGTTATCCTCCAGTTTGGTATTGGGATACGTGGGAAGGTCTCGAGGCCTATGACATCCGGAGAACGGCCAGTGTATGCAGCGATAAATGACGGAATGAGAACTTCCTGCGAAGTAGGGCCATAGCCCTGCGGAAATCCGGTTGAATCCACGATGGTGCCATCCCAGTTCGGGTTCAGACCAGCCAGGCGGAACGCGATCTGCTGACGATAATCCTTCAGGTTCTGGAAGTTTTGGGATTTATGATCATCACCCTGTTTTTCGAATGCGGTATTCCAGGTAATAAAGGAGATACTGAAGCTTCCTGTGGTCTGTGCTGCAGTTGCGGTGAATACACCATCAGCGTTGGCTGTGAAATACTCCTGGTGATTCTCAGCGTAGTTTCGGTTGGCCGTCAGCTCAATCCTCAAGTCCGGCAGTGGTTCTATGGTGGCCCGGGCATTGAGTGTCTGGTTGATCTTGGTCATGTACGCCGTATTCAGCAGGGTATCGCGTGTAAGCCAGTTGTTGGTAACGGCTGTCGGCCTGATGTCAGCCTGGCTCCCCAGGATGAAACCGAGTCCAGGTGCATCCAGAGACCAGTTGTTTCCAAAGAAATCCGGCTCGGGCATAAATCCGGGCAATACCGTTCCGGCACCCTCGGTATAAGAAATGGAGGCATTTTTGACGCCGGTTACAATGCGTCCGACAACCTTAAGGGCTTCAATACCGTAATTCACTTTGGGTTTTTCCTCACCTTCATCTGCCGGAGCAGGCTCCTTGCCAGTCGCAGGTTGCTCCCTGGATGCAGCAGGACGTCCGGGTTGCTGGCCTGGACGGGAGGGTGGTGTATTGAGATCTTTGAGGAAAGGAACTTTGTTATATAGCGTAGTGAAATTGAAATTCAGGTTGGCCTGTTTGTTCACAGCATTTTCCACGGTATTCCCCAGAATCTCCTGCACCGAAATGGCAGAAGCGGTCCAGCGGTAATCAGCCCCATAGCGGATAGAAGCATTGGTCCATCCCAGCAGCGGAAGCTTATTGATAGGCACATTATAATTGACGTTCAGGGATTGATTGTAATTCTGCATCCTGCCGCCATTCATGATGCTCTCCCAGATTGAGTCGCGCATCATGGTATAATCAGGTGCATTCCTGTCAATGACACCAGGTGGCTCATCCACATAAGCATTCGCATTGGCAACAAAATCAACACGTAAGGCCTGCGTCAGGTCAAACTTCACATCGTAGATCCTCCGCCAATCAAACTTTTTGAGATAGGTGGGTTCCAGGATCACCAGGGCCTGGCTCTTATTCCGCAACAGTTTTTCAGAATATTCCCTGTTAAGGTCGGTCCGGAAAGAAATGAGCTTGGGAGCATAGAAGAAATTGAAATCCCTGATCAGCCTGAGGGCAGGTGATTTACTGACGAGCTTCCAGCGCTGGAAAGGCCTGACATTTTTGGGGTTATTGGTGAAATTATACCCCAGCCCACCACGGTATGTTTTCTTGAAATCGTATTCAATGTCAATATTCCGGTGATAGATCTCAGAATAGGCGTAGGTAAAGTCAAAGTTCTCGATGCCATAGATGCGGTTCTTTCCGCCTGCGCCAACCTTCTCTCTGCGAACATTGATGAAGTTCAGGTTTTTGCGGCGAGTGAAATCCTGCGCCAGAGCCCTTACAGAATCTCGCTCTGCTTTGGTGTCATAAGTCTCCCTCAGGTCTTCCTTAAATGGAATATCCGGATCAAGAGGATTATATTTCGGAGAAATGCGTGTCTCGCTGTAGTCAAAATGCATGGGTACCTTCAGCCCCAGTTTTTCAGGGAAGAACTTGCCCAGCTCAAGGTTGGTGGCAAAATCAAACTGGGTGGTGGTTTCCATGGCCCTCTCATTGACTTTCTTCTCAATGGAGCCAAAGCCTGGCGTTGAATGTAGTCCACTGAGGACGACATTACCAAGATCGGCCAGCATGGCGTTCATCCTGGCGGTGGCGGCCCAACCCGAGGACTCATCGAAGTCTGTCAGCCTTAATTCATTCACCCATATCTCGGCACACTTCGACAAGCCGTCGTCATTGCCTGGGTTCAGGTTATTCCTTTTCGGATTCCGCACACCAATCATGATGGCCCGGACATCGCTCAGGCTGGGCGCCCCTACTATAGTAATACGCCGATCACCATCATAGGTAATATAGGGAGTGCTGTAAGTCATTGTGGAATTCGGCTCGCGCATGGCCTTGTTTCTGGACTGCTTGGCATCGACGAGCTTGGCCAGCTCCAGGTCCAGGTTGTTGCGTCTGGGCCAGATGGCGTCCTCGTTTTTCTCAAACCAATCAGTGAAGACCAACGGGATCTCGTATTCGTAGTAGTTCTGGTCGAAGTCGGCTCCGATGCGGATGAAAACGCTCAGGGCGCCGTCTGCATAGCGTGTGGCATTGTCATCAATAAGATTACCAACCGATTTCTCGGCATGGATAAACATTTTCAGCTTCTTATACTGCCTGAAGTCAAAATCAGCTGTCTTGTATGCGGCCCGGGCATCCCCATCTTCCAGGTTACACACCTTGAGCACCATGGCCTGCTCATTGAGCTGCTGGAGATTGGTGGTACCCAGGTTAACCTCACGTTCAATGTCAGGAGGAAGGACATATGGAACCGGGATTTTCTCCCCGTTCTCTTCAATACTGACTGTCGATACATCGAAACTGGTCAGGGTCTGGTTATCATTGGGAATATATTCTCCCGGCGAAAGCAGGTCGTAGGTGTATTTGCGCCAATCGCCACGCACCAGCTCAAACGTAGCAAAGCGACATACGATGGGTTGTTCGAAATCGCGGAAGAAGGCACGGATGAAGCGTATAGACTTAAATCCTTCAATATTCCCGACCACTTTCTCGGGGCTGCGGATAGGGATCTTGAACTGATACCATTTTACATCACCGGTTTTACCATTGGCCAGGGGTATGTCTTTAGCATGATAAACATCTGTGATGTGGTTGAGACCTACCCGCATACGGTCCGGTCTGAGGTCAATGCGGTACTGATAATATTTCTCGTCCTCGCTCAGGGTATTATCGCGGTTGATATCCTCGGCATTGGGGAGTGTTGTAGCCAGGGTGGGATAGGATTCGGGGTTCTGATCGTTGGTAGGCGAGTTACCATCCGGTCCGTTGAAGCGTTTATAGCGCTCCAGAATGCTGGCGTATTTTGGATCATTGTCCAGGTTGGTTCCTCTGAAATAGTGATAATTATCAGAGGATGGGTCATTGATAGCCTGCAGGTAGGCAGGAGAGTTGGCACCGTGCTCCTGAATGATACGTTGCAGGAAGCTGGTATCAAAGAAAGAAACCTCATCATCTGTCCGCAGCCCATCATAGCCCACATCCTGGAAGGCTCTGGCAGCGGGGTTGTTGTCAAATGCCCCGACGATGTCCTGGGTATTGGGGACACGGCCCCATACGGTGGTGTCCACAAGCCCGGTAGCATCCGCAGTCGTAGGTAGTCCATTTTCAAAAGACTTCCTGGAATCACGGAGAATGTCTTCACTGATGTCTCCCAGGTTAAAATACAGGCTACCACCGCTGTGATTGGTATCGTAGGCGAAGGGATCCATCATCCAGAATTCGATATACTCCACATTGGTCGCTTCGAAATCGGTGGCATCGATTTTACGCATGATACCGCCCCACCTGGAATCCGGACGTTTCAGGGTTCCATCCGCATTGATCCCTTCAGAGAATAGGGTTTTATTGACATCATAATTATAGGGTCCCCTTTCGGTGGGGTAAAAGGCCATATTGAAAACCGCTATATTCATGGGCTGGCCATTCTGGGGCTCCTTGTTCGGAAACACCTCATTCTCAAAAACGTTCCTCACATAGTGGTTGGAGATCTCATCATTGCTGATGTTGGGTGGTTTCAGGTTACCCCTTTTGTCATAGAAGAGCGGATCGATGACATACCATGCCAGCTTTGCCCGGTTAAATCCATACTCCAATCCTGTATTGGGCGCTGCTTCCGGGAACAGGTCTTCAACCTGTCCCTGGGGCGTGCTGGCCAGGAACCACAGGCCCATGTTCTTCAGATCATAGGTTGACTTAGCGCCCTCAAAATCATCAATATACGATATGCCAGTCTTTCCGATTGCCCTGGAATGACCGGGGATGAAATGGGCAAACTCCCCTTCGAGATTGATACGGGTCGGAACTTTCGTACTGTAGAAAGGCAGCTTGTCCAGCACTTTGGTCACGAAGCGGGATTCCCGCTGATAGCTGAAATCCATCCCCCAGATCGTGTTGGAGATGGGTTCATCGCCGAAATTTACTTTCTGCGTCAGCGGACGTTCAGTCAGGTTGAGGATGGTGGCCCCTACCCGCAGGTCCTTGTTGAACTGATAATCAAAATGTGTCCCAAGCAGTGTTTTCGTCTGGATATTGAAGAGGGAATTGCTTTCCAGTGATATGTTGATAGGTGTACCTGAATTGAGGATCCCTTCGTTGATGATACGCACACGTCCGAGTGTGTAGTCAACAGTATAATCTACATTTTCTGTAAGGGGAATTCCTCCTGCAGTCACACGAACAGAGCCCTGGGGCACATTGAGTGCATTCAGGGCGATTTCTGATCCTGATGAAGACTTATAAAAACCTTCGAGGGCAAATTTATTTTTAGAAGGGAACTGGCGTGCTCCGGTCTTGGTCAGGGTATACAGTGAGTCGAAGGCATACTTATCAGCGAGGGCCGGATCCTTGAGCTTGTTGCGCAGCCAGCTTCCGAAAGGCTCCAGCACAGGGAAGTAGATGCGTCCGTTGGCTGCATTGATGGTACCACCATTGCGCGCTGCTCCATCGATAAAGTCAAAGACCCCATCATGCGGTGGGTTGAGGCGGGCATCGAGGTTATCCAGGTTCATCAGTCGGATCAGGGGGATACCCTTGACATCATCCGGACCTTCTGTAAGGAATCCTGTTGGGACGCCATTTTCATTACCCGAATAAAGGATATTCAGGACAAAATCTTCCTGATTGACCTGGTAAGCGCCGATGGCATACACGTTCTTCATCATCAGGTTCCACATCGGAACGCGGGTGCTCAGGGTGGTGCTTTTGAGCATCTTGGTGATGAGGGTGTTGGCCCCGGTGATCCCCTGATCTGAGAATTCCCCAACCTGGAAAACGGTATCCAGACCGATTACGGTATACTGGAAGGCCACCGCCAGAACCTGATCGGGATTAAGGGTTGTATTAAGAGAGATAAAACCCAGTTTGCTGTTGAAAGAGTATTCTGATGAATTCAGCTTACGGGCACTTTCCACTTTCTGGAAATCTATACCCGACGTAAAACCGAACTGGTTCTTCAGGTAGTTGCCAACTTGGTCGATCGGTCTCACCTGGTTGGTATCCAGACGGGTGATGAGGTCGTTGGACCGGTTGGAGGGATAAGCCAGGCCCGGTATGGGGCTGACACTATTATTATATGGTGCGATTTCGCCAAGGTCCTGGAACGCGACGATGTTGCGGTTTTCGGTGACAGCAGCTCCGATATTGGTAAGCCACACCTCTATCTTGGTAATATTGACCGGGGATCCGATGATGGGCAGGGTGGAGAGGTAACGTTCGTAGTTTTCCCTGAAGAACTGCGCCAGGAAGAAGTGCTTGTTTTCTTCATAGTCATCCGCTCCCAGGTTGAAGGTATTGGTTTGAGCTCCTCCGGCAACGGTGATGGTAGAAGATTCGCTCTTCTGTTGTGAGAAAACGCTGGTCACCATGAGGCGTCCAAACTGCAGCCTTGTCTTTATTCCAAAAAGGCTTTGACTACCGGTGATCAGGGTGCTGTTGAGCGGGAGTGTAACGTCACCGGCTTCGATCAGTTTGATAATCTCATCCTCCTGACCCTGATACTGCAGCTTAAGTTTATTCTCAAAATCGAAGGTAGCTTCAGTATTATAGTTGGTGGTAAACTCTATTTTATCCCCGATTTTGGCCACCACATTCATCTGAATGGTTTCCTGGAAGTCGAAGTTGACGGTACGTCGTTGTCTGACATCCAGGGTAGGGTCATCCCGGCGGTTGGCGATCACACCAAAGCGCAGTTCGGCAGCGCCGGAGGGTCTGATGTCGATGGTAGAACCACCGAAGATACGGTCGAAGGCTTCACCGGCAACATGAAGCTGAGGAATCAGGGCGCTTCTGTTCTCTGTTCCTGAGGCCTGAATCCTTGATTTCCAATAATTACGCATGGAACGGTCCATGTCGTATTTGAGGTATTCCTCAAACGTCATCATGTCCGCACCGCCCAGGTTACGGTTGCCCATCGTCCGGGTGAAGAGATAGGCATTGTTTTCCGGGTCATACTGCACCGAGTTTTTGATATTCGGGGGGTCAGCCAGGTGTAAGGGTGTGGTGGCAGGGGGACCGGTAAACGGATAAGATTGCTGCGGGATAGGATAAGGCAGGGAGATGCTGTCATTGAGGCTATCGGGAGGGGCCAGGGTTCGCGGCGGAGCTGGCATGGCAGGAGAGGCCGGTCTGGCTCCCCAAACCAGGGTTGCTACCAACGAGATAAAGATAAATTTAAGGAAGTATTTTATCGCCCTTTCCAAATGCGTCAATCCGGTTGAATCTGTGCTTACCTGCCCTTAATTACCTACAAAAGTTTCAATGCTGCCTTGATCACTGTTTCCAATGATTGAGACAAACCATTATCCTGCAACACTTTATACAGCGCTTTTTCCGCTGCCGCACGCTGAAATCCCAGCATGGATAAGGCAGATAACGCTTCCTCCCTTAGGGTATTGTGCGGGCTGATTAAAAGACCTGCCGGAACAGTGGATTTTCCAACCTTGTCTTTCAGGTCAAGGATGATGCGGGCGGCTGTTTTGGCGCCGATTCCTTTGACACTGCTAAGCAAGGCGGTATTTCCTCCAAGGATGGCTTCTGTGAGTTGCGCGGGGTCGAGGGATGATAGCAGCATGCGGGCTGTATTGGCACCAACCCCTGTGACGGAGATCAGCAACCTGAATAGCTCGCGCTCATGCTCAGAGGCAAATCCAAACAGCATATGGCTGTCTTCCCTGACGAGCTGGTGTACCAGCAGCTTCACCTGGGGAGCCGCCGGAGAGCCCGTCTCAGGCAAAGCAGAATAGGTGAAGAGGGAGATCTGGACTATATACCCAACTCCCTGGCAATCAACCACTGCATAAGCCGGATTCTTCTCTGCCAGCGTCCCTTTGAGATACTCATACATAGCTTGCGCGTTACAGTTGGTATGCTTTCATTGAAGGGTGCAAATTTACCACAATTATCCTGAATTCAGTTGACAGTTTACAGTAGTCAGTATTCAGTGTAAGCTGATGGCTGCTCGCTGATCACTGTTAACAGTTCCCTGTTAACTGTTCCTTGTTAACTGTTCCCTGTTAACTGTTCCCTGAAGAATTATCCGTATGCGATGCGATAAGCAGAATAATTTATAGATTTGTTATGACCACTGCTGTTTGAGCATTCACCTCCAAAATCCTGAA
The DNA here is from genome assembly GCA_018001695.1 of Lentimicrobiaceae bacterium. Lineage (GTDB taxonomy): Bacteria > Bacteroidota > Bacteroidia > Bacteroidales > JAGNHN01 > JAGNHN01. Next base: position 91,463 of record JAGNHN010000001.1, read on the forward strand.
AATATGGACAACCTGTTCAGAAAAGACGCTTTCATCTACCATTCAGAGGGGCGTCCCGGAAAGATTGAAGTCGTACCGACAAAGCCTTACTCCACCCAGCGTGACTTATCACTGGCCTATACCCCAGGGGTGGCCGATCCTTGTCTGGCTATCAAAGACAATCCTGATGACGTGTACAAATACACCGCCAAGGGCAATCTGGTCGCAGTTATCTCCAATGGCACAGCTGTCCTGGGTCTGGGCGACATAGGTCCGGAAGCAGGCAAGCCTGTGATGGAGGGTAAAGGCTTTCTGTTCAAAATCTTTGCCGACCTGGATGTCTTTGATATTGAGGTAAATGAAAAGGACATTGACAAATTCGTCCAAACAGTGATTGCCATCGCACCTACATTCGGTGGCATTAATCTTGAAGACATCAAGGCACCGGAATGCTTCGAAATCGAAGACCGTATTAAAGCCGCGCTGGATATCCCTGTAATGCATGATGACCAGCATGGAACAGCCATCATCACTTCGGCAGGACTACTCAATGCGCTGGAGATCAATGGCAAAAGAATTGAAGATATTAAGATCGTCGTCAACGGCGCGGGTGCCTCGGCTATTTCCTGTACACGGCTGTATCTTATGTTAGGGGTTAAGAAAGAAAATGTCATCATGTTCGACAGCAAGGGTGTCCTCCATGCCGACCGGACTGACCTGAACGCATCCAAGAAGCAGTTTGCCACGACCCGCAATGTTCATACCCTGGAAGAAGCATTGGATGGTGCTGATATGTTCCTGGGTCTCTCGGTCGCCGGCGTCCTGAAGAAGGAATGCCTCCTGAAGATGGCCAAAGACCCGATTGTGTTTGCGCTGGCCAATCCGGTCCCTGAAATTCGTTATGAGGATGCCGTTGCAACCAGGGATGATATCATCATGGCAACAGGGCGTTCAGATTATCCGAACCAGATAAACAATGTGCTGGGCTTCCCATTCATTTTCCGCGGTGCCATGGATGTGAGGGCAACCGCCATCAATGATGAGATGAAGCTGGCTGCTTCACGGGCCCTGGCGGCACTCGCCAAGGAACCGGTACCCGAAGAAGTGAACATCGCTTTCCATACAACCAATCTGAAGTTTGGGCGTGATTATATCATTCCAAAACCCATGGACCCGCGCCTGATCGTACATGTGTCGCCAGCCGTAGCGCAGGCTGCGATGGATACCGGGGTGGCACGAAAACCCATTACCAATTGGGATGCCTACCGCGAGGAGCTCAGTAAACGACTGGGGTTATCCAATCCCCTCATCAGGCAAATCAAGGCAAGGGCCAAGCGAGACCCCAAACGGGTCGTTTTTGCAGAAGCAGAAAATTACAAAATGCTGAAAGCCGCTGAGATCGTGCTGAACGAACGCATTGCCATCCCAATTCTACTTGGCAATGAGGAGATTATCCGCGGCCTCATTCAGGAACATGAGTTCGAACTGGATGGCGTTGAGATCATCGATCCCAAGTCACCCCAGGAAAAAGAAAGGCTGGAATCCTTCTCCCAGGCCCTGTTCCAGAGGCGGCAGCGTAGGGGCGTAACACTGGCCGCTGCCCGCGAACGCATGGTTTACCGGAATTACTACAGTCCGATGCTCGTCGAAACAGGATATGCCGACGCCATGGTATCCGGACTGACGAACAACTATCCGGACACCATCAAACCGGCCCTTCAGATCATCGGACGTAGCAGGAAGTGGAGTATCGTGAGTGGCATGTATGCCATCAATACCAAGAAAGGCCCCGTTTTCTTCAGCGATTGCACTGTCAATAAAAACCCTACAGCAGAAACACTGGTTGAAATCACGCTCCAGACAGCGCGGGCTGTGGAGAATTTCAAGATCAAACCCCGTATTGCCCTGTTGTCCTATTCCAACTTCGGATCCAACGAAGGCAGGATTCCGTTGCTGGTGAGAGAGGCCGTTGGAATACTGCATGAACGCTATCCCGATTTGATCGTTGATGGCGACCTCCAGGCCAATGTGGCACTGAACAATGAGATCATGCGGGAAAATTTCCCCTTCTCCAAACTCGCCGACGGACCCGCCAATGTGCTGATCTTCCCGTACCTGACTGCCGGTAACATTGCTTACAAACTCATGCAGGAGATGGCTGGTATGGAAGTGATCGGGCCCATCATCAATGGCTTAAGCAAATCGGTGCACATCCTGCAGATCGGATCTTCGGTGAGTGAGATCGTCAATATGGTGACCATCGCTGTGATCGATGCACAGTGCAAGCAGAGCGAGGAATGCCTCTGACCCATCCGGGTCGTTGACAATATGAATACAGCATGCGGCAAGCCGGGTTAACCTGACTTGCCGCTACTGTTTCCCGGAAACAACAGAAATCTTATTTCGAGAAGTGAGTTATGTAATTTTTTAGATATATTTGTGCGATCGATTTGGACACAATAACAATTCAACGAACTCAATTTCATCTATGATGAACAAGATCACGGTTATCGGTGCAGGGAATGTCGGGGCGACCTGCGCTAACGTCATTGCCCACAAGGACCTCGCCCGCGAGGTGGTTTTGGTTGATATCAAAGAAGGACTGGCAGAGGGCAAAGCCCTGGATATCTGGCAGACTTCGTCGATTAACAACTTCAATACCAGGGTTGTCGGGGTCACCAATGATTACCTGCGCACCAAGGGTTCAGGGGTGGTGGTGATCACTTCCGGACTGCCGCGCAAACCCGGTATGAGCCGTGATGATCTGATCAAGACCAATGCCAACATTGTGAAGGAAGTCACTGAAAAGGTGATCAAATACTCTCCGGAAGCGGTTCTGATCATCGTTTCCAATCCCCTGGACGTGATGACGTACGTTGCATACAAGGCTGCTAACAAAATGCCCAACAAGGTTTTCGGAATGGCCGGCATCCTGGATACCGGTCGTTACAAAGCCTTCCTGGCCGAGGCATTGAATGTCAGCCCGAAAGACATCCACGCTCTTCTGCTGGGCGGACATGGAGACACCATGGTACCGTTGCCAAGATATACTTCGGTTAATGGCATCCCTGTTACGGAGTTGCTGGGCAACGATGTGATTGAAAAGATCGTAGAACGCACCCGCAAAGGCGGTGGTGAGCTGGTCAGCCTGATGGGAACCTCGGCATGGTATGCTCCCGGTGCTGCCGCTGCACAAATGGTGGAAGCCATCGTAGATGATCAGAAGCGGATCTTCCCGGTTTGTGCGTTCCTCAACGGTGAATATGGGTTGAAAGACATCTATCTTGGTGTCCCGGTAAAGCTCGGCCGCAACGGCATCGACGAGATCATTGAGATCAAGCTGGATGCCAAGGAAAAGAAGATGCTGAACGAAAGTGCCCAATCTGTGCGCGACACCCTGCAGGTGCTGGATGACATGAAAATCATGGAATAGGAAATCTGGTTTGCCAAATTCCTGTATTTTCGTCTGGAAACATAGATTCCAGCCATGAAACGTATTGTGGTTTTCACGGGTGCCGGCATCAGCGCTGAAAGTGGCATCCAGACCTTCCGGGACAAGGACGGATTGTGGAACAACCATCGCATTGAGGATGTGGCCACCCCTGGGGCTTTCATGCGAGATCCGGAACTGGTCATGGATTTCTACAACCAAAGAAGGCGGCAACTGCTGGAAGTCCATCCCAATGATGCACACCTGGCCCTGGTTAAGCTGGAAACTACTTTCGATGTGCGCATCATCACCCAAAATGTGGACGACCTCCATGAGCGCGCTGGTTCAACCCATGTGATGCATTTACACGGCGAAATACGCAAAGCACGGTCCACTGGCGACCCGGATTACATCGTGCCGATAGAAGGCTGGGAGCTGAAAATGGGGGATCTCTGTCCCAAAAGCTACCAACTCAGACCCCATATTGTATGGTTTGGAGAAGAAGTACCGATGATAGGGCCGGCGGCCCGTTTGACAGCATCAGCGGATATCTTCATCATTATCGGATCTTCTTTGCAGGTCTATCCGGCGGCAGGACTTGTATTCGAAGCGCCGCACAAGGCACCGAAATACCTGATAGACCCCAAAGCCGGGCATCAGGACTATGTAAACAACCTGACCATTATTCGTACAACGGCCACCCAGGGCGTGCCGGCGTTGGTTGATCAGCTCATGCAGGAAAGCCAGGACTGAGCGGTAATGTTTACCTTTGCATGCATATCGCTCATGTTTCCAGACAAGGGTTTATGATCACATTTCAAGAAGCACAGGCCATCATCAGTCAGACCCAGCCACAGCTCGCAACCGAGAGGGCGGATTACCGTGAAGCGCTCAACCGTATCCTGGCTGAAGACATTTTCGCTGACACCGATATACCTCCGTTTGACAAATCCGCCATGGATGGTTATGCTTGCCGGCAGGATGACCTGGCAACTCCCCTGCAGTTGGTAGGACATATCCCGGCAGGGGTTAGTACCACCCGCGTTCTGCAAACCGGTGAATGCATGAGGATTATGACCGGAGCACCTGTTCCGGCTGGTGCCGATTGTGTCATCATCCATGAACATACCGAAATCATGCCGGATGGAAAGATACGGTTTCTGCCGAGCTCCACTTCGCGGAATATCTGTTACAAGGGAGAAGACATCCGCCAGGGCGAGCGAATCCTGAACGTGGGAGAGCGATTGCTCTCGCAGCACCTCGCCATTCTGGCGGGCACCGGAGCCACCTGTCCACTGGTCTACAAACGTCCGGTAGCCGGAATACTTACCAGCGGGGATGAGCTGGTAGAACCCGAAGAAAAACCAGGAACTTCAGGCATCCGCAACAGCAATGCCTACCAGTTGGAAGGCCAGATCAGGTCCATGGGAGCATTCGCCAAGTATCTGGGAATTGTTCCTGATGATCCCCAGATCTCCGTCGAGATGATTTCGAAGGCTTTACATGAATGTGATATCTTGTTGATCACTGGCGGGGTATCAGCCGGCGATTATGACTTTATCCCCGATGCCCTGGAACAGATCGGCGTGCAGCTTCATTTCCACAGTTTGGCGGTTCAACCCGGAAGGCCAACCGTTTTTGGAACCTGGAATGAGAAATTCGTTTTCGGTCTGCCCGGAAATCCGGTATCCAGTTTTGTGCAGTTTGAATTGCTGGTGAAACCACTTCTGTTCAGGATGATGGGGCATATTTTCCGGCCCCTTGTTCCCTTGTTGCCAATGGGAACAACCATACAACGCAGGAAAACCAAAAGGCTGGCCTTCCTGCCGGTGAAAATCGATGAAGACGGCATGGTCAGGCCGGTTGAATACCATGGTTCGGCACATATCCAAGCCTATGTGCTGGCAGATGGTCTGATTAGTCTGGATATTGGCCAGCATGAGATAAAAGAAGGAGACCTGGTACGTGTACGACTCATTTAACCGTCATATCCATTATCTGCGCATTTCCGTCACCGACAAATGCAACCTGCGTTGCCATTATTGCATGCCGGCTGAGGGCATTCCGCTCATCCATCACCAGGATATTTTGCGGTTGGAGGAGATTTTCGAGGTAGCCAGATATGGTGTAGAGATGGGCATAGACAAGGTGCGCATAACTGGTGGAGAACCATTGGTACGCAAGGGAATTGTGGATCTTGTCGCCATGCTTTCAACGCTGAAAGGCATTAAAGACCTTTCCATGACGACCAATGGTATCCTGTTGTCGCAGTATGCCCATGCGCTGGCTTCAGCAGGTTTGCAACGTGTCAATATCAGCCTTGATTCTGTTGATCCTGAGCGTTATCGTGAGATCACCCGTCTGGGCCGTCTGGAGTCGGTATTTGAAGGCATTCAGGCTGCCCGGCAGGCAGGCCTCTGGCCCATCAAACTGAATTGTGTTGTCAGACACGACAGCAGCGAGGAGGATGCCACCGGCGTCAGGGCCTTTGCAGAAAGTAACGGACTCGAGGTAAGATTTATCCGGCAGATGGACTTGCTGGCCGGGACCTTTTCGGTAGTGGAGAACGGCGAAGGAGGACATTGTGAGGCATGCAGCCGTCTTCGCCTCACCTCCGACGGATGGCTGAAGCCCTGCCTGTTCAATGACCTGGGCTATTCCATCAGAGCGCATGGGATACCTGAAGCATATGCTTTGGCCATCGCCAATAAACCGGCTTGCGGGACCCATAATCACCATGGTTCCTTTTTCCGGATTGGAGGCTAAAAATCAATACATAAATAATTATGAAACAGAAGGAGCTAACCCATACCGATGCCGAGGGACGTGCACATATGGTAAATGTAGGTGACAAGCCTTTTATGCAGCGCATGGCGCGGGCTGAGGGAAAGATACATCTGGAACCGGCCACGATCCAGCTCATTCGCGAGAATGGTATCCGCAAGGGTGACGTGCTGACCGTGGCAGAAATAGCAGGTATCATGGCAGCCAAGCGAACACCTGACCTGATCCCACTTTGTCATCCCCTGCCCATCAGCCAGGTGGAAGTGAAAGCCAGCCTGATCCCGGAAGGCGTATATGTTCAAAGTATGGTGAAATGCACAGCCCAGACTGGGGTGGAAATGGAGGCCCTGACTGCCGTCCAGATTGCGTTGCTGAACATCTATGATATGTGCAAGGCCGTCGATAAGAACATGGTCATTGGTCCGGTAAGGCTTGTGGAAAAAACCAAAGAAGCGGCTCATAATCAGAACACAACACCTGCCTGATCATGAAGGGAACTGTATTGTCGGTTAATATCAGCCTGGAAAAAGGCACCATTAAAACGCCTGTTGAACATATCCGGATCACAGAAACGGGTATTGCCAGTGATGCCCATGCGGGTGACTGGCACAGGCAGGTGAGTTTATTGTCAATCGAGAGCATCCAGCGCTTTGGTGTGCAGGCCGGGCGTACTTTTCAACCCGGAGAATTTGCTGAGAATATCACCACTGAAGGCCTCAACCTCATGAACCTCAAACCCGGTGACCGTCTAAGAATCGGATCTGCAATGCTGGAGGTGACGCAGCTCGGGAAAAAGTGTCATGGTGACGGGTGCGCCATTTTCGTTGCGGTGGGGAAATGTGTTATGCCCAAAGAAGGGATCTTCTGCCGTGTGATTCAGCCAGGCCAGGCCAAGGCTGGTGATGCTGTAATTTTTGAACCTAAACCTTGCAGGGTGCATGTCCTGACCCTGAGCGACAGGGCCTACAGGGGGGAGTATGAAGACCGCAGCGGCCCGGAGGTAATAAGGCTGAGTGAATTTTTTTTCCAGACCAGGGGATGGGAAGCCAGTCATACATCTGAGATCATCCCGGATGATGAAAAGACCCTGGGTGCGTCACTCCAGCGTTTGATCGGAGAGGGCGTGGATATTATCATTGCCACAGGCGGAACAGGGGTAGGCCCCAGGGACATTACACCTGATGTTTTCCGGCGGTTCATGGACAAGGAGATCCCCGGGATCATGGAGATGATACGTTTGAGGCATGCCGCAACGATGCCCAGGGCAGTGCTTAGCCGGGCCGTAGCTGGCCTCAGTGGACGGACACTGATGTATGCTATCCCGGGAAGTCCCGGCGCAGTAAGAGATTACATGGCAGGGATCCAGGAAACCCTGGAGCACCTTATATATATGGTTAGAGGTATCGATGTTCACTGATAATCATTATTCTGATGAAAAGAGAAGATGCGCTGAATTTATTGCATGAATATATCTCCAATCCGCGTATGATTGCACATTGTCTGGCGTCGGAAGCTGTGATGCGTAAACTGGCGCTGCATCTTGGGGAAGATGAGGCCCGATGGGGTCTGGCAGGTTTGCTGCATGACCTGGATGTGGAAATGACCGCGGACAGGCCAGATCAGCATGGTTTGCTGACGGCCCGTATCCTGGAGGAGAAAGGACTCGATCCCGCAATCATTGATGCCATCCGCATGCACAATGAGATGGCAACAGGACAGGAAAGAACCACACGATTTCAGCATGCGCTGGCGGCCGGGGAAACCATCACCGGGCTGATTACAGCTACCGCACTGGTATACCCTGACAAGCAGGTGCGCAGCGTGAAACCTTCGTCTGTCGTGAAAAGGATGAAGGAAAAAGCCTTCGCTGCAAGTGTGAACAGGGATCATATCCTGGAATGCACCCTGATTGGTATTCCTTTGCCTGAATTTGCCCAACTCGCAGTGGAAGCCATGCAGGAAAGGGCTGAAGAAATCGGTTTGTGAACCTTATCTTTGCAGGCATGAAAACCGTCAGGAAAATCTTTTCCATCCTCCGGAACAAGTACGTGTACACCACCCTTGGATTCCTGGTTTTCATGATTGCCTTCGACCGGAATAACTTCGTTTCACAATACCAGCTCACCTGGGAGCTGAAGCAGCTCCAAAACGAGAAAGCGTACTATGTGGAAGAGATCCGTAAGGACAGCACCGCCCTGATGGAGCTGAAAACCAATATGGAGAGCCTTGAGAAGTTCGGAAGAGAGCGGTATTATATGAAGAAAGACTCAGAAGACATCTTTGTCATCATCCCCTGATAAAGACTAAACAGGATCTACATCCAGGATAACCCTTACCCTTCGCAGCAAAGCTTCACCCATCAATGCATCCACTGACTGCGTAATAAGTCGTTTGGCATCTTTGACAGATTCCTTACGATCCACCTTAACAAGGATGTGTTTGATGTACTCATTCCTGATCCTTGAGATAAGCGGATATTCGGGACCCAGCACCCTTTTTCCAAGGACATCGCGTAAGGCGGCTGCCAGCCAGGCGGCTGCCTGATCAAGTGTTTTGGCATCCCGGTGTTGCAGGCGGATCAATATCAGTCTGGAGAAAGGCGGATAGCTGAACCTGTCACGCTCCGTCATCTGATCCCGGAACATTCCCTCATAATCATTATGGATCACCTGATGAATCACTGTCTGACCCGGTTGGCTGGTCTGGATGATCACCCGGCCCCGTTTCCCTTTCCTCCCCGAACGCCCGCTCACCTGTGCCATCAGTTGATAGCTTCTCTCCATTGCCCGGAAATCCGGATAACTCAGCATATGATCAGCATTCAGAATCCCAACCGTACTGACATTATCGAAGTCCAGTCCCTTGGTCACCATCTGGGTCCCCACCAGGATATCAATCTGACGGTCTGAGAAGGCCTGAATAAATGTGTGATAGGCTTGCCTGGAGCGGGTCGTATCCAGGTCCATACGGGCAATGCGGGCATCGGGGAGGAATGCTTTCAGTTCCTCCTCAATCTTCTCCGTCCCGAAGCCTTTCATTTTTAAGCCTGTCGAGGCACAGGCAGGGCAACGCTGGGGAACAGTCTGAGTATACCCGCAGTAATGGCATCGCAGGTGTCCCTCCTTCTTGTGGTATATCAGGGTAACATCACAGTGAAGGCATTGCGGGATCCATTGACAAACATCACATTCCAGTCTGAGGGCAAATCCCCTGCGGTTCTGGAACAGGATCACCTGTTCCTTATGATTCAGGGCCTCCTCAATATGGCTGAGGAGTGTGCCGGTAAACAGGGAGTACATCCTGCGTTTTTTGGCTTCTTCGCGGATATCAACGACCAATATCTCAGGCAGCATCTGGTCTAGGTAGCGTTTGTCCAGACGGATCAGTCCAAACCTGCCGGCCAGGGCATGAGCAAAGGTTTCCACAGCGGGTGTGGCAGAACCCATCAGGACTTTGGCGCCATGCTGGCGGGCAAGCCAGAGTGCAGCATCCCGGGCATGGTAACGGGGGGCGGGGTCCACCTGTTTGTACGATGGATCATGCTCTTCGTCGATGATGATCAGGCCCAGGTCCCTGAAAGGCAACAGCAGGGCCGAACGTGCACCGAGCACAACCTGATGCGAATGCCCCGTACTTCCTGGTGAAAAGCCCAGCACCTGGTGCCATATCTCGGCCCGCTCTGCATCAGGATACCGGGAGTGGTAAACCCCAACCTGATGGCCCAGGTAGTGGCGCAGGCGGTCAATGATCTGGGTAGTTAAGGCTATTTCAGGCAACAGATAGAGTATCTGCTTACCCTTTTCGAGATATTCCTGGATCAGATGCAGATAGATCTCTGTCTTACCAGAACCTGTCACACCAAACAGCAGATTTACATCTTTCTCATCCCAGTGTTTCCGGATGTTTGAGATGGCCTCACGCTGGATATCAGTATATTGAATATCTTTCGTTGATGCCTTGGCGAGCGGGGTAGCGAGCCGGCTGACGACCCGGCTTTCCTTGATGAGGATACCTTTGCGGGTGAGAGCGACCAGCGCGGCAGCATATCCGGGATGCTGGCTCCATGGTCCGGCAGCCAGGGCGACATCCCATCCGTTTGCTGGAACACCGGTCTCCTGAAGCCAGGTCATCATCACCTCCATTTGTTTGTTGGCCTTACGGGAGAGCTCTGTCAGGCAGGACGAAAGGACGGTTTCATCACGAAAATCCGGATGCAGAAGGTATATGTTCTCTTTTTTTTCCTTGTACTTAAGCTGTATGATCTCTTTCTCCTGAACCACCCTTTTTTGAATCAGGGTCCGAACCAGGTTCACCACCTTACCCAGACCGGTAATCTCGCTGACCTGTGACAGGCTCAGGCTGTCCTGCATGGCCAGGGCTTCTGCCACCGCCTGCTCATGGTGGTTCAGCACGTCCATATTCCCGTCAAAATCTGGATGGATTTCCAGTGTGGTTTCAGAGGCCAGGCGAAATACAGAAGGCAGGGCCGCCATCATGACCTCACCCAGACTGCACATGTAATAGGCTGATAACCATTCCCAGAATCCAAACTGCGCGGGTGATACAAGGGGTTCGCCATCCAGGATTTCAAGCACGGCCTTAAGGTCCTGTTTTGCGGGCTGATCATGCTTAAAACGGATAATGCCGGTGAGAATCCGGCGTGGTCCGAAAGGCACGACCACGCGCATACCAGGCTGGACCGCCACCTCCAGGCCTTGTGGCAAGGCGTAGGAAAACAAACCCGGAACGGGAACCGGTAGTATTACCTCCACATACACGATTTCCTTGTATCAGGTTGACAGAATGCGGGCCATATCGAGCATACTTCGGTTGATCTGTTGATGATGTTTGGTAGCCATGCTGAACGGAGTATAGACGATCTTCTTGTTTACCATGCCAATCATCACATCCCTGACCCCGCTCCGCAATGCCAAAACCGACTCATAACCCAGGGTGCTGGCCAATACCCGGTCCATGCAGGAAGGGGATCCTCCCCGTTGAATATGTCCCAGGATTGTAACCCGTGTTTTAAACTGACCATATTTTGCTTCGATGGCACGGGACACCTCATAGGCGCCACCGCCATCATCCCCTTCCGCCACGATGATGATAGCTGATGTTTTATTCTTGCGAAAGCCGGCATCCAATATGGCATATAATTGCTCGATATGGGTTTTCTCTTCAGGAATGAGGATGTCTTCAGCTCCAACGGCAATACCACTTCTAAGCGCGATGAAGCCAGCATCGCGTCCCATCACTTCCACGATAAACAAACGGTCGTGGGAACTGGCTGTATCTCTAATCTTATCAACGGCATCCACGACAGTATTGATGGCCGTGTCATAACCGATTGTAAAGTCTGTCCCATACAGGTCATTATCTATGGTCCCTGGAAGGCCAACGATTGGAAAATCAAAGCGTTTATTGAATTCTTCTGCACCGCTGAATGTACCGTCACCCCCGATCACCACCAGGGCATCCAGGCCCTGACCGGTGATTTGATGATAGGCCTGTTCCATGCCTTCCGGTGTCCGGAATCGTTGACTGCGGGCCGATTTCAGTATCGTGCCCCCTCTTTGGATGATATTCGAAACACTGTGGCTTTCAAGTCTGGCGAACTGTCCGTCGATCAAACCTTCATAGCCGCGATAAATGCCTAAGACTTCGATCCCGTTTTGTATTCCGGTCCGCACCACTGCTCTGATGGCAGCATTCATACCCGGGCTGTCCCCTCCGGAAGTGAGAACGCCCAGCTTCCTGATTTCAATCGTCATGTGTGGCAAAATTGTCTGTTTCTTCCTTGTTTCCTTCCCCGGCATTACCGTGGCCGCGTCGCTTCCGCAGGACCCTCTCCTTTACCTTCTCATCAGAGGCATCGCCATATTTATGAGCCACAAGTGTTCCCTGGAACAGATCAAAACGTGCAAGGCGACATTCGATCGGGCCATTGAACAGGGGAATACGGGCAGAAGAGCGAAGGCCGATGCGGGACAAAGCTTCCATATCACCTGAGAAGATCCAGGCCGTAAATCCCTTAAAACGTGTTTTCAGGAAGTCTCCAAAGGATCTGTAAAGCTCTATATTGTATTGACTTTTAATACGCTCATTATAAGGAGGATTGGTAATGATGGTGCCATTCAGGCGGCGTGGAAATACAGCCTGAAAGGGCTTCTTTTCCAGTTTGATGAGGTCCGTGAATCCGGCCTGTGCAATGTTCAGCGAAGCATTGGCAACGGCCTTATAGGAAGCATCACTGGCGCGTATGAATGGATCGGCAATTATGCGTGATTCCAAGCCCTCTTCCTTTATTCTGTCCCATGTCTTTTGTTCAAAGTCGGGCCAACGCTGGAATCCGAAAAACCTGCGAAAATACGCCGCCGGGTAGTTGAGCGCCTTCATGGCAGCTTCAATGGCAATCGTACCTGATCCGCACATCGGATCCAGGAATTCTCCTTCTCCTGACCAGTTACTCAGGTGTATCAGACCTGCCGCCATCACCTCACTCAGGGGTGCATCTCCCTGGGCTTTACGGTAACCGCGTTTATGCAGGGGCTCAGATGAGCTGTCCAGAGAAACGTGGCAGCTATCCTGATTGACATGAACATGGATCCGGATATCCGGTCTGGTCAGGTCCACACCGGGGCGCCAGCCCTGCAGGTTCCGCAGCCTGTCGACGATGGCATCCTTGGCACGCTGCGCTGCGAACTGACTGTGCGTTAATATCTTGCCTGAAACGACAGCATCGATGGCGATGCTCTGATCACGCGCGATCCATGATTCCCAGGGCAAAGAGCCCAGGGCCTCGTAGTAGGAATTCTGATCAGTGAGGTTGAAGACAGCCAATTGTCTGAGTACCCTCAGCCCCAGCCGGGAGCGATAATTAATCCGGTAGAGGGTTTCCATGTCTCCCTTCAAAGAAACCATCCTTCTGCCAGCGAGCACATCCTGGCTACCCAGGTCTTTGAGCTCTTCGGCCAGACTGTTTTCCAGCCCGGCATACGTGGTAATGATGATCGGAAACTGTTCTCCCGGCATCTTTTGGTATTTTACTCCTTCTGTCCTTGGGGTACTTCAGGAAAATGAAAGGTGATATCCTGCTCCAGCTCTTTACTGAGGCTCTGGGAAACAGGACAGGTTCTAGCAGCTGCCTCGATGATCCGCTTTTGTTTAATGGTGTAGGCAACTTCCGGAAACGTCATAACGATTTCAATACGCCCAACCCGGCGAGGGTTGCTGAACATCACCTTGGTTACGGATGCTTCGGTGCCATCAATGGAGAATCCATGCTCATTCGCGGCTATTCCGATGATGGTTAACATGCAACATGCCAGGGATGTTGCCAACAGGTCCGTTGGACTGAACGCCTCCCCTTTTCCTTTGTTATCCGGTGGTGCGTCAGTTACGATCCGGTCACCGGACAGGATATGTTGTGCGGTGATCCTCAGGTCCTTTTCATAAATCACGTGTGCAGTTGCCATAAGCCATGATTACGATCCTGACAAAAATACGAAAGCCCCGGGGATGCCGGGGCTTTCACATAAAAGAATTCCAGTGTGTCGGCGGATTACTTTTTATCCGGACAAGCAGCTGATGTAGTCTTAGGGCCACTGCAGGCAGCCTTGGTTTCGCCTTTGCAGCAGGATGACTTGGGTGCAGCTGCCGGAGCGCTACCACAATCACCTGATTTGGTTTCGGCTGCAGCCGGTGCCTTGGCTGCATCTTTCTTTGATTTCTTTTCGCCTGCCTTGGGATCCTTATCCAGTTTTACCATCTCAACAGAGAGTTCTGAAGCTACGGCTGTATTGACGGAAATGCTGCTGGCTGCCAGGAATGCGAACAGACTGAGTACTACAAGAACTTTTTTCATAGTTTTATTTCGTTATTTGTGAATAATTTCAATTCTTTTGACGAACCAAAAATATAACCAGAAAACCAGTCAAGTTGTTAACCAATTGTTAAAAATCCGTTAATGCCTTTTTAACATCCATTATAATTTATTCTTTTGACCCTTTAACTGCATGCATAAGAAATCCTTTTCTCTCCTCATCATTCTCATTTCCATCGCCTTGGGCGGCATCATTTTCATGCAGCTGTACTGGGTCCAAAATGCACTGATGCTGAAGGAAGAACAGTTCAGCCATGGCATCAGGATCGGATTAAAAAGTGTTGTGAACCGGCTGCTGAGAGACAGCAGCCCGGAACAACCCAGCACATGCACTGCCCTACAGTCATTTGTAACCGATTCCAGTATGTTCCTGGAGGTGGTACCTAAAGAAATGCTGGAAACATACCTTTTCGAAGAGATGAAGGAACTCGGGGTAATGGGTGACATTACCTATGGGATTTATCATTCAGACAGGAAAGACATCGTTTTTTGCAGCAAGGCAGGTATGGAAGACCTAATAACAACCTCTCCGCACCTGGTATCGCTGAGCTGCCTTATCAGTGAAGATCCCTATTTCCTGGCAATCCATATTCCCTCTCAGAAATCATTGATATTGAAGCAAATGACAGGTTGGTTAACACTTTCCTTCCTGTTCCTTGCTGCCGTTGTATTTGGTTTCGTGTATATCATCAACGGGTGGATGCGTCAGAAGAAATTATCGGAGATGAAGAATGATTTCATCAACAATATGACACATGAGCTCCAGACTCCCATCGCTACCATTTCAATCAGCAGTGAAATGTTACTAAAGCCGGAAGTCAGGGAACTGCCGGGACGCACGGAAAAGTATGCCCGTATCATACAGGATGAAAACAAACGGCTGCAGGAGCTGGTAGAGCAGGTGATGCAGGCTGCGATGCTGGACCAGGGAAACTACAAGCTCTCCCCCGAATCCGTCGACATTCATGAGATTCTTCTTGAACTGCAAAAAGCCTTCGGTATCAAGGCGGCGCAGAGACAGGGTCAGGTCAAGGCCTGTCTGGAAGCCAAAAACACGGTGATTCAGGCCGACCGCATCCATTTCACTAATATCATCGCCAACCTGATCGACAACGCCCTCAAATATTCATCTACAGCCCCGGATATTACCCTGACCACGGCTGATTTCAAAGAAGGCGTTCTGGTATCGGTCAAGGACAGGGGAATTGGTATTAGCCATAACAACCTGGAAAATATCTTTAAAAAGCTCTACAGGGTTCCGACCGGGAAAGTACACAATGTGAAAGGATTTGGCCTGGGCTTGTTTTATGTCAAGCGACTTGTGGACCTTCACCATGGACAAATTTGGGTGGAGAGTGAACCTGGCAAGGGCAGCCGGTTTTTCGTCTACTGGCCGCACGAGATGTATGAAGGATGATTAATATCATACCGACAAGCCTGGCAAAGCACTCCTAATTTGTTCATTAGTATTCGATGTATTTCAGTAATTCTTCTTTCTTTTGTTCTTCAAAACATGAATCGCATATGCAGCACCGCCCACCTGCTTTGCCCAGTGAATTAGACCTATTATGAAGAAAAAACCTCGCATTTTATTGGTGGAAGACGATCAGAACCTGGGGATGGTGCTGGTCGATTATCTTGTTATGCTGGGTTATGAAGTGATCCTTCGCGAAGACGGGGAATCGGGGATGGCAGCCTATAAAGGGAGCGGTGTTGACCTTTGCCTTTTGGATATCATGATGCCAAAGAAGGATGGATTTACCCTCGCCGAAGAGATCCGGAAATCCGATCAGGTTGTCCCTATCATCTTTCTGACAGCCAACAATCTAAAGGAAGATCGTATCAAAGGATTCCGCCTGGGCTGTGATGACTATATCACAAAACCTTTTCACACGGAAGAGCTCAGCCTGCGCATTGAAGCAGTGCTTAGAAGATGTCGCACTCCCCTGGCCATTGGCGCCAATGGTGAAACCGTCGTTTACCAGATTGGCAGTTTCGAGTTTGATTATACCAATATGGTACTCATCCGTGAGGGAAAGGTCCAGAACCTGACGCGTAAAGAAGCTGACCTGCTCCGCCTGCTTTGCGAAAACCAGAACACATTGGTGAAACGGGAGACAGCGCTGAGGCTCATCTGGGGAACAGATGATTATTTTATTGGACGAAGCATGGATGTGTTCATCACTAAACTACGCAAGTATCTTAAACCCGATCCATCCATTTCCATCATGAATGTCCACGGAACCGGATTTAAGCTACACACCGGATCAAACGATCCGGATGCCGGTTAACGCATACGGTTCTCCAACATCAGCAGATAGGCATATTCCATCGCAACCTCTTCATACCTTTTAAAACGGCCTGTGGCACCGGAATGTCCGGTTTCCATATTCGTATGAAGCAGGAGCATATTGTCATCTGTCTTGATATCACGCAGCTTAGCCACCCATTTCGCCGGTTCCCAATACTGTACCTGAGAATCATGCAGTCCGGTCGTTACCAGCATAGAGGGATATGCCTGTGCTTTGACCTGGTCATAAGGAGAGTAAGAAAGCATATAATCATAGAACTCCTTGTTTTCAGGATTCCCCCATTCATCATATTCTGAAGTTGTAAGCGGGATAGACTCATCCAGCATGGTGGTGACCACATCAACAAATGGCACAGCTGCCACAACTCCTTTAAAAAGCGCAGGTTTCATATTGACCACTGCGCCTATCAGCAAGCCGCCTGCACTTCCACCCATGGCATAGAGTTGAGCAGGGCTGGTATACTGGTTTTCGATAAGATGTTCTGCACAGGCGATGAAGTCGCTGAAGGTGTTGATCTTATTCAGAAGCTTCCCATCTTCATACCATGACCTGCCCATCTCTTCGCCACCCCTGATATGTGCGATGGCAAAGATGAAGCCACGATCCAGCAGGCTTAATCGTGCACTGCTGAAATACGGGTCGCTGCTGTAACCATAAGATCCATAACCATAGAGAAGGCAAGGCTGGCTGCCCTCCGTGCGCATATCCCGGCGGTAAACCAGGCTGACGGGCACACGGGTACCATCCGGCGCTGTGGCATAAATCCGTTCTGCATGATACCGCGCCGGATCAAAGTCTCCCAGCACGCGTTGCTGCTTCAGCAGGGTGGCGCTGCGTGCGGTCATATCATAGTCGTATGTTGATTGGGGTGTCGTCAGCGAAGTATATTCATATCGTAGCAGGCCACTTTCGTATTCCTCGTTGACACCCGGATACGCAACGTAGGTTGCTTCACCGAAGTCCAGGTAGTGCCCATCCCCTGACTGCCAGGGCCTGATATACAATTGACTAAGTCCATTACGCCTTTCTTCAAGGACGAGATAATCCTTAAACAGAAGAAAACTCTCCAGCAGCACATCGTCGCGTCCTGGGATAAGCTCCTTCCAGTCCTGTCGCGATGTTTGGGCCTCACCACATTGCATCAGCCGGAAATTCCTGGCGTTCAAATTTGTACGAATAAAAAATGAACCCCTGGCATGGTCAATGGTATATTCATGATCCCTGACTCTCGGCTCGAAAACAACAGGCAAAGCGCTTGGGTCTCCCGCTTTAAGGTAGCGGTATTCTGTGCTAACTGTACTGTAAGAGGCAATCAGCACATAGTCCCTGGACCGGGACAGGCTCAGGCTCACCCTGAAGGTAGGATCTTTCTCCTCCCAGATTACTGCATCCTGTTCAGGATTTGTCCCCATTACGTGTCTGCGGATCATATAGGGACGCAGTGTCTCATCCTGAAGTCCATAATAAAGATGACGGCTATCGGATGTCCAGACAACCTGGGAAGTCGTATTGAGCAGTCTATCAGGAAGTATCTCGCCTGTGAGCAGGTCCTTGACCATCATGATGTACTGGCGGCGACTTACCGTATCCAGACCAAATGCCAGGTAGCGGTTATCCGGGCTCACTTCTAGACCGGTAATATGATAATAAGAAAAGCCCCTGGCCATTTCGGGCACATTCAGAAGAACCTCATCCGGTTGACCCTCACCAATCTTGCGCCGGTAATAAACGGGATATTCCTGTCCTTCCTCAAAACGATAGAAATACAGATAGCCGTTTTTCGGGTAAGGAACACCCATATCTGTCTGCTCGATCCTGGCGACCATCTCTTCATATAGCCGCTTCCGCAGGTCTCCTGTTTTTGAGAACATCTGCTCCGTATAGGCATTCTCCGCCTCAAGGTATGCGATAACTTCCGGGTTCTCCCTGTCTTTGAGCCAATAATATGGGTCGATGCGGGTATGGCCGTGGGCCGTAAGATCATGTTGGATTTTCTTGGCAACAGGAGGTTCCATCATTGCTTCTCTGGTATTGTTTTGACATGCCATCAGCCCTGCCAGGCTGAGGATCAACAAGCTAAGTTTTCTCATATATGCGCAGATATAGGTATATGCTTTACGACAGAAAGCGGGGTTGCGCCGGATAGCCCCCGTGGTTATTACGATCAGAAGGACAAAGTTACCCCAAGACTTGGCATGAACGGCAGTTGATCAACCCGTTCGCTGGAGATACGGTCGAAATAGAATACATTAGGCCTGTTGTAAACATTGGTGACACTGAGGACGGCCTCCAGTGAGGTCGTCTCACTGAAATCGATCTTCCGTTTTACTGTGAAATCCAGACGGTGGTAAGTAGGCAACCTGCCTTCATTGAGGTTCCCATACATCACGCCAAGCCATTCGTTATAGCGTATATAATCCGTATTCACCCCTTCCAGGAAAGGAATCTTTCCATAATAACCCTGGCTTTGGGTAAAGGGAAATCCTGTTCCAAAGTTCCAGCGCGCATTGATTTCCCATTCCATGTCCTCTCCCAGAAGGTAGGAGCCCACGAAATTCAGGTTATGCCTGCGGTCGAAGTGCGGTGAATATGTGATAAATCCATCATAGCGGTCAACATAGCTCAGGCTGTATGCCAACCAGAGGTACAGGCGACTGAGATCATACTTTAATGTGAGGTCGATACCGCTGGCCTGCCCACTTTCGATGATGAAATCCTTTCTCAGTGCTTCCGGTTTGGTGGCATAATCCTGGTTGTCGTCAAAGATCTTATTTCTGTTCAGGTTTGTTAATTGCGGGAACTGCTTGACATAGGCTTCCAGATTGACGGTCAGGTCTTTCCCGATCTCATATTCGACGCCACCCACCAGGTGCCTGGATTTCTGCAATTTGCTTGTGACATCCTTGCCGTCAAATTTCTTGGGCAGGTTATCCGGACCGCTAAGGAAACCATAGAAAAGGTTCACCACGTCACGGTCGGAGGTCGCGCTTAACAGGTTCTGTGAATACAGACCTCCGGCCATTTTCAACCTCAGGCGATTGTTCACGAGGTATTTCAGGGCCAGGCGAGGTTCCGGAGAGATTTCTGACAAACTGGCATAGTATTGGAAACGCAGACTCGGTTCTAACAGGAGTTTACCCAGGTTCCATTTATACTTTAAATACCCGGCCAGTTCGGTAGTATTCTGTTCCTGAGAAATTTGCCGGTTGACAGAATTGAAGAAATCGAAAACAGTCTTAAAGCCCAGCATCTCCACGCCGTAACGGATCTCATTCTTGCCAAGGAAATAGGTAAACGCCAGGCCGGCGTTAAACCCGTTTATTTCACTGGTCCTGGGTTGCTTGCCACTCTCGAGCATGGAGATATTATACTGTGAATAGGCAAAATTTCCCTCGATAAGAACGGCCGCGCCACTGGGGATCACCAGGAAATTGGTACCTCCGCCATAGGCATCCCAGCTGTAGTCCGACAAAGCTTTATAGTGTACATCATCGGTGAAGTTAAATCCGAAGAAGTTGACTTTGCTCCCATTTTCACCATTGAATGAGATCTTGCCGTAAATATCCTGGAAATTGAACGGAAGGCCCGCTGTATCGATATATTGGTAGAACAGCTTTGAACTTTGTTCAAGGTATGAATTCTTGGTGGAGAGGATGAAGGATGAGGATCCCCCACCCTCTTCTGCCTGTTTTTTCAGTGGCCCTTCCAACATGAGACGTGCGCCGAAAGTGCTGAGTCCTGCCCTACCGGCAAGGCGCTTCTTGTTCCCGTCGCGGGTTGTGATATCCATCACGGAAGAGATCCTGCCCCCGTATTCTGCCCCGAATCCACCGGTGAAGATCTCGGCATTCCGCATGATGTCGGTATCAAAAACCGAGAACAAGCCGATCGAATGAAAGGGATTGTAAACGATCATACCATCCAGAATGACCTTATTCTGAATGGGTGAACCGCCTCGTATGTAGAGTTGCCCGCCCTGGTCACCGGTGAAGATGACGCCAGGTAACACCTGGAGGTACTGCGCCAGGTCGGGGGTGCCGCCAATAGAGGGGATGGACTTGATTTCCCTGGGAGTTACCATGACAACAGAAGTCCGGGTTTGGGTCCGCGCTTCTTCCCGGTCGGCAGATATATTCACACCTTCCAACATGAAGGCCGCCTTTGTGAGGTATAACTTCTTGGTAACCAATTCCCCTGGCTTGAGGGTTATGGGTATCCGAAGGGTGTCAAATCCCAGGTAGGTAACCATCAGGGTATAGCTTCCGGGGGGGATACGGCTGATCACAAAATAACCGTTTACATCCGTACCTGCTCCATAGGAGGTCCGGTGAAGATACACGTTGGTATAGATGACGGGTTCTCCTGTTTCTTTTTCATAGACAAAACCGCGGATACTGGCATCCTGGGAGTAAAGGGCTCCTGAAAACACCAATAGCAGGGACAACAGGAGGACAGGCAATGATATGATCTTCTTCATAGCTAGCTTCAAAGGGCAACTCCATGCGGTGATGGTCTTCCGGTATAGTGCCCTGTTTCAGAATTTGCAAATTTACGACATTCCTGTACCCTTAGGTTTGCTTTTTTCAGTTAACGGTCGCTATCAGACAGGCTAAAGGAAAAAGACAGGCCTAAACTGGCGCACCAGTCAGGCCTGTCAGAAGAATCTGAGATTACAATCCTGTTTTGAACCCTTCTGATGATGGAAGGAGATGGCAGGAGGAGTAGTGTTCTATTTAAGCTTATGGCTCAGCTTTTCAAGCATATCGCGGGTCATGGAATCCAGATCAAAGGATGGGTTCCAGCCCCACTCTGCCCTGGCAGCGCTGTCGTCGACACTCTGCGGCCAGGAGTCGGCAATTTTCTGACGGTGATCAGGTTTATACTCTATTTCAAAATCAGGGATATACTTTTTGATGGACGCAGCAAGCTCGCCGGCCGAGAAGCTCATGGAGCCAACATTGAAATCGCAGTGGTGTTTCAGGCTTTCAAAAGGTGCCTGCAGCAGGTCAAGCGTTGCCTTGAGGCAATCCGGCATATACATCATTGGAAGGCGGGTGTCTTCCCGCACAAAGCAGGTATATTTCTTGTATTTGATGGCATCGTAGTAGATGGCCACGGCATAGTCGGTCGTACCACCGCCTGGAAGTGTCTCGGCAGAAATGATCCCAGGATAACGCAATCCACGCACATCCAGTCCGAAGCGACGTACGTAGTAGTCGCCCAGCAGCTCGCCTGCAACCTTGGTCACTCCGTACATGGTTGTGGGCTTCAGTACCGTTTCCTGAGGGGTATTTTCTCTGGGGGTTTCAGGACCGAAAACAGCGATGGAAGAAGGAACCAACACACGGTCCATCTTCATCTCGCGGGCAACTTCCAAAACATTGTAGAGGCCGTTCATGTTGACGTTCCAGGCCAGGTGGGGATTCTCCTCACCTGTTGCCGACAGGATTGCAGCCATGTTGATGATCGTATCAATCTCATATTTCTCTGCCACTTCTCTCAGCGAGTTACGATCGGCCACATCCATAAAAGCAAAGGGCCCTGAATTAAGCAAATCATCACTGGGGGCAGTCTTACGGCCACCTGCGACCACGTTTTCACTACCGAAATGATTGCGCAATTCCATGGTTAATTCTGAGCCGATCTGACCCACTGCGCCGACGATGAGGATTCTTTTCATTGGTGTATGATATTTGTTTGTTATTTTATTAACAATGACGGGCAAAATTAAGCAAATTTGTGTCGGGCAAAAGATTAGACATTTATTTAGAAAGAGAATCAATAAGCAGTGGCAAGTCCTGCAGCACCGAAATGTCTATCTTTGCGGCGGATTTCCGGGGAGGTTGAGACTGAAACAGATGGCCTCCCGGAAAGCATAGTGAAAACACAAACAACAGATCATTTTTAAACCCCTAGTCATATGTACGGAAAGATCAAAGAACATCTGCAGCAGGAGCTGGCCTCGATCCGGGAAGCCGGTTTGTACAAGGAAGAACGCATCATTACGAGTCCACAGCAAGCGGTAATCCGGCTGCAGGACGGCAAAGAGGTGCTGAATTTCTGCGCCAACAACTACCTTGGATTATCCAATAATCCGGAGCTCATACAGGCCGCACGCCAGGCCCTTGACACCCATGGATATGGCATGTCATCAGTGCGTTTTATTTGTGGCACCACCGACCTTCACAAGGAGCTCGAGCATAAGATCGCTGAGTTCTTTGGAACCGAGGACACAATTCTCTATGCCGCCTGCTTTGACGCCAATGGAGGTATCTTTGAACCCTTACTCGGCGCTGAGGATGCCATCATATCTGATAGCCTGAACCATGCTTCCATCATCGACGGCGTTCGCCTCTGCAAGGCAGCCCGTTTCCGCTACGAAAATGCCAACATGGCGGATCTGGAAGAACAACTGAAACAGGCCCAGTCACATCGCTTCCGTCTGATTGTGACCGATGGCGTGTTCTCCATGGACGGCAACGTAGCTCCTATGGATAAGATCGTTGAACTGGCCAAGAAGTATGACGCCATGGTCATGGTGGATGAGTGCCACTCTGCCGGCGTAGTCGGAGAAACCGGGCGCGGGGTCACTGAGCTCTTCAATATCCGGGGCGAAGTAGATGTCATCACAGGTACCCTGGGTAAAGCATTTGGCGGAGCCATCGGTGGCTTTACGACAGGACGAAAGGAAATCATTGAGCTGCTGCGCCAGCGCTCCCGCCCTTACCTCTTCTCCAACTCTATCCCTCCTGCGGTTGCCGCTGCCGGTATCCGTATGGTTGATATGATGAGTACTACACGTACCTTGCAAGATAAGCTGCATCGCAATACCGCCTATTTCGGTGAAAAGATGACGGCAGCTGGTTTCGATATCA
This sequence comes from Lentimicrobiaceae bacterium, assembly GCA_018001695.1. Lineage (GTDB taxonomy): Bacteria > Bacteroidota > Bacteroidia > Bacteroidales > JAGNHN01 > JAGNHN01. The sequence continues at coordinate 114,728 of JAGNHN010000001.1, forward strand.
AGCCAACCAAGAGCGCCATCCTTGCCGTCATGCTCTACGATGCCAAACTCTCACAGGATTTTGCCCGCAAACTGCTGGATGAAGGCATCTATGTCATCGGCTTCTACTACCCCGTAGTTCCCAAGGGACTCGCCCGCATCCGCGTGCAGGTCTCGGCCGGTCACGAAATGGAACATCTCGACAAAGCCGTTGCTGCCTTCACCAAGGTGGGTAAAGAACTTGGTGTGATTAAATAAACAGGCAAATCCAGCCATAGATATCTTATTATCAATGGCGAACAAGAAGGCAGGATGGTTGTCAGGCATCAACCACCCTGCCTTTATGTTAACCCTACCCCAGCAACGACCCGACTTCATCCCGCAGAAAACCGTTAATTTGCATCTTTATCTAAGCGTAAATCCATTATACCATCATGGATCATCACTTCACCTTATACAATACCCTCAGCCGGAAAAAAGAACAGTTTGTTCCGGCCAGCCCCCCGCATGTGGGTCTTTATGTCTGCGGCCCCACGGTTTATGGCGATGCCCATCTCGGACATGCCCGCCCTGCCATCACCTTCGATGTCTTGTTCCGCTACCTCCGTTATCTTGAGTATAAAGTCAGGTACGTACGCAACATCACCGATGTCGGTCACCTCGAAAACGATGCCGATGAAGGGGAGGACAAGATCGCCCGCAAGGCCCGGCTGGAACAACTGGAGCCCATGGAAATAGTGCAGCACTATACCACACGCTACCATCAGAACATGGAACAGCTGAATGTGCTGCCGCCTTCCATCGAGCCCCGGGCCTCAGGACACATTATCGAACAAATCACCCTGGTGCAGGAAATCCTGAACCAGGGCATGGCCTACATTGTAAACGGATCCGTCTACTTTGATGTGGAAGCCTACAACCGCAGCTATGATTACGGAAAACTGTCAGGCCGGCGACTGGAGGAACTTCTGGCCAATACCCGCGATCTGGAAGGGCAGGGTGAAAAACGCAACCCTGCAGATTTTGCCCTGTGGAAAAAGGCTCAGCCTGAACATATTATGCGATGGCCTTCCCCCTGGAGCGAAGGTTTCCCAGGCTGGCACCTCGAATGCTCCGCCATGAGTACACGCTATCTGGGGCAACCCTTCGATATCCACGGAGGAGGCATGGACCTGCTCTTCCCCCATCATGAAGCAGAGATCGCCCAGTCGTGTGCTGCTACCGGTCAGGACCCCGTCCGTTATTGGATGCACAACAATATGATTACCATCAATGGGCAGAAAATGGGAAAATCATTGGGTAACTTCATTACACTCAATGAGTTCTTCTCAGGAACGCATCCGGCACTGGAAAAGCCCTATGATCCGATGACCATCCGGTTTTTCATCCTGCAGGCCCATTACCGTAGCACCCTCGACTTCTCCAACGCAGCCCTTCAGGCGGCCGAAAAAGGAATGGAACGCCTGCATACTGCCTTTCTTTCCCTGCCGAAAATCAAACCGGCTTCACAAAGCAGTGTTAACCTGCAACACCTTGCAGCACAATGCCGTGCTGCCATGGATGATGACCTGAATACCCCTATCCTGATCTCCCATCTTTTTGAAGCAGTAAGGCTTATCAACCTTGGGATCGACGGGAAAGAGGATATAAGCAACCAGGATATCATTGATTTACAAAACCTTTACCAAACCTTTGTGCTCGACATACTCGGGCTGAGACAACCCCAACAGGAAGCTCAGACTGCCCATCTGCTCGAAGGATTGGTCACCATGCTGCTGGAATTGCGCAAAGAAGCCAAAACCCGTAAGGATTTCCTTTCGGCAGATCAGATCAGGGATCAGCTGAAAACATTGGGTGTATCTATCAAAGATACCCGGGATGGGACCGAATGGAGCCTGGACAGTTAAGGGCCAGACTGCATCAGACGACTTTCACGAGATAGTAGTTCTTCTTTCCTTTCTGTACCAGGATATATCTGTCGTTGAGCAGCGATTCCAGACCGATGGCTGACTCCTCCTGCGGGCGCTGCTTATTTATCATTATCCCATTGTCTTTCAACATCCTGCGCACTTCACCCCTTGAAGAGAAAATCCCGGTATGATCCGACAGGAAGGCAGCCAGCGGAATTCCGTCGCGAAGTATTTCACGTTGAAGCTCACACATGGGAACTCCCTCAAATACCGACAAAAACACCTCCTCCGGCAGTCGTTTCAAGACCTCTTCTGTTCCCTTCCCGAAGAGAATCTCCGAAGCTTCCATCGCTGTTTCAAGGTCCTGCTGTGAATGAACGCGAACCGTCAGTTCTTCGGCCAGGACTTTTTGCAGGATGCGGAGATGCGGGGCTTCCATATGTGCCTGACTCAGCTTCTCAATCTCATCACGCTGCTTCAGGGAAAAGATGCGGATCCATTTAATAGCGTCCTCATCTGAGGCATTTAACCAAAACTGGTAGAAGGCATAAGGACTGGTCCTTTCCGCATCCAGCCACACATTGCCCTGTTCGGTTTTTCCAAACTTACCCCCATCTGCCTTGGTGATCAGAGGGCAAGTCAGGGCATAAGCTTCACCTCCGGTTTTGCGGCGGATAAGCTCTGTACCGGTAACAATATTTCCCCACTGGTCGGATCCGCCCATCTGCAAACGGCATCCATGGTGCTGATATAACCAAAGAAAGTCATATCCCTGAACCAGTTGGTAGGTAAACTCGGTAAACGACAATCCTGTCTCAAGACGCTTCTGAACCGAATCCTTGGACATCATATAATTAACTGTCAGGTGTTTACCCACCTCCCGCAAAAACCCAAGAAAGCTGAAGTCCCGCATCCAGTCGTAATTATTGACCATGATGGCAGGGTTTTCTGCAGCATTGAAATCCAGGAATTTCAGCAATTGTCTTTTCAAACACTCCTGATTATGGCGCAAAACATCTTCATCCAGGAGGTTACGCTCTTCGGATTTGCCTGAAGGATCTCCGATCATTCCTGTTGCGCCACCCAGCAGGACAATGGGTTGGTGACCTGCCATTTGAAAATGTCGTAGCATCATGATCCCGACCAGGTGTCCGATGTGCAGGGAGTCGGCTGTCGGGTCGATGCCGACATAGGCCAGGGCTTTCCCATTCTTGACATACTCCTCGGTTCCGGGCATAATATCATGCACCATACCACGCCAGCGTAGCTCATCAACGAAATTCAGGGCCATAGAAAATCAGTTTACTGAATCCTTATTAGATGGCCACAAAGATACAGCTTGCCACGGGTTAAGATTATAAATTAACTTCGCACCATGATATTGGTCACAGGCGGCACAGGCTTGGTAGGTTCACACCTGCTTTTCAAGCTGGTAGAAAGCGGACAACCCGTCCGTGCCCTTTACAGGGAAGGATCTGTTGTTGAGAACACCTTGCGCATTTTCTGCTGGAGAAACCCCTCAGGTGAAAATCTTTTTGACCGTATTGACTGGGTTGAGGGGGATGTCCAGGATGTGAGCAGCCTGCAGGATGCGATGCAGGGCGTGAAGGAAGTATTCCACTGTGCAGCCTTGGTTTCTTTCGACACCAGGGAAAAGAAAAACCTCTACCGTATCAACGAGTTGGGTACCGCGAATATGGTAAATGCAGCCCTGGAAGCGGGTGTGGAATGGTTTTGTCACGTCAGTTCCATCGCCGCGCTAGGATCTCCTGAAGAAAACGAAGCCATTGACGAATCCACGCCATGGAAGGCAGATATCCGGCATTCGCATTACAGCATATCGAAGTTCGCCGCGGAACGGGAAGTTTGGCGGGGCATGGAGGAAGGACTGAAGGCCGTTATCCTCAACCCCTCGATAATTCTTGGTCCAGGTCCAAAAGGTAAGGCCAGCTGCCGCTTGTTCCGGGCCATCCGCCAGGGATTGCGCTTCCATCCGGGAGGCAGTAATGGGTTTGTTGATGTCCGGGATGTCGTCGATGCCATGCTGCTTCTCAGAGAAAAACAGCTCACCGGACAGCGTTACGTGGTATCCGGCATCAACTGCAGCTACCGGCAGTTGTTTGAATGGATGGCCGATGAACTGGGTAAGCCAGCCCCTTCCAGGCTCATTCCCTCGTATATCCTGAAACATGCCTGGTTATTAGATGCGATCCGTGGATTCCTGACAGCCAGCCCACGTGAATTCACGCGTGAAATGGCCCGCAGTGCAATACAAGATGCTTCCTATCGCAACGACAAAATCAGAACTGAGACTGGAATGCAGTTCAGGGATATGCAGGATACCCTGTCCTATCTGAAATCTTATTGCTTCAGCCAGCGTAATAAATATTGCGGAGATTAGCAGCGATCAGTTATCAGCGATCAGTTAACAGCCATCAGTTGACAGCGATCAGCGAGCATTCGTAATTCGTAATTACCTGATTCCTAATCCCTAATCCCTAATCCCTAATCCCTAATTACTAATGGCACCCAACCCCGAAGGGGTGTAATATTGGTAGCCTGGCGGCATAACCACGGACCATTCCCCCTCCCATGAAGATATTCATAGCTGGGAGATGGTGATTGGGAGGGGGCAAGGGGGAGGGTTTTGGCAGCGTTCAGTTGTCAGCGATCAGTTGACAGCCATCAGCGATCAGCAATCTATTGAGAGCCTCCCGGTCATCGAGTAGCCGTAAATGTTGCTGGCGGTCTTGGAGAATTTGAGTCGGCGTATCGAGATGCCGGCCATCGAGTAGCCGTTCAGAATGCTGGCAGGTTGGTAAACATTGTGCCGACGTATTGAGATGATCAGCCATCAGTTACCAGTCGTATGTTACCTGGGATTTTGACTCACAGGCTCCCGCTGAGCTTTAATAACTGCTCACATTCTTCATCTTTCGATTTTCAAATTTCAACTTTCAATATATGTCGCTCTTAGCCTGCAGATTCTCACCTTACCACCAGCTTGGTGGTGACGACCTGCCCGCTTTCATAGATCAGGCTAAGCAGGTATATAC
>JAGNHN010000036.1 GCA_018001695.1 Lentimicrobiaceae bacterium
AATAACATATACCCTCCCAATCTCTAAACATACACAAAAACACTTACTAAAGATGGATAAGGATCAGCAGGAACTATTTGATATTATCCAAAATAATTTCTAGGGTGTCCCAACGCTGAAAACAGGAGGGTGCCGACAGCCTTCTGAAAGGCCAGCATGTTTTTCCGGCTACCTTGCAGCAGGCCGGTTTCAGCTTCCTTTACCCAACTTTACAATTAGCGCTGGAAGCGATCATCAAAAAGAAAAAAACACTGTCTCACCTATAGGGACCTGCTTTTGACAGTCTTCAGCATCTGAAACACCTCAAAGGCCGTGAAGGCCAGGTAGATGACCAGAAATGTAAGCATAAATGGAATGGCATCTGCCTGGTTTACCAACAGGGCGTATATCAGGATGATGACCAGATATAATAATAACTTGGAAAAGGTAATCAGCATGAAACGGTTTGCAAAGCGGGGTACCTTTTCATGTCCTTCCCGGAACAGGATACGATGTTGAACCAGTGTAAGCGAGAAGAAGAACAGAAGAATGAATGGGTAGGCCGGTGTCCGCCATTGTTCCGGTGACAGGAAAATGATCAGCCAACCGGCCAGGCCGGTGATGATGCTGAACAGTGTAAGACGGCGTAAGAAAGCAGGAAAAGGGTTCTCCATGGATTACGGTTTTTTCAGAAAGTCCCTGATAGATATATATATGGCCAGCGTAACGGCCAGCAACGACAAGGTGACGGTGAACAGCGGAAATTTCCAGTCCATCCAACGGTCCAGCTTAACACCTCCATACATCCCGCCACCGATAATGATGGCCATCTGGAAGGCGATGTTGGTGTACCGGATATACTGATCAGCCAGCTTTTTCCCTGGCTTTCCGCTCGTCATCTGACTTGCTTTCTTTTCCGGCATCTGCCTGACCATCCATACGGCATGAACCGGTGAACACGGCACCCGGCTCTATGGCAAGCTGAGAGGCTCTGATGTCTCCTTTCAACCTGGCGGTAGACTTCAGGCTGAGCAGTTCACTAACCTGGATCTGGGCTGTCACCTGCCCGGAAATGTCGATATCACGGCATATGATCTCTCCTTCTACCAGTCCACTAGCCCCAATGACCACCTTGCCCTTGCATTGTATGGATCCGATAAGCTGTCCATCGATACGGAAATCCCCATCAGAAGTGATATCGCCCTTGACAAAGGTTCCAGCTCCCAACAGATTGATTGACGGTGTTTCAACAATGGTATTTTTGGCCATATGTGTATAGTATTTAGTTGACAATTCAGAGATGCAATGATCTGAAATCAGGGCCCCTTCACATATTGCTTATCGTAAAACTCCCGGTAAGATGATAAATCTTTGCTACGGTAAAGTACGGGATAATTCTCAACGGATATTACGAAATGATCAAATGTTCCCTCCGGTAGTTGGGAAAAAACATAGGTGTTGCCCTGAATACCATTGATATACTGCAACGCTAACGCCTGGTCCTTGAAGTTGCTGACTGTAACCAGTTGTCTTGTGTCATCCAGAAAGAGGCTGCTGATACTGAGGTTATCAAGACTGTGGTATTTCTTATTGTAATCAGATATCCTGATCTTCAGTGCATTGATGTTAGTGTTCTTAATGTCGGCAATCAGGATATATAAATGAATGGCTGATGGATCGTTGCGGTAAAGACTAATAGCTTCCGTTTTACCGGATGTTTCAGCCAGTGTGGTCTTTCCCCCGCCTGGAATGACTGCTGCAGAATCTCCCCCGTTCATCTGTTCAAGTATCCTGGCTGCCAGATCGCTGACATCGTGCTTTGGATATCCTTCCACCAGTCCCTGCAGCACAACCGCCATACTGTCCTTACTGATGGTTTTTCCAAGGGTTAGTGCTCTGAGAAATAAAAATTTAGGCAATAGATCTGCATCCTGGGCATCCCGTATCACCTCATTGCTGATCTGCATTACCCGGGCATGTTCGTTGCCGTTGAATGCCAGGAATGCCTGACGGTACAAGGTTTTCTCGCGGTTTCTCTCTTCTCCCAGCTTTAAATAATAGGATGGATCCTGGATGATCATGGCATAATCACTGTCAGGATAATCCCTGATAATCATGTTTTTATAATAGTCCCGCTTCGCGACATCCCCGCTTTCTTCATACAGTTTATACAATTGATAAGCAACTTTCAGGGCATATAGGCTGTCGCCCGGATAACGGCGAAGTAATGTGTCATAGGAAGCAATGGCCCGCTTCACATCGTTGAAGCCCTTATCATATATCAAGCCCAGGTTATACAACGAAGATTTGATCAGCTGGTGGGAAGCAGCCTTTTTCTCATCCGTTAGGGGAACATCCTGGAGGTAGTAATTGCGATCCTTAGGATCCGTCACTTTTACAACAGCACTGTCTCCTTCAATGCTGTCATTTTCAGCCAGGGCTTCATTATTGAATTCAATCTCAGTGGGGATTTTATTGGAAAGCCGCCAGTTATCCTCCAGCTTCCTGCGTCCCCACTTTTTCAGAAACTCCGTATACCCGAAACTCAGCGCCGTTGGATTGTAAAAATACCAGTTGGCGCCTCCCTGTCTGTCATAATTGGCTTCACGGTTGGCCTGCTCAATGAATCCCAGCCCCTGGCGCATCTGGTTTTGCTCCCGCTGGGCTTCCTGCTCTGCCTGCTTCAGACTCTGGATGATAGCGTCAACCACCTTGATGCGTTCTGCCTCAGGCATATTGGCCAGCCGTAACAGGCTGTCCTGTAATTCAATGGTTTCAATGTGCTCAACCAGTTCGTTGAGCCTTGTCGACTTGGTCTGGATGGCTTCATAGTTGGTGTAGTCCTTGGGCAGGAACTGCACAGCCGTGTCGAAGTAAGCCTGTGCCGGTCGGTACTGGGGGTCCTCAAAATATATCTCAGCCAGCTTCAATGCAGCCAGACCTTTTTGGTAATCGTTAGAAACGCTTGTGCTAACAGCCTTTGTCAGATGTTCAATGACCAGGGGTGTATCCCCTTCCTTCATGGCAATCTCAGCCAGGGCATAGTGGATCTGATCCCGGTACTCCTCATTTTTCTCATCCGCCAACATCTTGTTCAGTTCCTTTATAATCTCCTTGCTGTTTCCGGTGGAGGCGTCAAAGCATTTTGCCATGTTGATCCTGGCTTTGAAGGCCATCTCGTAGGGAGGATTACGGCGAATGACGCTGGCATAAAGCTTGGTTGCTTCATTTAATTCACCAACTCCCTGGTAAATCTGAGCCAGGATAAACCGTAACCTGTTCTTATCGGCCTTGCGTGTCGTCAGTCTCTCAGCTTTCAGAAGGTGCTCAATGGCCGGAGGATAATTCTGTTGGACAATATAGTATTCGGCAAAGGCAGAAGCCAGGTCCCGGCGATAACGGACAGGCGCTTTTTGCTTCTCCATGCGTTCGTTCAGCATGTCCAGCATGGATTCAGCCACACTGTGGTTGCCTTGTAAGATATGAGTACGTGCCAGCCATACACTGGCATCATAGCGCATATTCGGGTCGTTATACCGCTTAATGATAAAATCAAAGGTCCTGGCAGCCATGGGGTAATCCTGTTTGTAGAAATAGGCCTGGCCGATCATCAGGTAGCTGTCATCTATCCAGCGGTTATATTCCACTTTTTTGAAGTACATGGAGTGCCTGCCGATTACCTTGGAGCCTTTTTGGATCGCTTTGTCCATGTATGGCCCGATAGATTGTACATCCTGCGGGGTTCCGTAATTGTGGACCGGTAGAACACGGTTGTAGTCATCCAGCGTCTTTTTACGCAGCTCGGCCACTCCTTCCTTCAAACTTTCCCTTCCGTTGAAGTAGCCGTTATACTTAGCATTAATGTTATGGTAAACACGTCTGGTAAAGGTATTCTTCTTGGTGGAGCATGCCGTCGCGAGCATGATGACACCGGCAAGCAGCAGTAAGCGAAGACGTATTGTGGAGATGATCATCAAATCCGTATTATATATGTACCAATGCGGCAACAATGTTCCAGGGAACCTGCCGCCGCTGATGTTAGCCTGTTTCCCTATTAACTTCAAAACGACAAAATTATTTCATTTTCATGAGGTATGCCAATCAAAGCTGATTATCTGAAGGATACAAGGGTCCCAATTTGCTATCTTTGCCGGTGAACAGGAATTAGGGTTATGGCAACAGATTATGGGAATGAATCCAGGTGGAAGCGCTGGCTTAAAAAGCTGAGAAGCAAGTACCGTCTGGTTATCATGAATGACCAGACCTTCGAGGAGAAGCTATCTATCCGCTTGTCACGCATGAATGTATTTGTGATTTCAGGCAGTGTGGCCATCCTGTTGGTCTTTCTGACGACCTATATCATCGCATTTACACCCCTGAGAGAGTATATTCCTGGTTATATGGATGTAGGTTTGCAGGGTGAGCTGTATGCATTGCACCTAAGGGCCGATTCTATTCAGAATGAGCTGGATGACAGGGATTTATATATTCTGAACCTGCGCAGGATCATGGAAGGTGAGGAAATACTCACCCAGATGCCGGATATCCCGGACACCATGCCATCCTATGATGACATTACCCTGAGCAGTTCAGTGGAAGATTCACTTCTCCGGGCAGAATATGCCGGTGCGATGGATCAATATAGTCAGCGCTATCTGGAAGGGGGAGATGGATTCAGGCCCGGTGCCTCGGGTGGCATTGCCAGTATGATGTTTTTCACACCGCTCAAGGGAATAATCACCAATGAATTCAATCCCAGGATGCGGCATTATGGTGTCGACATCGTCAGCCCCCCGAATGAGAGTGTCAAGGCTGTGTTGGATGGACGGGTCATTCTGGCAAACTGGACCCTGGAAACCGGCCATGTCATCGGCATTATTCACAGCGGCAACCTGGTTTCCTTTTACAAGCATAATGCTGCTTTGCTGAAGCAACAGGGTAGCTATGTCCGCGCCGGAGATCCCATTGCCATTGTGGGCAATAGCGGAGAGCTTACGACAGGTCCTCATCTGCATTTTGAGCTATGGTACAATGGGATGCCTGTTAACCCTGTTGATTATATTTCCTTCTGATCACGAATATGGAACCCACATCAGCGCTTGCCACTCCAAAACGTATTGCCATACTCGGCAGTACAGGGTCCATCGGCACGCAGGCCCTGGATGTGGTAAGGCAACACCCGACCCTGTTCAGTATCGTCTGCCTGGTTGCTCAGTCCAACTGGCGATTGCTCGTTGAACAGGCCCTTGAGTTCAAACCTGAGAAGGTTGTGATCACCAGTGAGCAGCATTATCCGGCGGTGGAGGCAGCGCTAAAAGTTCATGGTATCGATGTTATGACTGGTGATGATGCCATGACGAACGTTCTGGATGCCGTTCAGGCTGATATGGTGTTGTTGTCGGTGGTTGGGGCAGCTGGCCTTCGCCCTGCGCTAAAAGCAGCCGCGAGCGGTATAGATATCGCTCTGGCTAATAAGGAAAGCCTGGTAGCCGGTGGACATCTCGTTATGGCTGCAGCTGCGCGTTCAGGAGCCAGGATTATACCTGTCGATTCGGAACACTCTGCCATCTTTCAGTGCCTGGCCGGCGAGGATATGGCAGAAGTTGCAGAGCTCATCCTCACAGCTTCAGGTGGTCCGTTTCTGGGTAAGGACAGGAAATTCCTGGAGACGGTAATGCCGGAACAAGCCATTCGTCATCCCAACTGGTCGATGGGCTGCAAAGTGTCGGTGGACTCAGCTACCATGATGAACAAAGGGCTGGAAATGATTGAAGCGCATTGGCTTTTCGGATTGCCATCGCAACGAATCAGGATCCTTGTTCACCCACAATCGGTGGTACATTCCATGGTGACTTTTATTGATGGATCCATGAAGGCACAGCTGGGTATTACCGATATGCGTCTTCCAATACAATACGCCCTGAGCTGGCCCAGGAGATTGCCGGGTCATCTGGCCGGACTGGACCTGTGTCAATACCCAGGACTGACATTTCAACCTCCTGACAATGAAAATTTTCGTAACCTTGCGATCGCTTATGAGGCCATTGACAGGGGGGGTACCATGCCTTGTGTCATGAATGCTGCCAACGAAATGGCTGTCAAAGCATTCTTAAAGAAAGGAATACGTTTTACCGACATTCCCCTGATTACGCTTGCCGTGATGGAATCAGCAGCTTTTGAACAGAACCCGGATCTGGACTGTTTGCTGGAGGCCGATCATGAGGCACGTTTCAGGGCGATGGAAATCATAAATAAAAAGGAAAAATGAACGGATTGATCATGGCTGCCCAGCTTATTCTTGGGCTTTCCATATTGGTTGTGCTGCATGAATTGGGCCATTACCTGGCAGCCAGGGCGTTTGGTATACGCGTGGAGAAATTTTATCTCTTTTTCGACGCCTTCAAATTCAAATTATTTAGCTTTAAAAAGGGAGATACTGAATACGGAATTGGCTGGCTGCCACTGGGAGGCTACGTGAAGATTTCGGGTATGGTGGATGAATCCCTCGACCGTGAACAACTGAAAAAGGAGCCACAGCCATGGGAATTCAGGTCCAAACCAGCCTGGCAAAGGCTGATCGTGATGCTCGGTGGTGTAACGGTTAACGCCATTTTAGGGGTCATTCTTTTTGCCTTCGTTCTATTGCATTACAACCGTGCCTATCTGCCAAATGACAGTGTTAAGGATGGTATTTATGCATATGAATTGGGCCGAAAGGCCGGATTCCTTCCGGGAGATAAGATCCTCAGCGTGGAAGGAAGGAAAGTGGAGCGTTTCAAGGATATTCTCTCAACCAAGGCCTTCTTTGGTACCGATATAATGGTGCAGAGAGGCCAGGATACGGTTCATATCGAAGTTCCCAAAGATTTCTACCGCATGCTGAACGCAAGTCCAGGCGCACGCATCATTGGTCCTGAGAATTACCGTTTTGCAGTTGATAGTGTGATACCGGACATGAATGCCGCAACCGCGGGCCTGCTGGCCGGGGATAGCATTCTGATGTTGGATAGCCTGAATGTCAACTCCTGGGGTGCTTTTACTGAAATGATTCAGGGGAGGAAGGGAGAGACAGTGGAGATGATGATCCGGAGAGATACAGCGTTATTGAGTCTCCAGGTAACAGTGGACTCCAGCGGGATCATTGGTTTCTATGCACGCTCACAGGAGTACCAGACGAAGCCATACCATGTTGGAGGCGCCATCCGTTACGGGTTTAAGGATGCCATGGATATCCTGACCGCCAACATCAAAGGCTTTGGGAAAATCCTCTCAGGTAAGGAAAAAGCCAGCGAGTCGTTGCAGGGCCCCATCGGCATAGCGCAGATATATGGAAGTGTCTGGGATTGGAGCAGGTTCTGGTTTATCACAGGGCTGCTGAGTCTCATTCTGGCCTTCATGAACATCCTTCCCATACCTGCCCTGGATGGCGGTCACGTTATCTTTTTAACCATCGAAGCCATCACCGGACGGAAGTTTTCTGATTCCTTCATGGAAAAAGCCCAGCTTGCCGGTATGATCATTTTATTGGGGCTTATGGCCTTTGCAATTGGAAATGATATATTTAAGCTCTTCAAATAGGCTTAATAATCCCGAATCGGGCCTATTCAGGTATTTTTTTTCAAGTTTCGTTGTTAAGAGCTTGTTAAGAACTTTTTTCCTACCTTTACCGCCTGTTTGAATGAAACATTGCGGCCAACCGGGCGGTATAATGTCCTGAAAGAGCAGGAAACAATGCTGATATTCACCGGAAGGCAGGTCGCAGCGTTTTGCTCAAGTCAGAGAATTTTAGTTATTTTATCGCCCTTTTTAGTGCAGGAAATATACAGGGTTATGAAAATACGTTTGATTGCCTTACTGTTGGGCGTGACTTGGGGTGTTCTTCTGCAGGCCCAGCAGGAAGCACAGTTTACCCAGTATATGTTCAACCAGATGGCCTTTAATCCGGCTTTTGCAGGAGCCCGGGATGCCATCTGTACCAATGGCCTGGTGCGTCAGCAGTGGATGGGTTTGAAAGATCCCCAGGGGAATGACATCGCCCCCAGAACAATCCTTGTCTCATTGGATGCCCCTGTCCGCCTCCTGCACGGAGGACTAGGTGCCACTATCGTTCAGGATCAGCTTGGTTTTGAGAAGAATATCGGCGCAAAGCTCTCCTATGCTTACCGGTTTTTCCTTGGAAATGGCAATATGTCCGTTGGCCTGCAGGCCGGATTCCTCAACAAAACCATTGATTTTTCCAAGTTTATTCCCATTCAGGAAAATGACCCGGTGCTGACCGATAAGAACGAGCAAAGCACCATGATGACGGATTTCGGATTTGGATTGTATTATCAAATGCCTGAGAAATTTCATATTGGCCTGGCTTCGACACAGCTTAGTGAGGCTTCCTCCGCCATTGGAACCGACAAGGCCAGCTTTAAACTGAAAAGACACTATTATCTCAACGGAGGTTATGAATATACACTCCCTTCCAATCCTTCGTTTGAGATACTGCCCTTTGCACTTGTGAAATCTGATGGAAGCACTTTCACCTTCGATGTAACAGGGCTGGTAAGGTATAACGGTCGCGTCTGGGGAGGTTTAACTTACCGCTTCCAGGATGCCGCTTCAGTGATTTTAGGGATGAACGTTCGTAACTTCAATCTCGGATATTCGTATGACTTAACTACATCTCAGTTAGGTCGCGTAACCAAAGGTAAAAGTACCGGCAGTCACGAGGTCTGGTTGAGCTATTGCTTTAAGATCGAAATCGAAAAGCCAAGGAGAAGTTACAGGAACACAAGATTTTTATAATCAACATCGTTATACCGCATCTGGAATTACCAGAGCATATTTGACAGCAATAATATCTCGTATATGAAAAGAGTACTGCTGAATCTGTCCGTTGTTGCCCTGATTGCCAGTCTTTGGGGTTGTGGCAATTCCGGTAACGGAGAACTGATCGGTGTCCAGGACCGTGAGATCTTCTACCAGCCGGATCCGTATGGGATGGTGTTCATTCCGCTTGGCAGCTACACCATGGGTGCTGCCGATCAGGATGTTCCCTATGCCCTGGTTCACAGACCAAGAACGGTGTCACTCCAGGCTTTCTACATGGATGAGACTGAGATCACCAACAACGAATACCGGCAATTCGTGCATTGGGTTCGCGACTCGCTTGCACGCACCTTGCTTGGAGATCTCTACCCTGAGGATTATCTCATTGAGGAAGATGATTATGGTGAACCCATAGATCCACCCGCATTGAACTGGGACACGGAGATCGAATGGGATGGCGAAGAAGAACGCCAGGCACTGGAGGAACTGTATTACCCTGAGCATGAACGTTTCTACCGCCGTCGTGAGATCGATCCACGCAAACTGAATTACGAGTATTATTGGATTGATTACCAAGCTGCTGCACAGAAAGATTTTTCTGAAACCAACAATGAAATGGGCGCATGGGCAAACCGTCCGCAAGGCCTGCGCGACCGCTCTGTGTTCATTCGTAAAGAAGTTATTAATGTATACCCGGATACCCTGTCCTGGATACATGATTATGCCTACTCCTTTAATGAACCGATGGCACAAAGCTATTTCAGCCATCCCGCCTATGACCACTATCCGGTCGTTGGAATAAGCTGGAAACAGGCAAAGGCTTTCTGTGTCTGGCGCACTGCTCTGATGAACAGCTATCTTGCCAGAAGAGGAGAAGCCAACGTCAATGAGTTCCGCCTGCCGACCGAAGCCGAATGGGAATGGGCAGCCAGAGGCGGCCTCGATCATAGCCCCTACCCATGGGGAGGCCCTTATATCCGCAACTCAGAAGGTTGTTTCCTTGGGAATTACAAACCGCTCCGGGGTGATTATGTGGATGATGGCGGTCTGCATACAGTCATCGTCGGCCACTATGCACCAAATGATTTCGGTGTTTACGACATGGCAGGTAACGTTGCCGAATGGACCAATGATGCTTTTGATGAATCTTCCTACAATTTCACCTGGGACCTCAATCCCAGCTATACTTATAATGCCCTCGACAGTGACCCGCTGGTACTAAAGCGCAAGGTAGTGCGTGGCGGATCCTGGAAGGATATCGGATACTTCATGCAGGTAAGCGCCCGTACCTATGAATACCAGGATACGGCTAAATGCTATATCGGCTTCCGTTGTGTCCAGACTTACCTTGGAAGGCAAAAGGGAGATAATATGAGTGCGTCTTCCAATGTGTATTAATTTTGCATTTTTTCATCAATTCATCACAACTTAACCAAACCAAATCAACAGCATCACTATGGGTATCAACAATTTAGTTAGAGGTAGGGGTTTCAGGAACTTCATGGCTAAGCTTTATGGTTGGGGAGCATCGGTCGTTATTCTGGGCGCGCTGTTCAAGATTAACCACTATCCCGGAGCCGACTATATGCTGATCGTCGGACTGGGTACCGAAGCCATCATTTTCTTCTTCTCGGCATTTGAACCCCCCCACGTAGAGCCGGACTGGAGCCTTGTTTATCCCGAACTGGCAGGTATGTACCATGGCTCAGATGATAACGAGGCGTTGGAACAGAAAAAAGGCGTTACCGGTGAACTGGACCGTATGCTCAAGGAGGCCAATATGGACCAGACATTAATTGATAGCCTGGCGAAGGGTTTGCGAAATCTTAGTGATAACACTGCTAAACTGGCTGATGTGTCCGATGCAGCGGTAGCCTCACAGGAGTATATTAAAAACGTGAAGAATGCCTCCACCTCTGTGGCTGACCTGGCACACTCCTATAAGAAAACAGCCGAAGCCCTGAATCAGGATGCTGAAACTGCTGAGGAATATTTTACCAATATGCGTAAAGCCACCGATTCAGCTGCAAGTCTGGCTGGAGCCTATAACCAGGCTGCATCACATATGAATAATGAACTGGAAGCTACTAAAGTCTTTGCTGGAAGTCTGAGAGCGGCAACAGATCAGGTGAATAAACTGGTTGACAATTACTCCAAGACCTCTGACCTGCTGACACGCTCTGCTGAAGCCCTGGACTTCTCAGGCCTGCAGGGTTCAACCTTCAATACTGAACTTAGGAAGATCTCTGATAATATGACCGCACTGAGTGCTGTGTTTGAGCTACAACTCCAGCATACAAGTCAGCACGCTGATACCACGGTGAAACTGCATGAAACCATGAAGCGTTACCTGGATAACCTCAACCTTTCCGTTGATAAGTCAGCCGAGTATCAGTCCAGTCTCGACAAGTTGTCCAAGAATGTTGCTGCCCTCAACCAGGTATATGGCAACATGCTTACAGCTATGAATGTCAATGTCAAGTAACATATGCCTCGCGGTATATTGTGTTGTGAGAATTTAAACCTGACAGAAAATGGCTGGATATAAAGAGACACCGAGGCAAAAAATGATCGGGATGATGTATCTGGTTCTGACGGCCCTGCTGGCACTTAATGTGTCAAAGGAGATCCTCGAATCATTCATCGTCGTTAATGAGAGTATTGAAACTACCACACAGAACTTCAGCGCTAAACTGCAGGATGTTTATGCAGATTTTGCCAGAGCTGCCAGTGATAACCCCGAGAAGGTAAGAGAGTACCAAAACAAAGCCCTCGTGGCACAACGACTGGCCGACGAGATGACGACCTATATTGACAGTATCAAATGGGCTGTGATCATCGCTACAGATAATAAAATAGAAACAGTAGAGCAGGCAAAAAGTGTCCCGCTGGGTGAAATCGCCAGCCGGGATAAATACACCGAGCCTACTCGTTTCTTCTTCGGACGCTCACCGGATGGAACCAATGCCACTGCCGGTGACCTGCGCAGGGCCATTGAGAAGTTCAAAAGCGACCTGCTTAACCTGGTGGATCCCAGATACAGGGATAATATCAAGATCGGTCTGGATACAGAAGGTCCGTTCTTCAATGCCGATGGACGTAAACAGACCTGGGAACAGCATAACTTCTACTACAGCATCCTGGCAGCAGATGTGACGATCCTGAACAAACTCATCAACGAAGTACGCAATGCAGAGTTTGACGTTATCAAACACCTGTATGCTGCTATCGATGCAGAGGACTTCAAGTTTGACAAAGTAGCTGCCAAAGTCATCCCGAAAAGCAGTTATGTGCTGAAGGGAGATAACTATGAAGCAGAAGTGCTGGTTGCAGCCTACGATTCAAAATCCAATCCGGATGTGGTATTTGCCATGGGAACGGATACCCTGACTGAATCCAATCGCGCCAATGCCAAACCCGTTGAAGGCGCTGAAGGGGTGGTGAAAATCTCCATTCCTGCTGGCGCTCTCGGAATCCAGAAGTATGCGGGTATTATTAATGTGCAAAGTCCACTGGGTGGCACCATTCCTTATCATTTCAAAGGCGAATACATCGTTGGTGAACCTTCACTGACCGTTTCGGCCAAGAAAATGAATGTGTTCTATATCGGGGTGGATAATCCTGTGTCTATCTCAGTTCCCGGTATTCCGTCAGAAAAACTGAAGCCCAGTATCTCTGCTGGTCGACTGACTTCATCGGGTGGTGAATGGATCGTTCGGGTTGATCCCGGTACCAGCAAAGCCACCATCAATGTCAGTGCGGATATCGACGGAGGTGTGCGTTCCATGGGGTCTGCTGACTTCCGCGTGAAACGTGTTCCGGACCCGCAGGCCACCGTGGCTGGGCGTAGCAGTGGACTGATCGCCAAAAGCGCGCTTACGGCCGCTGGTGGTATTATCCCTAAAATGCCGGATGACTTTGAGTTTGAACTGTATTTCGAAATCGTATCCTTCTCTTTCGTAACGGTAAAGAGCGGCGATATCTTCGAACGTACAGGACGTGGGAACAGGTTCTCGCCGGAAATGCAAAGCCTGATCGACGGTTCACAGCGTGGAACCAAGATCTGGATCGAGAATATCGTTGCCAAAGGACCGGATGGTAACCGTCAGCTGGGTACCATCTCCCTGCAGATACAATAATTACGCTTGTTTACAACGGAGGCCATTATCATGAAAAAGATCTGGGTCATCAGTGTTTTTGCCGGTTTCTTTGCCTGCCTTGCCTGGAATGGCAGTGCGCAGGTTCTCGACAACCCACCCCGGGACGGCGTTTACGACCGGGTGCATGTGATTGAGAAGAAACCCATCGCTTACGCAGGCTTGCGTGAAGCCGATGTGATCTGGTCCAAACGCATCTGGCGTGTCATCGACCTCAGGGAAAAGATCAACCACCCGTTCTATTATCCGATCACACCCCATAACGGATGGAAAAACTTCATGACCATCGTCATGGACGCCCTCAGGGAAGGTGCCATTACCGCCTATGAGGTAACGGATACCGATGAATTCCTGGTACCGCTGACCTTCGAGGAAATCATGGCCCGAATGGAACGCCGTGACTCCGTCCAGTTGCAGCGTCCGGAGCCTCCGTATGACTATTATGACACTGTCCTGATCACCAAATTCAACCCACAGGATGTGAAGCGGATTCGTGTGAAAGAGGATTGGTTCTTCGACAAACAACGCTCCGTCATGGATGTCCGCATCATCGGAATCTGCCCGGTCCGCGATAGCTATGATGAAAATCAGGAGTTCAGGGGCTTCGACCCATTGTTCTGGATCTATTTCCCCGAAGCTCGGCCGGTTTTCGCACGGAATATTGTTTTTAACAGGTTCAATGACTCGGAAAGAAGAACCTATGATGAGATCTTCTGGAATCGCATGTTCGGTAGCTATATCTACAAGGAACAAAACGTCTACGACAGACGTATTGCTGATTATGCTACGGGCATGGATGCCCTGCTGGAGGCAGAACGTATCAAAAACGAGTTGTTCAAGTTTGAACATGACCTCTGGGAGTTTTAATGTATTGATCTAGATTTATTTAAGGCTGCCGGGAACTAACCTGGCAGCCTTTTTGTTTTCTACACCCCAACCGCTATCTTTACCATACACAATTCCTGAAATGCGCAGCTTCGCTGAGATACCGGTTGAGTACCTCAAAGGTGTGGGACCCAAAAGGGCTGAAACACTCCAGAAAGAACTGGAAATATTCACCTTTGGCGACCTGCTTCAGCACTTTCCCTTCCGCTATGTCGATCGCAGTAAGGTATATGCCATAAATGAAATTCCTGGTGAACTGGCCTGGGTTCAGATCAGGGGAAAGATCATGGATGTCAGCCTGGCCGGAAAACCACGTCAGCAAAGACTAATGGCTTCCTTCACGGATGGGACAGGTATGGTCGATCTGATCTGGTTTAAAGGAATACGTTGGATCGCAGAGATCATTAAACCTGGCCAGGAGTTGATCGTCTTCGGGAAACCTAATCTGTTTAAAGGACGTTTCAGTTTTCCACACCCTGAGATTACGCTGCCAGATGGTTTTGAGTCTTTATTGAAGGAATCCTTTCAGGGTGTCTATAACACCACAGAAAAACTAAGAAACCAGGGCCTGGATAGCCGGGGTATCAGCAAGATCATCCGAACCTTGCTTTCACATCCGGAATTGCAACTCCCTGAAAATTTGCCGGAAGAACTCAAAAACCGCCTTCGTCTGATGGATCGTGCACAGGCTTTCAAGGAAATGCATTTCCCCAGCACCACGGAAGCATACCAGCATGCCAGTCTCAGGCTCAAATTTGAAGAACTGTTTTTCGTACAACTCTGGATGCTGAAGCAGAAAGTACTCCGGAAAGAGCGGAACAATGGCCTTATATTTAGCGCTGTTGGTGATCTGGTTCACAGGTTCTATAAGGAAAACCTGCCTTTTGACCTGACGCAGGCACAGAAGCGGGTCATCAGGGAGATCCGTAAAGACCTGGGGTCAGGCAAGCAGATGAACCGGCTTTTGCAAGGCGATGTTGGGAGTGGAAAGACACTGGTAGCCCTGATGTCCATGCTGATCGCCCTGGATAATGGCTATCAGGCATGTATGATGGCACCGACGGAAATACTGGCTCAGCAGCATTATCGCAGCATCATTGGTTTTCTGGGAGAGCTTCCTGTCAAAACGGCCCTTTTAACAGGCTCCACAAAAGCTGCTGACCGCAGAATCCTGCATGAATCACTGCAGACTGGAGAGCTTCAACTTTTAGTAGGGACACATGCCTTGATTGAAGATACCGTCATCTTTGAGAAGTTGGGCCTTGTCGTGATCGATGAGCAGCACCGCTTTGGCGTTGAGCAACGGGCCCGCCTCTGGGACAAGGGTGATCGCCCTCCGCATGTCATGGTTATGACTGCTACCCCAATCCCCCGTACCCTGGCCATGACCTTTTATGGCAACCTCGATTACTCAGTCATTGATGAAATGCCGCCAGGACGAAAACCGGTTAAGACAGTGCATTTCTTTGAAAAGGAGCGCGAGCGGGTACACCAGTTCATGCGACAACAGATCGCAGAAGGGAGGCAGATATATATCGTCTATCCGCTTATATCAGAATCGGAAACCCTGGACCTGAAAGCATTGGAACTCGGGTTTGAAAATATCACCGCTGCTTTCCCGGAGCCGGATTACAAGGTGAGCATGGTCCATGGACGTTTGAAACCCAGGGAAAAAGAGATGGAAATGCAGCGCTTCCTGAGAAAGGAGACCCACATCATGGTTGCCACCACCGTGATCGAAGTGGGTGTAGATGTACCGAATGCTTCTGTCATGGTGATCGAAAACGCGGAGCGTTTTGGCCTGAGCCAGATGCATCAACTCCGCGGTCGCGTTGGCCGGGGTGCCGAGCAGAGTTATTGTATTCTGATGACAGGTGTCAAACTGTCCCACGAAGCACGTGAAAGGTTGCGCACCATGGTACAGACTACTGATGGCTTTGTGATAGCAGATGCAGACTTGCGGCTGCGGGGACCTGGAGACGTGATGGGCACACGACAGAGCGGCAACCTGGATCTTAAGCTCGCTGACCTCATCAAGGATGAGAAGATCCTGCGCCGCTCACGGGAAGAGGCACAACGCATACTGGACGAGGATCCTGACCTGCGTCAACCTGCTCATACCTGCCTCGTTCAGGAAATCGCCCGCAGGGAGAAAAGGGCAGGTAGTTGGAGCCGTATACTATAATGCCCTGCACCAGAGCGATCCCTCAAAATCCTTACCTTTGCCCTCCTATCAAACATCCGACTCATGAAGATCTCATACCGCTGGCTCCAGGATTACCTGTCACTGAATCTGGATCCCCAGGAAACAGCTAAGCTGTTGACAGATTGTGGATTAGAGGTGGAATCTCTTGAAATGGCTGACCTGTACCCAGGCGGTTTGTCCGGTGTCTTTGTTGGCGAAGTAATCACCTGTGAACGTCATCCTCAGGCGGATCGCCTCCACCTGACCACCGTCAATATTGGCCATGCCGAACTGCCCATCGTTTGCGGGGCTCCAAATGTGGCCCGTGGACAGAAAGTACTGGTTGCCACGGTCGGCAGCGAGGTGTTGATGGGAGGTGAGAAGGTTACACTTAAGCCTGTAAAAATCAGGGGTTCACAATCCGAGGGCATGATTTGCGCCGAAGATGAACTGGGCCTCGGGACCTCGCATGCCGGCATCATGGTACTGCCGGACGAAGCCATTCCCGGGACACCGGCTACCGAATACCTGCAAATAGCGCAGGATTGGATATTCGAGATTGGCCTGACCCCAAACAGGGCCGATGCGGCATCTCATTTTGGCGTCGCCCGTGACTTGGCTGCTGTTCTGGCAAACCGCGCCAGGATGGGCCTGGGAACGGTTGCAACCTTGAAATTCCCCTCTATAGAAGGTTTTACGCAGGACAATGATGTCCTCCCAATGGAGATCCAGGTAATCGATACAGATGCCTGCCCCAGGTATTGCGGAGTAACCATGACAGGGATCAGGGTAGGAGAATCTCCGGCATGGCTGAAAAACCGTCTTAAGAGCATTGGGTTGAGACCAATCAACAACCTGGTCGATATCAGTAATTATGTTCTTCATGAGACCGGACAACCCCTGCATTTCTTCGACGCTGACAAAATCAAAGGGCATCAGGTGATCATCCGCAAGCCCGCGGAGGGCACTCCTTTTACAACACTGGATGGGCAAGACCGTAGACTGTATGCAGAGGATCTCATGATATGTGATGCTAGTGCAGAAATGTGTATTGCCGGTGTGTTCGGAGGGATTCACTCCGGTGTTACAGAAGAGACCAAAGCCATCTTCATTGAAAGTGCCTGCTTCGACCCGGTCCATATCCGAAAGAGTTCCAAAAGGCATGGCCTGAAAACAGACGCTTCATTCCGTTTTGAAAGGGGAACAGACCCGGAGATGCCCCTGTATGCGATGAAACGGGCTGCCTTGCTCATCAAAGAGCTGGCAGGCGGACAGGTGTCTTCACCGGTTTACGATGTGTATCCCAGTCCCTTGCCTCCGTATGAAGTAGCGTTAAAGTATAAGACCGTCGACACATTGCTGGGCACCTCCCTGCCCGGGGATCATATTAAGGATATCCTTGGCTGGCTTGACATCAAGGTCAGGAAAGACCTGGGTGATGCTTTGGAACTCGAGGTGCCACGCTACCGGGTTGATGTGACCAGGGAAGCTGATGTCGTGGAAGAAATCCTGCGTATCTATGGATATAATAATGTGCCCCTGCCGGATTCCGTCCGCAGTGCTTTGGCCTTTATCCCACATCCGGACAGGGAAAAGTACCGCAACCAGATCAGCGATGTCCTTAGTAGCCAGGGATTGCAGGAGATCATGTGTAATTCTCTTACCTTTTCAAGGTATTATACCATTGTGCCGCACTGGGATATCAGCCAGGCAGTGCCTGTGCTGAATCCTATCAGCCAGGAACTGGATGTTATGCGACAGACCTTGTTGTTCGGTGGCCTGGAAGCCATCGTGTATAACCGCAACAGGCGACAGGCTGATCTGAAGCTCTTTGAGTTTGGCAATGTCTATGCATTACACAACAACCGTGAACATGGCAATGATGGCCTCGGCAGGTACCATGAGAATACAAACCTGGCCTTCTTTTTTACCGGGAAGCGCGAACCTGAATCCTGGAACCTGAAGCCGGCAGATGTCGACTTTTATGACCTCAAGGCCTCCGTTGTCAACACCTTCGCGAAGCTTGGACTTAAGGTTGTTGGCGCTTTGGCCACATTGCCTTCCTACCTTTCACAAGGGTTGTTGTGCACCATTAAAGACCAGGAGATTGGATGGATGGGCTTGCTGGATGAGCGACTGACACGGCATTTTGACATTCAGGCTCCGGTCTGGTATGCTGAGTTTGATTGGGACAAAGTGATGAATCTGATTCCGGAAAAGGAGATGGAGTTCACAGCTATACCGCGATTCCCGGCTGTCAGACGAGATCTTGCCCTGGTCGTGGACCAGCAAGTTCAATATGCAGCACTGGAAGAACTGGCGTATGCCACAGAACCGCAACTCCTCAAATCCGTCAACCTCTTCGATGTGTTCGAAGGTAAAAGCATAGGAGAAAATAAGAAGTCCTATGCCATTAGTTTTGTCTTGCAGGATGAAGAGAAGACATTGACAGATAAGGTCATAGATGCGGTCATGAATAAACTTCTGAAGGCTTTTGAGTCCAGGTTAGGAGCCCTGCTCAGATCTTAGAATTATCGACCTCCCTGATTACCCAGGCGCTTGCTCTTGCAAGCCAGTATGCACATTTGCAATAGATTATATCCTAGATTCGAACAAGGGTCGTAGCATACAGCCTGGATCCTTGTCGATCATATAGCTCCACCATATAGCTCCCTGCTGCTTCCCGACCTGCCTGCCAGGTCCATTGGGATTGTGCTGGTTCCCAGGTATGACGGGCAACAACCTGTCCACTTTGTCCGGAAATCCTTAGGTACAGGATATCCTGACCCAGTTCGGCCCGCTGAAAATGAAAACTGCCATCGGAAGGGTTGGGAAAGATGCGAAGCGGAGCCTTCTCCTGCTGCTCTCCTGTTTCCAGGTAGGCCTGGTCCCAGACACCTATAGTATATTCCCCCTGCTTCAGACTATCGGTGATCAACCATCCCTGGTATGTTAACCCATCCCTCATGAATGGAATCGTTTGCCACATAAGGCCCGGCCCTGGGCGGTACATCAAAACAACAGAATCATAAGGACTTAAGATAACTTGTCCGTCAAGATTGCTGAACCGGGAAAAGAAGAATTTGCCTTTTGCTGTAAAGGAAGCAGGAAAAACCCCTTTGACGGTCCAATAGCGGTAATTGGATAACCTGAAGCCAGGCTTTGCTTCATACAAAGGATCGGGAGGCACCCATTGATGTCCCGCCTGCAGTATGGCAGAATCGCCGGCATGGATGACTTCAGCTTCAAACATCATTTCCGGAAATGACTGTTTCCCAGGCGAACGGATCATCCTTAATTCATCTGTTGTCGCATCGCAGAGCTTTTCCTCTGGATCAACAAACACAACGGAAGGGATAAATGGCACCTCTACAACAACCTGATCCGATGGGCCGTTAAAAGTCACTACTGTTCTGAAAGTCTGCCAGTAAGCGTTCATAAAGAGAAGCTCAACCTTATTGTTCAATGCCGTCTGTGCCGGCCCTTTCGCGGCTTGCCTGAGATTCACCTCTACCGAAAACACAGGTGGCATGGAAAGGGGAAGTACACGAAATGAATCGACACGGTAATGCAAATAACCGGGACTGTCAACCCAGGCATCAAAAAACGATTGCAGGTTGATACCGCTATGGGCAGTCAGGGTATTCATGAGGTCCTGAGTGGTGGCATGCCGATGGGCAAAGCTGTCCAGATAGGCCCTGACCGCCGGAAAGAAAAGGGAATCCCCCATATATCCCCTGAGGGAGTGTACGACACATGCGCCTTTGGTGTAGACGGTTGTACTGTATGTCATGTCCAGCGGCATATTGGTAAGGGGGTAATAGCCGTTCTCCTGTACATGAAGATTCTGCAGTATATTCCGTAATTTGTTTCTGACGTAAGATTTCCGGTCTGCCACCCCATACAATCCTTCCCTGTATATAAACTCGCAAAAGGAGGCCCAGCCCTCATTGAGCCACATGTCTCCGGCATTGTCACAGGTAACAAGGTTTCCAAACCACATATGAGACAGCTCATGAGCGATCAGGTACTCAGCGCTGAGATTACCATTGATCTGAGCACGCGGATAGGTGATATTGGTCACATGCTCCATGGCACCTTTCGGTGCCGCAACAAAACCAACACGGCTCCATGGGTAGGGACCGAAATGCTGTTCGAAAATGTTGATGATCTGGTTGAGATGGATAAACGACTGCACCGCTTTGAGTGAATCCGCCGGACGAACATAGATGGCTGTTGGCAAGGGTCCGTTCATGGCCTGAACGGTATCATGGATGCCGATATAGGACGCTACCGCCACAGACGCAAGGTATGTTGGGATGGATTGACTGAGCGACCAGGAATAGGTCTTGTTACCATTGGAATGAGAGGTGATATTCTCAAGCTCTCCGCCGCAAACAGCAACATAACCTGGTGGTACGGTGATGTGGCAGTCGTAAGTGGCGCGGTCCCGGAAGTCATCCACACAAGGAAACCATACCTTACCATAATTATGCGGGATATCAGCAATGGCAATGCCAAGGTTATAGACATATTCCGTTCCCTGAAAATGAAAGCCTCCCCAGTTATAGGCTTCAACATGCGGCTTTCCCTGGTAGTAAACACGCACCTCCACCGTATCTGCAGGTGTAAGTGGCACGGGCAGATCGAACCTGATAAGTGTATCATTATGGCTGAACGATGCAATCTTCGCCGAATCAACAAAAATAGAATCTACCTGCAATGACAGCAGCTCCAGGCATACGCCCGTAATAGCCGGCTGACGACTTGTCATGTTCAGGGAGGTGTAGGCGGAGATCTCCTTGGATGCAAAACGGATATCTGTCAGGTGTATGCTGTAATGCGTGATATCGATGGAATCGCTGATCATCCCCTGGCTGTATAAACCTGGACATAGATAAAATAAAAAGAAAATCAAAAACAGTCGCTGTAGTTTCCTGACAATTAGCGTGTTTAAGTGGCTGGTCATCATTGGGAATGCAGCGATGCCTGTTGATTTTGATCTCATCATGACGAAAGTAATACGCATTGTTATACGATTCTTACAAAGGCTAAAGATACGACAGCCCATGGATTAGACCCTTGATGATTTTGTTGAAATACTAATACCTCAATGCCAATGCAGATGCATATAAATGTCATAGATTTGTAACCTTTCATGACAATAAGTGTCTTATAGTTGTGTTTGTGTTTCCAACGGAAGTGACTTGCCCGTTCCATATCGGATTGGCACGTTTTTCGTATATCCTGTTCATACCCCGATTCGGATGAAAGCACCCAGATTAATCATACCACGGAAAATGCGTCTTCTTTTCTCATTCCTCCTGATGATAGGCGGGCTGGGAGTCATTCAGACAACCCAGTCTCAGAAAATCTGGAGCTTAGAAGATTGCATTAACTATGCGATGGAAAATAATATCCAGGTCCGACAGCAGGAACTTGGGATTCAACTGGCGGAACAAAACCTGCTTGAAGCCAAAGCAGCCATGGTTCCCGGCCTGAATGCCAATGCCTCCCATGGGTATAACTGGGGAAGGACTGTCGACCGTTTCACCAATCAGTTTGCCACTGAAAGGGTGCAGTTCAATAATTTCTATCTCAGCAGCAGCGTATATGTTTTCAATGGATTCAGGTTGCTGAATACCATACGCAAAGACAAGCTGGAGCTTCAGGCCAGTCAGTTTGACATGGAGAAGATGCGCAATGATATCTCGCTGACCATTGCCATGGCTTATCTGAATATTTTATTCAGCCAGGAGCAGTTAAACAGCCTGGTAGGCCAGGCCGAAGTTACCCGCCAGCAGGTCGAACGTACCCGCAAGCTCGTAGATGCTGGCACCCTACCCAAGGGAGCCCTACTTTCGCTTGAAGCACAGCATGCGCAGGACGAGAAGAATGTTGTGAGTGCGGAAAACCTTCTCGATTACAACATGCTGACCCTCGTTCACCTGCTTGATTTGCCCGGTACGGCAGGATTCGCCATCAGCAAACCATCCATCAGCCTGCCCGATAACACCACGTTATTGGCCACACCGGATTATATCTTTGCATATGCTGTTGAAAATCAACCATCTGTCAAGAGTGCAGATGTACGGGTTGAAAGTGCCGCACGTGACCTATCCATAGCCCGCAGCCTGATGATGCCCAGTGTCGCCGTCCAGGGCTCATGGGGAACCGGCTATTCGGGAGCAAGTCAAACCGTTAAGGATGCAAGGATCACAGGAGTAGATACCATCGGCCTCACGCTTGAGCCCACACCCGTCTTTGTAGGAGCACCATCTATCAGTTATACCCTGGAGAAGATAGCCTTCCGGGATCAGATCGACCAAAACAACAATACTTCTCTGGGGTTTTATATGTCTATTCCGCTCTTCAATGGCCTGCAGGCCAGGACCAGTGTGAGCAAGGCAAAGATAGGCATGGAAAATGCGAGATATAATTATCAACTTGCACGTAATCAATTATATAAGGACATACAGCAATCCTATGCAGATGCTCTGGCTGCACTCAAACGTTACCGGGCAGCAGACAAATCCCGACAAGCCCTGCAGGAGAGTTTTGCCTATACCGAACAGCGTTTTGAGGTGGGAATGGCCAACTCCGTTGAATACAATGATGCGAAGAACAAATTAGCGCAGGCAGAATCAGAAGTGCTGCAGTCCAAGTACGAATACCTGTTCAGGAAGACAATCCTCGATTTCTATCTTGGGAATCCCATCACACTTCATTGATATCTCTTTAATAAACTCACGCTAAAAGACAATTAGCTCATCGCGCAATACCACAATGATATGAGAAAATTTAAAAAGTACTATCCCTGGTTAATTGGATTGATAGCCCTGGTCATCATCCTGCTGGCTATTGGGAAAAAACAGGGCTGGTTTGGTACGAAAGAGGGAACCAAGGTCAGCACAGAACTGGTGACCTTGCGCAATATCACGGAGACAGTATCGGCCAATGGGAAGATAGAACCGGAGGTGGAGGTCAAGGTTAGTCCGGATATCAGCGGTGAGGTGGTGGAACTTTATGTTAAAGAGGGCAACGAGGTAAAGCAGGGTGATTTACTGGCCAGGATCAATCCGGAAATCTATAAGTCCAATTACGACAGGG
This sequence comes from Lentimicrobiaceae bacterium, assembly GCA_018001695.1. Taxonomy (GTDB): domain Bacteria; phylum Bacteroidota; class Bacteroidia; order Bacteroidales; family JAGNHN01; genus JAGNHN01. The sequence continues at coordinate 23,134 of JAGNHN010000036.1, forward strand.
CTGTGGCCGCCATGAATACACAAAAAGCAAATGAGGCGAGCGCTTCAGCCATGGTGTCACAGGCCAGATCCCGGTTTGCGAATGCCAGATTGTCATTTCAGCGAAATGAGACACTGTATAAACAAGGCGCCATTTCTGCATCAGAGTTTGATGCAGCCAAGGCAAGTTACGAGATCGCTGAAGCGGAGACAAATGCTGCCGAACAAAACCATAAGGCGGCGCAATACGGCGTCAGAAGTGCGGAAGCATCAGTGAAGGAAGCCAATGAGAACCTGTATAAAACCTCCATCTATGCACCCACGGATGGCACCGTGTCGCGCCTGAATGTAGAAAAAGGGGAAAGGGTTGTAGGGGCTTCACAGTTCTCTTCGGGTACCGAAATCATGCGTATTGCCAACCTGACCACGATGAGCGTAAAAGTAAGTGTAAATGAGAATGATATCGTCAGGGTAAAGGTTGGTGATACTGCACTTGTCGAAGTAGATGCTTATCTCGACAAGAAATTCAAAGGTATTGTCACCGAGATTGCTACTTCAGCCAATGTCACTGGCGTAAGTGCTGACCAGGTCACCAATTTTGATGTCAAGATCCGCATCCTTCAGGAATCTTATGCAGATATGATACCGGAAGACCAGCCCAATTATTCACCCTTTCGACCCGGGATGTCAGCTACCGTTGACATTCAGACCAAATCCGTGTCGGATGTCCTGACAGTGCCGATCCAGGCAGTCACTACCCGGGCTGATAGCACCGATAAACCAATGGCGGAGAAAAAGGAAGGGGAAGAGGAAGGAGAGGAAGACGTTTCAGCGGTTAAAGAATCGCAGGAGGTACAGGAAGTGGTGTTCGTATATGACAATGGTAAGGCGAAGATGGTGAAGGTCAAGACGGGAATCCAGGATAATATGTACATAGAAGTGATCAGTGGCCTGGATAAGGAACAGGAGGTGATCACAGCACCCTATCGGGCAGTCAGCCGTAAGTTGAAAGATGGTGATGTTGTTATTAAAGTCCCTCGTGAGGAGCTGTTCGGAAAACAATAGGGGATGAACTGGATACTTTCTATAGAAACGGCAACCCCAGTTTGTTCGGTTTGCCTGAGTCAGGGAACTGTGGTGGTGGCCTCCCGTGAGACGTCGACTCCTCAATCGCATGCTGCGATACTGGCCCCCTTTGTGCAGGAGGTGTTGCAGGAAGCCGGGATCCAGGCTGCTGAGCTGGATGCCGTCGTCATAAGCAAAGGTCCTGGCTCTTATACAGGCCTTCGTATCGGCGTGAGTACGGCCAAAGGGATCTGTTATGCACTGGACAAACCACTTGTCTCGGTTTCAACACCACGTGCCATGGCTTATGGGGCTATTCAGGCGCATCCGGGATATTACCGGTACTGTCCCATGATTGATGCCCGCAGGATGGAGGTCTACCTTGCTTTCTATGACAACGAACTGCACATTGATGGGGGTATCGAAGCGAAGATAATTGAAACCGGAACCCTGGATGCTGTCCTGGATAAGGGTAAGGTGCTGTTCTTTGGTGATGGGGCTGCCAAGTGCAAGGATATTCTCTCAAAACACCCCAATGCCTTCTTTGATACAGATTTTACCCCATCCGCCGTTCACCTCGCCCGGATTGGTTACGAGCGCTTTTTGTCAGGTATCCGGGAAGACGTGGCGTATTTTGAACCCTTTTACCTTAAAGATTTTATTGCAGGCCCACCTAAGGTGAAAGGCTTGTTTTAATCATATACTACCATGGAAAACAGTAAATCCTTCCCGTGTGAAGAATGCAAAATGCGTTTGAAGGCAGAGCAGAACCCAAAGTCGTTCTGGTCCAGAGTGTGGCGTTGGCATACGACCTGGTGCCCCGGCTGGAAAAAATATCAGGCCTACCTGAAAGAGGCGGGCGCCGGACAATAGCCGTTTGACGATCAGTATATCAGTAAATAAATGACGAAGAATGGGCATCAAAAGAGGATGATGCCCGCCCTTCTCAATGCGCTATACCCTGGCTGGCCGGAATGCTCCTATTAATGATGCTTATGGCCACTATGATCATGGTCATGATCATGCCCGCCTTTCTTGCAGCAGGCTGGTAGTTTTTCATATGCAACCGGATCTGCAGCCACCTCATCAGCGTCATAACCAATCCTGGAAAGGGCTAAGCGTAAGGCCTCCGGATTGGTTTTAGATGTGGCATACCGCACCGTAACTTTCTTTGTTTCGAGGTCGAGATTAGCATATTTCACACCCTTGGTGAAGGCCAGCTCGTGCTCAATCCTGTCCTTGCACATGCCACACTGGGCACTGGTTTGAATGATGATCTCTGCTTGTTTTGGCGCTTTCTGAGCATGTAAGGGCATTCCAAACAAACCAGTCATAACCATTAATAAGATGAAAGAAGTCCTCATGTCACTGTATTTTTAAATGTTGTATCTGCTGTCATTTGATGTGGTGCGATTATTTCAGCGTATACCGCAAACCGATATAAAGCTTTCGGCCATGAATGGGCCCCCATATAGAGGCCGCATCAAAATAGGGCCCGAAAGGCTGGTCTGCAGCAATGATGGGGTCTTTCTGCTTATAATCTGTCAGGTTTTCGGCTCCGATGTAGATGCTCCATACCTTGAAAAAGCGGGAAGCCTGAAGGTGGAAAATCGTATGTGCCGGCGAGGTGGAAGCCCGTTGATATGCGACGGGGTTGCCCGACGTTGAGGGCAACCTGGCATCCCCGTTAAACTGTGCTGTAAAATCAAGCTGGTATTTACGCATGGCGCTCCTCCAACTGCTGGTTAGCAGCGCTTTATAACGGTTTACCAGTAACTGGCGCTGAAGGGCTCCATTGGTGGTGGTCTTAACATCATTGATCCTGAATGCGGCCGTGATGTCAAGGTTGCGTAACACCTCATACTGGGCTTCAAACTGCAGGCTGTTTGCATAGGATTTTCCATCCAGATTGTAAACATCAATATACTGGGTGCTACGATCCAGGTCCACAATCAGTTGATTGAGAAAATCAGTACGGTAAGCATCCAGCGTCAGCCGCATTTCCCTTCCAAAGACCGGGAAAAAGTAGGTGATATTGACACCATAGTTCCATGCATGCTCGATTTCAGGCTTTTCCAGGATCCGGAGCTCTCGCGCACTGGCCAGGATCCAGGCATTCTCGGTGACCAGGTAGGGTGTGCGATAACCTTTACCGGCAGATGCTCTTAAAACAAACTGACCGAATGGATTATAACGAAAATGGAAACGTGGTGTGATGAGGGTACCAAAGAGGTTATGGAAATCAGCACGAATACCCCCCATAATCGTGAGAGAATCTGTGAAACAATAAGCATATTCACCAAAGATACCTGGCACCACCTCTTCTCTTTCCATGTCCTTGTTCATATATACCTCATCATAGAGATCATAGACCAAGCTTCCACCTGCCTTCACCTTGTGCCGGGTGTCAAATACATAGCTTTCGTAGACTGCATTGAGGTACCCACTGGTATGCGTAGCATCAAATCCACGCTGGCCGTAATGTGATTTCTGTTCATGGTAGATGGCAGAGCCAATGATGCCAAAGCTCGTGGCGGCTCTACGCTGAGAGATGAAACCGTTCTTGGTGAAGAACTCATACCGGCGGGCATTGATCTGTATGTGATAGATGCTGTCTTTTTGAAATCCAGCATCATCATGCAGATGAACCTGTCCACTCTCCCGGTCTTCATGCAGCGCTTTCACCCCAAATTGCATATGGCGTTCGCCCGGACGTTCATATTCCCAGCGGTTGATAGCGTTGAACTGCCGGGATAAAGGAATATCAGCAAAGCCATCTCCATTACCATCTATCATATGATCCTGGTAATCAGCATGCAGCAGCAGCATTGTGCCCAGTTCCGGGGTGAGTTTCTTTCTGATATTGGCATTGGCCTCCATCCGTTGTTCACTGTCATAGAAGACATTCAGGTGCAGCTTTTCATCGCTGGAAGGCTTCTTGTATTCTACATTGATTTGTCCGGTGGTTGATTCATACCCGTTTTTCACAGAGGCTGTCCCTTTTGAAACCTGGATGGACTCCATCCATGGACCGGGTATATAATTAAGACCGAATGTTGCGCCCAATCCTCTCAGGTTGGGGATATTCTCGGTCTGAAGCTGGCTGTATTTTCCATCCAGTCCCAGCAACTTGATTTGCTTCGCACCGGAGATGGCATCGCTGTAATTGACATCTACGGAAGCACTGGTCTCAAAGCTTTCGCTGAGATTGCAGCAGGCAGCCCTTTGCAGCTCTCCGGTTGTGATCACACGGGTATTGATGGGATCAAGACGCGAAACGAAGCTATTCGAAATGCGTTCGCTGATCTCAACTCCTTCCAGTGCCTTGCTGGCTTGCAGGAGAATGCCTGGTCTTTCTCTTGCATTCTTCACCAACAGGGTGTCAGTTGTGTAGCCTACAAAGCTGACAATGAGCTCATGAGGCCAGGATGGCGGGACTGAAATCGTGAACCGTCCGTGGATATCAGTGACACTTCCGGTCTGGGTTCCCTTCCAGAAGACATTGGCTCCAGTCAGAGGTTCTGTCTTGCCATCAGGTAAGGTGCCGCTTACCGTCCCGGTGATGTTTTGAGCGGTGAGGCTTACGGCTGACAGGATCAGCCAAATAGCCAGTAAATATATTGTTTTCATGATGTTCTGTCTTAATGGTTAACACGTATGCAATGCCAGATCGACTGGCGGGATGACGGTGGTGTTAACTAAACAGAAAGGGAAGAATGGAAAGCGCCGATGCAGGTCAGACACGTCTTTCTCGTGGGTGGCGGCGGCTCGGCCGGAATGTAGCGGAGACGATCTGCGTCAGGCAGATTCTCCGTCAGGATAGTTTCCCATGGAACTTCAGCGATGGCCATTTCCGGATCATATTCCTGCTGCGAATACTGACTGGTGACATACTGATCCGTCTTCACGACATATAGTAGTGATGCAGAGCAGCAATGGTCCTTTGCACCGACTGGGCAGGCATGTTCAGTCTGGGAATTGTGGCAGCAAGCCGGCGTGGAACTCGCGTCGTTGGCTGCATCATGGTTACATTGGCAGGCATGCACTTCTGTCAGCGTAATGCGGTCATCCCCTGTACACTGACATAAGTGATGGTACAGGGACAACCCTCCGCTGGCTGCGACCATCCAAACAGCTAAGATGGATGTGAAGAGGGATTGTATGAATCTGGTCCTGCTTTCCATTGATTGCAAAGATACAGAATAAACAGATTATGTGGCGCTTTGTTCATGCCATTCAGTGACTTGCAGGATGCGGAAGCCCCTGTACTCTTCTTATATTAAACGACTTAGATTGCCCTGCAGTGAAAGTTAAGATCAGGTAATCGTGTTCTTAATTAACAAATTAATAACGAAATGTGCATTGATATAACAAAACATAATCGCTGAGAAGGTGTTGAGACAATAGGCCTTTTTGCCTCTTGTTAATCAATATCGCCCTGAAATGAAACAAATTATTACCTTTTTGATGATTCTATTGCCAATTTTCATGCTTCGCGCCCAACAGGTATCTTTGTCTGTAAAGGTATTCCTCCAGGGCTCCTACCAGGGAAATGCGCAAATGAGCGCAGCGCTGAATGCAGGAGGGTATCTTCCACTGAGTCAACCTTATCATGCAGGAATCTGGCAGCATACGGGAGCAGAGATCCTGTCAGCAATCCCGGCAGGGATGGTCGACTGGGTGCTGGTGGAACTTCGAAGTCAACCTGATACAGTGGTAGCACGCATGGCTGCCCTGTTGTTTTCAGATGGAACAGTGCGGGATGTAAATGGAAACGACACTTTGCGCTTTTCCATTTCACCGGACCATTATTATGTCGCTATACTTCACAGGACACACCTGACTGCGATGACGGCTGGTAAGCTTAGCTTTCCGGTCAGCGGTCCTGTCAATTTTACCGATACTGCTTTTGCCATGTACGGAACCTGCCTGATCAACATGCCTGGGAATGTAATGGGGATGATTGCAGGGGATATTAATCAGGATATGACATTGAAATACAGTGGTTCAGGAAATGACCGCAGCCTTGTTTTACAGCGCATTCTTGATGAAAGTGGGGGTTTAGCCATACATAATACAGCTTCTGGTTATTTTCTGGAGGACCTTCGCATGGATGGAACGTTAAAATATAGTGGCGCCGACAATGACCCTGCACTGATTATTCAAAACCTGGTCAACTTGAATAGCAGCACCGCTATTAATGCAACTTTCACAGGATCTGTTCCTCATGCTGTCTTTGCAACAGCTACATGTGGAGATAGCCTCACCGATTTGAGGGACGGTAAACGATATCCGACAGTTCAGATAGGGACACAGTGCTGGATGGCCAGCAACCTTAACATAGGCGTTATGGTAAACAGTCTCGATACCGGGGGCAGCCATTCCGATGTGAGCAACAACAGTATAATAGAGAAATACTGCTTTAACAACGATGCGTCATATTGTGACCAATATGGTGGCTTATATGACTGGGATGAGATGATGAACTATGATTTAACTCCTGGCATTCAAGGGATATGTCCTGAAGGATGGCATGTCCCAACAGCAGCGGAATTATGCACGCTGGCATCGTATTTGGATAGCACTTTCAACTGTAACTCCTATGGCTGGAGGGGAACTAATGCCGGAGGAAAACTAAAGAATACAGGGTTTCTGAATTGGAACTCGCCCAATACCGGAGCCACCAATGAAAGTGGCTTTTCTGGCCTGGGTGCGGGAGGGCGTAGTTATTTCGGCTCATTTAACAACATACTGTCATCCGGATATTTTTGGTCATCGACAGAATATGATAGTCTTTACAGCATATACATACGGTTAACAAACCAACAAGCGAGGGTGTATTACCATTATTATCAGAAAACGTTTGGGTTTTCGGTGCGCTGCCTGCGAGATCATTGATCTGAGCTCTCAATTAGGCATCTCTCCCTCGCCCCGGCGCCTTACCACCACCTTCCCTCGTCCCGAGGGAAGATATGTAAGATTTTGATCAAAATATGTAACAAATAATATATATTTGTAAGATCAGGTTGTAAAAACGGTATTATATTAACTTTCAAAAAATCATGAATTTACAAACACTCACCCTGAAGGTGGACCAGGGCGTCGCCGTGGTCACCCTCAACCGTCCTGAATCACTCAACGCACTGAACAGCCAGTTCTTTCATGATTTGAATGAGGTGCTGGATGTTGTTGAACCGCAGGCAGGCGTCCTGGTCATCACCGGTGCCGGAAAGGCCTTCGCTGCCGGTGCTGATATCGCCGAGATGGCCTCCAAAGACCCGGCCGGGGCACGCGCATTTTCGCAACTCGGACAGGATACATTCTTTCGCCTGGAGGATCTCGAAATACCGGTCATCGCTGCCGTCAATGGTTATGCCCTTGGTGGCGGATGTGAACTGGCACTGGCCTGCGATTTTCGCATCGCTTCCAGCAGGGCCGCATTCGGCCAGCCGGAAGTCAACCTGGGCCTGATACCCGGCTTTGCCGCCACACAGCGACTTCCCAGGCTTGTCGGACTAGGACCTGCCCTCTACCTTCTTCTTACCGGAGACCGCATCGATGCGCAGGAAGCCCTTCGCATCGGATTGGTTCAGAAGGTCGTTGCCGAAGAATCATTCATGGAAGAGGTCATGCGGCTGGCACATCTCATCCTACAAAAAGGACCTGAAGCTGTCCGTAAAGTCAAGATGGTTACACGCCAGGGCCTGATGCTTGGCATCGAAGCGGGAAATAACCTGGAAAATGAACAATTCGGGTCCCTCTTTGGTATTGGAACTGAAGGTTTCGAGGGAATGCAGGCCTTTCTCGGGAAACGGAAACCCAACTGGACAAGTAACTTTTAAGTAGATAACCATATGTATACAGAACGAATGCAACATGTTGCTGTGCTGGGCGCAGCCGGAAAAATGGGAAGCGGTATCACGCTATTGTCAGCCCTGGAATTGGCAGACCTCAGCCTGCTCCCCGAAAACCAGGGAGTCTCATTTAAGTTGACGGCTTTTGACCTTTTTCCCGAAGGCCCGGAGGGACTGAAGCAATACCTTCATAAGCAGGCTGCCCGCAAAGCGGGCCGCATGGCAGAAAAGCTCCGTCAGGTTATTCCTGCCTGGCAGTCACTGGACGATGAGGCGGTTGGGAAAGCCTATGCTGATCATGCTCTTACTATGATGGTGACCACGGATTCACTGGCAGATGTGGCCGGAGCCGGCCTGGTTTTTGAAGCGGTCAGCGAAAACCCGAACCTCAAAATAAAACTATTCAAGGATATCGAGTTTAGCGGGAAAGGAGATACCTGGTATTTCACCAACACCTCCTCAGTACCTATTCATATCCTGGACGAAGGTGCCAGCCTGGGAGGCCGCATACTGGGCTTTCATTTTTACAACCCACCGGCCGTGCAGCGCCTGGTGGAGCTCATCGTGACCAGCAATACCTTGCCCGAGATGCGTTCTTTCGCCGAGGCCCTGGCAGCCAGAATGGGCAAGATCATCGTTCCGGCCAATGATTTTGCCGGATTTATCGGTAACGGCCATTTCATGCGCGACGCTCTCTATGGAATGGGCGAGGCCCTGAAGCTGTCGGAAAGCATGCCTTTCGCCCAGGCCATAGCCATCATCAATCATGTCAGCAAGGAGTTCCTCATCAGACCTATGGGGATTTTTCAATTGATGGATTATGTGGGATTGGATGTCGTCAGGTATATCCTTGGCGTGATGAATCCCTATTTCCCACAGGAGAACCTTCACAGTGCCCTTTTGGATGATCTTGTGGAGAAAGGTGTACGCGGAGGTCAACAACCTGACGGCTCCCAGAAAGACGGTTTCTTCCGTTACGCCGATGGAGAACCCTCCCACGTTCTGGATGTTGTCTCAGGAGACTATGTGGAACTGATCCCACTGCGTACGCAGATTGAGGCCTACACGGGTCCGCTCCCCGCTTCGCATATGCCCTGGAAGCAGCTCATCAAAGATGCCGAGAAGAATAGCAAGCTGCAGACCTACTTCGACGACCTGAAAGCCTCAGAAACAAAGGGCGCCAGTCTCGCCCGCAGCTACATGGAACGTTCCCGTCAGATCGGTAAGCTGCTGGTTAAGGATGGTATCGCCCTGTCTGATAAGGATGTCAATACCGTCCTGCTGACCGGCTTCTTCCATGCCTATGGCCCTGTGAATGATTACATGACGTCTTGACCCCATGGACAGAAAAAATTTATTGGATCCTTTCCGGATCGGAGACCTTCATCTACCCAATCGCCTGGTCATGGCACCCTTGACGCGTTGCCGGGCCGGGGAGGAGCGAATGCCCAATGCACTGATGACGACTTATTACCGCCAGCGCGCCTCGGCCGGACTGATTATCGCGGAGGCTACCGTTGTCAATACGCAAGGTATTGGGTACAGGAACACGCCGGGCATATACAATGACGCCCAGATGGCGGCCTGGAAATCACTTAACGAAGTACTGCACCAGGCCGGTGGCAGAATATTCCTGCAGCTCTGGCATATGGGCAGGATCTCTCATCCTTCATTTCAGGAAGATGGACAACTCCCCGTTGCACCTTCTGCCATCGCGGGTGAGGGTGAGATCAAGACACCGGCCGGCATCATGCCCCTGCCAGTGCCGCGCGCCATGGAAACACAGGAAGTTGAAGATACCATCCGCGACTACAAGAATGCAGCCCGCCTTGCCCTTCAGGCAGGTTTTGACGGCATCGAGCTACATGCTGCCAATGGCTATCTCCCGGAACAATTCCTGAACGACGGAACCAACAGGCGCACCGATAAATATGGCGGTAGCCCTTCCAACCGGCGTCGCTTCATCCTCGAAATCCTGGATCAGCTCATTGAAGTATGGGGAGAAAACAAAGTCGGTATCCGGCTCTCACCCAGTGGACGGAAATTTGGAACAGTCGACAGCGACCCCGTGAACACCTACACCGCGCTGGTCGAAGAACTTAACAAATACCCATTGGCATACCTTCATCTGGTTGAACCATTATCCCCACTCGAGGAGGAGAGCAGGTACCTCCGGCATGTAACCCCACATTTCCGCAAGGTCTTCAAGGGACCCCTGATCACCTGCGGAGGTTATACTCCTTCATCAGCTCAGCATGCACTGCAGGAAGGATGGGCTGATTTGGTCGCCTTCGGAAGGCCCTTTATCGCCAACCCGGATCTTCCGGAGCGCATCCGCCAGGGTGCCCCGTTGAACCAAGCTGACCCTGAAACGTTCTATACTTTTGATAGCTTGGGATATACAGACTACCCATTTTTAAAAGATGACAATTCTTCTTCTGACGCTTAATCACCACCTATCATGAACAAAACAGTGAAGAATGCCACAGAAGCCATCCAGGGGATCACGGATAACATGACCGTGATGTTCGGGGGGTTTGGACTGTGCGGCATCCCGGAAAACAGCCTCCGCGCCCTGGCTGCATCCGGTGTCAAAGGCCTGACCTGCATCTCCAACAATGCAGGTATCGATAACGTTGGATTGGGAATGCTGCTGCGCAACAGGCAGATCAGGAAGATGATTTCTTCCTATGTTGGTGAAAACAAGGAGTTTGAACGCCAACTTATGGCAGGTGAGCTGGAGGTGGAGCTGATCCCGCAGGGGACCCTGGCCGAACGCATTCGTGCAGGCGGCGCCGGAATACCGGCTTTTTTCGTACCCGCAGGTTATGGAACTGAGGTGGCTGAAGGAAAGGAAGTCAGGGAGTATAACGGTAAGATGCATCTCCTTGAACTGGCACTCACCGCTGATTTTGCTGTGGTCAAAGCCTGGAAAGGCGATGCCATGGGCAATCTGGTGTACCGGGCCACCGCCAACAATTTCAACAATATGATGGCGGCAGCAGGCCGCATCACCATTGCAGAAGTGGAGGAACTGGTTCCCGTGGGAAGCATCCGCCCTGAGGAGGTGCATACACCCGGAATCTTTGTGCAGCGCATCTTCCAGGGTGAACGTTTTGATAAGCAGATTGAATTTGTCACCACACGCTGAAAACTGATACAATGGCACTTGATAAGAACGGTATAGCAAAGCGAATCGCCAGGGAGCTGCGCGATGGCTACTATGTGAACCTGGGGATAGGTATTCCTACCCTGGTAGCCAATTATATTCCTGAAGGCATGCAGGTTGTGTTGCATTCGGAGAATGGACTGCTCGGCATCGGGCCTTTTCCCTCGACAGACGAAGTGGATGCAGACCTGATCAATGCGGGTAAACAAACGGTCACTGCCATTCCCGGAGCCGCCTTCTTTGATTCTGCCGCCAGCTTTGGCATGATCAGGGGTGGGCATATCGACCTGACTGTACTTGGCGCTTTTGAAGTCTCTGAAAAGGGGGACATCGCTAGCTGGAAAGTCCCGGGCAAACTGGTCAAAGGCATGGGCGGTGCCATGGACCTGGTAGCTTCGGCGCGCAATATCATCGTGGCCATGCAGCATACAGACAAGGAAGGTGGAAGCAAGTTGCTGAAGGAGTGCACCTTGCCTCTGACCGGCGTACGCTGTGTGAAAAAGATCGTCACGGATCTCGCTGTAATGGAGATCGTCGCGGAGGGATTTAAGCTGCTGGAAAGGGCTCCCGGGGTCAGCGTTGAAGAGATACGAACCGCCACAGAAGGAAACCTGATCATCGATGGGGATATCCCTGAAATGGAACTTTAATTACGCACCTCATTATCAAAGCCATTGTCTATGAAATCAATGTCCTACCCCAAAAAAGTTGTGATCGGTGACATCACCGTGCGTGATGGTTTTCAGCATGAAGAGAAATTCATACCCACCGAGGCCAAGATATGGGTGGCAGAGGAATTGGTCCTGGCCGGTGTCAAGCATATCGAAGTCACAAACTATGGTAATCCCAAGGGCATGCCGCAGTTCAGGGATGCCGACGAGGTGATGAAGGGGATCCGCAACAGCAAGCGGATCGGGCATCTGTTGTCCGATGTGAGCATTACCACGGTCACCATCCGTGAAAAGGCCGTCGAGCGTGCCATACAGGCCCGTAAGGACGGGTATGGGCCGGACAGGATACTGCTGATGGTGTCCACCAGCGAGACCCACCATCGGAAGAACTCAGGTCTGAGCCTGCAGGAATACTGGAAGATGGCGGAAAAATACATCCCGATGGCCCGCGATGCCGGCATCAAGGTCAACGGAACCGTGAGCACCATCTGGGGATGCCCGATGGAAGGCCCAACGGAGATGAAGGATGCCATCGCATTTACAAAGCGGTGGCTGGATATCGGCGCCAGCGATGTCGAGCATGCCGATCACGACGGTTCTGCCTCTCCGGACAGGGTGTATGCTTATTTTTCTGAATTGCTGGACGCCATTCCGAAGCCAGAGAAGCACATCGTGCACCTGCATACCACCAGGGGCTGGGGATTGGCCAATGTCCTGGCCGCATTACAGGCCGGCATGACCAATTATGAATCAACGCTGGGCGGTATCGGCGGACAGCCGGCCAATTTTGTCGATGGTGTCCCGGTAGCCGGCACAGGCGAATACTATTACCGCGATCCGAACATCGTTGGCCTCGTCAGCACTGAAGACATGGTGGTGATGATGGATGAAATGGGCATTGATACCGGCCTCGACGTGGACCATATCCTGCGCCTGGGCGCCATGGTAGAGCGCATCGTGGGCAGGCGCCTGCGTTCCGAAAGCATCCGCAACGGCAGGGTACAGAAGAAGGGGAGTATGCAGTGATCGCTGACCGGTGTGAGATAATTAGGAATTAGGAATTAGGAATTAGGGATTAGGAGTTGGAAATCAGGTAAATACGAATTACAAATTACGAATTACGAATTACGAATGATTGCTGATCGCTTTGAGATAATTAGGAATTATGAATTAGGAATTAGAGATTAGGAGTTGGAAATCAGGTAAATACGAATTACAAATTACGAATGATTGCTGATCGCTTTGAGATAATTAGGAATTAGGAATTAGGGATTAGGAATTGGAAATCAGGTAAATACGATTTACAAATTACGAATTACGAATGATTGCTGATCGCTTTGAGATAATTAGGAATTAGGAATTAGGGATTAGGAATTGAAAATCAAATAATTACGAATCACGAATTACGAATGCTTGCTGAAAACTGATCGCAGACAACTGATCGCTGATAACTGACCGCTGGTGCACCCAACCCCGTAAGGGTGGTATATTGGTAGCCCGGCGGAATAACCACAGTATCAATCCCCCTCCCATGACCGGCGATGATAGTTGCATGATGGTGATTGGGAGGGGGGCAGGGGGGAGGGGAGATAATTAGGAATTAGGAATTAGGGATTAGGAAATGGAAATCAGGTAAATACGAATTACAAATTACGAATTACGAATGATTGCTGATCGCTGATCGCTGACCGCTGATCGCTGTTCGCTGTCAACTGATCGCTGACAACTGATCGCTGGTGCACCCAACCCCGTAGGGGTGGTATATTGGTAGCCCGGCGGAATAACCACAGTATCAATCCCCCTCCCATGACCGGCGATGATAGTTGCTTGATGGTGATTGGGAGGGGGGCAGG
>JAGNHN010000078.1 GCA_018001695.1 Lentimicrobiaceae bacterium
TATTACTTACGCTAAAAACCTCTCGGGGTTTGCCAGGCGGCAGGGGCAGAAGGCCCCTGAGAGTGCCTCCCCGTTAGAGAATTGAAATAAATTAAAAAAATACTCGGTTATTTGGATTTAATACAGGCTTATTTTTGCTGAACAGTCTGAAAAAATAATCAAGCGCATTTATGTCGATACAGTTTGGGAAAACATGGTGGGGCAAGCACTGGCTACACTCACTGCAAAACGTGGATTACGACAACCGCCTGCCCCGGGGAGCATCGTACGCCCGAAAAGGTTCTGTGCAGTCGGTGAAGATAAAAGGGAACACGATCACGGCGCGCGTCGCGGGCAGCAGGGCTACACCCTACAAGGTCAATCTGATTGTACCGCCTTTTTTCGAAGATCAGGTGGAACAACTGATGCAAAGGATTGTCACGAAGCCTGCATTGATATCTAAACTGCTGAACAGGGAATTGGACCCTGCCATACTCGATATCGCCGAAGCGACGGGACTGAAAGTGTTCCCAAAGCAGTGGACCGATTTTAAGATGCAATGCTCCTGTCCCGACTGGGCCGTACCCTGCAAGCATCTTGCCGCGGTGATCTACATGGTGAGCAGGGAGATAGACAATGATCCGTTTCTCGTCTTCGGGATTCATAACGTGAATCTGATTAATGAACTAAATAAAAGAGGAATCTTTATTGAGGAGCAGAATAAAAACGGAATCCCTTCACTGAGCTCCTTTCTTGTATCTGCGAAACAAAATCGTCTGCCAGCAGAAGAGGGGTTGGTGGAGGAAAGGGTCGATTTTTCCCAACTGCGCGATATTGCTTCACCACTGGTGCAGCTATTGCCGACGATGCCGCCCTTTTATTCGGGAGGTGATTTCAGGGAGGTCTATGCCGAACAGTTCATACGCCTGGGTAAAGAGGCCGGCCGTATATTGAAGAAGAAACTCGATTTGAACGCACTATTCCCTGCACCGGCGGAAAAAGAGGACATCACCCACCATACGGCGATAGATATCACGATAGATAAAGAGCACAGGGTCACGGTTCACACCACGGAAGTACATCTTGACAGCATGGAGAGGCTGGTGCCGGCGTTGTTCAGGCTGGATCAGGGTTACCTGACCGACTATCAGCCGTCGGTGGAGGCGCTGCACAAGATGCTCTACGCTGCCATCCACCTCACTGCCAATGGAAATATAGTTCCCCAAATCGTTCAGCTGGGAAATAAGAAGTATATGATCCGCTGGGTGCCTGCCATGATGGATGCACAGGTGCGAAAGCTGATGGAGAAGCTATCGGCCACGTTACCTGATAACCTGTTACAACTGGCCGGACAGGGTAAAAATGGGTTGAAATTATCCCCCATTCAAAATCAGACCACCGAGCTGCTGTCGCTCTTCATCTCATCCCTGGTGAAACGATTGTCCAGGCCTTCGAAGAATGATCTGTTTGAGGATCTCTTCTTTAAAGGGATGATGTATGCTTTCGACGGGGTGGGAGAGAATGCCCTGAGCGGGGGCATCAAGGTATGGCTCGACAGGTATTCTCTTACTGCTGAAGTATATAAGCCGATGATCACTGTTGCCACATACGAGGATGAGGATCTTTTTGATGTGTCGATCAGCATCGAAGAGCGTGCAGCCCCCGAAACACTGCCTCTGCCTCTCACAGCGCTGTTGAAGGAAGAGGCATATGTGAATAAACGATTTAAGATACTCCAAAGCCTCTCGCTGCTCTCTCCCTTCATCAAGGGACTTGACAGACACATCGATACGCTGGGTGAAGAGCCAATCCGCTTCGACAATGCATCGTTCGCTCCTTTCCTGATGGAGGTGCTGCCGGCCATCCAACTGCTCGATATCAAGATTCTTCTACCCAAGTCACTACAGCATCTGCTACACCCCAAACCATCGCTGGTGGTGAAACGGAAATCGGATGAAAGTGGGTTCCTGCGGCTGGACGACCTGCTGGCATTCGACTGGCAGGTAGCCCTGGGTGACACCCTGCTTTCACCTGCCGAGTTCAGCAAACTGATGAAGCATGCGTCGGGACTCTTCCGTTTCAAGGAAAACTATATCTACGTGAGTGAGGCGGATATGATGAGGTTGCATAAGGTCTTCACACAGGAGAAGCCGATGAATGCTTATCAGTTGCTGCAGACGGCGCTCAGCGGGGAATACGAAGGGGCGCCCGTGAGACTGACCGCCGAGGTGAAGGAGCTGATCAATGAGTTGACCTCGGACAAGGAGATCGCCCTTCCGGAAGGACTGAACGCCGCTTTACGCCCCTACCAGCAACGGGGCTACTCCTGGATGTACCGAAACAGCCGCATTGGCTTTGGAAGTATCATTGCCGACGATATGGGGCTGGGAAAAACATTGCAGGTGATCGCCATCCTCCTTAAACTGAAAGAAGAGAACGTGATCAACACCAGGAAGGAAGCATTGGTGGTGGTACCCACGGGGTTACTGACCAACTGGCAAGAGGAGATCGCCCGCTTTGCCCCTTCCATCACGACCCATATCCATCATGGTACGGCGCGCGACCTTAAGCGGTTCGATGCAGACGTGATGCTGACGACCTATGGTGTCTGCCGTAGCGACAGCGACCTGCTTAAAAAACACAAATGGGCAGTGATGGTGATCGATGAGGCCCAGAACATTAAAAACCACGAAACGGCACAGACGAAGGCGGTGAAGAGTATCCCCGCGGAGATACGGATCGCGATGAGCGGAACGCCCGTGGAGAATAGACTGAGTGAATTCTGGTCGATCATGGACTACACCAACAAAGGATACTTGGGAAGCATCAAGAATTTCAATCAGGAGTATGCTGCTCCCATACAGGTATTCAACGATGAACAGGTGGTACATAAATTCAGAAAAATCATCTCTCCCTTTATGATGCGACGGATGAAGTCGGATAAGTCGATCATCTCCGATCTGCCGGACAAGGTGGAGCAGAACCAGTATGCATTGCTCACCAAACAACAGGCGGCTCTCTATGAAAAGACCATGTTGGCGGCGATGGAGGTGATTGAGGGTTTCGGCGAGGAAACTGATTCCCAGAAGCTGTTTCAACGACAGGGACTGATACTCCAGATGATCCTGGCCCTGAAACAAATATGTAATCACCCAACCAACTTCCTGAAAAATGGAAACAACGACCCATCGCTCTCGGGAAAAGTAACGCTACTCTTTGAACTACTGGATGCGATCATCGAAGCAGGCGAGAAGGTGCTCCTGTTTACGCAGTTCAGAGAGATGGGTGCCTTGTTGGAACGGTTCATCGCCGACCGCTATGGGGATGCTCCGCTCTTCTATCATGGGGGATGTACGGTTGCACAACGCAAAGAGATGGTAAACCGCTTCCAGGAGAACCGTGCCGATAAAATATTTGTGCTCTCGCTGAAAGCAGCCGGCACTGGACTCAACCTGACAGCGGCTGCGCACGTGATCCATTTCGATCTGTGGTGGAACCCGGCGGTAGAGAACCAGGCTACCGACCGCGCCTACCGCATCGGGCAGAAGAAGAACGTGATGGTGCACCGCTTCATCACCAAAAACAGCTTCGAGGAGAAAATTGACGAGATGATTAACAAGAAGAAGAATTTGGCCGAGATGACGGTCTCTACCGGGGAAAACTGGATCGGTAAGTTGAATAACAGGGAACTGAGGGAGATATTCGAAGTGTAAGCATGCTTTCTACTTGCTGCTTGCACCAAAGTATTTTTTTCCACATCTGGAGGCTACCTCCTTGAAATACTCCTATCTCAAGAATTAAAAAAAAGTCTTCATGTTTTTACAGATTTACCGCAAAGGACATGAAGACTCAATCACAATTTGGGGCTGCCTCTTCTCAGATGCAGCTTCCCTGAAGGTTCAGAAACCCGGCGTAGTTTGTTCCAGAAGGGGGTTGGAGTTCAATGCGCGCGAGGGGATAAGAAAAATGGTGTTGTCTTTGGTACCGGCCGGCTTGTCCCAGTTCTCACTTTTTTATGGGTCAGCAATCAGCTTGACTAGTGGAATGTTGTTAAAGACAGCGGTTTGGGGAGGGGCTCTTACCATGCCCAACGTCAGTGACAAAGTGGTCCGTATCATATTGATTTGCGCATATTATGTGAAGCGCGTTGTGTGGGGGAGTGAAAAAATAAATTTTATACTCACATGTACAGCCCTGGGCAAAGGCCAGGGAGACAGGGTGCTGCTGCCGAAAAAGTAGACAAGGAGAGGAGGAAAAAGAATGAATGATTACCTTTGGATGTTCAAAGGTTGCCCGCTACGGAGGGAGGGGCGTAGCCCCGACCGGAAGAGCGGGCAACCTGCGGCACAAAGCAGTCATCCAGTCAGACCCGCCTCAAAGGAGAAAACTTTTATGGCAAAACATCTCAACCCTCTTGAAAAAGAGTTTCTGATCCACCGGTACAAGTCAAGCCGGCGGACAGCGAAAGAGTTCTGTGTAATGAACAACATCACAGAGGCATGGCACTGTCTGAAGATAAGAAAACATTGCTTGTTGGAGAGTGTAAATGGTCAGATAGTGAAATAAACGAAGAAAAAATGCTGCATGAAATGACGGCAAAAGCCCACAAATTGCCGTTTGCAGCAAATAAAGAAATCATGGCCGTTTTATTTTTAAAACAGAGCAAACATAACGTCGAAAACGTCTTTTTCCCGGAAGATGTTTTATAGTTCCGGGCAGCCCTTTTTAATTCAGGAAAGGGGAGGGGAGGAACAAAAAGGATCATATTGAGTTGTACATATTATCACACCACCTAAACTTTATTCTACTATGGACACAGAAATGAAAGAGTATGTCGATACCACGTTGAGTGACTGGTTGTATCAACCGCATATCCTGGAATTGATTGAGCACAAGACCTTTTTGGAGGAAGGGCCTATTGTTTTGAAACGTGTTGACGATGAGGATTATATGCAGATCCCTCTGTTCAGGCAGGTTGTATACCTGTGTGAAACCGTAAGGGCAGCGAAGCCGCTCAAACTCACGGCTGCCGGCAACCTCCCAAGGGCCGTAGTACATGGGATTTATAAGCTCGGCATACCGGAATATTATTTTGAAGAGAATATTGCACGGTTACGGAAGGAAACCGATTGGTACACAGTGCCTCTGACCAGATATCTGGCAGAAATGGGTGGACTCATAAAAAAGCGTAGCAATGCTTTAACACTTACAAAAGAGGGCGAAAGAGTATTGAAAGACAGGCATTTATTGCTAAAATCCATCCTGGTCACTTTTGGGTACAAATTCAGTTGGGCGTATTTTGACTTATTTGAGAACCGTTGGCTCGGGCAACGGGGTTTTGGCCTTTCGCTGCTTTTAATGGCAGACTATGGCAATGAGCCTAGAGACAGCCGCTTTTATTCGGAAAGATATTTCTATCACAATTCCCATGCAAGTATTGACAAATATGCACACTTGTGTTACACAGTGAGAACCCTGGCCCGTTTCATGCAAAACCTGGGACTGATCACTTACGATGAGAAGCATCGGTTTGCTGAGCAGGAGCAAATAACTGTCGCAAAAACACCCCTCTTTGATAAACTAATAGCCATTGACCGCAATTTTGGAAAAATCAGTTATCGTGCCGAGGCTGTGGCCCAGGCTGTACCCGAAGCTGCGCACAAAGCTGAAGCCATAGTGGAAGCTCAAGTTCAAGCCCAGGCTGTGGCCCAGGCTGTACCCGAAGCTGCGCACAAAGCTGAAGCCATAGTGGAAGCTCAAGTTCAAGCCCAGGCTGTGGCCCAGGCTGTACCCGAAGCTGTGCACAAAGCTGAAGCCATAGTGGAAGCTCAAGTTCAAGCCCAGGCTGTGGCCCAGGCTGTGGTGCCGCTTTACAGGTTGCGCATATCGCTAAACGGGGCACAACCGGCCATCTGGCGGGAATTTGTTGTCCCCTCGGACATTTCGCTCGTAAACTTTCATGTGGTGATACAGGCGGTGATGGGCTGGACCAACAGCCATTTGCACCTGTTCCGGAAAAAAGGAGTTGAGTACACATTCAGATACCAGTCAGATAATTATTGGGATGAAGAAGACTATGTGGACTATTCGGGAATGAAAATATCCGATTTAATTGCAGACTGTGGCGATTCCGTTGTCTACCTGTACGACTTTGGAGATAGCTGGAAACACACTATTGAACTGCGGGAGGTCATTCAAAAAATACCTATTCCTGTCGGGGCTGGTGCTGCTGCTGGGGATGCAGACGTTGCGGCTTGTGATGCCGGCGCTGGCAACGGGCCCTTTTTCTTAAAATGCCTTGCCGGAGAGAGACGGTGCCCTGCAGAAGATAGCGGAGGAATTCATGGATACCATGAAATGTTGAAAATACTGAGAAATCCTGCTCACAGCGAATATAAAGATACGCTTGTATGGCTGGGAGATAACTTTGATCCTAATTATTTCAACCTCCGGGAAGTGAACAAAATACTCGCGGGTTACTGCATTGCAGAAAAGAATTAAAACATTAGCCGGGCAATATAAAGAATGGGTCAGGCTAAGTGAGTACCGCGTACTTTTGATGTATTGATCTATTTCACAATTGATTAACAAAATAGCTCCCCTGGGGGAGCTATTTTGTTAGTATGTTGTAAACCAGTGGGATGCATCAAAAGTACGCGGTGCCCCAAGGCGGTGCGCCAAAGTTCTTTGGCGCTTATTATCATGCTGCTTCGCAGCACCACTTGGTGCAACGCACCCAATCACAATTTTGGATTTCAATTCCAAAATTGTATATTTGCATTATGCTGATAACCCGTATTGCAGAAAAAGAATTAAAGTCATTAGCCGGGCAGTTTAAAAGTGTGGCGGTTGTAGGTCCCCGGCAATCAGGCAAAACCACGCTGGTACGCATGGCATTTCCTGACAAAGCGTATGTTAGTCTGGAAAATCCTGATACCAGGCGTTTTGCCATAGAAGACCCCCGTGGTTTTATTGCCACTTATCCCAATGGTGCCATTCTGGACGAGATACAACGCGCACCGGACATATTTTCATATCTTCAGCAGGTCTTGGATGAAAACCAGGGTAAAGGCCGGTTTATCCTTACCGGATCAAACAATTTCCTTCTGCAGGAGAACATATCTCAAAGCCTGGCCGGTAGGGTGGGTTACCTGTATCTGCTGCCTCTGGCAATAAACGAGTTACCAGGTGATTTGCCAGGTGAGTTACCGGGTAAGAGGTTATCGGCCAATGAGCTTATGCACAAAGGATTTTATCCATCTCTTTACCGGGAAGAAGAACAAATTGATGTGGGTAAGTATTATACAAATTACATACGCACATACATAGAACGGGACGTCAGGCTGATACGAAACGTTACCGATTTATATACTTTTGAGAGATTTCTTCGATTGTGTGCGGGGCGTATTGGTCAGCTGCTCAATATGAATAGTCTGGCTGTAGAAACCGGAGTTGACAATAAAACCATAGGAGCGTGGTTATCGGTATTGGAGGCCAGCTTTGTGGTTTTCCGTCTGCAGCCGTATCATAAGAACTTTAATAAGCGTATAGTAAAAATGCCGAAGCTGTATTTTTACGATACCGGGGTGGCATCTGCATTGCTGGGGATTGAGAATGCAGCACAGATGGCCTTACATC
>JAGNHN010000079.1 GCA_018001695.1 Lentimicrobiaceae bacterium
TAAGCGACATTAGAATGGTGCGGTCACGCCGAGTGATAACGAGGCGGGATTCCGCCGCAGGCGGAAAGCAGCAGGCGTAGTCGCGTAGCGGCAACGAGGCCCGCCCGGCCCGAGGGCAAAAACTTGATTTAATGAACTGATAGATAATTATTTTACAATGACAAATGCAAAGTACTCCCTGGGCAGCTTTCAAGTTTACCTCCTCCTCTGCCGAACTAATGGAGAGTCAGCTATCACCATTAATGAAATGGTGAAAACTTCTACCGCACTAATTGTCACAAGTCAGGAGCTTTTATTAAAAGCCTAAATCAGATAGGTTAAAGATGAGATCTGGGTGAAGACCTTCCTCAGTATTGGGATTATTTTGCTCTGTCAGTGGATTGAGCATCCGATGGATTCTCTGCCAGATGGATGGATTTCCTACTGAAATTTATCCATAAGCTAAAAGCACAACCTGAAGGAATCTGATAAGGAAATCTATTTACAGGGGCTTCTTGTAAAGTTTAACTGTAGTCTGGCCTTCTATCTTTCATCATCAGGACAATAATATCAGTAAGTATATCCATAGAGGACCATATACCGTAGTTATCTTACTGAGTAACTGCCTCTTTCTGATGACAACTACAATAACCGGCAGCTATAAAAAAAGGCTGCCCCGTTTCCGAGGCAGCCTTTTGTGATGGTTTAAAACGCTTAGTGCGTGATGACCATAGAGCGTGTAACCTTATCTGAGCTTGTTTCTACCGTATACTGGTAGATGCCCGGGACGAGGTTTCCAACGTTGAACTCAACCTGATGCGTTCCGGCATCCTGAGCACCGTTGATCAGCACAGCCACTTCTTCTCCAAGCATGTTGAAGACCTTTACATTGACCTTACCACTGGCGGGCAGGGTATAGGTAATGGTGGTTGTACGGCTGAAGGGGTTCGGGAAGTTGGATGCATTCAGCTGCTGAGCCGGCTTGTTGGCACTCAGTTTTGGCATCTCGAGCGATACATTTTCCTGTACCTGGGCAAAGCCGTCAGCGAGTTCACTTTCCTGGCCAAGGCCGAAGGAAGCGTCACCTCTGAAGTTGCTCTCAGCGCGCAGGCGGAGATAGATCAGTGCATCGCCCTGGTTGAGGTACATAGGCTTGTTGTTGTACCAGGAGATGCGCAGTTCCTGACCATCCTGCTGGAAGATGATGTCGCTGGAGTGTGTGGTCGTTACATCTGTTACCAGGATGCCGGCCGGAACCTGCATCACCAG
The DNA here is from genome assembly GCA_018001695.1 of Lentimicrobiaceae bacterium. Taxonomy (GTDB): domain Bacteria; phylum Bacteroidota; class Bacteroidia; order Bacteroidales; family JAGNHN01; genus JAGNHN01. Next base: position 1,249 of record JAGNHN010000079.1, read on the forward strand.
TGAGATAGCACCTACTTCCAGGCTGCGGTCTACCTTAACGGGAACCATGAAGTCTTTGCCACCTTCGGTGTACAATACATCATTGTTTTCCAGCCTGAGTGAAGTAGTAGCCTTGGAGGTGGGCTGATATGAGCCATTGACATCACCGTAGCAGAGACCGTCGAGGTCTACAGCAACGAAGTTGTTCTGGTTCAGCGTAACGGTAGCGCTTTCAAATGCCCAGTCACCAGCCGGGAAGGAGTTGATGACAACAGCGAAGCGGCGGGCAGCATTGAAGGCGTCTGAAGTATTAACGAATCCGGAGGCATCCACATCAGCTACTTCCAGTGGCAATCCGGTGAGCTGGATCAACTGGATAAAGTGCTGCATGATGATCAAAGCATCGGTTGAGTTAACACCGCCCCAGGGGCTGGTGCTGGATGCTTCAAGGGTGTAGGTACCATTGGGAACCGGAGCGAAGGCATAGTAACCTGCAGCGTTGGTAACGGCTGTGGCAACAGGGGCCTTGCTGTTATCGGTCAGGGTGAGGGTAACACCACCGAGCGGTGTGCTGGCGCTGTTCTGGTAACGTACATAACCATGGACTGTGTTTTCATACACAGTGATCGTAACGTCATCACCGGCCATGCAACCCTTGCTGTCGGTAACCATCAAACCATAGGTGGTTGTGGCAGCGGGGGCGACGGTCACATCCTGGGTGGTCATTCCACCGGGTGTCCAAACGTAGCTGTAACCAGGTGTTCCACCTGTAACAGTGGCATCGATGAGGTGTGATGTGCCAAGCAGAATGGCTGCATCTGCACCGGCGTTAACCACAGGCAGTGCGTTGATGATCACGACGGCATTTCCGTTCATCGTGCGGTTGCAGGTGGTTGTATTGTTGGTAGATACAACGGTATAGGTTCCGGCAGCTGTCTGCAGACCGAAGCTGAGGGCGCTACCTGTTCCTGCGAGGATCTGGCCTGTCGGCTGACCATTCAGGCGGATGGCATAGCTGTGACCAAGCTGTGATCCGCTTAATCCAACCACAACACCTTGTCCACCGGCGCAGTATTCACCACCTCCGGTAACATTGTATGCAAGTGGACTCGGGTTAACTGTGATACTACCATTCTGGAAGATGGTTGTGATCACGCCACCGTTAATGTCATTGTATTCATTAAACTCAGGCTGTGCCATATCCCACACGAGGGAGCTGGTACCACCTGCTGAAGTGAATTCCAATTCGAACAGGAGTACGTCACCCAGGTTGACCGGGGTGCTGGAATACCAGCTCATAAATACCCTGCCCATGGAGCTGTTCACATTGATGGTGCCACCGGCAAGTCCGGGGTGTGAGCTATGCAGGCCAACGAAGTTGAGTACAACAGGGTTGAAGCCCAGTGTGAGTGAAATACCACCCACATTGTACAGATGGCTGCCATAAACCGGAATGATGATAGTGCTGGCACACTGTGTCAGGTTGCCGATGGAGGTTGTGATGATCGGACGAACGGTCAGAACAGCAGGATCGCTGGTGACATCCGGAGCACAGGTTCCGCCCACGATGACCCTGAACTGGTAATCCCTGAGCGTGATAGGTGTGCCGTAGATAGTCAGTGTATTGGTGTTGACACCCTGATACATACCTGAATTGACAAGATCAAACCAGCTGGTGCCACCGTCATCGCTGAACTGCCACTGGTAATTGGTAGCAGTGGTAGCTGTAACGGAGAATACAGCATTCTGGCCTTCTTCGACGTCCTCATCAGCAGGCTGCATTGTGATGGCAGGTGAGGGGATGGCGGTCACGCTGCCGGCATAGTAAGTCACAGGCAGTACATTGGCAGCCACATCGCTGAATTCACAGGCACCAGGAGTAACCTGATCGAAGGTGATGGTGCTGTAACCACCGTTGTTGGAATGGAACAGCAACTCGACCAGCGTGTCATACACAATATTCAGAGGTGTAACGGAGTACCAGGAGATGTAAACCTGATTGGCGTTGGGGTTCACAATGGTGTAGAAACCATTGAGCAGGCCCGGGTGCAGGTTCTGGAATCCATCGAATGTCATGACGCTGGCGTCAAAGTTGAGGGTAAGGGAGATGGCTCCAACACCGATGGATTTCACAAGCACGATGGGGAATACGATCTGGCTGGCGCAGGAAGTGATATCGGGTGCAACGACAGAAATGGCCGGAGGCACAATGGTCAGCGTAGCCGGGTTGGAAACCACTGAGGGTCCACACGGGCTACCCAGAACCACCTTGAACATCAGTCCATCAAGGCTGATATTAGTAACACCGATGACCAGGTTGGCCGTTGCTGTACCTGCATAAACCAGGTTGTCGCTGAGGTTAGCCCAGGTGGTACCACCATCCTGTGATACCTGCCACTGGTAGCTGGAAGCGCCGGTGGCATTGATGCTGAATACAGCCTGTTCGCCCAGGTTAACACCCAGATCGGCGGGGTGGGCGATGATGATGGCAGCCGGGTTAACGATAACATCAGCTTCATCGGTTGCTGAGCAGCCATTGGCATCAGTAACGGTCACATTATATACTGTGTTGACAGTGGGGCAAACGTTAATGCTGGCAGTTGTAGCACCAGTGCTCCATACGTAGGCTACACCACCGCTGGCAGTGAGCGTAGCGCAATCTCCCAGGCAGATAGCCTGATCAGGACCTGCGCTGGCAGCTGGCAGCGGGTTAACAGTAACCGTAACATCATCAGCAGCCTGACAGCCATTGACATCGGTAACGGTAACTGTGTAAGTGGTTGTAACACCAGGACATACTGTGATGGCAGCTGTTTGCACGCCGGTATTCCATTCGTAGGCAATACCACCTGTAGCTGTCATTGTGGCACAGGCACCAAGACATACGGCATCATCAGCACCGGCATTGGCAACAGGAAGTGCATTCACAGTTACGGTGACATCATCTTCATCTGTGCAACCGTTCACATCGGTTACGGTCACAGTGTAGGTTGTTGTTTGAACCGGGCAAACGGTGATAGCGGCAGTTGTGGCACCATTGCTCCATGTATAGGCAATCCCACCTGTTGCGGTCAGTGTGGCGCAGTCACCTTCGCAGATGGACTGATCAGCACCGGCATTGGCCGTGGGTGAAGGATTCACAAATACGGTGACATCGTCGATGCCCTGGCAACCGGCTGCATCAGATACGGTAACGGTGTAGGTTGTTGTAACACCAGGGCAAACAGAAATGGTAGCTACACTTTCACCTGTGCTCCAGAGGTAATTAACACCACCGGTAGCGGTCAGTGTTGCACATGCTCCAACACAAATGGTCTGGTCTTCACCAGCTGATACATTAGTAAGGTAGCTTACATCCACCACAACATCATCCTGTGCAGTACATCCATTGACATCGGTAACGGTGACGGTGTAGGTTGTCAGGACTGTGGGGCATACCGTGATCGAAGGAGTCGTAGCACCGGTATTCCATTCATAGCTGATTCCACCGGTGGCGGTCAGTGTGGCGCAATCACCAGCACAGATTGTCTGATCAGCTCCGGCATTGGCGATAGGCAGGGGGTTGACGAATACAGTGGCGGTGGCGGTGGCCATGCAACCTTGCAGGTTATATACTTCTACAGTATACACGGTCGTAACCGTTGGCGATACTGTGATTGTCTGGCTACCGGATGAAGCACCAACCCAGCTGTAGGCGTCGCCGCCTGAGGCAGTGAGATTAGCGCTGCCACCTTCGCAAATAGTCACGTCACCACTGGTGGCTGCCTGAGGAACCGGGAAAACTTCGATGTCGAAGGAAGCTGATCCGGTACAACCCAAAACGGTTACTGTATAGGTAATGGAATGTACACCTACACCGGCAACGGCCGGGTCAAAGATGCCATTGCTGACGCCAGGGCCACTATAGGCGCCACCAGCGGGGCTGGCAGTTGGCAATGCAAAGGCGGGCTCATCAATACAGACGTTATTGACCTGAGGGATTACGATGGTTGGCAATGGATTTACCACAATCTGGCCTTCAGCCGAATTAGTACAACCATTGGCGTCTGTATAGGTGTATAAAATCATAAATGAACCGGCACCGGCAAGAGAAGGATCAAACTGATCTCCCATCACGAAAGGTCCGCTATAGCTACCACCGGCTGGCGTTGCTCCTGTAAGTGTATAGACAGGATCATTGGCACAGAAGTTGGGGAAAGCAGGCAGCGTAATCACCGGAAGGGCATTCACATTGACTGTAACACTGGCCGTATTGCTGCAGCCATTACCATCTGTTACGGTAACCGTATAGGTTGTTGTAACGGTAGGACACACACTAATTGTATTAGTAACTGCCTGTGTGCTCCAACTGAAAGCTACACCGCCTGTTGCTTCGAGCTCAGCGCAGGCCCCTTCGCAGATGGTCTGATCCGCACCGGCGCTTACCACAGGAAGGGCATATACAGTAAAGGAAGCAGTATCTACATCCTGACATCCTGTGATCGGGTCAGCATAGGCATAGGTGATTTGGTGTACACCAACACCGGCCACTGAGGGATCAAAGATGCCGGCACTCAAGCCGTTACCACTATATGTACCACCGGCCGGTGTGCCGCTGGTGAGTGTTACAGGAGCTGCATCAATACAGAATTCTGCATCAGCAAGTTCCACCGAAGGAGCTGCATTCACGGCAAAATCCTGAGATGCACCGCCCATACAACCATTGGCATCGGTAAACCAATAGTAGACAGCATGTGCACCTGAGACACCTGCCAGGGCAGGATTCAGAGTGCCGGCTATACTGTCAACACCAGGACCGGTATAATACCCTCCTACAGGTGTACCTTCAATGAGTGTGTAAATCGGGTCATTTTCACAGAAGATGGGCATGTTATCAATAAGAACATTGGGCAGCGGGTTGACGGTGACGGTTACATCATCGGTAGCACTGCAATTGTTTACATCCGTCACAGTGACAACATAGGTCATTGTTGCAGTCGGACAAACAAGGTTATCTGCAGTTGTTGTACCGTTGCTCCATTCATACAGCAGGCCGCCGGAAGCGAGCAATGTGGCACAATCTCCATCGCAGATTGCAACATCCGGGCCGGCATTTGCAACAGGTGCAGGATTCACTGTGATGGTCACAGAACCGGTAACGGTTTGTCCCCAGGAATCGGTCAGTAATACTTCATATGTGGTTGTGGTTGCAGGACTTGCAATGGGGTTCATAATAGTTGCATCACTAAGGCCTGCAACAGGAGTCCATGCAAAAGATATTGGAGGCGCACCACCAGAGGGATCCGCGATAAGCTGTGCCGATTCACCGGCGCAAATGGTTGCTGTGCCCATCACGTCCACCATCAAAGGGGAAGGGCGCGTGATAAAATGCCATACAGGAACGCCCTGTGCGTCACCACTGGCGTTAAAAGGTGTGACGAACCACTGGACGATGGTAAGCGGATTGAAATTCCGCACGAACATATTAGAATAAACAGTCTGGCCTGTAACATAAGGGAAAGTAAGCACTTCACCATTGACATTAACTCTGAAGCTATCAGGAACAGTAAATAAGGGATCATGAACGTATTCCCAGCCAAAACTTACAGGGCTGTTAACAGTATCACCATTGGAAGGGGTCGGGTTGATAGCAATGGTCGGCAATGGATCAATGCATACCATCGGGCTCTGGTAAATCCCACCCGTCACATCGGAACCCAATACTTCAACGTAAAAGTCCCCATTGTTGGCAAACGTCCATGCATCGGCTGCAATCTGGAAACCGGTGCAGCCGGTGTAGGTGAAGTTAAGACCTACATACTCATTGCCGGCAATCCAGTTCAGGGCGAATCCACCAGCTGTCGCAAAAACAGCATAATTGTAGCCTCCGGAAGTAACAACCGGCCCCTGCTGGGTCAGGTTATACGGAAAAATAGGGCTTCCGGGCGTGATGTTGATTGCGAGGCTGGCATCCCACTTGATGGTTAACTGGATATTCGTCAGGGTCAGGGTGGTGTTGTAATTCGGTTTGAACTTCACCTCTGCTCCGTTCGGTATCACCGTCGAAGGGAAAATGCCAACATCGACCGCTGGAAGCTGGGCTGAGCTTTTCATCGGGAAAAGGCCCAGTAACAGGAGCATGGAAATGCCTGCTACCAACCTTAATCCAATCTTACGTACTTGAAAAGTAAGCTGGTCTTTCATAACATGTTGGGATTTGATGATTAATTGATGTTCCTGATTAAGATAAACGATTCAAGATAATACAATTCCGAGAATATGCAAAAGTATGAAACAATATACACAATTGCCACAGCAAATATGCGATATCTTTAAATTGATATTCACAAATTCCTGACAACCGTGACACTTGCAATTGTTTGCC
>JAGNHN010000037.1 GCA_018001695.1 Lentimicrobiaceae bacterium
CACGTCTGGGATGATCAGTTTTTGCTGCAGTATAAACCGATTATCCCCGAAACAATCTTTGAACCCTATTCAGACCGTTACACATACTGTCACGAATAAACTCTGTGCTTTTTTGAGGAAGCCCTACAGTAAGGATAAGACTGACAATCTTTAACTGTTCAGAAATGCACTTATTGATCAATATCGATTATTCTCAAAATTCCATATCAAAATTGACAAAAACAATTAATTTTATTGTAGTTGGGATTTCAAAAGAGAAGATGCTAATAATATAATAGCATCAGGCAAGCATATTTGCTCAGCAGGATATAATCAATTTAAATTCGTAAATGATTCACCATTATGGATCTTCTAACACAAGAGAGCTCATTCATAAAGTTTGATGATGTGTATGAATCTGAATGTATTATTAATACCGGTGATTTCGCTAGAAAAACATATTATGGTATTGAGCAAAACCCTCAATACTGTAGGTTTTGTAATAAGTGTTCGCCTTTAGTTACCTTCCAAACCCAGGCTCACTTAATTCCAAAACTACTGGGCTCAAAGTATCTCCTAAGTTATTTTGAATGCGATAATTGCAATTCAGAATTCAAACAATATGACAGTGATCTGGCGAATTTCATCGGTGTATTACGAACGGTTACTGGGATATCAGGCAAATCTAGGGTGCCCAAATATAAGGATAGGGATCTAGTAATATATCAGTCAGGTGAAAAGGAGATAACATTTGTTTCTCCTGAGTTAACGAAGTCAATCCAAGAAGGTCATAAACAAATTATTATAAATGCAGTTAAACCTAGTTTTAGGCCCATTAATGTATATAAATGCTTACTAAAGATGGGATTAAGCATTATTGCACATAATGAAGCTGAGAATTTTAGATCAGCATATGAGTTCTTGTTGTCTAATAAAAACCAGAACTCAGAGGGAATACAAGTTTCAATGAATATACTTCAAGTATTTGTGCCAGGTCCTAGTTCGTTGAAATCACCAGTGCTTCATCTTTGGAGAAGAAAAGATAATAGGCTGGAATATCCTGAAAAAGTAGTCGTCTTACATGTAAAGAATTTAAAGTTTGGGTTTTATCTACCACTAAGTATAAATGACATGCATTTAGTAGGCAAAGAACTTAAAATGCCAATACTACAATTGGTTATGACAAAGGAATATATTGATAAATATGGCGGTCCAATATATAAAATCGTCAATCTCGCTGAGAACAAGGTAATACAAGGAAAAGACGATATCCTTATTCTAAAACAGTATGATACATAGGGATATATCACCAAAAACGCGTATTTCGCATAGGTCAGATTGTAATCCGTACTTTAAGAATTAATAAAAGTACTTAGAAGTTAGGTGCAGGTATGTATATTATAGCAAAGGAAGTATGACACAATTCAGATTAATTTTATTGGGTTTTATGAAACCTTCTCCAGCTTAAATGGGAATGAAATATTTTTAACTTTACCCATTCGACATATGTGTCTCCATGAGCAACCAAAGCCCGGAACAATTAGCAAGAGATAATATCGATAATCAACTAATTGCATGTGGTTGGATTATACAGGATAAATCCAGAATAAACCTGAATGCAGGTATTGGTGTAGCTGTACGTGAATACCAAACCGATGTTGGCCCGGCCGATTATGTGCTGTTTGTGGATGGTAAACCTGCCGGGGTTATTGAAGCGAAGCGTGAAGAAGAAGGCCATAAACTCACATATCATGAAGACCAGGCGGAAGATTATGCTAGCGCAAAGCTCAAATACCTGAAAAATGAGAGATTGACTTTTGTCTATTTAAGTACAGGTGCAGTAACTGCCATTACCGACTTCAGGGATCTCAAGCCAAGAGGCAGGATTGTATTCACCTTTCACCGTCCTGAGACTTTAAGAAACTGGTTAAAGAAGACCAAATCACTCCGCACCGCATTGCATGACCTAGACAGTTTGCCCACAAAAGGCCTGCGTGACTGCCAGATCAATGCCATCAATAACCTTGAAAAATCATTCAAGCAAAACAAGCCCAGGGCACTAATACAGATGGCCACTGGTTCAGGAAAAACTTATACAGCCATCACGTCGGTCTATCGCCTGCTTAAACTCAAAGATGACAATGGTAACAATGTGGTGAACCGTATCCTGTTCCTTGTGGACACCAAGAACCTGGGTGAACAGGCTGAACAGGAGTTCATGAGTTACCTGCCTAATGACGATAACCGTAAGTTCACGGAGTTGTATGGGGTTCACAGGTTAAAATCAAAATATATTCCTGACGATAACCATGTTTACATCAGCACCATCCAGCGTTTGTATGCCGTGCTGAAGGGACAGGATCTTGACGAAAGCGCAGAAGAAGATAACCCGCACGAAAAATGGCAGCCCAAAGAAGTTCCCCCGGTTGAATACAATGCGAATCTGCCCGTTGAGTTTTTCGATTTCATCGTGATTGATGAGTGCCACCGCAGTATTTATAACCTGTGGATGCAGGTGTTGGATTACTTCGATGCTTTCCAGGTTGGTTTGACCGCGACACCCGATGCCAGGACTTTTGCCTATTTCCAACAAAACATGGTGTCGGAATATTCGCATGAAATGGCCGTGGCTGATGGAGTGAATGTAGGCTATGATGTGTATTTGATTGAAACCAAAATCACCCAGCAAGGCGGAACACTATGGAAAGGGGCATACATTGAAACACGGGAAAAGCTTTCCCGAAAAAAGCGCCTGGAATTGCAGGATGAGGATGAGGTGTATTCAGCACAGCAGCTTGATAAGGATATTGTGAACCCCAATCAGATAAGAACCATTATCCGAACCTTCAGGGATTATATGCCCGAAATGTTTCCAGACCGCTTCGACCAACATGGCACTTTTGAGGTTCCTAAAACTTTGATTTTTGCCAAAACAGATAGCCATGCCGATGATATCATTCAGATTGTAAGGGAAGAGTTTAACGAGGAAAACCGCTTCTGCAAAAAAGTAACCTACAAAGCCACCGAAGACCCCAAATCAGTGCTGGCTCAGTTCCGCAACGACTATTATCCCCGCATAGCGGTAACCGTGGATATGATAGCCACCGGAACCGATGTGAAACCCCTGGAATGTTTGCTCTTTATGCGGGATGTAAAAAGCCGCAATTACTTTGAGCAAATGAAAGGCCGTGGAACAAGGGTCATAAAATACGACGACCTGAAAAAAGTATCTCCCTGTGCCAGGATCACCAAGGACCATTTCGTGATTGTGGATGCCATTGGTGTGACCAAAAGCCTGAAAACCGACAGCCGTCCGCTGGAGAAAAAGCCCGGAGTGCCGTTGAAAGGTTTGCTGGAAGCCATTGCTGTTGGCGCAAGGGATGAGGACTTATTTACTTCACTGGCTAACCGTTTGACCCGTCTGGATAAACAGATCACCGAAAAAGAGAAAAAACAGTTTCAGGAAAAAACGGGTGGCACTACCCTTGTTCAGGTAGTAAAGGATTTGCTGAACGCATATAATCCTGATACATTAGAAGCCATTGAGGAAACAGTGAAGGAAGAAAAACGTGGCGAAGCTCCCGTTGCCATTGAAGCGACCATAAAACAGCAGGTGGAGGAATTACGAAACCAGGCAGCTAAAGTATTTACCGGCGAACTCAACGAGTTTATTGAAAATGTGCGAAGGGCACACGAACAGAAGATTGACCTGATCAACCCCGATGAGCTGCTCAACAAAGGCTGGGACAAGGAAAACACCCTCAAGGCTGAAGAAACCGTGGCTGCTTTTAAAATCTGGATTGAAAGCCACAAAGATGAACTTATTGCCCTTCAGGTTTTTTACGGGCAGCCCTACCGCAGGCGTGAACTTACCTTCAGGATGATAAAAGAGCTTGCCGAAAAGATTGTGCAGGACAAACCCATGATTTCCCCCTTGAACGTGTGGCGGGCATATGAGCAACTGGATGCTTCGACCCTTCGACAGGCTCAGGGCTCAGCACCCATAGGAAGCCCCAAAAACGAAATGGTGGCTTTGGTTGCCCTTATCCGCAGGGTAGCTGGTATTGATACAGTGTTGACCCCATACGATAAAACCATTGATCGTAACTTCCAGCAATGGTTGTTTAAAAAGCAGGCTGGAACGCTTAAGTTTACCAAAGAACAGATGGACTGGCTGTACATGCTCAAAGAGCAGATTGCCACTTCTGTGCATGTGGAGGCTGAAGACCTAGATTACACTCCTTTTGATGCCAAAGGAGGACGGGGCAAAATGTGGCAACTCTTTGGCGATCAAATGGAAATGATTATTAACGAACTCAATGAGGCATTGGCGGCGTGATGAAAGGTTGGATGTACATATTAGAGTGTGCTGATGGCAGTTACTATACCGGTAGTACAAATGAATTATCTTTAAGATTGGCACAGCATCAAGCCGGCGTAGGAGCCAATCATACCAAAAAGCGATTACCTGTGAAGTTGGTGTATTTTGAAGAATTCCAAAGAATTGATGAAGCATTTCACCGCGAAAAACAAGTTCAGGGCTGGAGCAGAAAAAAGAAAGAAGCTTTAATTCAATCAAGACACGAAAGTCTGCCAGCTTTATCAATTGCGTATAGGGATTTAAAATGAGAAATCTGAGATTATTTTCGGTGTCATTTAGAATATCACTGGTGCCTTCGAGAACCTCAGGCACCAGGCCGGTGGTTGAGGCTCTCGCGGTGGTTGAGGCTCTCGAAACCACCGCTATTAACGTACTAAATGAATCCTTGGCAGCGTAATGGAAAATGGTCTTCAAAATATGGCAAATGAACCTCCATCATCATGGGGTGGTGATTGGACAGACAGAAAACTTGAAGCTTTTGCAAAGTACATTTCTGCTTATCTGACAATCATGAAACACTATCCGTATTGGAAGACCATTTATTTCGATGGTTTTGCCGGCAGTGGGGACCGACAAAAGAAACAATGCTTTTCACCCCTTTACAAACAATTATTTAGTGATGATGATGAAAATGAAGGATACAAAGGAGCAGCCGAAAGGGTATTGACATTGCCCGGCAGTAATCATTTTGATTTCTATTATTTTATTGATAAGGATCAGGCATCACTTAACAAGTTAGAAAACAAGATATCTACATTACAGCTAAGGAATGAAGGCACTATCCAATACAAAGTGGGAGATTGCAATATTTATCTGAATGAATTGGCAGTTGCCATGAAAAGCAAGCCAAAATTTTATGTAGCACTGGTCATGCTTGACCCCTTCGGAATGCAGATAAACTGGAGTTCCATAGCTCAGTTGGCTGATACCAGGACGGATATTTGGATTTTGGTACCAACCGGTGTTATTGTAAACAGATTACTTGACAAAAATGCCAACTTGAAACACACATTTAAACTGCAATCGTTTTTTGGCCTTGAAGAAGAACATATCAGGAAGTACTTTTACACCGCCGAAACAGTAAACACTCTTTTTGGAGAGCGTGAATTAATCCGTAAGGTTGAGAAGCCAATTGGAAAAATTGCCGAACTTTATATAAGACAATTAAAAGCTATTTGGAAACATGTGACAGAAAAACCTTTGATTTTAAAAAACAATAAGGGTGTGCCTTTATTTCATTTCGTCTTTGCTTCAAACAATGAAAACGCGGTAAAAATTGCCTCACAAATTATCCAAAGAACTTAGAAATGGCTACAACAAAAATAGAATGGACTGAAAGCACATGGAACCCGATAACCGGTTGTACAAAAATATCTACAGGTTGCAAGTTTTGCTATGCCGAAGTTATGACGAGAAGGCTCAAGGCAATGGGACAGGAAAAATACCGCAATGGTTTTGAACTTACATTGCACCCAGAAACACTACAAGAACCGTATTCATGGAAGAAACCAAAAATGATTTTTGTTAATTCCATGAGCGACCTCTTTCATAAAGATGTGCCGATTGATTATATCCAAAAGGTTTTCAGAGTTATTAAGGATAATCCACAACATGTTTTTCAGGTATTAACAAAAAGAGCAGATGTTTTAAGATATTACGACAGTGAGAACTGGCTTGAATGGCCTCACAATTTATGGATGGGCGTAACGGTTGAAAACAACAATTTTATACATCGTATTGATAATTTGAGGAATACCGGTGCAAGAGTTAAATTCCTTTCCTGCGAACCCTTGTTAAGTCCATTAGAAAACATGGATTTGAAGGCTATTGACTGGGTAATAGTTGGTGGTGAAAGCGGCAGAACCCCAAGACCCTTGAAAGAAGAATGGGTTGTTGATATAAAAGAGCAATGCCAAAGGGCAAATGTTGCATTTTACTTTAAGCAGTGGGGCGGAACCAATAAAAAGAAAAGCGGCAGGCTGCTAGATGGTAAAAGGTACGATAAGATGCCGGAATTATTGACCAACTAAATGAGGCGTTGGCAGCGTAATGAGTGATATTTTTATTGATTTTGAGAAAACACCTAATGGATGGCTATTAAGCTCGATAGATGATTTTGCCAATGTTATCATGGGGCAATCTCCACCATCTGAGACATACAATGAAGATGAAATCGGACTTCCTTTTTTCCAAGGCAAAGCAGAGTTTACAGAATTACACCCAATAGTAAGAAAATGGTGTGATTCTCCAAACAAAATTGCCGAACCTTATGATATATTATTGTCGGTTAGGGCTCCAGTTGGTGCTACAAACATTGCAAACGTAAAGTGTTGCATCGGTAGAGGTTTAGCAGCAATCAGATATCCCCAATGCAATAGATTTCTTTTTTACTTTTTCAGATTAATTGAAAAGAAACTTGATGAAAAAGGAACTGGAACAACCTTTAGGGCGATTTCAGGTGATGTGATTAAAAATGCAAAGATTTTTCTCCCCCCCCTCCCCGAGCAGCACCGCATCGTAGCCAAAATAGAGGAGTTGTTCAGCAGTTTGGATAAAGGCATAGAGAGCCTGAAAACGGCACGGCAGCAACTCAAAGTCTATCGCCAGGCGGTGTTGAAATGGGCGTTTGAGGGGAAGCTGACCAATAAGGATGTGAAAGATGGGGAGTTGCCGGCGGGGTGGGTGTCGAAACGAGTTAATGAAATCGCTTTTGTTAATCCAAAGCTGCCATTTGAAAATATTTCAAATGACTTGGAGGTTTCTTTCCTTCCAATGAAACTTGTTGAAGAGGTTATCAATAAAATTAATCTAATTGAAATCAGAAAATATGGAGAAGTAAAAAAAGGCTTTACTCCAATGACAGACGGTGATGTGATTTTTGCTAAAATTACTCCTTGTATGGAGAATGGCAAGATTGCCATAGTTCATTCACTAAAAAATCATATTGCATTTGGCTCCACAGAGTTTCATGTATTCAGATGTAAGGATGGCATTCTTAATTCATACTTATTTCATTTTCTTGTGCAGGAAAGTACTCGCCAAGAAGCAGAAAGAAATATGACTGGAGCTGTTGGACAAAGGCGTGTTCCCAAAAAATTTCTGGAAGAGTTAGTTATTCCAATTCCCCCGACTCTTGATGAACAACACCTCATCGCCTCTGAAATCGAATCCCGCCTTTCAGTTTGCGACAAGATTGAAGAAAGCATCAGCACCGCCCTGCAACAATCCGAAGCCCTGCGGCAAAGCATTTTGAAAAAAGCATTTGAAGGTAAGCTGGTACCGCAAAACCCAGGGGATGAGCCGGCAAGTATGTTGTTGGAGAGGATAAGGGTGGAGAGGGAGACTATTTTGAAAACAACAAAGAGAACATCAAAACAGCGTAGAAATAAACAATTAAAATAGCTAAAATGGCAACCAATCCTGAAAACAAAGCCTTTCTTATAGGCAATGGTATAAATCGTGCTAATTCAAATGGTGTAAAATCTTGGAAGGAATTATTAGAAGATTTATCACAATCCTTCAGCGTGAAGATCGATTTGACAAATGACTTGAAGCCTTTTCCATTGAGTTTTGAAGAAATCCTATTTAGGTCTACAGGAGAGTTTGATTTCAAGATACGAGAAATTAAAGAAAGAATTGCAAAATATTTTAGACTTACACCAAAAAGCGATCTTCATGAACTATTTGTAAATTCCGGAATAACAAATATTTTGACAACTAATTATGATTACGCTTTTGAAAAGGTCTTAATAGAGGATTTTAACAATGACAAAAAAGATACTGCGAGAAGTACTGAAGAAACTCTAAATAGCATAAAACGCAGAACAGTATTCAAGGATTCCAACTTGTCTGTGTGGCATATTCATGGAGAAATTAATCAACGATTGTACCCCTCGAAAAAAGTTTCGACTGCTAATTCAATAATGATAGGCTATGAGCATTATGGTAAGTATTTTTATGAGATTCAAAGTTATATAAGTGGCAAGAAGTATGAAAATGAAATGAGTATTTTAGATAAGGCAAGAGATAGTAACTACGCCCCAAAGTCTTGGATAGATTTTTTCTTTATGGGAGAGCTGCATATAGCTGGGTTATCTTTCGATTTTTCCGAATATCATTTATGGTGGCTGCTGAATTTCAGAGCAAAGCAAATAAAACAAGAGAGGCTAAAAAGTCTTTCTAAAATTTATTATTATCATAGTATTATGCCCGAAGTCGATGAATCAGAACGAGGAAAGTTTGTAAATCAAGTCATCAAGAGAAAGATGAATCAAGCCAAAAGTGATTTATTTAAAGCATTAGGTATAGAAATAGTACCTATACAAATACAATTGAATGACTACAGAGATTTTTATGAACAAGTTTGCAATAGAGCGCTAAGATGACCAACGAAACCAATAATACATCCAGCATCATAAGCAAAGTATGGAGTTTCTGCACTATACTCAAAGATGATGGCGTCAGCTACGGCGATTACCTGGAACAGCTTACCTACTTACTCTTCCTGAAAATGGCAGACGAATTTGGCCGCCCACCATACAACCGCCAGCTTCCTATACCAAAAGAGTACAACTGGGAAAGCCTGGCAGCCAAGAGAGGCGCAGACCTTGAGAGCCATTACACCACCTTGCTGAGGGTGTTATCGCACGCAAAAGGCATACTGGGTCAGATATTTATCAAAAGCCAGAATAAAATTCAGGACCCTGCCAAGCTCTACAAGCTCATTGACATGATCAACAAAGAGCAATGGAGTACCATGGGCGCCGATGTGAAAGGCAAAATATATGAAGGGCTGCTGGAAAAGAACGCAGAGGACACCAAGAGCGGTGCAGGCCAATACTTCACACCAAGGGCGCTGATCAGGGCTATGGTGGAATGTGTAAGGCCGGAACCCATGAAAATAATTGCCGATCCGGCATGTGGCACCGGAGGGTTTTTCCTGGCAGCATATGATTTTATTGCCAATCCCAAAAACTACTCACTCGATCGTGACCAGAAGGAGTTCCTGAAACTGAAAACCTTTTATGGTAACGAAATTGTTGCCAACACAAGGCGCATGGCTTTGATGAACCTGTTCCTGCACAATGTGGGCGATTTCGAGATTGACAGCTTTATTTCGCCTGCTGATGCACTGGTATCTGATACAGGCTTAAGAGCCGATTATGTGCTGGCCAATCCACCTTTTGGCAAGAAAAGCAGCATGACCTTTACAAACGATGAAGGAGAGCAGGACAGCGAAGACCTGACTTATAACCGTCAGGACTTTTGGGTTACCACCAGCAACAAGCAACTGAACTTTGTGCAGCACATACGCACCATGCTTAAATCGGACGGTAAAGCCGCAGTGGTGGTTCCCGACAATGTGTTGTTTGAAGGCGGCGCCGGAGAAACCATCCGCAAGAAATTGCTGGAGACAACAAATCTCCACACCATCCTTCGCCTGCCTACCGGTATTTTCTACAAACAGGGCGTGAAGGCAAATGTGCTGTTCTTTGACAACAAGCCCGCTTCTAAAGACCCGCATACAAAAGAAATCTGGTTCTATGACTTCAGAACCAATATGCACTTCACCCTTAAAAAGAACCCGCTTCAGTTTGAAGACTTGAAGGACTTCGTTGAGTGTTACAATCCTGAAAACATTCACAGGCGCAAGGAGACCTATCATCCCGAAACCAATCCCGAAGGGCGTTGGAGGAAATTCACCTACAATGACATCATAGAGCGTGACAAAACCAGCCTCGACATAGCCTGGCTAAAAGACAAAAGCCTGACCGATCTTGATAACCTCCCCGATCCTGATGTTTTAGCAGGTGACATCATAGAAAACCTGCAAGCAGGGATTGAGAGCTTCAGGGAAGTAATGCTAAGGATAAATGGAGACTAAAAAAGGATGGTTTGAAAGATCTCACGTATGGCTCCCTTAAAACAGACATTACACAAAATGCGTCAATAATACTTATTTATATATACACATGTGTCGATCAAATTAAATACGAAATGACTATTATTTGAACTTTCTTTCAGAATATATCAATTCCGGATTTTGTCGATCTATTGTGTAATAAATCAGAAAATCTCCAATTATCCCCTGTCACGCTAATTGAAAATCTCCTTCACCTTCACCCTGCGGACTTCCCCATATTTTGTCATCCAGTCGCTGCCGATGCGCTTCTCATTTCCCACGATGGTGGTGACCACAGGTTTAGTGGAAAACTGCCGCACATAACAGTCCATGATATCCGTAAAATGCATCTGCTGGTAGTGGTTGATCCATTGACTTCTCGGATCCTGGCCGTAACCGCGGTCGATCCATTCTGCCACCTGGGTTGAAACCCTCCTGAATGTGGGTTTGTTGCTGTTGATGGATTGTATCAGCGAGGACCGGACCATTTCCATGCGGTCGTGCTTACCGGGAACATCGCCCAGGATGCCATGGATCACCTCTACCGCTTCGCGGGTTTTATCAGCCTGTGTACCTACAAAGGCAGTAAGTCCCACGCGCTCACCATCATAATAAGGTGCGTAAAGCTGTGCCCCGACGGCATATGCCAGCGAGCGCAATTCCCTGACCTCCTGGAAGAGGACACTGTGCATGCCGCCGTCCAGGTATTCCTTGTAGGCATTCAGGTTGGCGCGTTCCATCAGGTCGGCGTTCTGGCCGGCAACATAGAAGTAATTCTTACTTTGAATGGCTTTCTTATCAGGCAGGAAAAACACCGTGGCTTTTGCATAGTCTATGTATTCCCTGCGCACCGGCGAGAGGCTCTGACGGCTGATGCGCCCCAGATCCAGACGGGTGGTCACAACGTCCTGTACCTCATTGAGCGGGCGGCGGCCGGAATAGTGGATCGTGAGGGCGGTTTCCAGCACAGGCTGCATGGCTTCCTTGAGTATTTCCGGACTGAGGGCTCCGACTTCCTTGAGGCTGAGGCGGGTCAGGAAGGGGGACTTCTCTCCCATCATGGCATAGCTGTAGAGTGCCCTGCCCACGGTCTCAGGGTCTTTGGCCTCCACTTTGCGATTGGCTTGCTCCATCTGATAAAGGACTTTCATCCGCGACGGATCCAGTTCAGGGTTGTAAAGCCATGAAGCCAGATAATCCATGACCTGTTCCAGGTGCTCTTCCGGTCCACTGCAGCGTACCGTAAAGGCACCTTCGCTGGCCGAAGCGCTGTAGGAGGCGCCCAGGGCCTGCATTTTGCGGGAAAAATCCTTAAATGGCATTGTCTCACTTCCGCACAGACCATAATAGGCGGCTACCTGGTCGAGTATAGGATGCTCATGGGTGCCGGTTCCAAAGACCAGTTGAAGCTCAAACAAGGTATTGATGGGGTTTTCAACCCAGTACATATCAATCTTGTCGCCGATGGACAGTATGTTTACATCCAGATGGGGCTCGCCGGGCGTCCCAAATTTCACAAAAGCCGGGGCCTGGACAGGTACCTCGATGTCCTGCAAACTCATGGCATATTCCGATTGCCTGTCGGTATTGCGGGAAGGGATAGGCTCAAAGGGTGGTTTAAGAGGACCTGGTTTTGCCGGTAAGCCGGTTTTGGAATAGAAAACAAGATGGTCATCACCCAGGTATTGCCTGGCAACCCGCACCACCTCCTCACGGGTGATATGGGACACCCTGTCTGGGTAATCCTGTACCAGTTTCCAGTCCATGTGTTTCACAAATGCCATCAGCATCATATAACCGCGCTTGTATTGGTCTTCGCTGTTTTGTTCCTGCTCAACGCGGATCTGAGTTTTAACAGCCTCCAGCAATGCCTCATCGAAGCGGCCTTCGTGCAAATCACTTATCTTCTCCTTCACCAGCTTTTCAGCTGCAGGCAATGATTGCCCAACAATCTTGGGGATGAAGAAAATGATCTGAGCTCCGGCATCTACCTGCATATTGGCAATGGCATAAGCACCCAGCAACTGGTTATTGACACTCAGTTCATCCAGGGCTCCGGTCTGGCTTCCATTGGTGAGCATTTTGTTGAGGACATCCAGGGCAGGACGGTCAGGATGCGTGATGGAAGGCAGGCGGTATCCGAGCAGCCCAAACCGGATCGGGGTGAGGCGCTGCTGAACAAGGGTGCGGCCTTTGAAAGGGGCAATCTTCGGCCGGTCAGAATCAGGAGGCAGTTGCCCGGTCCTCCATGCTCCAAACAAGCGTTCTATCTGTGGTTTCACTTCATCTGACCGGAAATTTCCACTCAGGATCAGGGCCATGTTGTTGGCCACATACCAGGTCTCAAAGAACTCATTCATTTTCCGGAGTGAGGGGGTCTTGAGGTGTTCAGGATATCCGATAATGGGCACACCATAAGGATGATCCGGGTAGAAAGCACGGTTGAACGCCTCAAATGCGGCCGCAAACCGGTTGTCTTTGTACATATTGTACTCTTCATACACCGTTTCGAGCTCTGACTGGAAGAGCCGGTAAACCGGCTTGATGAAGCGATGGCTGTATACTTCCAGCCATTTGTTGATCTGATTCGAGGGGAAGATGTTGTAATAGACGATCTCTTCATTCCCGGTGCCGGCGTTGACCATGGTACTCCCCATTTCATCCAGGATCTTACCCAGCTCATTAGGGATCGCATACTCTGCTGCCTTGATAGATAAGCGGTTGATATTCTTTTGAATATCTTCCTGTCGCCTGGGATCTTTCTCTTTAGAAAGCCAATCATACAACAAAGTAATGCTGTCAAGGTAATGCCGCTCAGTATCATAGTCCAGGGTACCGATACGGTCTGTCCCCTTAAACATGATATGTTCGAAATAATGCGCTATGCCTGTGGCATCTGCCGGATCATTCTTGCTACCGGCCCTCACGGCAACGGCGCCGAAGACATTGGGCAAGGAATGGTCCTCGTTCAGGTAAACAGTCAGGCCGTTCTCAAGGCGATAGATCTCTGTGTGAAGCGGGTCTTGCCCGAATAAAAACGGCATGCCCTGTAGCAGCAGGGTCGCGATAAAACACAATACCAGGTTCGATTTCTTCATGACGCTATTTTCCAGATGGATGATGTATTCGTATTCGTTGCGAATATAAGCAGCTCCGGCCTGTGAACAGGCGGTATCAGGCAAACATATTGAAAATCTTTAAAGGGTGAATTTTTGTCATGTATCCTGTCAGTTTTGTCATATTTTGAGGAGAATTCCTTAATTTCGTGGTCCTCAAAACGGAGCATCCTCAAAATCAGTTGCAATATGATCAAAAATTGTATGTATGGCGCCATGTTCGCCACTTTACTCCTTGTTGCAGCCTGCCAGGGAGGGACCAAAGAAACCACCCAAACACCTTCCCCGATGGAAGAAAAGCTGGCCAAATACGTAAAAGTTCCATTGACCACCGATCTTTCGGTGCTGACAGCGGAAGAACGGCAAATGCTGCCCCTGTTGTTCGATGCAGCAGCCATCATGGATGAACTGTTCTGGCTACAGGCCTTTGGGGACAAGCACTCCCTGCTCGACACCATTTCGGACACTGCAGCCCTGCAGTTTGCCATGATCAATTATGGCCCCTGGGACCGTCTGGACGGACAGAAGCCCTTCCTGGGCGGATATGGAGAGAAACCGAAAGGAGCCAATTTTTATCCGGCCGACATGACCAAGGAGGAATTCGACGCTTTCGAAGATCCAAACAAGAACAGTCAGTTCACCCTCATCCGCCGCGATGACCAGGGTAAGCTCAAATCGGTATGGTACCATGAAGCCTATGCCGAACAGCTTCAAAAAGCTGCCAACCTCGTCAGCATGGCGTCGGATCTGGCCATGGACAAAGGATTGTTCAATTATCTCACCCTCCGGGCCCAGTCACTGCTCACAAGCGATTACCGCTCTTCAGATATGGCCTGGCTTGATATGAAAAACAACACCATTGACTTTGTTGTTGGTCCGATCGAAAACTACGAAGACGCCCTCTACAACAACAAAGCTGCTTTTGAGGCTTTCATTCTTATCAAAGACAAGGAATGGAGCAGCAAACTGGACCGTTATACAGCCTTCCTGCCCGATTTTCAGAAGAACCTTCCTGTCGAACCAGCCTATAAGAATGAGACACCGGGCACTTCAGGTAACCAGCTGAATGTATATGATGTCGTTTACTATGCCGGCGATTGCAATGCAGGCAGTAAAACCATCGCCATCAACCTGCCCAACGATGAGGTGGTCAGGGAACAAAAGGGTTCGAGGAAACTGCAGCTTAAGAATGCCATGCAGGCCAAGTTTGATAAGATCCTGGTTCCCATTGCCAACGAGCTGATCGATGAATCACAGCGGCAGCATATCACGTTTGATGCTTTCTTTGCCAATACCATGTTCCATGAAGTGGCACATGGACTGGGACTAAGCTATCTGAGCAAGGACAAGAAGGTTACCGTTCGTGAAGCCCTGCAGGATTCCTATACATCTATCGAAGAAGGCAAGGCAGATATTCTGGGCTTATATATTGTCAACGAGTTGTATGAAAAGGGAGAGTTAGGGGAAGTGGACATCCGTGACTACTATACGACTTTCATGGCCAGCATATTCAGATCCGTTCGTTTTGGTGTTTCCAGTGCTCATGGGAAGGCCAATATGATGCGGTTCTACTTCTTCCAGGAGAAGGGTGCTTTTGTCCGCAATGCAGAGACAGGCACTTACAAGATCGATTATGACAAGATGAAGGAGGCCATGAACGAGCTGACGACCCTGATCCTGACCATTCAGGGTGATGGCGACTATCAGAAGGCCACAGAATGGATCGCCCGGGATGGGGCTATCAAAGCTGAACTGCAGGGAGACCTTGACCGGCTTTCCGGGAAGAACATCCCGGTGGATGTTGTTTTTGAGCAAGGCAGGCAGGTACTGGGAATCTGATCATCTCCAGGGGCATTTATGGCCCCGGATGATGAATCTATAAAAAGGGAGGACGTTTCATGGGAGATATTGCCGTTATTGGTGGTGGTTCCTGGGGCACAGCTTTGGTGAAGCTGCTGCTGGAGAATCAGTCTGCCGTACATTGGTGGGTGAGAAGAAAGGAAACGGAGGACCATATCCGCACGTATCACCGCAATCCCAACTATCTCAGTTATCTTGAACTGGATGCAAACCGTATACATCTGTATACCGACATTGGAAGCGTGGTACAAAAGGCGGACACACTGATTTTCGCCGTCCCGGCAGCTTTTCTGCCGGATTGCCTGGAAGGGGTCAAACCTGAAGACCTCAAGGGAAAGACCATCGTCTCGGCCATCAAGGGCATTGTTCCGGAAGAGAATCTCACTATTGGGAACTACTTCAGGACCTTTTTTAAGGTGGATGAGAACCATATCGGCATCATTGCAGGCCCTTGTCACAGCGAGGAAGTGGCCATGGAAAAACTGTCATTCCTGACCATTGCCTTCAATGATCCAGGCAAGGCAGAGAAGCTGATGACGATGCTTTCCAGCCGGTATATGCGGATCAAGGCAACACGGGACGTCAGTGGTGTCGAATATGCCGCAGTCCTGAAAAATATCTTCGCCATTGCCAACGGGATCTGTGTCGGACTGGGATACGGCGACAACTTTCAGTCGGTGCTGATTGTCAATGCCATCCAGGAAGCCCGGCGCTTTCTGGATAAGGTCAATATCATCGAACGCGACATCAATGATGCCGTGTATACCGGCGACCTGATTGTAACCGCTTATTCCAAGTTCAGCCGCAACAGGATCTTCGGTCATATGATCGGGAAAGGCTATTCAGTCAAATTTGCCCAGATTGAGATGCGCATGGTCGCCGAAGGCTATTATGCCACAAAAGGCATCTGGGAAATCAACCGCCAGATGGGCGTCTATATGCCCATCGCAGATGCGGTCCATAAGATCCTATACGAAAAACAGTCGGCCTCCGTTGTGATGGGCAGACTGGCGGAGATACTGCATTAACCTAAAGCAAGTCAATACAGGCAATGGATGTACAATCGATAAAACAACGTTTTGGCATCATCGGTGCTTCACCTTTGCTGGACCGTGCCATTGACATTGCGCGTCAGGTAGCTCCAACGGATATCACGGTGATGATTACCGGGGAGAGCGGTACAGGAAAGGAGTTTTTCCCCCAGATCATTCATCAGTTAAGCGCCCGCAAGCATGGACCTTATATCGCTGTAAACTGCGGCGCCATTCCTGAAGGAACCATTGACAGTGAGCTCTTTGGCCATGAAAAGGGCTCCTTTACCGGTGCCCATGAAGCCCGGAAAGGCTATTTTGAAGTGGTGAACGGAGGGACCATCTTTCTGGATGAGGTGGCTGAATTACCCTTGTCGACCCAGGTACGCCTCCTCAGGGTGCTGGAAACAGGGGAGTTCATGAAAGTAGGATCCAGCCGCGTCATAAAAACGGATGTCAGGGTCGTCGCCGCCACCAATGTCGATGTCCTGGAAGCCATCGACCACGGAAAGTTCCGCGAAGATCTGTTTTACCGCCTGAATACCGTTCCCATCGTCGTTCCTGCACTGCGAGACCGAAAGGACGATATCGTATTGCTCTTCAGGAAGTTTGCATCGGACTTTGCACATAAATACCGCATGCCTTCTTTGCAACTGGATGATGAAGCAAGGGAAATCCTCCGGAATTACCGTTGGCCGGGAAATATCCGTCAGCTGAAGAACATCACAGAGCAAATATCCATCATTGAAGGAGACCGGATAATCACGGCTGCCACCCTGGTCAAATATTTACCGCAGGGCGTCCAGCGCGATCTGCCTGTCTTATATCACGGGGAGTCGGACAGGCAGGAGTTTTCAGAACGGGAGCTGTTGTACAAAGTGCTTTTTGATATGAAGCGGGATATGACAGACCTCAAGAAGCTGGTGCTGGAGCTGATGCAACACCCGGGTCAGGAATCCGACCTGCTTCAATCCAATCCACAGTTGTTCAAAAGGATCATTGAAGATGTCGCTCCTCAGACCCTGGACTACTCTGAGATAAGGATGCCAGGGGTGGAAGAAGATATGTTTGAAGATTCAGAAGTAATTGAGGAGTCTTTATCATTGCAGCAGAAAGAGATGGACCTTATTAAACGGGCGTTGAGCAAGCATAAAGGAAAGCGCAAGCACGCAGCCCGGGAGTTGGGTATCAGCGAGCGTACGCTTTACCGGAAAATCAAAGAATACGATATCCAGCAATGAAAAGGACGCGGACATATGGATCTTTGATGGTCGTGGCTGCGATCACCCTGATGGTGCAGGCGTGCGGTATCTATTCATTTACCGGCGCCTCTATTCCACCTGCTGCAAAGACCATCTCCATCCTGAACTTTCCAAACAATGCACCCCTGGTGCAGCCTACCCTTAGCCAGACTTTTACGACGGCCCTTATCGACCGGTTTTCGTCCCAGACCAGTCTTTCCATCGTGCCCCGGGACGGTGATCTTCACATTGAGGGTGAGATCACCGGTTATTCCACCCAGCCTGTAGCCATTTTAAGCACCGAACAGGCTGCCCAAAACCGCTTAACCATCACAGTGGCTGTCAGGTTCATCAACGAAATCGAGCCGGAAAAGAGCTTTGAAGCCAGCTTCAGCCGTTTTCTGGATTACCCCAGTACACTTTCCCTGTCAGCAATAGAAGAAGGCCTGATCCGGGATATCAACGAAGCTCTGGTTGATGATATCTTTAACAAAGCAGTTGTCAATTGGTAGATGCTTCCACAAGCCCAACATATCAGCCTGGAGGAGAAGCAGCGGTTAATGTCGCTGGTACGGGAGGGTGCTGCCTTCACGCCGGGTGACGAAGGCCTGCTCAGGTCGCTGGTGGATCGTTGGCCCTGGTTTCATGCCGGTTGGGGTTTATTGGCTTTATGGGAGTTGCGCAGTAATCCGGACCGTTTCCAGGATCATCTGCCGCAGTTTTCCCTTCGCTTTGGCCATCGTCAGCATCTTTTCATGCTGCAGCGCAAACATCTGTTTCAGCAGGAAGAAGCGCCCAGACCGATAGCTGTTCCTGTCACCACCGCCCCGGCGATGTCGCTGGATGGTGATACCGGCGACCGGACTGCCTTTCTGGAGGAGTTGGTGCGTAAACGTCTGGAGGCCATTGCCCGTGAGAAAGCCGGACTTCCTCCCGTCAATGCACCGAAGCCTCCGGCCAAAGAAGAGATCATTGAGCGTTTCCTGAAGTCCGAGCCCAGGATCCGTCCACGCACAGATATCGCACCGGAACCCGATGAGAAGGCCGAGCGCAGCCTGAAGGAGGAGGGGAAACTTGTTAGTGAAACGCTGGCACGTATACATGAAAATCAGGGTAACTATCGCAGGGCCATAGAAATTTACCGCGCCCTTAGTTTGAAATATCCACAAAAAAGCACGTACTTTGCAGCCCAAATTGAAAAGCTGGAAGAAAAGCTAAAACCCTAAGAAACACATTACATCATGGGTACATATATTTTAATCTCTGTATTGGTTCTGATCACCTGCGTCCTGCTGGTACTTGTCGTACTGGTTCAAAACTCCAAAGGTGGCGGACTGGCATCGAATTTTTCCTCATCCAACCAGATCATGGGTGTCAGAAAAACTGCCGATTTCCTGGAAAAGACAACCTGGACCCTGGCCGTGGTACTTCTGGTACTCAGCCTTTTCTCCATTTTTGTTATTCCGCGTCAGGGCAATACCACCGTTACTGATACAGAGCTGCGGCAGCAGATTGATGAAACCCAGGCCCCTGTTCAGGGCTTCCAGGCTCCGCCGGAAGAATAACATCCGGACAGATAAACCGGTCTTACGTGTCAGAATGTCACCCATTCTGACATTTTTTTTACCCCTAAGTCACTTAAACTGCAATAATGTCCCAATCATAGCCAAGGCCATGGCTTTGGCATGAATTATGACAGGGTGCGTCGTTGGAATACGTCATTATACTAACCCTCAAATAACAAGACCATGACAAAGATCAATCTTAAACCATTGGCAGACAGGGTGGTTGTAGAACCCGCCCAGGCTGAGGAAAAAACTTCTGGTGGTATCATCATCCCCGACACAGCAAAGGAAAAACCCCAGCGTGGCACCGTAGTGGCTGCCGGACCTGGCAAGAAAGATGAGCCCATGACAGTGAAAGAAGGCGATAAGGTTCTCTACGGTAAATATGCCGGAACAGAAATTACTGTGGATGGAAATGATTACCTGATTCTGCGTGAATCAGATATACTGGCAATTATTTAATGTCTCACCTAAAAGATAATCAATCATATGGCTAAGCAAATCATTTACAACATCAAGGCACGTGAAGCCCTCAAAAGTGGGGCCGATGCCCTTGCCAATGCCGTCAAAGTGACCCTGGGTCCCAAAGGCCGTAATGTCGTCATTGAGAAATCCTATGGAGCTCCGGTAATCACCAAGGACGGTGTTACTGTGGCCAAGGAAGTGGAACTGAAGGATCCCGTGGAAAACATGGGTGCACAGATGCTCAAGGAAGTGGCCTCCAAGACCGCTGACCTGGCCGGTGACGGAACGACTACAGCTACCGTATTGGCACAGAGCATCATTGCAACCGGTCTGAAAAACGTTACAGCAGGTGCCAATCCGATGGACCTGAAGCGCGGTATTGATAAAGCCGTTTCAGCTGTTATCGAAGACCTCAAAAAGCAAACCAAGCAGGTAGGCGACAGCTACGACAAGATCGAGCAGGTAGCCACCATCTCGGCCAACAACGACCAGAACATTGGTAAGCTGATCGCGGAAGCCATGGGCAAGGTGAAGAAAGAAGGCGTGATCACCATTGAAGAAGCAAAAGGCATCGAGACCACGGTGAAAGTCGTAGAAGGTATGCAGTTCGACCGTGGTTATATCTCTCCTTATTTCGTGACCGATCCAGACAAGATGGAAGCTGTTTATGAAAACCCTTTCATCCTGATCCATGACAAGAAGATCTCGGTGATGAAAGACCTTCTGCCTGTGTTGGAAAAGGTTGCACAAACAGGCCGTCCGCTGATCATTATCTCTGAAGACGTCGAAAGTGAAGCACTGGCAACTTTGGTTGTGAATAAGATCCGTGGTGCCCTCAAGGTTGCTGCTGTCAAAGCTCCGGGATTCGGCGACCGCCGCAAGGAAATGCTTGAAGACATCGCGATCCTGACCGGTGGTACGGTGATCAGTGAAGAAAAGGGCTATAAACTGGAAGATGCCAACCTGTCATACCTGGGTAATGCCGAAAAGGTGACCATTGACAAGGACAATACCACCATCGTTTCCGGCAAGGGCGATAAGAATAACATTGATGCCCGCATCAACCAGATCAAGACGCAGATCGAGAAATCCACTTCAGATTACGACCGCGAAAAGCTGCAGGAGCGCCTGGCCAAACTGGCTGGTGGCGTAGCTGTAATTTACGTAGGTGCTGCCAGTGAGGTAGAAATGAAGGAAAAGAAAGACCGCTTCGATGATGCACTTCACGCAACCCGTGCTGCCATTGAAGAAGGAATCATCCCGGGTGGGGGTGTTGCCTATATCCGTGCAATCGGCTCAGTCGATAAGCTGAAAGGTGACAACGAAGATCAGACTACCGGTATCGCCATCGTGAAACGGGCCCTGGAAGAGCCACTCCGTCAGATCGTTGAGAATGCGGGCATGGAAGGTTCTGTGGTCGTGAACAAGGTGAAGGAAGGGAAGGAAGACTACGGCTACAATGCCCACACTGATAAGTACGAAAACCTGTACGAATCAGGTGTCATCGACCCAACCAAAGTAGCACGTATCGCGATCGAAAATGCCGCTTCCATTGCCGGCATGATGCTGACCACCGAATGTGTGCTCTCAGAAATCAAAGAAGACAAGCCCGAAGTAAACCCGGCCATGGGTGGCATGGGCGGTATGGGTGGCATGATGTAATATCCACCTGACCAAAGGCTCAAAGGGGTTACCGTAAAAGCGCGGTAACCCCTTTTTATATGATAACCCGTATTTTGGACTTATTTTTGCATTGGTCTCTATCAAATCAAGATCCCTATGCGCTATCTCAAGTCGAAATTGTTTCTGTTCTTCGCTTTGGTTATTTCTTTCCCCGTTGTATCACAATCAGGTGGTCAGTATTCGCCTCCAGTACCCGTGGATGAAGAAAGCGGAAAAATCATTTACCGTGATGTTGTTCAGGAAAAAGGCACGCCAGATAGCTTATACCTCAGGGGGATCAACTGGATCAATCAAAACTTCGCCAATCCTTCCGATGTCACACGGGTCAGAGATCGTGAGAACAGCACCATAAAAGGAACAGCAAGGATGACGCTGAACCGTATCGATGATGCCGGTGTTAAGGTAGGCGCCGGCATGGTGGAATTCACTTTTACCATTGAATGCCGGCCGGATCGTTACCGCTATACTTTCTTCGATTTCATCTATAAGCAGGCCTCCCGTGTTCCGGTTGAGAAATGGCTAGATACCAGCCATCCGTCCTGGAACCCTATGATGGACGACTACCTTCGTCAGATAGATGAACATATCAATAAGCTGATTGATAGCATGGTGGCCGGCATGAAACCTAAACCTAAGGTAGTGGATGAGTGGTAAAACCATCCTCCTCATCATGTCCCAAAACATCCTGTTTTTGCTTTCCGGACATCCTTTTCCGGAACAAATACCCCCCCTGGCTGTTTAAAGTGGCTGAAACAGAATGTGTTTTCATGCCTGAACACATCAAAAAGAACTTGATGTTCAGCATTTGAAAGCAATTTATTCAGTTACCTTTGACGTTTAATTTCACTTCGGCCTGTCATGAATCAACATATCATAGAGAATAAACTGCTGAACGGGTTCTCACGAATGAGCAAAGTCGAGAAGCTGCGCCTGATCAGCAGGATGCATGCGGATCCGGAACATGCTCAGGAATTGCTGAGATCATTCTGGCACGCTGATCCGGACATACAGAAGCGGTTCGACGAGTTTTCGGAGAACACCCTCTCCAATTTCCATATTCCTTACGGGGTTGTTCCAAATGTCATCATCAACGACAAGGTCTATACCGTTCCCATGGTCATTGAGGAGAGCTCGGTGGTGGCAGCCGCTGCCAATGCTGCCAAATTCTGGGCTAACCATGGCGGTTTTCATGCCACGGTAGCATCTACAATTAAAGTAGGCCAGGTACATTTCCTGTGGAGTGGGGATAAAACCTTGCTGCAAGCGGCCTTCCCGGAAATGAAGGCGATGTTTTTTGCAGGAACACGTCATTTAACGGCCAATATGGTGAGGCGGGGAGGCGGTATACGCGATATTGAACTGGTCGATATGACCCATGAGATGACCGATTATTACCAGATCAAAGCCTATTTTGATACACGGGACAGCATGGGCGCCAATTTCATCAATTCCTGTCTGGAAGAATTTGCCCGCTCGCTTGAAGCTTTTCTTTGCCAGGATGGGCAGGCAGGGGCAGGCCCGGGTGAATGTCAGGTCATCATGGCCATCTTATCCAATTATACACCCGACTGCCGCGTAACTGTTCATGTTGAGGCGCCTTTCTCCGCTTTTGACGGCATGGATGAGCGACTAAGCGGGGAAGCATTTGTACGGAAGTTTGCCCAGGCTGTCGAGGTCGCCCGCCTGGACGTTTTTCGTGCCGCCACGCACAACAAAGGTATATTCAATGGTGTTGACGCTGTGGCCCTGGCAACCGGCAATGATTTCCGCGCCATCGAAGCCTGCGGCCATACGTACGCCAGTCGCGACGGGCAATACCGCAGCCTTACCCACATACAACTGCAGGATGGGATCTTCAGTTATACGCTCGATCTACCCCTGGCCATGGGTGCTGTTGGCGGACTGACACGCCTGCACCCCCTGGCAGCCTTCTCCCTGGAGCTCCTGGGAAACCCGGGCGGCGAAGAGCTGATGATGATCACCGCCACCATGGGCCTGGCCAATAACTTCAGCGCATTGAGATCCCTCGTGACCAAAGGAATACAGGTGGGACATATGAAAATGCACCTCCTCAATATCCTCAATCATTACCACGCCACCGATGCTGAGAAACAGTCTGCCATCGAATTTTTCAAAGACCATAAAGTCAGCTTCAACGCAGTGAGTGCATACCTGGCTGGGGTCAGGGCCCAGCAAAAGGAATAATATGTGACCAGAAATCAGGTAGATATATACGCCAGGGGCAAGGTACTGCTGACAGGAGAATATGCCGTTCTGGCCGGGGCTACAGCCCTGGCTTTTCCTGCACGCAGGGGACAACAGCTGCGAGTATTGCCTGATAATCAATCAAATACCTTATACTGGGAAAGCCTGGATCCGGATGGAAAATGGTTCTCAGCGGAACTGTCTCTCCAACCTCTGGATTTACTTGCCACTTCAGATGCCAATACGGCGCAGCGCCTGCTGACGTTACTCGTTGAGATACAACATCTGTCACCCGGTTTTCTTGATTGTAAAAATGGATGGAAGGTTATCACGAAGGCTGACTTCCCACGGGGCTGGGGACTGGGCACCTCCTCCACCCTCATTCACCTTTTGGCGCGCTGGGCAGAGATCAATCCCTACACCCTACTGGAAAGAACGCTGGGAGGTTCGGGTTACGATGTGGCCTGTGCCGGTGCTGAACACCCCATCCTTTACCGCCGCACTACACAGGGCCCTGAAATCAGAGAAGTTTCTTTTCGTCCGGCCTATCTGGATCAGCTATATTTGGTGTATTCGGGCCGCAAGCAATCCACGGCCGAAGAATTACTGCAGTATTCAGCCGGGAGCATCCCGGCAGGCGTGTTGGAAGAAGTATCCTCCCTGAGCCTGAAGATACTGGAAGCCCCGACAATGAAGGAATTCAGATACTATATAGATGTCCATGAGAACTTGATTTCCAGGCTACTGAAGAGAGATGTCATCAAAAAGCAACGGTTTTCTGATTACCCCGGCACCATCAAATCCCTCGGGGCCTGGGGTGGAGATCTGCTGCTGTTCGTCTGGGATGATGACCCTGTTGCCCTGTTGGAATACCTGCGCCGGCATGATCTGAACACCCTCATCCCGTTCCGGGAGTTACTTTTGACTGATTAAGCACAGAATATGATGGAGTCACACACTATGCACCCGTTTGCAGCTCCGGATCCCATGGGATATCGCTCCCTGCAGGAGGCACTGACCGTCGAATGGAGCAGTCCCAGCAATATTGCGCTGGTGAAATACTGGGGAAAACATGGGAACCAGCTTCCCATGAACCCTTCTGTCAGCTTTACCCTTACGCATTGCATTACCCGTACCTCTATTGAGCTGACCCCGCGCGACCCGGATCAACCCTGGGTGTTGTTCTATCTTGAAGGCCGGGATGAACCGGTGTTCAACCGGCGTGTTGAGACTTACCTGGAGACGCTGCTTCCTTACTTTCCTTTTTTGGAACATTACAGGCTCAAGATTCACAGCGCCAACACCTTTCCACATTCCGCCGGTATCGCCTCTTCAGCCTCGGCCATGAGTGCCTTATCCCTTTGCCTTTGTTCTCTGGATGAAAGCCTGCGCAAGGGACAACCACCGGCCGATCCTATGCGAAAAGCATCTTACCTGGCACGTCTGGGATCTGGCAGCGCCTCCCGATCGCTTTATCCTTATCTGGCGCTTTGGGGGCAGCATGCGCAAGTGAAAGGATCTTCCGATGATTATGCCATCCCGGTGACGGATATTGATCCGGTCTTCAGGTCTTTCAAAGATGCAATCCTGATCGTGGATGCCGGAAAAAAAGCCATCAGCAGCTCGACCGGGCATAAATTGATGGAAAACCATCCTTTTGCCGATGCCAGAAAGAACCAGGCCATGGATAATATATCGCGACTGACATGGATCATGCGCCAGGGAGACCTTATGGCCTTTACAGAACTGGTGGAAGAAGAAGCCCTGACCTTGCACGGACTGATGATGAGCTCACGCCCATCCTATACACTTTTAAAGAGCGGCACCCTAGATATCATTCAGATTATCAGGGAATTCCGTAATGATACGCAGATACCCCTCTGCTTCACCCTGGACGCCGGGCCTAACATACACCTGCTGTATCCTCAGGAAAATGCGCAAAAAGTGGAGGCCCTCGTTGAACAGAGACTCAGGAAATATTGTTCTGAGGGACAAGTAATTTATGATGAGGCCGGTCCGGGACCTAAAAGATGGTTGTGAGATGAAGGAAAACAAAGACGCATTCTACGCCAAAGTGCTGCTCTTCGGAGAGTACAGCGTGATTTACAACTCCATGGCCCTGACCATGCCCTATACCCATTTCATGGGGGAGCTGAGTTTTTTTGGTGAAGATAAATACACTGACTGTGAGTTTGCGCTGGCCTCCAATAAGTCGCTCAAGGAGTACGCGTATTATCTGGAAGACCTCCGGGCGGAGGGCAGCCTTTTATGTGATTTCAATGTGGAGGAATTCCGCAGGGAACTGAAAAAAGGCTTGTACTTTGAATCCAGCATCCCTCAGGGATACGGCATGGGAAGCTCCGGTGCACTGGTCGTCGCTTTGTACACCCGCTATGTAGCGGATGCCGTGCCCGCAAGCCGTACCATCAGTCCGGAGGAAATAAGGAACCTGAAGAAAACCTTCTCCCAGCTGGAGTCGTATTTTCATGGCACTTCCTCCGGTATCGATCCCTTGAATTGCTATATCAGCTATCCGCTGCTATTCAGGAATAGCGAAGACATTGAAATCGTGGGCATTCCGAGAAACAAGCATGACCGGAACGGTGCCATTTTCGCCATCAACACCGGCAGGTCCGGAAAAACGGGACCCCTGGTCAGCTATTTCATGGACAAATGCCAGGAGCCGCGTTTCTTCCAAAAGGTTCAGGAAGAGTTTATTCCCAGGAACAATGCCTGTATCCAGCATCTGATCAAAGGAGAGACTTCCTCATTTTTCACAGAACTGAAGGCGCTGTCGGCCTACCAACTTGAGTACATGGACCCCATGATCCCATCTGATTACCGCCGGCTGTGGGAAAACGGTCTGCGAAGTGAAGACTACCTGTTGAAACTTTGCGGATCCGGGGGTGGAGGTTTTATCCTGGGATTTACCGAGCATTTTGATAAAGTTAAATCTGACCTGATCCGGCTAGGCAAAGATATCGTTACCATATACCGCAATCCTGGCCTGGATGCCTGATGCTGTTTTTCATAAAACCTAAGAATACTTGACCTTCTTCCTTCCCGGGATTTATTTATGGTATCCGATGATTTCGGGTCAGGTAAACCGTAGTGAAGGCAGGGGTTAATTTTATATCTTAGCAGGTAATTATTCATAATCAAATCATTATGACAGATATGGAAAGGTGGTCTATTCCAGGCAGGATCGTTGATATTCATCAGGAAAGGATTTTTCAGGGCCGGCTCGTCATTGAGAATGATCGCATTGTGGCCGTTGAGGAAGGAGATTTTGGTGGTGATGCCTTCATCCTTCCCGGTTTCATCGATGCCCATGTTCATATTGAGAGCTCCATGCTACTTCCTTCGGAATTTGCCCGGCTGGCTGTGGTGCATGGCACAGTTGGCAGCGTCTCTGATCCGCATGAGATTGCCAATGTGCTCGGCATCGACGGCGTCCGGTTTATGATTGAGAATGGCCGCAAGGTGCCATTTCATTTTTATTTCGGGGCACCTTCCTGTGTTCCGGCCACGCCCTTCGAAACGGCCGGTGCGAGCCTGGATGTCACGGATGTGGTTACATTGCTGGAAATGCCCGAGATACGGTATCTTTCTGAGATGATGAATTTCCCAGGGGTTTTGGGCGGAGATCCTGCCGTTATGGCCAAAATTGCTGCTGCCAGAGAGAGAGGTAAGCCTGTCGATGGCCATGCGCCCGGACTGCTGGGAGATGCAGCAAAAGCCTATGCTGCGGCAGGAATATCCACAGATCATGAATGTTTTACCATTGAAGAAGGCCGGGATAAAATCCAGGCCGGGATGAAGGTGCTGATCCGGGAAGGAAGTGCCGCACGTAATTTTGATGCCCTGGTGCCCTTGTTACATGAGGAACCTGGGATGGTGATGTTCTGTTCCGATGACAAACATCCGGATGAACTCGTAAAGGGGCATATTAACCAATTGGTTTCCAGGGCTGTGAAACAAGGTTTTCCATTGTTCGATGTCCTGCGTGCAGCAACCCTCAATCCGGTTGAACACTACGGACTGGATGCTGGCTTGCTCAGGACAGGTGACCGGGCAGATTTTATCGTGGTCAAAGACCTGCAGGATTTTCAAGTCCTGGCCACATACATCGCTGGAGAGAAGGTGGCTGAAGCCGGCCGTACTCTAATTCCCCATCATCCGGAAAGCACACCCAACCAGTTTATTGCGCGACGCTTGAAACAGGATGACCTGAGAATTACCGATAAGGGCCTTGATATCAAGGTGATCGAGGCATATGATGGACAACTTATCACCGGGAGGAAAGACGTCCGGCCCCTGGTGAAAGATGGGCTTATCTGCAGCGACACTGAGAGGGATATCCTTAAGATGCTCGTTCTTAACCGCTACGAACCAGCTTTGCCAGCGCTTGATTTTGTTACCCGCTTTGGACTGAAGAAGGGAGCCATTGCCTCGACGGTAGCCCATGACAGCCACAACATTATCTGTGTCGGAACCAATGATGAAGATATGGTCAATGCAGTTAATCTTCTGATCGGGAACCGTGGCGGAATCGTCCTGGTGAATGGTGAGGAAATCCACCTCCTTCCCTTGCCTGTGGCCGGAATCATGTCGGATCAGGATGGATATGAGGTAGCGGCAAAATATGAAAAGATCGATCACCGCGTCAAAGAACTGGGGTCAACCCTCAATGCACCTTTTATGACACTGTCATTCATGGCCTTATTGGTCATTCCTGCCCTTAAACTCAGCGATAAGGGACTCTTTGATGGAAACACCTTTCAGTTCACAGAAATTTTTTCTCACTAAGAACTTTCATTCATATATTTATTTATCAGGAAAATGTATATATTTGCATAAATTTCGATTTCTATGAAAAAACTGGATTTAGATGTTGTGAAGTTAGAGATGGCCGCCAGTAAACTGAGGGCGATGGCTCATCCCATGCGTATTGCCATCATCGACTTGCTACACAACAACAAGCGTCAGAGCGTTACAGAGATCTATCAGAAGTTGAACATTGAGCAAGCAGCTGCTTCCCATCATCTGAACATTTTGAAGAACAAGGGCGTATTGGTCTCCCGTCGTGATGGTAAGAAGATTTTCTATTCCTTGCGCAACGAAACCCTGACA
Organism: Lentimicrobiaceae bacterium; assembly: GCA_018001695.1. Taxonomy (GTDB): domain Bacteria; phylum Bacteroidota; class Bacteroidia; order Bacteroidales; family JAGNHN01; genus JAGNHN01. Next base: position 28,562 of record JAGNHN010000037.1, read on the forward strand.
GAGATCATTGAATGCATCAACCGTTGCAATGAAGAGCGCTAATCTGCGCGCTTTATCTCTGTAATAAGTTCGATCACAATTTACTTAAGGTTGCCTGGGAAACCGGGCGACCTTATTGTGCTTAGGGCAGTTCCAGAATGCTGATTTTCTTCTGATAAGCTATTCCGTGAGTGGCTTCAAATCCCATTTTTCAGCACGCTCCCATTTGGCCCTTACATCAACAGGCTGAGGGAAATAGATCACTTCTTCAGGCTGAACGCCTACCTTGAAAAAGCCCGGATCCCAGCGCCCGTTATGGTTATGGTCCAATACCGCACGGAAAGTGTATTTACCGGGCCTGAGCATCGCGATGTTCAACACGTCCCTGTTGTCATGCTCCAGCCTCCTGATAACCCTGCCCTCTCCATCCAGGAGCTCGATAAACCATGGACTTGCAGGCATATTTGAAAAAGTCAGGCTGAGTTGTCCGTAATCATCCTCTCCCGCAACGGTATAGGAAAATGTCACTCCTTTGCTGGCAAGGTCGCGCATATCATAGAGGGCACTATCCAACAGGGTGAGAGAATATTTCTCTCCGGGAAGAAGGGGTTCACCAACAAGGACCTGCAATGGCTGCCCTTCATGCATGATAACCGTGGGCTGCAGCGTGTCTTCTCCATGGATCCATATGAAGCGCTCCGCTATGATCCTTGAAACGGGGTAAGGCGACGCAAGCACCATGGACAAGCCTGGGTCGGCCATGGGTCTGGTAACACTCACCACTGAGAATCCTTCCTTCTCATCGCCTTCCTTACGAGGACCCCTTCCGGTAGGCCGTGGACGGAGTGAAACCTGCAGGGTGTCTTTGCGGATGCCCGGCAATTCAGCAATTGCAAACAGGGAGTCCTGCCCTGCGGCATTTAACCATAGATGAATAGTATCCCTTAGTGCGCTGTAAGTGATCAGGTATATGGGTTCGTCTCCCGATTCCAGTAATGGCGCAACCAGCAAGCTGTCAATGGGATTGCGGTAAGTGACCGAGACATGTCCCTGCTTGACAAGCCAGGCTTTGAGAAAGGTCTGGCTGGTATCCCTGTCTGTGAACATGTGTAACCTGACGCTTTGAAGGGTACTGTCTCCAAGGACTGTCAGTGTATCCTGATCCGGTTGCTGGGTATCAGAAACTGCTGGTGGCAGATGTTCAGGCCTGATGGTTTGTGACAAAAAAGCAATGGATTCATTGGGTTGGTCATAGTAGAAGTTGCTGTTCATGTCCTTCAGGGCATACAAACGGAAATCGTGGAGGCCAAGATTTCGTAACACAAAATCGCCCTGGGCATTGGTCCGGGCTATATGATCAGGAGGACGGCCTGTAAAGGCGGTATCTGACAGGTCTTTGTAAAGACTGACTAATACGCCTCCCTGTCCCTCAAGGGTATAAGCATCCACGACCTGGCCTTTGATCATCAGGGAGTCACGCACAGGCCCGGTGGAGAAGGTATAGCTGAAGTCCTCCAGAATATTGGCCTCAGTGATATCCCGGATGGCTTTACCAAAACTCAGGGTATAAGTCGTCGAATCGGCCAGGCTGTCCGGGATCTGTATAAGAAGGCGTTTACCCTTCAGCCTCGTTTCCGGCAGGCGTGACATGGGAGGTGAGACAAAGAGCTCATTATTAAGGTCTTTGACTTCAATAAATTCATCAAAAGTAACCACCACTTCACGGGCCCTGAACATGGTCTGCTTATCGGGAGGCTGGATATCCAGGACGAGTGGTGGGGCCAGATCCCGGGGTCCGCCACCTGGTGCTACAATATTTGCACAACCACTCAGGATCAGCCATACCAAAACCAGCCAGATTAATCCAGGTCGCATGAAACCGATGATATGCATAAAGCGCATCGCTGAAGAACGCCTATTCAGTTGATGGTGTGAACGCTTCCTCTCCTGTATCCATCTCCTCCGGCAAGGTGCCGTTCAGGCTGGGCGGCCTTTCATCCCGGCTCTTGTAGCCGGGCTGTCCGGTAAATATGCCGAAATACAGGTCAAATACCTGGGTAGCCTCCTCGTAGAGCTTCTCCTGCCCGACCTCACGCGCAATGCGACGGATCTCCTGCGCTACCGCCAGGCTTTCCTGCTTCAGCTCCGTTACCATGGCATCCGTGTTCAGGTGGGACGGAAACCCAAAAGCATAGATAAGCTTTTCCTGGGTATGCAGCAGCAATGTTGACAGGACCTCGTTTCCTTTCTCCGGCGCTCCTGCCCTGTAGTAGGCTTCGGCCACAGGAATAACAAAGAAGTTGTAGGGAATCGTGCGGTCCGGAATTCGCGTCATCAACTGATCACTCACCTGTATGGCTTTCTCATGATTTCCTTCCATGACCAGGGCATTGGCAAGGCGGCCGTAGATATTCCTCATATTCATGGCCATCCTGACATTGTCGGTATTGTAAAAAACAGCCGGGTTGCTCATGTCAAAGCGGAACGACTGCATCAGGTTGCGGTACATCCTTTCGGTATCCACATATCCGATCTGATCATCGGTCTTCTGGACATTTCTCACCGGAACAAGCCGGTAAGCCATGCCCTCCAGCCGGAAATAATCAGTCAGTCCGGCATAGGCATCTTCGCCCGACGTAACCGCAAAATAGACCGGTCGCTCCCAATTGTTGTGCGCCAGGAGATCGAGAATCATCAGCTGGTTTTTCTGAATCACGGAACCTTGCAGTGACCATTCAACCCAGGGCTCGATCAGGGCAGTGTCTTTCAGGCTGACCGTACCATTGGCAATCACCTTATCCCGGTCAACGGCCACCTTATAATGCCGTGCCGGGAGGTAATCCACAGGCCCATATTCTGTATTGATTCTCAGCCGATCAGGTTGGGTGTGAAGAATCTGGAACAATTCCGCAACATTGACATGCTCTGTCAGGTTCTCTCTCTCAACGATATAGATGATTTCACGACTTCCCTGGGCGTATTGATGAGGCTGCAGTGAGAAGGGAAGCGGGTCCGAATCATAGGCCTTACGTCTCAACTGGTCGATATACCAGTCGGTATTCAACAGGCTCAGGTTGACCACACGTACATCGGTTCGTATGCCTTCCACTTCCTGGGCATACCATAGGGGGAAGGTGTCGTTATCGCCACTGGTGAACAGGATGGCATGGGGAGCACAAGATTCCAGATAATTAATGGCCATATCCCGCGCCGTATATCGTCCGGAGCGGTCATGGTCATTCCAGCCCTCCACAGCCATGACGCCTGGGACAAAAACGATGGAGATGACTGCCGCATTCAGGGCGGCTGTATATCCATTGAAAAGCTTCTTCAGTCCCTGATACAGCGCCAGCACGCCCAGACCTATCCAGATGGCAAAGGCATAAAAAGAGGCAGCGTAGGCATAATCCCTTTCTCTGGGTTGGAAAGCATATTGGTTCAGATACAGCACGATGGCGATGCCCGTCATAAAGAAAAGCAGGGCCACAACCCAGGCATCCTGCTGGCGTTTGTTGATGTGGAAGAAGAACCCCAGCAGTCCGAGCAGCAGCGGGAGCATGAAAAAGCGGTTGTTTGCCTTGCTCTCAAGGGCTACCGGGATATCGTACTGCGGACCTAAACGGGCCTCATCCAGCCATGAAATCCCACTGATCCAGTTCCCGTCCAGGGGCCCGCCGAAGCCCTGGCTGTCGTTCTGCCTCCCGGCAAAGTTCCACATGAAATACCGGAAATACATATGATCCAGTTGATAGCGAAAGAAGAAGCGCAGGTTTTCCCTGAAGGTGGGCTTCTGCAGGCGCTCTGTTCCGCCCTCCTGGCTGGTCACTTCGATGGGCACGCCCTTAACAGCACCCCAGTTCTTGTATTGTTGAATGTGGCTTCCCTGTATAGAGTACATGCGTGGAAACAAGGTGACAAAACGGGGATCATAAACCGCATGGGTCCCACGTCTCGGGTCAATGATCTCGTAACGTCCTGTTTCTCTGTTTTTACGATATACAGGATTGCCATCCTTACTGTCTATCACAGGCGCATTGTAGTAAGGTCCCTTGAAAATGGGGTACTGCCCATACTGTTCCCTGTTGAGGTAGGAAAGCAGGCCGATGGCATCCTCCGGGTTGTTTTCATCGATGGGGGGATCAGCATTGGAACGGATCACGAGCATGAAAAACGAGGAGTAGCCGATCAGCAGGAAGACGAAGGCCAGAACGCCGGCGTGAAGGGCTTCCTTTCTGTGTTTGGCGGACCAATATAATCCATAAAGGATGGCGGCATTGAGGATCAGAAAATAGGCGATGGTGCCGGAATCGAAAGGCATGCCGAAACCATTTACAAAGAGCAGCTCTGAGTAGCCTGCCAACTTGACGATCCAGGGTATGATGCCATAGAGCGTAAGGGCCAGGAGCAGGAAAGAAGCGCCGAGGGTGATTACAATGCCCTTCAGGCTGGGCTGGTATTTCTTGAAATAATAGATAAAAGAGATGGCTGGGATCGCCAGGAGGTTCAGGAGGTGTACACCGATGGATAGGCCGATGAGATAAGCTATCAGGATCAGCCAGCGAAGCGCATGGGAAGGATCAGGGGTCTCATCCCATTTCAGCATGGCCCAGAATACTACGGCTGTAAAGAAGCTGGACATGGCATATACCTCTCCTTCAACCGCGCTGAACCAGAACGAGTCGCTGAAAGTATAGGCAAGGGCGCCGGTGAGGGCGCTTCCCAGGATGATGGCACGTTCAGCCTTATCCGGGTCTTTGCCGGGGGCCACGATTTTCCGCGCCAACATGCTGATGGTCCAGAAAAGAAAAAGAATGGTAAAGCCACTGGAAACCGCCGACAGGGTATTCACCATTAGCGCAACCCGGGTTTCTTCCCCAAAAGCAAAAAGCGAGAAGAAACGGCCCATAAGCTGAAAGAAAGGTGCTCCGGGGGGATGACCTACCTGCAGCTTATAGGCTGTGGCGATGTATTCGCCACAATCCCAAAAGCTTACAGTTGGTTCTGCCGTGATAAGATAAACCAGCGTTGCCATGGCAAAGACGGTCCAGCCCAGGATATTGTTCCACAGCCTAAAGGGTTGCATATACAGTTTGATTTGATGACTTAATCAGGGCGCAAGATACGGAAATCAGGGGGATATCTGTATACCGGTGCCTGTGCCTGTCACATGTGAACGGCCGGGGTGCCGGGGAGAGACGCCGGCTGTCTCAGTGGCGAAACAGCTCGGGACTGACCTGCAACATAACCCATCCCCAGTAGGCCGGAGCAGCTTTACCATATACCCCTTTCAGTATCTCCATGCTGCGACTGGTCTGGTACCAGGAAAAGCCTGCTTTCAACAGGATTTCCCTGCTGAACTTATGGGTATACATCAGGTCCCATTCCGATCCCAGTGCTTTGTCTAGGTAGTCCGTGGCAGCAACATGGGTATCACGGACCTTGTTTTGGAGACGGAACAGGTGCCAGACAACCTCCAGATCCTGATTCTGGCTGATATGCCACTGCAGTGAGGGGTAGACATCCACCAGTCCACCCTGGCGTGTGGTAGGTTTCAGGTTCACAAACTGGTTCATCCAGCCGTTGAAGATAAATCGCCCGCCATAGAGAAGATCGAACGCATGGTCCGTTTTGGAATAATCCGGATCGGAATTGGAGGCATCATGTCCTGAAAGCATATCAGCCCCAATCCCACCCGTGAAGGCACCCCAGCGGCTCCTGATGTTAGCCGACATCATCCATGCGCTTACCGGCATTCCGAAGGCCTGATGTCCGCCCTGATAATAGGCTGAGGCTTCAGCCTGAACACCGTCTTTGTCGTATCGGGCAAAGAGTCCTGTTGTGGCCATGACCTGCAGTGTATTCCGTGTGCCGGGCTGCTGGTAACCACTGAGGATACCGAGACCGCTCAGGTACAAGGACTCCCCCAGGTTTTTCCTGAGGTAGAGGAAATGCAGCATGCGTATCCGGTTGCGGTCGGTATAATAGTCATTGTCGAAACCGGGATCGCCAAGGATTTTTTCATGGCGGCTGTTCCAAGACAGGGCCAGGTCCATTTCCCAGCCGGCCGGCCGGTAAGTCCACAGCATGGCATCGTAGGAGATGGCGTAGGGGTTCCAGTCGTTGAGTCCAAGCAGGCGCTGGTCGTCATAGCGAAACGACTGCCGACCCAGTTTGAGCCGCCATTTTTCGCCCAGGGGCAGGCTTGCCCATGCTTCGAAGATGTCCAGCCCTGATTCATCGCCCAGGACACCTGTTGCGGTGTAATTGTCTTCCCCGCCCCAGGCCCGCACATCCTGTACTGACAAGCGGAACAGCAGCTTATCACGCTGGTAATCGGCATTCAGACGGGTTCTTTGCATAACATAATACTGCGCAATGGCCGCTGTATCGGGAATGAACTTATAGCCATGATTCATCTCCGCACGCGTGCGCAGTTGGGCACTCAATACGAACTGAGCCTGCGCGGTCTGCATTCCTGCAAGAAAGGTAAGACTAGCGATCAGGATCGTATAAAACATGTATTTCATAAGATAGGTTCTTGCTGCAACAATGATACATTGAAAGCAACAAAGATAATACATATGTTGGCCGGGAATGGCAGGTACAGCTCAGGGTCTTTGACGTCCGCGTTTAATGAGTGAGCGTGTGAGTGTTTTTCATCTTCCCTCTTCCTCTCCCTCTTCCTCTTCCTGTTCCTCTCCCTGTCCTCCATCGACCCCTCTCTAAATCTCTCCCCTGAGAGGGGAGAGACCCAGTTGTCCATAGCGTCCTCGCTACGGACTTGTAAAACCTTGGTTTTAGTCACCCTGATGCTTCCCTTGCCATTCATATGGCGTTTGCACGTGTGCAAGTGTGCCCGTACGAACGTGTGCACATAAACATTTCACGTGATCCCGTTAATGTGCATACGTGCACATTTGCCCACGTTCACACGTGCCCACGATACCGATTGTCTGTATGCTATACCTGCGGACCCTGATCAGAATACTACCAACTCCGTGAAACTCAGTTTGTTTTTCTGTGGTACTCTGTGGTTAAATAATATCTCTCGATCAGAAGCACATCCTCCCGATTAGTGGGTTCGCCTCACCTCCTAAGCCATATGTCAACCTATTGTAAGGGCTGGGTTGTTTAGCCACAGAGTTTCACCGAGTTAGAAGGAGTTGCACAGCGTGAGGGTGTTCGATTAACTGTGTCAATTATACAAAACGTAAATTTGACAAGTTATGGCAAAACAAATTAACTGGGAAGAGTTTAGCAAAGAAGCAGCTAAACAAATCCGATCAGGAAAACCTATAAC
>JAGNHN010000080.1 GCA_018001695.1 Lentimicrobiaceae bacterium
GACATGAACGATCAGGTTCAGTTTTCCGGTTCCGCTGCAGAAAAAAGGTATAAGACCATCATCGTGATCATGGCGTTGATTATCATCGGTCTTATTATCGCCCTTTTTATGACCAACCAGCGCAAAAGTGTTCAAATTGAACAAAAGCTGACAGAGAATGTAGGCCTCCAGTCCGAACTGGATTCCTTGATGAAAGAGCATGAATTCATTAAACTGGAATACGGCGCACTAACCGATTCTCTCAGTACCAAGGACAGCCTTATTCAGGCAAATGCCGACGAGATCAAGAAGCTGATTGCCTCTCAGGCAGACTATTACCGCATCAGGAAGAAGCTGGATCTACTTCGTAAGACAACGCAGGGGTACCTTAATCAAATCGATTCCCTCTACACAGCCAACCGTCTGTTGAAGGAAGAAAATGTCGTTCTCACAGAGAAGTTTGAGCGTCAGGTATCACGTTCCATGGAGCTTGAAAAAGACAAGGAGATACTGGAAGAGAAAGTAACCCAGGCTGCCATTCTGAAGGCTTACAACATCTCAGCCATGGGTGCCCGCATCAGGGGAGAGGATAATGAGAAAATCACCTTCAAGGCCAGAAGGGTAGATGCCGTTAAGGTATGCTTTACCCTGAGTGAGAACCCAATCATCGAGAAAGGCCCCAAGACCATATATGTACGGGTGGCGCGCCCTGATAATGTGATTGTTACGAGAGGGAAAGACGACGCCTTTACCTTTGAGTACCAGGGTGAAAAGATTAATTTCACGATGAAGGAGACCATCGACTATCAGAACAAAGCCATGGATTTGTGTCTCTATTGGCATAAGCAAACCGACGAACCCGCGATGAAGGGCACCTACCATGTATCCATCTTTGCTGATGGGTATGAGATTGGATATACCACGTTCGTTCTGGAGTAAGCTTGCGGGAATTCGCATTCTCCGGAATAGCAAATACATCATAAAGAGATAGTTATGTGCGGTTGAGAGGTTCAGCTGCTTTGGCTATCTTTGCATTCTCGTTTCTAAACTGACCATGACATACAGTAGAATGAAGTATAACCTGAACCACCTTCGGGAACTGGAAGCGGAAGCCATTTACGTCATGCGTGAAGTGGCCGCCCAATTTGAGAATCCTACCCTGTTGTTCTCGGGCGGCAAGGACTCGATCGTTCTGGTGCATCTTGCCATAAAAGCTTTTTGGCCGGCACGTATTCCCTTCACCCTGACGCATATAGATACAGGTCATAATTTTGAAGAGACCTTGATATTCAGGGATACGCTGGTTGAGAAGACCGGCGCCAGACTGGTGGTTGGGTCAGTGCAGGCATCCATTGATCAGGGAAGGGCAGTTGAAGAAGTGGGTTACAATGCTTCGCGAAATGTCCTGCAGACGGTGACGCTTCTGGATACCATCGAATCCGAGAAATTCGACGTTGCGATTGGTGGAGGGCGCCGTGATGAGGAAAAGGCCAGGGCCAAGGAGCGTTTCTTCTCACACCGGGATGAGTTTGGCCAATGGGACCCCAAGAACCAGCGCCCTGAACTGTGGAACCTGTTCAATGGTCGAAAGCGGATTGGGGAGCATTTCAGGGTATTCCCCATCTCAAACTGGACCGAGATGGATGTGTGGCAATATATCTACCTGGAAAACATCGAGTTACCTAGCCTGTATTTTACACATCAGCGGGAGGTATTCAGCAGAGACGGTGTGTTGCTGGCTTATGCCCCCTTCATGAAACTTAAACCCACGGAAAAGGTAGAGGTTATGACAGTAAGGTGCCGCACCATTGGAGATATTACCTGTACGGGGCTGACCTTAAGTGAGGCCAACAGTCTGGAGGAGATCATTGCCGAGATTGCCGCTACCCGGGTGACCGAAAGGGGTAGCAGGGCGGATGACCTCCGATCAGAGGCTGCAATGGAAGACCGTAAGAAGGAAGGGTATTTCTGAGGCACAGCAACAATCAATTATCAGCGCCACATCATTGAAGACCATCATGACAGAATTCAGCAGTAAAGCATACCTGGATATGGAGCTGCTCCGGTTCACCACCGCGGGTAGCGTGGATGACGGAAAAAGCACCCTCATCGGACGCTTGTTGTATGACAGCAAGTCCATCTTTGAAGATCAGCTGGAGGCTGTACGTCGCGCCAGCATTCGCAGGGGTGCTGAGCATATTAACCTGGCATTGCTCACGGATGGCCTTAGGGCGGAGCGCGAGCAGGGCATTACCATCGATGTGGCTTACAGGTACTTTGCTACTCCCAAGAGGAAATTCATCATCGCTGACACGCCGGGCCATGTTCAGTATACCCGCAATATGGTGACCGGGGCTTCAACGGCCAATGCCGCCATCATTCTTGTCGACGCCCGCCAGGGGGTTATTGAGCAGACCTACCGGCATTCCTATATCGCCAGCCTTTTACAGATACCACATATTATATTATGTGTGAACAAGATGGACCTGGTAGATTGGGATGAGCAGGTGTATGAAAAGATCAAAGCCGATTTTAAGGCCTTCGCGGCCAAGATCGATATCAGGGATGTCCGCTTTGTGCCGATCAGTGCTTTGCTGGGCGATAATGTTGTCGAGCCTTCTAAAAATATGCCCTGGTATGGTGGTGGAACACTAAAATATATTCTTGAGAACATACATGTCGGTGGCGACCATAACCACCTGGACCCACGCTTTCCTGTCCAGTATGTGATCCGTCCTCAAAGCGATAAATTTCCGGATTTCAGGGGTTACGCCGGTCGCATCGCCGGGGGCGTTTTCAAACCAGGCGATCGTGTCATGATCCTTCCCAGTGGGTTTACCACACGTATTCAATCGATTGATACCATGGGCCATGAAATGTCCGAGGCATTCCCACCCCAAAGCGTCACCATGACACTGGACGATGATATTGACATCAGCAGGGGCGATATGATCGTAATGGAAAACAATGTGCCGCAGATCGGCCAGGATCTGGATGTAATGGTATGCTGGATGAATGAGAAGCCCATGCAAGTGGATGGAAAATATGCCCTCCGACATACCACACGGGATGTCCGTTGCCTGGTCAGAGAGTTGAAATACAAGGTGGATGTCAATACGATGGATCAGCTCGCCAATGGAGAACCCCTCAGAATGAATGATATAGGTCGCGTCAGCCTCCGGACGACCAAGCCCCTCTTTTTTGACGCTTACCGCATCAACCGCATCACAGGCAGCCTGATACTTATCGATGAAGCTACAAATGAAACCGTTGGCGCAGGTATGATCGTATAAAACCGGGTTGCGCTGGAAAGGATTCCCGATAGGTCCATCACCTGATAAAGAGCAACATATGCCTTCAAAAGTCAAAACCCCAAAACGGAGTTTCATAGGGAAGCTTTTCCGGATTATCTGGAAGACGGCACTTTATCTCTTTTTGTTTTCAGTAGCCATCGTTCTGGTTTACAGGTTTATCAACCCTCCCATCACCAGCTTAATGATATTGAAGGCCTTTGAGAAAAAGAAAGATGGGAGCATCTATGGGATTACGAAAGACTGGGTACCCTTGCGCGAAATCTCCCCTTATCTGGTGCAGGCAGTGATTGCCTCAGAGGATAACCGCTTTCTCACGCATCATGGGTTTGACCTGGAAGCCATTGAGAAGGCCAGGGAAAACAACCGCAAAGGCAAGCGGGTGAAGGGGGCCAGTACCATCAGCATGCAAACGGCCAAGAATGTTTTTTTGTGGCCCCAACGCAATTTTATCCGGAAAGGGCTCGAAGCCTACTTCACCTTGTGGATTGAGCTTATCTGGGGAAAGAAGCGCATCATGGAGGTATATCTCAATGTAATGGAGACCGGTCCTGGCATATATGGTGCAGAAGCGGCCAGCCAGCATTACTTCGGGAAGCCTGCTGCCCGCCTTGATCGCCATCAGGCCGCTTTGATCGCTGCTGTTCTTCCCAATCCGGTCCGCTGGAATCCGGCGCGCCCCACCTCTTATATCCGTGAGCGTCAGCAATGGATATTGTGGAATATGAACAATATTGGTCCGGTCAACCTCGGGCAGCCCAAAGAAGAAAAGAAATCCGGGAAATGAACAATATGGTTAGCCGGTGCTTTATCCAGGCCACGTGATCCTTATATGAAAACCGCTAAGCCTAACCTTGTTTTTTCAACCGTGCATATTTCCGCCAATGTGGAAATAGCGCCCGGCGTCCATCTCCTTAGGATGGACAAGCCCTTTGCTTTCAAGGCCGGGCAGGTCATCGGGATCCGTCTGGATGCCGAACAGCCGCACCGTCTTTACAGCATCGCCAGCGGAGAGCAGGAAGACAAGCTTGAGGTGTTGTTTGACATCAATCCTGAAGGCCTGCTCACCCCATCTCTGGCAAAATTGAGACCAGGTGATGCATTAGAGATCTCAACACCTTTTGGATTTTTTCTGAACAGTCCCGGCCCGGCCTGCTGGATAGCTACCGGAACTGGGATTGCTCCTTTCCGGTCGATGTTCAGGACCGGTCCGTATGAAAATAAGACTTTGATACATGGGGCACGAAACGCCCGCATGTTCTTTTTTCAGGATGATTTTCAGTCCGTTCTGGGGCAATACTATATCCGTTGCAGCTCCAGGGAGGTGATCAGTGATGGATACAACGGACGCCTGACCCAGTATCTTTCAGAAAAAAAGGATCTTTCCCCCGAAAAAACGTATATGCTTTGTGGTAATGCGGAGATGGTGGTGGAAGTAAGGGACCTGTTGATCAGCAGGGGGATACCATTTGGACAGATCCGGGCAGAGATCTATTTCTAGTGGCTTGAACCACAAAGGTTGTACTTTTGGGATATGGATCAGATACCTTCCAAGCCATCCTTGTACGGGATGAACCTGACGCAGTTACAGGAGGTTGTCAAAACCCTGGAAATGCCAGCCTATACCGCCAGGCAACTGGCAGAATGGCTGTACCATAAAGATGTGGAACACATTGCCGGGATGACAAACCTGAGCCTCGCGAACAGAAATCGTCTCGAAACAACGTATGAGCTCGGATTGACGCCACACAGCAAGGTACAGGAATCATCGGATGGTACCCGTAAATACCTCTTTCCGGCCGGCAATGGATTATATGTCGAGGCTGCTTACATCCCGGAGAAGACGAGGTCAACCCTTTGCCTTTCAACACAGGTTGGCTGTAAGATGGGCTGCCTGTTCTGCATGACAGGGAAGCAGGGTTTTCAGAAAAACCTCAGCGCGGGCCAGATCCTGAACCAGATACGAAGTCTTCCTGAGAAGGCACAGCTTACCAATATTGTTTATATGGGGATGGGCGAGCCATTCGATAACCCCGATGCGGTAATGCAAAGCCTTGAAATCCTCACATCAGCGTGGGGCTTTGCCTGGAGCCCCCGACGCATAACCGTTTCAACCATCGGTATCCTGCCTTCCATGGAGCGTTTTTTGAAGGAAAGCGACTGCCATCTGGCTGTGAGTCTTCATAGTCCTTTCGACGATGAGAGAAGACAATTGATGCCTGTTCAGCACATCTATCCCATAGATGAAGTGATCCGGTGTATCCGGTCTTTCGATATGGGCCGGCAACGGAGGGTTTCTTTTGAGTACATCATGTTTGAGGGAGTCAACGATACCCCACGCCATGTCAATGGTCTGAGCCGTCTGCTGCACGGACTGCGTTGCCGCATTAACCTGATGCGTTTTCATCCTGTACCAGGCACTCCCCTGCGAGGTTCAGCAGATGATGTCATCACCTCCTTTGCTGAATCCCTGAACCGTAAGGGTATAAGGACCACAATCCGCGCATCACGTGGACAGGACATTGATGCGGCCTGCGGATTGCTGTCAACACGGACCCTTTTGAAGGACCGGAGCAAGGAATACTAGGTTTATGCAGTCTCGTTTTGCTACCTGTGAAGGCAGCATTAATCGTTCGAAGGAGTAATCTTGACAGGGAGCACCATCCTGGTTTTTACGGCCACATCCCGCTGATAACCTGGCGTCCAGTCGGGCATCCTTCGAATGGCACGCAGAACAGCTTTATCTATATCCGGATTCATTCCTTTCAGGACTTCTGCATCCCGGACTTTTCCCCGGTCATCCACAATGAATTGCACCACAACATTTACAGGATCCGTCTCCGGCGGAAGTTGGAGAGCTTGCATCAGGTAAGCCTGCAATGCGGGCATGCCTCCGGGGTAGGAGGGCATCTTTTCAACGACCGTAAAGACCTCATTACTTTGTTTTTGGCGCTTGCTCAGCGTTCTGGACTCGCTAATGATGGTCACCTCTTCCAATTCCTGTTGGGTACCGGCAACATCGGAAAGGGTAACAGCATCTTTTGCAAACGCATCATCTTTTTTGGCATCCATCGCAGGGGATGGAGCTGCCAGGTTTTTGGCATCGGTGTCCTCAGCCACTGACAAAGCAATGGCATCATCTTTTGATGCCATCTCATTTGCCGTTTCCTGGTCCTGATTAATTGTAACGGGTTCGGATAGCGCAATTTCTGCTGGGAAGTAAACAGGATCAATGCTTGATGAGTCCGATGCAGGTATCACCGGCTGAGGTGGATGAGGCATTATCTGGCTGTGGTCTTCCGGTATGAAAGTGTATTCTCCGGCCAACGCCATGCGCAATCTGAGAGGTTCGAGATCGAGGAGGAGGAAGGAAAAGATCAGTCCGATGAAGAGGATAGCTGCAGCACTGACAGCAGCCCACCTCATGGTTTGCCTGCTGATCCTGAAAGCCGGCCTGGCTACTTCCCGTTCCCTGGCGCTTTGTCTTATCCTGAGCTGCAGGTCCAGCAGGTTTTCTTGCAGATCTCCGCGGGCATCGGCCTTTTGAAGTCCAGCCAGCCCTTCCCGGCAAAAGTCACATTTCGAAAGGTGTGCCTCGGCGAGGGCAGCAACATCCTGCCTGAGTATCCCGTCCATATAGGCTTTGCAGGCCTCCGGACTAAGATGTCCGGAAGCCAGAAACAGCCGGATATGCATTCTATCACTCATCAGGATAAAGAGATAAACAGTATTAAAATTACAATCATCCCCAGCATTCCCAGCTTTTGCCTGAGGTTTCTTTTCCCGTTCTGTATGTGGCTTTTCACCTGGTTCCAGTCAAGACCGGTGATCTCCGCAATCTCACGGTAGGACTTCCCTTCAAGGTACATAAGTTCCAAACACTTGCGCTGGTCTCCCTTTATGCTTGCCATGGCATTCCTTAATTTTCGATGGGCAAGATCCCCATCTTCGTCATTGAGATGCATGGTTTCAGCTGATTCCACAAATAAATCCATCTGGGATGCCTTCAAGGCTTCAGTGCTTTTCCTGTGGGTTTTCTGCCG
>JAGNHN010000038.1:0-28926 GCA_018001695.1 Lentimicrobiaceae bacterium
GCACTTCTGGCTATGATCGTAGGAACGCAGTTGTTCCTGACCGGTTTTCTGGCAGAATTGGTTTCACGCAGTTCGCCAGATAAAAATGCCTACCTGGTTGAAGAAAGCCTGGGCGTTGACTAATGGATTCCCCATCATCTCCTTTGCAAGGAAAGAGTTGCAAGTATGCGTTGGGCGAGTGTACCAGATATCACAGATCCCTCAGGGCAGGATTCCCTATCTTTGACCACACAATTTTTTTCATATGATACAAGCCATACGTTTGTCTGTGCAGGCTTCCCTGGATACCAAGCAGGCGGTTATGCAGGAGGATGGACTGCTGTTAAGCCTTGAGCGTCTCATCGTGGCCAGTGTTCATTGCTTCCGTAACAATGGCAGAATGTTGTTATGTGGTAATGGTGGCAGTGCGGCTGATGCACAGCATATCGCAGCAGAATTGAGCGGCCGTTTCTACTACGACCGGCCTCCCCTGGATGCAGAAGCACTGCATGTGAATACATCTTACCTGACTGCTGTTGCCAATGACTACGCTTACGATGAGATTTTCGCACGCCTGGTTCAGGCAAAGGGCCGGCCAGGTGACCTGTTGCTGGCCTTCTCCACTTCGGGAAACAGTCCCAATGTCGTGAAGGCAGCTATCAAAGCAAAAGAAATCGGGATGGTTGTGGCTTGTTTTACAGGAAGATCCGGCGGTAAGTTAAAGCAATATGCAGATTATCTCCTCAACGTTCCCAGCGATGATACACCAAGGATTCAGGAGGTCCATATGATGTTGGGGCATATTCTTTGTGAGCAAATTGAGTTGACCTGCTTTCCCCCCTCCTCATGATGGCTGAATCCAACCTGCCCTTTGATGCCGAAAGTATCCGGAGGTGGGCACTGTTTCTGGACAGAGACGGTGTCATTAACAGGAGGCTTCCCGATGCCTATGTGAAGCATTGGGCTGAGTTTGAATTCCTGCCAGGTGTCCCTGAAGCCCTATGGCAATTGCGACAATGGTTCGGATCCATCTTTATTGTTACAAATCAACAGGGAATAGGAAGGGGTATCATGCCTGCATCCGCTCTTCAGTCCATCCATGATCAAATGGAGGCTGAGTTGAAAAAAGCAGGCGTTATCCTGGATGGTATCTATCATTGCCCCCATACGGCATCAAAAAAGTGCTCCTGCCGTAAACCAGCGATTGGGATGGCGGAGCAGGCAAAACATGATTATCCGCAGATCGACCTGAGCCTATCTGTGATGGTCGGGGATAGTCCATCCGACATCGGATTTGGCAGGCGGGCAGGTATGTATTGTGTGATGCTTGGCCCTGAAAACTCCGTTATGGATCCAGCGCCAGATGCCTTTTTTGAAGACCTTAGCACATGGGTATCCTTTGTTAAAAATGAATTAAAACTTTGAATTAGTGACACCTGCAACGATTGCGCTTGTTTTTCTGGCCTATACTGCCCTTCTTTTCATCGTTTCCTATTTTACCAGCAGGAAGGCTGATAACCGGGCCTTTTTCATTGGAAACAAGAATTCACCCTGGCTGGTCGTAGCCTACGGCATGGTAGGCGCTTCTTTGTCTGGCGTTACCTTCATCTCTGTGCCAGGATGGGTGCACACAACTCAGTTTTCATACCTGATGGTCGTCCTGGGATATATCCTTGGATATGGTACAATCGCCGGCATTCTGCTTCCCTTGTATTACCGGCTCAACCTTACTTCTATCTATACCTACCTCGAGCAACGCTTTGGTTTCTGGTCCTATAAATCCGGAGCTGCGCTGTTTCTCTTCTCCCGCTTTATTGGGTCTTCGTTACGTATGTATCTGGTAATAAATGTTTTGCAAATTTTTGTATTTGATGCCTGGGGGGTTCCTTTTGGGCTTACAGTGGTCCTGTTTATTGGGCTAATCCTGCTGTATACCTTCAAGGGTGGCATAAAAACCATCGTCTGGACGGATACCCTGCAAACGACGTTTATGTTGGCCTCGGTGATCCTGACTTTGTATTTCGTGAGCAAGGGATTGAATATCAGTTTCTGGAACCTGGTAGAAACCGTGCGAGAGAGCGATTACAGCAAAGTGATATATACCGATTGGCAGGATAGCCGTTATTTCCTGAAGCAATTCTTCTCAGGTGCTTTCATTGCGATTGTGATGACCGGTCTGGATCAGGACATGATGCAGAAGAACCTGAGCTGCCGCACGCTCCCGGATGCACAGAAGAACATGGTCACCCTCAGTATTACCCTCGTTTTTGTAAATCTGCTGTTTTTAATCCTGGGGGCTGCTTTGTTTATTTATGCAGCCCAAATGAATATTGCATTACCGGCCAAAACAGATGATGTTTTTCCCTTGCTGGCATTTAAATACATGCCCGCATTGGCAGGGGTGGTTTTCATTATCGGTCTTATTTCAGCTGCTTATTCCAGTGCCGATAGCGCCCTGACTGCTCTTACCACCAGTATCAGCGTCGATTTCCTGGGGCTTGAGAAAACAAGTCATCTCACGGATATGCAGCGTAAGAGAACAAGGCGATTTGTACATATAGTTGTTTCTCTGGTCGTTCTCTTGGTTATCGTCGTTTTCCGGGAACTGAACAACAAAGCGATTATTGATGACATCTTCACCATAGCAGGTTATACCTATGGACCTTTGCTTGGACTCTTTGCTTTTGGCTTATTCACGAAGTCTCAGATCCGTGACCGCTATGTCCCGGTGATCGCTCTTTTTTCACCTTTTATTTGTTATATCCTAAGTGCCAATTCACAAGAATGGTTGGGTGGCTACAGATTCGGATTTGAATTGCTTATTCTAAACGGGCTGATTACCTTTTTCCTGCTTTGGCTGGCCCGGATCCGGAAGTAATCCGGCACCTCATTCTTATGTTGATAAAAACCTGATTAAGGTTGAATTATTTCCTATAAACTGATAAATAGTTAGATGCATCAATATATCTTTGACGGCTTAATTGGATCAGCATGGAAAACTTTCGTTTTATAGCCCTGGAAAAGGCCTTGGGCCGCACCCGGAAACCGGTGGAAATTACAACCAGGGTTTCACAACTATATGGAGAATATACTTTCAGCCGACCGGTCATGCAGGAATATCTGCCTGCTGAGGCATACCATGCGGTGATGCAGGCGATTGAAAAGGGTGTGCGCATTAGGAGGGATATTGCAGACATTATTGCTTCGGGAATGAAGGCCTGGGCTGTGGCCAAGGGTGCCACACATTATACACATTGGTTTCATCCTTTGACCGGATCAACGGCAGAAAAGCATGATGCCTTTCTCTTTCCTGGTATGGATGGCCAGGCGATGGAAATATTCAGCGGTTCCAGCCTGGTACAACAGGAGCCAGATGCCTCCAGCTTTCCGAGCGGTGGCATTAGAAATACCTTTGAGGCAAGGGGTTATACGGCCTGGGATCCTTCTTCACCTGCTTTTATCCTTGACAGAACATTGTGCATTCCGACCGTTTTTGTTTCCTATACCGGAGAATCTCTGGATTTCAAAGCACCGCTCCTCAGGTCACTGGCGCTGATCGATCAGGCGGCCACAGCGGTTTGCCGACTGTTCGACAGGAATGTCAATAAGGTTATCGCTACCCTGGGTTGGGAACAGGAATATTTCCTGGTGGATGCAGCGCTGCATGGGGCCAGGCCGGATCTCATGCTGACCGGCAGAACGGTCTTCGGGCATGCATCGGCCAAAGATCAGCAACTCTCAGATCATTATTTCGGAACCATACCGGAACGTGTCACTGATTTCATGCGTGAATATGAATTGGAGGCTTTCAGGCTGGGTATTCCAGTCAGGACGAGGCATAACGAAGTAGCACCGGGGCAGTTTGAATGTGCGCCGGTTTTTGAGGAGGCCAATCTTGCGGTAGATCACAATCAGATTCTGATGCACCTCATGCAGCGCATCGCCCGTCGACATGATCTGACCGTCCTTTTCCATGAGAAACCCTTTTCCCTGGTGAATGGGTCGGGGAAGCATAATAACTGGTCATTGATGACGAATATGGGTGAGAATCTGCTGTCACCCGGTCCTAATACAGAGACCAATCTTCGCTTCCTGGCATTTCTTACTTCCATTCTAATGGCTCTGAATGAGCATGCAGATCTGCTAAGAGCCTCAATTGCTTCCCCTTCCAATGACCTGAGATTGGGTGCACATGAAGCACCTCCGGCCATTATTTCGGCTTTCATCGGTGAGCATCTTTCGCAGATACTGAACAAGATAACCGGAACCGATGTGCTTCAGGCTTCACAGCATAGCCGGCGCAATCAGAAGAGTATCCCATTGCCAAAAATCCCTGAAATCCTGCCTGACAACACCGATCGAAACCGGACATCACCCTTCGCTTTTACCGGCAACAAGTTTGAACTCAGGGCGGTCGGTGCTTCAGCCAACTGTGCCGCTCCCATGATTGCCCTGAATACGATCGTGGCGGATCGCCTCTTGATCTTCGTCGAAGATGTAAAGGCCAGGCAGGCAGCAGGAGAGAGCAGGCCCGAAGCCATCCTGAATGTCGTGCGGGAGTATGCAAAGAAATCTGAGCGCATACGCTTTGAAGGTAACTGCTATTCGGAGGAGTGGAAAAAGGAGGCTGCTGCACGGGGTCTGTCAGATAATCAGACGACAGTGACAGCCCTCCAGGCCTTTATTTCAAAGCCAACCATCTCCGTGTTTGAACGCCGTCAGATCCTGACGGAACGGGAACTTCATGCGCGCTATGAGATCCGACTGGAAAACTACATCCGTAAGATCCAGATCGAGTCACGTGTCATCGGTGATCTGGCAACAAATCATGTTATACCGGTGGCCATCCATTATCAGAATACCCTTATAGAGAATGTTAGAGGTCTCCGGGATGTCCTGGATCAGAAGACCTTTGTGAAGCTTTCCAAGGTGCAGTTACAGAATATCCGCGATATTTCCGATCATATCAACCAGATCAGGGTCCATGTATCCGGTATGATTGAAGCCCGTAAGGAGGCGAATCAGCTGACATCCGTTGAATCCCAGGCCCAGGCTTATGATAGCACGGTGAAACCGTTCTTCTCTGTCATACGCTATCACGTGGATAAGCTGGAACTCATGGTTGATGATGAGCGCTGGCCACTTCCCAAATACCGTGAGCTCTTGTTCATCAGATAGCCTTCAATTGCGTACCTTTGGTAGAAATATCGTACCAGATATGCGGAATTTGACAAGGCTCACATTGTTTTTTGTTATCGTGTTGGGATACAGCGCTTTGCTACCTGCTCAAACAAGGCTGAAAGGAAAGAAATGGAAGGAGGAAGTTCAAAAACACCAGGAGGTTACCTACTTCCTGCCCCGGCACGAATTTATCTTTGACTTTTCATTCCTGCTCCAGGAGCATCGCCCAGGCCCCTATGCGCTTTATGCTGAGTCCTTATTGGGTATCAGGGATGTCATCAGAGCCAGTCAGTATGCTTATCAACTGACAGACCTGGAATATGATTCACATGTTTTACCAGATGAAGATGCTCGTTACATCTATAAACCGGCTAGCGCAAAAAAGGAGACCAATTGTCTCGTCTTAAGCCAGCAACAGATTCTTCTCTACGGCGGTTCATGTTGTGGTATACCTGATGTAGCGATATCTTCTCCCCCTGTTGGGCCATACGTGGGGTTAAGTCAACCAGGTCATTCCACCGCCCGCTACCAGGTAACGGAGGGCCGTGAAAAACCGGCGGCTAACCCAAGAAGGGCCATGCCTGATACAGCGAATGCCCATATCGAAGTAAGACCTCCTGTTCAGGAAACTCCTGCAGATCAACGGCAGGCCAGAGATATTGCGGAAAGGATCCAGGATCTGCATACCTCGAGAATAAAACTCCTGTCTGGTTATCAGGAAATTCCATATTCTATGGAGGCATTACAGTACATGGACCAACAAATGAAGGACGTGCAGGATACTTATATCCGTTTGTTTACTGGAGATACAGTGACCAGGTATGAAAATATTCGGGTAACGTATGTTCCTGACAAGGAAAGAGAAGGTGAATGGGTTCCGCTCTTTCGCCTGGATCCCATGCGTGGCATTCTGCCGGTTAGTGCTGTTACGGGCGATTTCTGCAGATTTCGATGGACAACTGCAGATTCAGAGGGGGAAGTGATGAGTGATAGCCTCACTTCAGATGACAGCACAACCCTGCCTGAACTCGATTGGGTATTTTACAGGATACCACGTTATGTACGAGTGGAAGTCATGCTGGGAAATAAACTACTGTTCTCTCAGGTAGTGGCAGTCAGCCAGTTGGGAGAAATTAAAGCCCTTCCGGTTGAAGGATTAACCATCAGATTTGATCCAGGGACAGGTGTTCCGGTTCAGACTGCCATTCGCAGGCCGTAGGCTTAGCCATTCATAGAGATCAGAAACTCCTCGTTGGTTCGTGTAAACCGCATCTTATCCTTAAGGAACTCCATAGCTTCGAGCGGGTTCATGTCAGCAAGGTGATTACGGAGAATCCAAATACGTTGCAGGCTTTCTTTGTCCAGGAGCAGATCTTCACGGCGTGTACTAGAGGCAACAATATCGATGGCCGGATAAATGCGCTTGTTACTGAGTTTGCGGTCAAGCTGTAACTCCATATTGCCGGTGCCCTTGAATTCCTCAAAGATCACTTCATCCATTTTGGATCCGGTGTCGATAAGTGCTGTGGCGATGATGGTGAGACTACCTCCGCCCTCTATCTGCCTGGCAGCGCCGAAGAAACGCTTGGGCTTATGGAGCGCATTTGCTTCTACACCACCGGAAAGGACCTTGCCAGAGGCGGGTGAAACAGTATTGTAGGCACGTGCCAGACGGGTGATGGAATCCAGCAGGATAACAACATCGTGCCCGCACTCTACCATTCGCTTGGCTTTTTCCAGTACAATGTTGGCAATGCGTACATGCCGCTCTGCCGGTTCATCGAAAGTACTGCTGATCACCTCCGCTTTGACGGATCGTGCCATATCGGTTACTTCTTCAGGCCTCTCATCGATGAGAAGAACGATCAGGTAGGCTTCAGGGTGGTTATAGGCGATGGCGTTGGCCACTTCCTTAAGCAATACGGTCTTACCTGTCTTCGGTTGCGCAACGATAAGGCCACGCTGACCTTTGCCGATGGGTGTGAACATATCGATCACCCTTGTGGATAATGTTTCCCCGGGATGTCCGGTCAGTTTGAATTTCTTCTCCGGAAACAGTGGCGTGAGGTAGTCGAAGGGTATCCTGTCACGCACTTCTTCCGAAGGGCGACCATTGATCAATTCAACCTTAATCAGGGGGAAGTATTTCTCACCTTCCTTGGGTGGGCGTATGCTTCCACGGATCGTATCTCCTGTCTTAAGTCCAAAGAGCTTTATCTGAGATTGTGATACATAGATGTCATCCGGACTATTAAGATAATTGTAATCAGAGGAGCGAAGGAATCCATACCCATCGGGCATGATTTCAAGGACACCTTCTGAACTGACGATGCCATCAAATTCATATGGTATCTCCTCTTTCTTTTGAAAGCCAGGCTTGCGTTGATCTCTTTCACGGCTGTCTTTATCCCGGAAGTTCCGGTCCCGGCCTGGTGCAACTTGTCCTTCCGCCATAACAAACTCAGAAACTTCAGCCGGCTTTTCATCCTCAACGAGTGTCTCGATAGCTACGGGCTCAATTTCTTCCTGCTCATCAGGAGTAAAAGGAAGCTCAGCGCGAAACTCCTTCAATGGAGCAGGCTCCTTGACTTTCTCGGTATGCAATGGTTTGGGAGGAGATGACAGATCTTCCGGTTTTTTTTGCTCTATTGGCGCAGGTTCCTTCGCTTCAGGTCTGGGGATAATAAGTTTCTCAGCTGGTTTATAGCTCTCCGGTTTTGGCTTTCTCCTGCGCATTCTGGGTTTCCGCGAATCACTATCTGATTGCTCCGCTTTCGCCGGTTCTGGCTTTGCCTGCACCGGCCTGGCCTCCTCTGACCTGGCCTGCTCTGGTCTGGCTTGTTCTGGTCTCTCCTGCGATGGCCTTGCCTGTTTGTGTCTTGCCTGCTCTGGTCCTGATTGCTTGGGTCTCGCCTGTTCAGGTTTAACTGATCTGGGAGCTGGTGCAGGTGGATTGGCCGCCTGATGGTCCAGAATTTTATATATTAAATCCTGCTTCAGGAGTTTGTCAAATTTTGGGATTTTCAGCTCTTCAGCGATTTCCTTCAATTCAGCAACTTTCTTGCTGTTTAATTCAATGATGTCGTACATTGATAATGAAATAGTTAGATGAATTTACAGTCTCCTTCTCTTCCTCTGAAGCAACTTGGGTATGGATCTTTCGGAGCTAACCGATTGGTGACTTACCAGTGGGTACAATAACCGTGAAGGGAACTGTTCTGCAAATATAGTGTATTTTATTATGAATTCGATGTTTGTTCCCTGGTTTAAAAAAGAAAAATAATGTACTCATGGCAGTAAGGTCCTGATTTTTTTTCTCAATACCCTAATGTGCTTATTGATCAAGTGAAAACTCCAAGTTATTGTCTGTCAGTTCCAGTAGTCTTTTTTGACAATCAGGTACATGAAAGCTTTAATGCAAATTTTAAAAACGTAAAGACGCTTGTAATATTATACAACAATCATTCCATTTTTTTAAAGTTTGTGTCAGAAATGCGACATCTTGAAATTGTTGAAGTCAGTGCCTGAAATTGTACTACTGGGATCAATATTCTGAGAAGGTTCTTACCTTTGATTTGAAAAACCTTAGAACGATGATCCAGAGAATCCAATCCTTATTCTTGTTATTATCTGCCGTTGCTGTCTCCATGCTTTTCTTTTTTCCATTGGCTTCCTATACCGTTGGAGACATGACCATGCGTCTTGGTATTGGAGAGAAAGCGGGTGCAGGTGACTTAATGGCGTCGACCCTTGTGCCCATCTGGCCCCTGATGATTGGCGCCATCATCGTGATTATTATCAGCATTGCGGCTATATTTCTATTCCGTCGTCGCAGACAGCAAATGAAAGTGGTTATGATCGCCGTTTTCCTGAATATGATTCTGATCATTGCCGCCTTCATTACCGCCGACAGACTGGAAGTTAAACTCAATAACAGCTTGTCGAACTACGAATTCGGTGCTTTTCTTCCTGTTGCAAGCCTGGTGTTTCTGATGCTGGCTTTCAGGAATATCAAGAAGGATGAACGCCTGGTCAGATCTGCCGACCGATTGAGATAACCTTCATTATCTGCGTGCTGTCTCCGATATTTCCATATCAGTGATTCTGCCATCCCCGATACTGAACCTGAGCATGGTAATTTTCTGATGAAAGCCACTGTTGCCCGCTGCGCCTGGATTGAGATACATCAGTTGGTGACGTTCATCATATTGTATCCTGAGGATATGCGAATGGCCACATACAAATAGGCCGGGTTGGTCATTGCGTATCATTGCCAGCGCTTTCGGCTCATACCTGCCAGGATGTCCGCCGATATGAGTCATCAATATGCGCATCCCCTCAAGATCAAACAGCAAATGCGCCGTGGTCAATTGACGGATGGCCTGTCCATCAATATTCCCATAGACACACCTCAGAGGTTTGAAAGTCTCAATCTGCCGGATGATCGTTGTAGTGCCCACATCTCCTGCATGCCAGATCTCATCGGTTTCTGCAAAGAAATCTTTCCATTGGGCCGGCAAAGACCCATGTGTGTCAGACAACAGACCGATTCGTTTCATGGGCTCTCATCATCTAAACAAAGCCGGGCCAGGATAATATACCCTTTGCCCGGCCCTGGGAGAAAACGATCTGACTTTAGAATTTGTAGGTAAGCCCGACTCCAAAGACTTCTTTGAACTGGGTCCTGGGACCGGCACTGCCATCGTCCTGTTTGATCATAATATCATCATCGTAGATGAGATGGGTGCTCAGGTTAGCGCTGATATACTTATTGACCTTCATCACAACCATTACTTCCCAGTTGACATCTACGTTCTGAGGGTTATCCATATAATTGGAAAAGAGATCCAGTTTGGTGGCCAGATCAATATTTTCCATCAAGGCATGCTTCAGCATCATCTTGAAGTAGCCCCCGAACTCCGACCTGGATTTGTCTCCGGGTTCAACACCGTAAGCTCCCTGAGCAGACAGGACATCGTCGGTGACCAGCGTAATTTTTCCCGTAAGGGGTGAAAGGTAAACTGAAAAATTGTCGCTGGGCTTATAATCCATACCTGCAGAAAGCAAAATATACCCGGGCGCCAGGAAGCGCGAAATGGCCACACTGTCGTTCGGATACTTAAACCCTTCTGTAAACTGGGATTTAAAGCTCACAAGACCACTGTAATACCATTTCTTGCCTGCCGAATATCCGTACTTGGAGGCGAAGTCGATTTTATCATCGCTCTTCCGCACTTCTGTCTCGCCCTGCTTCAACAGCCCATAGGCCAGGTTCAGGGTGTTATCCCATGCTCCCTTGCCTTTTTTGTAATTGGCGAAGAGGTTCACAAATGTGTTGGTAGCCAGTGAATTCTCACCACCGGCCGCCCAGTTGCTTAATGACACCTGGGTGAAATTCAGTCCGAAATTTCCTCCTGTCGCCCACTGTGGTGCAGGATTTTCTGTGAGTTCCTGTGCCAAGGCCGGCATAAACAGGCCAAGCATGAGCAAGCATACTATTAAATTCTTCATAGTGCCAAATATTAAGTTAATTGTATGATATTAAGTTCAATACTGCAATTTGATCAGGATTTACGTCAACTGCTGACAATGTGAGAGGCTAAGTTGCAGTGAAATCCGGCCGGCAAAGATACGAACTGTGCTATAATCCTTCAAGTAGTTATCTAGATTTCTCAACATGTCAATGAATATTGCCACTGTGGTTGGTGGGATGATATTTATAGCTGTCAGAAGGGAGCCGGAAGGTGATACTCATTTCTACCCAGCTTCTTACATAATTATCCAGCCGAATGCCCGGTATCCAGTGGATACTTTCAACCAGCCTGATGGATTCTTCATCGCAGCCGGCACCTACAGTCTGGACCGCATGGATATTGGTTGAACGACCGCTGGGTTCAACGATAAAGCGCAGGATAACAGTGCCTTGTATGTCCCTCTTTATGGCTTCCTCCGGGTAGCGTAAATTCCTGGTCAGGTACTCTCTTATGCTGCCACTTCCATCATGAAAGCGCGCCTGAGGTCGCGACTGAAGCTGAGGACTTTCATAAACTATGCCGGTACTATCCCAGGGTTGGAATGGGTATGGAGGTGCGTCATAGCCTCTTCTTTTAACCTGCCTTACATATTTATTATACGAAAACGGAACCAGGACAAAATGGGAATGACTGGTTTTTATTCCTTCAATGCTGGCTGGTTGCCACCTGGCCATGTTTAGCAGACGAATGGCTTCATGCTGATAGGCGGGGGGCGGACTCCCGTCAAAATGCACATTCCTGATCTGTCCTGCAGTATCCACTACGAAGGAAATACCAACTTCCTGGTCATGGCGCTTGTCCCGGAGGGCTGGTGGATAATACATCTCCTGCTGCAACAAAGATTTAAACGCATAGGCACCCCCCAGCGGCTGAACCGGAATGCTGCTGGTTTGCGCCTTAATAACCGGAGGCAGGAAACAGCAAAGTAATATTGATGCTAACCATCGTGTCTGAAACGTATTCATGCTAAGGAACGTATAGATCGGGTACCAATTTACGTTTTTTCAATGTGATAAGCAAAAGCCTTGCATGTAGCATGTTGAAACATTCCCAAAATGGTTTATTTTTACAACGAAAAGGCCAAATGATTACGTTATGCTCAAAAGAAACTGGATATGGGCACTGGCAGCATTCATGGTATTGCTCCCGTCTTGTTATGAAATAGAGCCGTATACGCCCGATCCTGATAAGGTCTATGTTGCCGGGCAGCGCATTAAACCCAGAACAGAAAAGGAGTTTGCCCTAAATCCAGGATTGCGCGTGCAGTTAGGTACTGTTGTTGCTGTACACCTCGAACATTTCAACAGCCCTGCCGGAACTTTTCTCCCGGACACGGACTCCAATGGCATCGACATGATCAGGTACAACGTTGAGGATAGTACCACATTGATTTATAGAAGGGGAGAGGACAATACCTATCAGATACAGTTATATAATGACGCCATGGACTCTCTGTATTTCAGTGTAATGGGTCCGGGCGATGAAGTGAAGGTACAGCTAAAACCTGGCAAATATGTGATGAGGCTGATTTCTCAGCTTCCGCATGGTATCGACTCTGTGGGGTATCAGATGGTGTTTATACAACCTGCCCGGGATGCCATTGCCAAGAAAGGAATTGCCGGCGAACCCAAGTACTGGTTCCTAACAAGCCACGTGCTGTCCTGCGTCGATTGTGACCTTGGCGGAATAGATCTGCAGGGGACTTATCTGTTGGGGGCAGACTTTCAGAAAGCCGACCTTCGTGGTGCCCTCCTGAATGGTGCAGACCTGAAGACAGCAAAAGTAATGCATGCCAAGCTGGATCGCGTGCAAATGAGTGGTGCTGATATGCAGGGTGTGAATCTTAGTTTTTCTGTCATGAGGCAGGCCAATCTTACCAATGCCCGTCTCAATAATTCCATACTAAATGCAGTAGATTTAACCGGTGCACGTGCCTACGGTACCAATTTCTGCTTTGCCACCAAAAATGGCTGGATCATTGATGGCGTGTTGGTCGATGCCGCGACACAATGCTTCCCCTGAGAACCAGACGAATTATCCAGACAGTTAAATTTTCTCGAGATCGGTGTTTTTTATCCAGCCCTTGCTGCCACTGGAAATTCTGATTTCCATCCAGTCTCCGATGTTATCAGTGATACGGACCTTGGTGCCTTCGTGAATCACGAAGAGATCCGTGCTGCCATCGTCCGGGGAACTCTTAACCGTGACTGTTGGTGTGAAGATGATCGCTTCAGGTTTATTGATGTTGTTAGATCTTTGCTGATGGGCAAATAAGATGGCGTGCAGCGTGACAGCCAGACTGATCAACGCGACCCAGAAAAATAACTGCTTGACCCATAGGCGCCTGGAAATGAGGTAAATTGCTGTGAATGTCAAAGTTAATAATAACCCAATCAACGAAAATCTTGCCCAGTGTCTGATCGGGAAGCTGTCACGCAACATATGCCACCATCTAATAAAAAAAACCTGCGGAACTTCTTCAATCTTATCGATAATCCGGCTTTGTGCCAGCCCGAGGTTAAAACGGATGTCTTCGTCCCTGGGAGATAACCTCAGCGCCCGTTCGTAAAACAGGATGGCCGCGGGAATGTCGTTGAGCTTGAAGTAGGTGTTGCCAATATTTAGCAATAACTCAGGGGCCTCCATACCCGCTTCATATACAGAAAGATACTGCTCGAGAGCATTCTCAAAATTACCATTTTGATAGGAGGAATTTGCACCCTGGATCTGCTGCTGATATGTGGGGTTGGCCTTTAACGCCTGGAAACCTGCCGTGAACAACAGACCGGCCAGAATGCCTGCCCACCAAATGATCTGCTTTCTTTTCATTTCCTTAACTCATTTTCCAGATGTGTAATCACAGCAAAAGCCATATCCAGAATGGATTGTCTTCCATCACCTTCTGATCCTGGCGCATAACGCCGGAATTCGCATTCATTCAGCACATGACGCAGGTTGCCCCGAACTTCATCGCTGATGCCTTTGTCCTTGAGATGCTCGTCAGCAGATTCCATGGATAGATTTGCCCTAGGAATGCCTAATTTATCTGAAACGTAACCCCATAGAGCAGATGCAAGGGTATCATAGAATTTTTTCTGGTCCTGGTCTGCCAGTAGTTGCCGGCTTGTTTTGAGCCTGCGTCGCGCAAGCCGACTGGCTTTGCGGTTTCGTTGCCTTGTCACATCCGCAAGAAGGCGTATCCTTCGTCTCCACATCACCAGGAAGCCGGCAAACAACAGAAGCATTCCGGCTACCATTATCCAGTATCGCATCGTTCCGTAAAGAAGATCTGACTGAGACATCAGTGTGATCTCTCCCGTACGAATGAACCGTATGTCGGATCCGATGTATTTGATATCTTCCTGACTAACACCTGAATACGCCGGCTGCACCTGGTCTCCTTCACCTTTTTCTACATTAAAACTGAACTCAGGAGATGAGATGGATTGGTATTGTCCTGTTTCTGGATTGAAGAAATGGAAGATAACAGGTTTGACAATATGTTTTCCCGGAGCCCGCGGAATTGCAAGATACTCAAAGGTGCGACTTCCACTCATGCCCGCACGGCTGGTGCTGATATTATCAAGTACCTTCGGATCATATGTTTCAAAGTCGGAGGGGAAGGTGATGGGCATTTTATCAATCATCTTAAGATTACCACTGCCCTTGATGGTATACCGTAATGTAATGGCGTCGTTGGTTTTTAATTCAACAGGGCTTGCTTCAGCCTGGAAAGTATATTGCCCTACGGCTCCGTTGAAGTCGAGCGGACGGCCCGAACCAGGCAGTGCTTTGACATCCAGTGTCAGACTGTTGGTTTTAATGGTGATGGGTACGTTGCTGAAGCTGTTAAAGAAGCTGCCTCCAAAAAACTGATCAAAGAAGGGATCACCTGTTCTGGACCGTGATTGGACACGTGCATTTACCTGTATCTCAAAAGGTTCAATTACAATTCTTCCGCTTCTCTGTGGATACACAGCCAGTCGCTTGTATTCCACCACAACATATTCCTGTCCATTCACTGTTTCACGGGATTGCGGAAATGCTTTCTCGTCCTTCAGCAAATCCTCCATCCAGAAACCTTTCAGGGGTGGCTGCTGCATGCCTCCGGGAAGATTGATCTGCAATCGGGTATATATTCTGTAAACTAGGATAACCTGCTGACCCTGATAAGGATTCGCTTTATCGGCACTGACCTTGAAAAAAACATCTTCAGATGATACAGATCCGGACTGAGGCTGATTGCCCCCCTGTCCTGACGGTGCTGCAGCCTTGGGTTGTTGCCCCTGGACAACTTTGACCTGAAAAGGCCGTGTCTGGTATTCCTTGCCGGCGATGGTGATCTGTGCAGATCCTACCTGGAAACTTCCTTCCTTGTCGGCAAGAAGAAAGTAGGTGTAGGAATAGGTGAATGTGCTGGATACTTGTCCGTTAATAATCTGGATATTTGAACTGGAACTGGCGTTTGGGCCACTCAGGAGGCTGAATCCCTTAAAATCAGGACCACGAAAGTTGCTTCCCTCGGCATTCACTGTATATACAACCCTGAATTGCTGTCCCACAACCACACTTTGCGGGGCATTCACCTGGAATTCAATCTCTTGTCCCCAGGCCTGCTCACTCCAGCTGCCTATCACTATCAAGGTGATAACCAGTGGGAACCAGGCTATTGAAGATTGTCGCTTTTCTTTGCCTATCATCCTTGTGTGGTTTACCAGTCTTTTTCAATCCGTTGGCGCTCAGCCTGTATCATTTGACGCTTTACTTTATCGAGTGTGCGCTGCTCATCCTGACGTAATGCCTGCAACATACGTTCCGCATCCTGCTTACTCATCTGCTGTTGTTGTTTCTGCTGTTGCTGTTGCTGTTGTTCCTGTTGTTTACCCTTATCCTGTCCCTGTCCCTCATCCTGTTCCTGTTCCTGTCCCTGTCCCTGTCCCTCATCCTGTTCCTGTCCCTCATCCTGTTCCTGTTCCTGTCCTTGTTCCTGTTGCTGCTGCTGCATCCTCCGAAGTGCCCAGGATAAATTGTACCTGGTGTCCTCATCATCAGGGTTTAGCCTGAGAGCTTGTTTATAGGAATCGATCGCCTCCTTTAGTTTGCCTTCTTTAACCTGCGCATTTCCAAGGTTATGGTATGCTTTGGCTGAGGTCAGAGGGTCAGCCTGTCTGGCAATGGCGCGCTCATACTGCTGAGCAGCTTCTGAAAAGCTCTCCTGGCGGTAAAGTGCGTTTCCCAGATTATAGGCTCCTCCCTCGGTTGATGGATTGCGCTCCAAACCCTTGCGATACTGGATTTCTGCATCACGGAAATCGCCTGATTCATAGGCTGTGTTACCCTGTCGTATCAGTTTTCTGTCCTGCTGGCCTGAGACTGTCTGAACTGAGGCTAGAAGTGCAAAAGCAGCCAATATCGTAATGCCGTATCTCATTTCGTCACACCTCCGAAAGGGCTAATCTTGAAAGGATTGAAATGTCTGAACCACCTGCTTCTTCTTTCTGAAATAAAAATGTCAATCGCCAATAATAACAATGCAATGATGACAAAGTAGTGATAATGTGAATCGTAGTCTGAAAATGTCTTTGCGTCAAATGTTGATTTCTCGAGTTTGGACATGCGGTCAAAGATACGGTCCAGACCCGGATCTGCATTGCTGGCGCGAACATAGATCCCGTTACCCGCGGCAGCGATTTGCTGCAACATGACTTCATTCAACCTCGTGACGACTGTATTTCCGCTTTGATCTTTCTTGAAACCCTGCAGAATATTGCCTTTGAATACAGGAATCGGACCACCCTCAGGCAGTCCCATTCCAATGGTGTTTACACTAATACCTTGCTCAGCGGCAAGCGTGGCTGCACCAACGGCATCATCTTCATGATTTTCTCCATCACTGATGATGATAATTGCTTTGCCATGTGCCCCTTCCGGAAAGGAAGAAACAGACAACTGAATGGCTTCACCGATGGCTGTGCCCTGGGTTGGTATTATCTCTGTATTGATGCTGTTCAGAAATAACTTCGCCGCTGCATAATCTGTCGTGATAGGCAGTTGCACATAGGCCTTACCGGCAAAAATGATGATACCAAGGCGATCCTGGCTGAGGCGATCAATGAGTCGTGAAATGGCTTGCCTGGACTTCTCGATCCGGTTTGGTCGGATGTCTTCGGCAAGCATACTATTGCTCACATCCAGTGCGATCACAATATCAATACCCTTTCTTTCCACCTGCTCCAACTTGGAACCTGTTTGTGGATTAGCCATGGCTAGAATGAGAAATCCAATAGCCAGAAAGAAGAGAAAGAACTTAACAGCTTGACGGACAGGAGAGTAATCAGGAATTAAGTAGAGAACAAGCCGGATATCACCGAATGATTTGAGATGCTTCTTCCTGTTCCATACAAGAAAGAGGTACAACAGAATCAGGATCGGCCAAACGGCGAGCGCATAAAGAAACTCCGGATGTTCAAACCTTACCATACTTATCAGGGATTTGACCTTATGATGAAAATCCGAAATAAAAATTCGAGGAGCAGCAATGCCAATGCCGCCAGCACCAATGGCAGGAATTCTTCTTTCTTACGTGTGAATTCCGTCACATCTATTTTGGATTTCTCCAGTTGATCAATTTCTTCGTAAATAGCTTTTAGTTTTTGATTATTGGTAGCCCTGAAATACTGTCCTCCGGTCATTTCTGCCATGGATTTCAATAACGGCTCATCAATCCTGACTTCGACATTTTGGTACTGCGTGCCAAATGGTGTCCTGAAGGGATAGGGAGCCATCCCGATCGTTCCGACACCAATAGCATAGATGCGTATCCCGAACATCCTGGCAATTTCTGCCGCTGAAGCCGGATCCATGGCACCCATGTTGTTTTCACCGTCGGTCAGCAGAATGATAACCTTACTGATAGCCTTGCTGTCTTTCAGTCGGTTAACTGCCGTTGCCAGGCCATCACCAATAGCGGTTCCATCTTCGATCATGCCTGTCCGGATGGATTGAAACACATTTGCCAGCACAGCATGATCCCGGGTGAGGGGGCATTGCGTGAAGGCTTCACCACTAAAGATGACAAGTCCGATTCTGTCATCCGGCCGGCCTGCAACAAATTGCATTGCGACTTCTTTGGCTGCTTCCAGACGATTGGGACGAAAATCCTCAGCAAGCATACTGCCACTGATATCCAGCGCCATGACAATATCAATGCCTTCGATCGTGATGTCCTGCCGGCTTGAGCTGGTCTGTGGCCTGGCCAGTGCTATAATCAGAAGCGCAAGGGCCATCAACCTCATTACGAACAGGCTATGGAAGAGGATAACCCGGAATGTAACAGGAGATTGTGCAAGAAAACGTGTGTCCGGAATCCGGATGTCCGCTTTGTTGCGCCTCCTCCTAAAGATGTACCAGAGGCCTACCAAGGGCAGCAACAATCCCAGGTAGAGAAACTGCGGCGCTGCAAATTGTATGTCATTCCACCACTGTATCATGACTCCTGGCCGGGTATTATTTGTTGTTGATCCTTGCTACTTGTAGAGGATGGCGATGGGATATCTGGAATGGTGGATTTTACAAATCTCACTCCAAGCTGCATGCTCCTCTCATGTTCATCAGGGAGAGGGTGCTCACGTGCAAATTTCACTAGGTCAGCTAGTTGCAGGATGTTCTCCATGTCCTTGACTTTATCCCTGGTCTCCGTATTGTTCCCGAGCGCCTGAATGATTTCATGAGTGACCATTTCTGGTGCCGGAATATGGAAACGGTCTTGTATATATACCCTGAGAATATCCGTCAATTCACTGTGGAACTCCTTGATGCGTCCTTGTTGCCATAACTTTTGCCGGCGCAGGCTTTCAAATCTGTCCAGGGCGACAACATGGGGGGGCTGTTGTACCTTTCTGAATACAGGGACCAGCGGGGCGCCCTTCCTCCAGCGCACATATAATAAATATCCCCCAATCAATGCGGAAATAATGACCAGGATGGCAATAACTTTCCAGGCTATCTCCCAGAATCCTAATGGTATCGCCACGACATCCTTGATGTCCCGGATATCCTCTTCCGGATTGATCTCAACTGTACTGACTTCCAACAAGAGGGGAGGAGTCATGGTAGTGTCATTCATTCCCTGGCTGCTCAGAATGATCGGCAAGGGTGGGATCACCTGTGTGCCTGAGTCAAAACTTGTTAGGAGCCAGCTGCACCTGAGTTCTACAAATTCATTAGGTTGAATGAAACTTGTATCACATTTTTCACGCTGAACAACTTCAAATCCCTCAAAAGCAGTCCCCTCAATATTCGGAAATTGCAGGCTGACATCAACTTGTGCCAACTTCAAGACAATAGTTAGCCTGGTTTGCTCTCCTATGCGTATCTGAGGTGTTTCAAGCCGCGCATCAACCTCCATGAACGCGTTGCTGTCTTGAGCGACAAGCGAAAGATGAGGCATGAGCCCGGAGAAGAGCGCTGCACAAATGGCAATTATATATGTTTTTCGCTCGTTCATGTCCGCATCTCCCTTCGCTTAAAGAGATTGATCAATGGCCGCACATAGTCTTCCCCTGTTTGCATCTGGACCAGATCAACGCCGGCTTTTGCCATGGCTGTGACCAGTTTGTCCTGCTGCTGTCTGTGCCAGTTAGCGTGGGCTTCCCGGACTCGTTTCAGGCTGGTATCCAGCCAGCGTTGTTTTCCTGTTTCAGCATCTTTGATGCGCAACAGACCGATCGAAGGTAATCGTACCTCCCGCTGATCCTTAATCTGAACCGCAATGAGGTCATGCTTCTGGTTCGCAATGCGGATAGCATCCTCATAACCTTCACCCAGGAAATCAGAAAAGAGGAATGCAACTGCTCTCTTTTTCAATGCATTGGTCAGGAAACGCATGGCTTCGGCTATGTCTGTGGCCTGACTTTCTGGTTTGAAGCTGATGAGCTCACGGATGATCCTGAGAATATGGGATCTTCCCTTTTTGGGTGGAATGAATTTCTCGATGCGGTCACTGAAAAAGACAATGCCGACCTTGTCGTTGTTTTGTATTGCTGAAAAGGACAGAACGGCGGCGATCTCTGTGATCAGATCTTTTTTAAGTACCGATACAGTTCCGAAATCCGTGCTTCCACTGACATCAATGAGCAGCATTACAGTGAGTTCACGTTCTTCCTCGAACACCTTAATGTAGGGATGGTTGAAGCGTGCAGTTACGTTCCAGTCGATGTTACGGATATCGTCACCATACTGATATTCACGTACTTCACTGAAAGCCATGCCCCTTCCCTTGAACACGGAGTGGTACTGCCCGCTGAAGAACTGCCGCGACAGTCCTCGCGTCTTGATCTCGATTTTCCGGACCCGTTTTAATATATCGGTTGTATCCGTCATCATTCCTTCTCCACTTTTCCTGTAATCAAGGCCCTGGCTTAAGGGACTTCAACAGCGTTCAGGATGTCGTTGATGATTTCCTCCGTTGTAATATTTTCTGCTTCGGCTTCATAAGTAAGGCCGATGCGATGTCTCAGCACATCATGGGCAACAGCGCGGATATCTTCGGGGATGACATAACCTCTGCGGCGGATGAACGCAAAAGCTTTAGCCGCCAGAGCCATATTGATACTGGCACGCGGTGATGCCCCATAGCTGATCAGGTGCTTGTATTTTCCGAGGTTATAGGTTTCCGGGAATCGCGAGGCAAAGGTGATATCTGTGATGTAATTCTCGATTTTCTCATCCAGGTAAATCTCCCTCACGACTTCACGTGCTTTCAAAATATCAGCTGCATCAAGAACAGCCCTGGTTTCTGGCATTATCTGGGCAATATTCTGCCTGAGAATGAGCTTTTCTTCTTCCTTTTTTGGATAATCAATAACCACCTTTAGCATGAAGCGATCCACCTGGGCCTCAGGTAGGGGATAGGTACCTTCCTGTTCGATTGGATTCTGGGTGGCCAAAACCAGGAATGGTTCCTCCAGTGCATAGGTTGTATCCCCGATGGTCACTTGCCGCTCCTGCATGGCCTCCAGCAGGGCACTTTGAACTTTTGCCGGGGAGCGGTTTATCTCATCAGCTAATATGAAATGAGAGAAAATAGGACCCTTCCGGACTTCAAATGACTCCTTGCGCTGGCTGTAGATCATCGTCCCTGTCAGGTCAGCAGGTAATAGGTCGGGCGTGAACTGAATTCTACTGAAGCGGGCTTTGATCGTATGAGCAAGTGATTTTATAGCCAGCGTCTTGGCAAGGCCAGGCACACCCTCAAGAAGGATATGTCCATTTGCCAGCAGGCCGATGAGAAGCCGCTCTACCATGTGCTTTTGGCCAATTATGACCTTGTTCATTTCCATCATGATAAGATCCACAAAGGCACTCTCCTGCTGGATGCGTTCATTCAGGGCTTTGATATCCATTTGAACCATGTCTTTACTCGTTTGTCGCGCAAAATTAGGAATGTGTCGTGCTGATTAACAGGATGATGATGTTAAAAAGTGTTAAACCTTGTTGCTGGAAGCTATGATGTGTGGCGAAATATCACGGATACTATTTAGAATCAATATAATTAACTACCTTTGAGCGCTCGGGATTTTAGTTGGTTTGTTAATTATACTCAGACAAGATGAAGGGAATATCTTCTTATTTCAAAGCGGGATGGATTTTCATGGTGATGTGGATGACCATGTTATCATTAAATGCCCAGTCAGATAGTTGGCTCAGGTTAAGGGGTGGAGACAGGTTGGTTACCTGGTCCGAATATCCCGTTCAGGATTTCAGGAATTTCCAACAGGACGAGATCGTTGAAGGCAGGTTACTCAGGATTGCTCTTTTTGATGATATTCCAGATCAGATATCCCGTAATAAGCTGCTGTCTTCCGGTGTGATTTTCCTTGATTACTTGCCCGACCGGGCCTATTTTTTGAGTATTCCGCTGGACGCTTCACTGGAACTGTTGGTTTCATCAGGAATTCAGGCGCTTATGCCTCTGGATGCGGGTATTACCCTGCATCCTGATCTGGCCGCCGGGCAATATCCTGACTGGAGCCTGCCGGACAATGTCCATATCGATATCCTGGTCAATTTTGCAGGGATTGTATCCACAGCGGCCATTGAGCAGCTCGTTAGAACGATCGGGGCGCAGTTATTGCCTGAATATGGGTCTGATCATGTCAGAGCCTTGAGATTGGATAGGGCCAGGTTAAATGAAATTGCTGAGCTGCCCTTTGTTATCTGGGTTGAACCCATATACCCTCCTTCAGAACCGGAAAATTACACGGCCAGAACCCTGCACCGTTCCAATATGTTGGAAGCCAATTACCCAGGTGCCAGGCACTACGATGGTTGGGGTGTTGATGTTATGTTACAAGATGATGGCATTATCGGTCCACACATAGATTTCGACGGCCGAATCGGATCACAGAACATCAGCAGTAACAGTGGAGACCACGGGGATCATATCGCAGGAACCATTATGGGAGCCGGCAATCTTGATCCGAGAACACGAGGCATGGCACCGGGTGCGACCATCCATACCTTTGGGGCCTCTCCATCCTATCCTGGTTTTGTCAACATGAACACTTATTATAACTCGCTGAATATCAGGATAACATCAACTTCTTACTCCAATGGCTGTAACGCCGGATATACAACCCTTGCACGAACCCTGGACCAGCAGTTGCGCACACTTCCTGCATTGATGCACGTCTTTTCTGCGGGAAATGACGGGACTTCCAATTGTGGTTATGGAGCAGGATCCAATTGGGGCAATATCACAGGTGGTCATAAGATGGCCAAAAATGCCATCGCCGTGGCCAACCTGGATTACAAGGATGCCCTCAGTAATTCGTCGAGTCGTGGACCTGCCCATGACGGTCGTATCAAGCCTGATATAAGCGCTAAAGGATCAAGTGTTTACAGTACCACTAACCCCAATCTGTATACGACCAAATCAGGTACATCCATGGCCTGTCCGGGCGTGTCCGGCACCCTTGCACAGTTATATCATGCCTACAGAGACCTCAACAACGGAAATGATCCGGCTGGAGCTCTCATGAAAGCTGTGGTTCTCAACAGTGCAGACGACCTTGACAATCCAGGCCCTGATTTCAAGACAGGCTGGGGAAGGTTGAATGCACTCAGGGCTGTTAAAACAATTGAGGATCAGCGGTATATGATGGACAGCGTCCAGCAGGGCGACACGAATCATCATACAATTCCCGTTCCTGAGGGAGTGGTAGAATTGAGGGTTATGGTTTATTGGCCTGATTTCGAAGCATTCTCAGGTGTCAGTAAATCCCTTGTGAATGATATCAATACAAGGCTCCTTGATACCATGTCTACAGCCTATCTGCCCTGGTTACTCGATCATACACCAACACCCCTTGCGTTGAATACACCTGCCGGAAAAGGCGTTG
Source organism: Lentimicrobiaceae bacterium (assembly GCA_018001695.1). Taxonomy (GTDB): domain Bacteria; phylum Bacteroidota; class Bacteroidia; order Bacteroidales; family JAGNHN01; genus JAGNHN01. The sequence goes on from JAGNHN010000038.1 coordinate 23,096, forward strand.
ACAGTGTTAACAACGTTGAGCAAATCGTAATCTCTAACCCGCTACCCGGAGATTACAGGCTTGAGGTAATAGGTAAGATGATTCCTCAGGGACCTCAGGCATACTATGTGGTCTATGAGTTCATGAAAAATGAGGTAGTGTTGACCTATCCTTCAGGAGGTGAGGCGTTTGCGCCAGGTGAATCTATTACCATCAGATGGGATGCCCCTGGAACGGGTTCGACCTTTATGCTCGAGTTTTCAGAGGATGATGGTGCAAACTGGACTTCGATCAACAATTCCATTTTATCATCCAGACGATATTTCGATTACACGCTGCCGCTGATTACCGGTAGTAAAATGCGGTTTCGCATTACAAGGGACACCATGAGCCATACCGGTGAAGCACCTTTCACTATCATGACAATACCCCAGGGAATCAATATCGACTGGGCCTGCAAGGATTCTTTTTCAGTGGCCTGGAATCCAGTACCGGGTGCAGAAGGATATATCGTTTACCGCCTTGGTAATTACTATATGGACTCCATTGGATTTACAACACAAACGAGCTTTATTATCAGTGGAGTCAACCAAAACGATACTTATTGGGTGAGTGTTGCAGCCTTAGGTCCCGGACAAGCACTGAGCCGCAGAGCCATCGCTGTTCCTAAAACACCCGGAATATGGAATTGTGTGTTCCCTGTTGATGCCACAACCGAGATCATATCTCCTGCACCCGGAATTCATCCTTCCTGTATCGATCATTCGGCTGTCCCGGTTAAAGTAAAGATCATTAATAAAGGTAGTGGCCCGATTTCCAATATTCCCGTCAGTTTCAGCCTGAATTACTCCGGCACCATGACGGCTACCTACACTGATACGCTCTTGCCAGGGCAGTCTGATACATTGTTGATGTCCGGAACCCTCAATCTCCCTTTGCCGGGCAATTACATTATCACAGCGAAGGTTGAGCATCCTGAGGATAGCAATTATTCCAATAATACTTTTGAGAGCCGGATACGGATCATGCAAGGCGGCAGCCTGACTTCCGGATCGACCGAGACCTTTGAATCCCTGACCAGTTGCTCTGTGATATCCGATTGTGACTTTACCTGTAATATCGGTGGTAGTTGGTATAATGAGGAGAATGCAACGATGGATGATGCAGATTGGCGTGTTATTCAGGCTATTACGCCAACCAATGGTACTGGTCCGATTGGCGATCACACGACCCTGGATGGTAACGGGAAGTTCCTTTACGTACAGGCCTCTGGTGATTGTCATGAAAAGAAGGCGCTGTTGATTTCTCCTTGCATGGACCTCAGTCAGATGCAGAGCCCTGTTCTGGAGTTCTGGTATAATATGTTCGGCGCAGATATGGGTAGCCTGCACATCGATTTGCTGATTGGTGCAGAATGGAAAAAGGATATCATCCCTGTTGTCAGCGGTAATCAGGGACAGGCATGGAAAAAGGGGATGATCGACCTCGGAAATTACGCGGGTTCTAAAGTGGCTGTGAGGTTTCGCGCTGTCACCGGCAATGGGGATCTCTCAGATATTGCCTTGGATGATGTGCTTCTTTCTGATGCCGCTTCTGTCGATGAGCATCATGCTGCTGCGCTTGAGGTTCGCGCATATCCAAACCCTGCCAGGGACAGGTTGAACATTGCTTTTACACTGTCTCTACCCCAGACTTTCACCCTCATGATGCGAGATATGGCTGGCAAGGTTTTGTACGAGGATCAGATCAGCGGAGTGCAAGGCGATAATCTGCTTCAGTTACCCCTGGAAGATATTGCCAATGGAACCTATATCCTCAGCCTGGTCAGCGGTCAGTACGTTGCCCAGCAGAAGCTGATGATTCACAAGTAAGCGAAGGACGGTGGGATTGAAAAGGTTCCACCGGTTTACTCTTCTTGTAAAACGCGACCAATGGAAACAACCCTGCCTCAGATTACAGCAGTGCACATGCAGGATGAGGAAATTATTCAGGCAACTGCCAGGCAGGTCATCAAGGATTTTCAGATGTATGACCTGCAGCTGTCTTTCGAGCGAAACGGAGAAACACCCTATCAGGTGCTCTTCGACCAGATCCTTCCAAGGATAAGACAGATGATGCAAAATGATGCCGGAACCTTGCATGCGTTACTGTATACCATAGATATCCCTGATCACTGGTGGGCACATGTCCGGCATGAACCAGATCTCAATACCGTCGCTTCTGCTATCACAGACCTGATTCTGCGCAGAGAGCTCCTAAAGGTACTAACACGAATGGCATTTAGTCAGAAAAAGCTGGAAAACAGCGATTAGACCTGACCGGCTTTCGTCCTTCTTAGCGAATGTGACCGGCCTTTCCGACCCCCGGTAACTCATTTCATGGTACCTTTTTCTTGTTTTGTTTTCGAATGGTAGCAAGCCTATGTATATTTGTTCTTCACAGATATGGGATTTTCCTTGTTAATACTTTTCGGGTAAGTAAGAAAACGGTATAAAAAAATGATGTAACTTGCTCCCCGTTTTGCGTACTGTAAATTATTGTAATCCATAATAATAAGACGTATGAATAAGAGAACTTTACTGGTCAGTTTGTTGGTGTTTGCCATATCGGGTTTCAGTGCTCTGGTGCATGCGCAGACGGAAGAAGGAAACGTGCTGAGAACCTCTGCACAACAAAACGCTGTTTCGGATCAAGAGGCAGCCTACCTTCAGATGCTGAGGCAGAACCAGGTTTCCGGAAACATTGACCCGCAGGATGTGGATGTAGCCAGAAAAGATGCGGCTTCCATGCGCAAGTCCAAAAATGCCAGCGCATTAAACCTGAATTTTACCTACGCCGGCCCCGATAATATCGGGGGACGTACCAGAGGATTGGTCATTGATATTGATGCACCAACGACCATTTATGCCGGTAGTGCCGGAGGTGGTGTATGGAAATCCCAATCTAATGGTACATCCTGGGTTCAGATGGCTGTTAATGGCGGATTGACAGAAGCCATCCAGGTTGCCTGTCTCCTTCAGACACCAGCAGGTACGCTTTACGCAGGTACAGGTGAAAGTTGGTATACACCGGATGGAACAATCGGACGTGGAGGGTTCTATGGTACAGGCCTTTATAAATCTACCGACAGGAGTAATTTTACCCGCATCAATGGGACGGAAAACTGGAAGTTTATCAATGAACTTGCGTTTTACCAGGGTAGGTTATGGGTTGCAACGGAGCAAGGCTTGTTCTATAGCAATGACGAACAAAACTGGACGCTTGCCAAGGACAATTCAGGGAACAACCTGAGCGCCGCGGCAACAGATGTGAAGGTGGGATCTAATGGTATCCTGGTGGCTGTTGTTGATAAGAAAACCTATGTCTCGGAGAATGGAGCTGCTGATGGCTTTGTGAACCAATCCACTGCTGCAGCAGGCAAGCTGCCTGCTTCCAGCCTCGGACGGACGGAATGTGCCGTTGCACCCAGCAACCCCGATGTGATCTATGTCAGCATTGCCAGTACCATTGGAAATGTGCTCGGAATATACCGCAGTGTTGACAAAGGAGCTACATGGTCCATCATAGCTCCTGGTGCCAGTACCTCATTCAGCCTGTTCTCCTATCCCAGAGGGACTACACAAACCTTCGAAGGACTTTATAACAATACCATCGCTGTCTGGCCTACTGATCCGGATATTATTCTTGTCGGCGGTGTTGATATCTGGCAGGGAGGCAAGGTAGCGATGGAGGGCTACTTCGGCTGGAGTAAAGCGACTTCACACCAGTTTGACCCCCTGAGCGGACTTGGTGCATTATATGTCCATAAAGGAATCAACCAGATTGTATTTCACCCTACCTTACAGAACACGGCATTCATAGCCACTGATGGCGGTGTCTTCCAGCTTTCTTCAAACCTGGGATTCCAACCCCGTCATAAAAACTACAATACCAATCACTTCTATACGGTTTCAGCAGCTGCCGATGGTGCCATTATGGGTGGTACCGCCGACAATGGTGTAATTCAGATTACAGGTAAAGGAAATACCCCGGAAGAAGGAGATGTTATTTTTGAAGGTGAAGGTGGTACCAGTCTCTTTTCCATCATCGATTATAAGGCCTTTATTATTTCGCGCGCTGGTGCACCACTGACAGTGAGGCGCACCACAACCTACGGCGCAGATTATGTTGCCGCTTTTGGTGATAATATCGGCATGACGACGATCACATCAGCTTTCATTCCTCCCATGCTGCTCTGGGAGAGCTTCTACGATTATACCAGTAGGGATTCTGTGTGGTTTGTGGCAGACACAAATTATCTCCCAGGCGATAATATCTTCATGCGGAGCCATAATTTTGAGTATCCCTTTACAGCCACTGCTCCTTATGCACTGACAAAAGGTGATTCACTCCTGGTTCAGGATCCTGTCGTATCCCGCTTCTTCTTTGGTGGTGTCAATGGGGTCTGGATGACAGATATGATATTGGATTTCAGAGGATTGCCAAGATGGGCAAGGATCGCTACCTTCGTTTCCACGGTGCAATCCATGGGGATCTCTAAGGATGGAAATTATTTGTTTGTTGGTACCCAAAACGGAACACTACTTAGGTTCTCCGGTGTGTCATCTTATCAATCAGAAGAATCTTATGATATCACCATGGACACCATCGCCTCCTGGCCAGGAAGAGTCATCACATCGATCGCTGTCAGTCCATCGAACAACGCACGCGTGATGGTGACACTTGGTAATTATGGCAATACAAACTATGTCTATGGTACCAACAATGCCACCGATCCAAGCCCTGTATTCACCTCCTGGCAGGGTAACCTGCCTGCCATGCCTGTTTACAGCTCACGCATTGAGATGATCGACCAGAACAGGCTCATGCTAGGGACAGAACATGGATTATTCTCAGCTACTTATACTGGTGGTGCTCCGGTCTGGACAGCCGAAACGAATGGCATTCCTGCCGCTCCCATCTTCCAGATCAATCAGCAGAACATTAGCCAGCATACCATTCATACCATGGAGATTCAGGGACTGGATACCCTCTGGACGATTTTCCCCGGAACTACCAATTACGGCGTGATTTATGTCGCGACTCACGGAAGGGGATTGTATTCCTGTAAGACCTTTGTTGGAACTGATGATATTCCTGTGATCCAAAGGGCATCAGCATCAGATATCAGTATCTATCCCAATCCAGCTACACAGCAAACCGCACTGCAGTTTGACTTATTGGAAAGTGCTCAAACCACATATAATATCTATGATATCAATGGACGCTGTCTGAGATCAGTTAAGCTGGGCAACCTTCAGGCAGGAACCTATAACGTCCAGATCGACCTCAATGGTTTGAAGAAGGGTATGTATATCCTGACCTTGCAGGATGCCAGCACAAAGGCGCGTTCAGCCAAGCTATTGGTTAACTAGCGGCAAGGCATTTTAAAGCTATTTCTGAAGGCTGTTCCGTTGACCGGGGCAGCCTTCGGTTTTCAATTGTCAGTTATCAGCGATCTGTTGACAGCGAACAGTTACCAGCCATCAGTTTCCAGCGATCAGTTAACAGCGAACAGCCTGAATGCCAAGGCCACTCAACCCCGTAGGGGTGATATATTGGTAGCCCGGCGGCATAACCAGAGAATCTTCCCCCTCCCATGACCGGCCTTGATAGCTGGAATATGATGATTGGGAGGGGGCAGGGGGAGGGTTTTGACAGCGATCAGTTGACAGCAAACAGCAATCAGCCTGAATGCCAAGGCCACTCAACCCCGTAGGGGTGATATATTGGTAGCCCGGCGGCATAACCACAGAATCTTCCCCCTCCCATGACCGGCCTTGATAGCTGGAATATGATGATTGGGAGGGGGC
>JAGNHN010000038.1:29026-34752 GCA_018001695.1 Lentimicrobiaceae bacterium
CAGCCTGAATGCCAAGGCCACTCAACCCCGTAGGGGTGATATATTGGTAGCCCGGCGGCATAACCACAGAATCTTCCCCCTCCCATGACCGGCCTTGATAGCTGGAATATGATGATTGGGAGGGGGCAGGGGGAGGGTTTTGACAGCGATCAGTTATCAGCGAACAGTTGACAGCAAACAGCCATCAGCGGCCAGATATCATTCGTAATTCGTAATTCGTAATTCGTAATTACCTGAATACTAATTTATTGTGGAAGTGTTAATAGCTACAGCCCGAGTTCTTCCTTGCTGAGCTGGCGGTTGTATTTACGGCCGAAATGGAAACTGAGGTAGAAGTTCACAAAATAGTGTTCCTTGTTGTTGAGGGCCATAACAGGAACAGGGATGGGATAGAAATCCAGCGTGCTGCCAATTTCCAGGGTTCGCACCTTGGCATGGTCACCACTGTAATCAAATGAAAAACCGAAGCGTCCATAAGCCCCTGGATATAGTTTCGTCTTCTCAATTCCTTTTAAAAAGGGGCCGCGTCCATAGATATTATCAACGAAATGCTGATCCGGGTCGTAACGTTCCGTGCTGATCTCATATTCATATGTGGATGAGGTGAACCTGATAATATTGAGATACACGGGTTTGGCGAGCGCCACGCTGGCACCAATGCCATATAACCACCTGATTTCTACGCCACCGTCACGTGGTTTGCGGTTGAGTTGCTGGTGGGATGTGAGGCCGGTCCGCAGTACCATCACGCTGTTGAGCTTCCCATAGATGTAACTCCTCGCATTGTTGAAATAAGGATTAACCGTACGCACCTCCTTGGGTGACTTCATGGTGACAAGATCTGCTTCCCACAGTCTTTTCCTGAAGGCAGTAACCTGGTGACCCCTGCGGAAAGAGCCTCCAAAACCATGGTTGTGCAACTGAATGCCACCCCCGATTTCATTCCGCAATATTACTCCGCCTAAAGTATCACCAATCTCTGATTCAGGCACAATTTGCGCCTTGAGAGGGGAAAGAGGTGCTATAACCAGAAGGGTCAGAAGAAACAGGACGCCAACCCTCATGCTGCCCGGTCGCAGGATTGGAAAGGTCAGTATGCCTTTTCTATCCTGTATTTTTTCTTTTCTCCGTAAGCTGGACACTTTTCCGATGATTTGCAGGAAGCCATTACTACCAGAAAAAAACCCGCTGTAAGCAACAGCAGCAATGCCTTTTTGATCATAATGATGGACTTTATTCAAATACAAAAATACATAAATAATCTGGCGTATCGTATGCATCTTACCTGATGTCATTACTTTAACAAAGGGGGCCATAACATGTTCACAGCGGGTCAGAATCATGGAGTCAGTTCTAAACCATTTATTGCACAAGGTTTTTCTTAATATTGTATTGCAGAACAATCCAAATGGAAGAGGCAAAACCTTCGCTCAATGCATCCTGGATGGACGTCCTTGGATCTGAGTTTGACCAGCCCTATTTTCAGGAGTTGAAGGCCTTTCTTGTGAAGGAACGGTCAGCCTATCAGGTTTATCCGAAAGGAAACCAGATTTTTTCTGCCTTTAACTACACACCCTTCGATCAGGTCAGGGTCGTTATTCTTGGTCAGGATCCCTATCACGGGCCAGGGCAGGCTCATGGATTATGTTTTTCTGTTCCGGAAGGCATTCCTGTTCCTCCCTCCCTGGTGAATATTTTCAAGGAGCTGCGTGGTGATTTGGGTTGCCTGCCACCCGCATCGGGTAACCTGGTTTCCTGGGCTAAGCAAGGTGTTTTACTCATCAATGCCACATTAACAGTCCGGGCCGGTCAGGCCGGGTCACACCAGCGAAGGGGATGGGAGCGCTTTACTGATAAAGCTATTTTCAAATTGTCGATGCAGCGCAACAACATAGTATTCCTGCTGTGGGGAGCTTATGCGATTGCCAAGGCCGCGTTGATTGACGATAAACGGCATCTGATTCTCACAGCACCTCATCCATCCCCGCTCTCAGCTTCGCGCGGCTTTTTCGGTTGCCGGCATTTCTCCCAGACCAATACCTATCTGCTCGATCATAACATACCTCCCGTAGACTGGTGCCTGTAATACCAGGCTTATATCATACCTGGTATTCCTATCCATACTGCGAAGCCTGTTTTTAAAGGGCCTGAGAAAATTTGCCTATGTTGATAGAAAAATATGTAACTTCCGCCCTCTCACCTAAATTCCTTTCTATGAAGCGAACATCACTCTTAATCATTGCATTGGCATGTTCCGCCTTTCTCCTGAAAGCAGGAGGATTTCAGGTGGGCCTGCAAGGCCAGAAACAAACCGGGATGGGTTTGATCGGCACGGGTCTGACACTTGGACCAAGCACGCTCTTTTTCAATCCCGGTGGATTAAGCTTCCTCGCACCCAAATACGGTGCTGAACTCGGCATTAGCCCCCTTATGTCCAACGTGTCTTTCCAGAAAACACTGCCGTCTGCTTATGAGGCAAGTACGGATAACCCGCTGGGTACACCCTTTGCTGCTTATGTCACTGCCAGGATGAATGAAAAACTGAGCCTGGGAGTGGGTGTTTATACTCCCTTTGGAAGCTCAACAAACTGGGGTGAAGACTGGGCGGGACGTTTTCTTATCCAGGACATTTCTTTGCTTTCCATTTTTGTTCAACCTACTGTATCATACAAGGTCAATGACAAACTCGGCATCGGAATAGGCCTGGTCTATGCCTACGGTAAGGTGAGCCTCAGCAGGGCATTGCCTGTGTTAGGGCAGGATGGCAAGGAAGGCAGAGCTGAACTGGAAGGCGCAACCAATGCCTGGGGCTTCAATGCAGGTATCTCTTACCGCCCAGTTCCCAAGCTGGAACTGGGGTTAACCTACCGCTCCACTGTTACAATGGAAATGGATGAAGGTGAAGCCACGTTTAGTGTGCCCCTCACCCTGGCCAGCAACTTCCCGTCTCCCAATACCTTTAGCGCAAAACTGCCTCTGCCGGGATCTGTCAATCTGGGTGGTTCCTACAAGGTGAACGATAAGTTCCTTATCGGGGCCGATATCCATTATGTTTTCTGGCATGTATATGACTCCCTTATCTTCGATTTTGAAAAGAATACGAGTTCGCTGCAGGATTCAAGAAGTCCTAAATTATTGAAGGATAATATGATATTCCGTATAGGAGGGCAGTACACCCTGAATGAGAAGTTGAACGTCAGGGCGGGTGGGTATTATGACTCTCCGGCAGTAGAAGACGATTACTACAGCCCTGAAACCCCGGATGCAGTGAAAATTGGATTAACACTGGGACTTAGCTGGACACCGATGCCCGACCTTGATGTGGATGTCAGCTTCCTGTATGTGATGGGATTGGAAAGAGATGTGACTTACAGCCCTGCCCAATTCGGTGGCAAATACAAGTATAACGCCTATATCCCCGGATTCGGCATTACCTATCGCATAAACTAAAGGAGGATACAACGATGAGAACCACATACTTTTCTGCTTTATTTGGGCTGCTTTTCATTTTAGTGTCTTGTGAGCCAAAAATGGAAGAATTCAAGGCCGATGCCGGCAGCGCTGATCTTAGTAAATACATCGCCCTTGGAAGCGGGATGACAGCCGGCTTTGCCGACGGTGAGCTTTACAAGAGCATGCAGGCCTTTTCATTAGGAAACATCCTGGCAACACAGTTTTCTCAAGCCGGCGGAGGCAGTTTCAAGCAACCGCTGATGCTGGATGACCTGGGATTTGGTCAGCGTCGTGTACTGGGTATAGCTACTGACTGTCAGGGTGTTAGCTCACTTGCACCCATTGCCATGCCTGGTACCCCTAATCCTGGAAATTTCCTTCCGGTCGGAGCACAGGGCCCATACCAGAACATGGGCGTTCCCGGATCCAAGTTGCTGCATATCCTGGCACCCGGCCTGGGAGTGTTGAACCCCTATTTCGGTCGGTTTTCAAGCAATCCGACAACAGCCAGCATCATTGGCGATGCTTCAGCACAAAATCCTACCTTCTTCTCCCTTTGGTCGGTTGAAGATGCAATCTGGTTTGCCAAGGATGGTGGATACAATGTCGCAGACAGCCTGACACCAGTACCGCAGTTCACAGCCTATCTGAATAATATCCTGATGGCCATGATGGCCAATGGCGCCAAAGGTGTCCTTGCCAACATCCCGGATATCATGTCCCTGCCATATTTTACCACACTGCCTTACAACAGTCTTGTGCTAACAGAGCAGGCCAAGGTGGATCTGTTGAATGCGGCTTATGGTCCTTATGGTTTAAGTTTTACCCTTGGTGCAAATCCCTGGGTCATCCAGGACCTGACCAGCCCGACCGGATTTCGTCAGATCCAGGCAGGGGAGATGCTTTTACTGACCCTTCCGCAAGATTCACTCAAATGCGGTGGCTGGGGAACCCTGAAGCCAATCCCCCACAAGTATGTATTGGATGCAGGAGAAATCACAGCAACACGAAATGCCATCAATGCCTTGAATGCCGTCATTGCAGAAGCTGCTCAATCTAAAGGACTTGCATATGCTGATGTGAACCTTTTGTTGAAGCAGGCAGAGCAGGGCATTACTTTCGATGCCGTAACCCTGACGACACGCTTCGTATCTGGAGGGCTATTTTCTCTGGATGGTTTGCACCTGAATGCGAAGGGGAATGCCATTGTTGCCAACCTCTTCATTGATGCCATCAATGCCCGTTATAGTGCAAGTGTACCCAGGGTTGTTATTAATGACTACCCTGGCATTGCTTTCCCTTGATGAGGTAATAATAATAGAAAGAGGCTGCCGGTATTCATCGACAGCCTCTTTTTGTTTTTAGGAATCATTTCTCTCATTTGGGTGAGACGAAGCTAGCCTGGTATTGTTCCCATCCCTGGCTGAGATAGGCGTCGCTGCCGAAGAAGTGCAGCCAGGGTTCCATGGCTCCTGTCTGGAGGTAACCTTTCACAACCTTCAGCTTCTCAGCTTTCTCATTCAGAAAGACATAAGAAGGGTAGGACATCTGACCTTGAAGCAGAAGTGCTGCCAGCTCATGAGGGGATCGCCGCCCCTCAGGATTGGGATTGACATAACGTTGCCCACTCAGGGTAACCGGATCTTTGCTTTCAGCGTTCATCTTAACGGCGTAATAATGGCGATTGATGTAATCCACAATTTTCGGATCCCGAAAAGTGGTTTCATCCATGCGTTTACACCATCCACACCAATTGGTATATACATCGATAAAGATCTTCTTGGGCGTCACGCTATTACGTGCCCACGCTTCCTCAATACTTATCCAGTTGATGCCGGGTACATCCGCTGCAGCGGCTGCATTTGAGGCCGTCTGGGTTTGTGCCATCAATGGCAGGCTGATGAGAAATCCAGCCAATATTGAAAGAATTGATTTCATAATGAAGTTTTTAAATGTGTATGTACTAACAAATGTAAAGCCAAAAAGTAGGGGAGTCCTGTTAAAAAATCAATGCTCACGATCACGCTCCATTTCGCGTTGAGTATCTTTCTGTTTTAATGTTTCCCGCTTGTCGTAATAGTGCTTTCCCCTTGCCAAGGCAATGTCCAGTTTGGCAAGGCCTGTTTCATTGATGTATAACAATACTGGGATGATGGTAAGGCCCCTTTCCTGCACCTTGACCATCAGTTTTTTAAGTTCTCTCCGCGTTAGAAGGAGTTTTCTATCCCGTTTGGGTTCATGCGCAAAGTGATGTGCCTGGGGATAATCAGCAA
>JAGNHN010000039.1 GCA_018001695.1 Lentimicrobiaceae bacterium
TCCAACATGTTCAACACAAGCTAAATAGCAGACCAAGAAAAAAATTAGGATTTTTATCGCCTATGGAATTTTTATCACTATGTTTGTCTAATCAAAAAGTTGCATTTATAACTTGAATTCAGTTTATCGTTTTTTTTGGCTTGATAAATCCGGGCTTTGATCGAAAAACTGGCTCATCAGTTCCAGCCCTTTTGGGGTACAAAGCCCTCTGAAATATGGTAATGCGATGTTATGCAGATAGTCAATGTCCTGCGCTTTAAGACTGGCCAGACGCTCGCTGTGGTGTACCAGCGAGACCATCTCATGGATATAATGATCCACCATCTCAATCCAGAGATCTGAACGAAAGATACCTTCTTCCATGCCCTTTTCCAGTAACCTGTAGGAGGCTGAAAACTGCTTCAGGTCTGCCTTGCAGGAAAAGAACTGGGCCTGGACCATCGGAAAGTACTTTTTGACATCCTCCACAAATACAGCAGGAAACTGGGCTCTGCGGGATTTCTCATGCCGGATAATGGTGACCAGTGCCTCGATGACATTGGAAGTACCTGCAATGATCCCGAGTAAAGTCTTATGGTCCTCTGTCAGCATATACCGGATGCAAGCAATGACAAGGTCATCCTTATCCTTGAATATCTCGTAGATGGTCCTTTTAGATATAGACAGATCACTGGCCAGACTGTCCATGGTCACATTCCTTATCCCAAGAGACAGAAATAGCTCAGAGGCACGCTTCAATATCTTTTCTTTCGGTTCCATGCTTGTAAATTGGAACGCAAAACTAGAAAACTATTTTGGTTTTCTGGTTTTCTGTTTAATTATTTTTAAGAAAATGTGCAGAATTCCTGGTGATGGATATTCAGCGATCAATGATATGTGACGGATATAAGTGGGAAGAGTTACAGCCTGGTCGAAAAAAATTCAGGTCCCCTCCGCAGGGGGTCTTAAAAATATTGATTATGGCTTGATATTTTTATAACTTTATGGAAAAGAACTGATTCCGTATCATTCAGCAATACCTGACTCATCTCCCGATCATGAAGATCTCCCACTGTTCAAGGTCATCCCTTCCAAGATGCATTGCTATCTGGATCCTTCTGCTTCCCGCCTTTCTGATAGCACAGGAGATTCCACAACATTCGCGGAACAGGGCTGTTTCGCAAGTGCAAACAATGCTTCCGGCCATCCGGGATCTCTGCAGTGAACTGGACCTGCAACTGACCCGTTTTCAGGAAGCCTCGCAAACGTGGGAGCATAAACTGAGTCCTGCACAACAACAAAACCTTCAGGCCCTATCGCTCAAGCTGAAACCGACCAGCAATGCGGGCTTCTTTTTCATCTACAAAGGCCGGGAAGGACTGCTCCGCCTGGTTTCCTTCATGGTCTACTATGAGCCCGGCAACTACGCCAACACCAAAGTCTGGCTGCTCCCACCCCCCCTGGCATTGAACACCGGGATCGAATACGCCAAAGGGTTTAAGCCCGATGAAACGCCCCTGATCTTCGCTGACGGGATCTTTGAAGAAGTGCTTCTTCTCTATAGGGAGACGAAGCCTTTTTATCTCATTGGGATTGATTGCACTATCAAACCGCCCAAGATTGGAGGTCTGTCATACATCGGTCCGCTGGTCTTTACCGAAATCGATGATTTTACCATGATGGCGAACTGCAAGCTCACCGGGGCATCCTCCCCCATGGGACCTGCCGTGTACATCGCAGGCGGAAATATGCTGTTCATGGCCAATGAAATCATCGGGAATACGGCTACCCTCATGGGAGGAGGGGTCTGCTGTGCCAGCATGGACAGTACCGCTACCCCGATGCTCATCGGGAACCGTATCTCCCGGAATACAGCCCCCAAAGGCGGAGGGATTGCCTTCAACAAAGACAACGGGACCCTGGCTGCCATGAACATTGTGACCGATAATACCGCACAGGAAGCAGGAGGCGGCATTTTCCTAGATGCCGCCAGATCCTATATCCTCGGGAATTATGTCTTTCAAAATCAAACATCTAACCATCCATCTCACGGAGGTGGCATCTACCTGCATGTCCCTAAAACGGCCATCCTGACCGGGAATTTTATTATAAACAACACAACAACCGGCAATGGAGCCGGTATCTACGTCAGGGGCGACGGACCTGCCCTGCCCAATTTCAGCGCCATCGGACTGAACTATATCGCCGGGAATACCAGCCCGCTCAACGGGGGTGGCATCGCCATGGAAAACGAGGCCAATGTGGTCTTTCTGGGTAACATCGTACTGAATAATACCGCTTTAAATGGTGCCGGATTATGGTGCCGGCAAATGAATGCCGGCATCCTGGCCAATACCATCAGCGGTAACAGTGCGGGCGACACCCTGCAACCCGGACTTGGCGGAGGGATCTGGATGGATGAGGTGAAGGGGAGCGTGTCGGCCAACACCATCCAGGGCAACCATGCGCATTCCGGTGCCGGGATCTTCTACTCATCCCCAGCCAAGCAAGCCGGAGACTACCCCGTCTTTGCTCTGAATAAGATATCCAACAACGCGGCTGTGTGGGGCGCCGGCTGCTACCTGATGGGGGATAACCAACCGGAATTCCTGATGAATTCTGTGTTCCGGAATACGGCAGACAGCTCGGGTGCCGGTTTCTTCCTCATCGATGGCACGGATGCCCGCTTTCAGGGTAACAATATCTATGGCAATACCTGCGCCCTGAAAGGTGCCGGAATGTACTGCCATGGAAGCGGTACACAGCCTTCCGTCAAAGCCGGCAATACCTTTCAGAACAATACGGCCCTTTTGGGTGGGGGGCTGTATTATACGCAGGGAAGCCTGCCCGGTATTGAAGGAAACCGGTTCTACAACAACAAAGCCTTACAGGGAGGGGGCATTTATTGCCATGAGAACGGGGGACTGATCAAGGACAATAGTTTTGATTGGAACAAGGCGGCTGACAAAGGCGGTGCGGTCTTTGTCTGCCCCGGCATGTCGCCCGTTATCGCGGCCAACCGCTTCGAACGCAATATCGGCGGCCATATCAGCAGCAAGCAGGCGGGAGATGCCCTGGCAGGCGATGGCGCCAAATACACGGGGCGGGGTGGAGCAGTATACACCGCCGGAGCCGGAGCCAACCCGCAGATCTCGGAGAATTTCTTTAAATGGAATGTAACCCACCAGGGTCATGGCGGCACCGTCGCGGTGGAAGATGCTTCCCAGTCTTTGATGCATGACAATACCTATGAGGCCAATATCGCAGGCTACCTCACGAAAGATGCCGGCCTGGGCGGCGCGGTCTTTGTCTCCGCCAGTGATATCAGCCTGCGCAGGGAGTGGTTCCTGCAGAACATGGCCTTTCATGGCGGCGCCCTGGCCGTGGTGGACGGTGCCCTGGATTCCATCATCGATGCCACTTTTCTTATCAATATTGCCGATAAAGACTCAGCCGGGACAGGCATGGGTGGCGCCTGCTATGTAATGGGCACAGGAACGGACGTCGTTATGGGAACGCCTTATGAACCCTGTTTCTTCAAATACAATACCGCTTCCCTGGGTGGTGCCCTGGCCGGCGACGGAGAGGCCTTCCTCTGGGTTCAGTCCGACACCTTCCTGCATAACCAGGCTGGTTATTTCACCGGGGAAGGCGAAGGCGGTGCCATCCTGCTTTGCAATCAGGCCGGCGGCAGTATCGGTGGCAATGGCCCCGATAGCTTGGGAAATGTCTTTTCTGGAAATACGGCCGGCCTGCCAGCCCATCCCGGCCTGGCCAACGGGGGCGCAGTGGCCCTGCTGTCGGCAGCCAGAGGGGAGATAAAGGGCAACTACTTCGTCGATCACAATGCTGCCAGCCGCTCCGGAGGTGCCGTCTTCCTGATGGGAACGGGAGTCCTAGCTGAAGTAGGCGGCGAAAACGAGGATGAGATCATCCGTTATCCATTCCAACACCTGATGCGGGGCAATATCATCAGGAATAACAACAATGCCAAAGTGTTCCAGATCGAAATGCCGGTCATTCCCTGGCCCATAGACTCCCTCTCCTTTCCCGATACCCTCACCTTAGATTCCCTGGTCACCACACCGGTCTTCCCGGACACGGTGCCTACCTATGTCAGCAAGCCGCTTGCATCTATTCCCAGGATAGTAACGGTGGAAGATGATCCCTGCAATGGACTCAACCACTTTGCCTATATCACCCAGGGCAGGGGCGGCGTCCTGGTGTCTTCGATCAGCAATTTTATGAATCCCATTGCAACGGATACCCTTGTCAGCCAGGATTATACGTATGACCTCTGCCGCTGGGACAGCCTGCTCTTCGTGGCCGACGGCGCCGCTGGCATCCGTGTCTTCAACCTCACTCCGCTCTGCACCTCAGGCGCAACGCCGGTCTATAGTCATTCATATGTCCTCAATACAGATGCCATTAAGGTCTGCATCGACCCCTTGCAAGGGATACTGTTCGTCCTGGGTTCCGATTCCCTGCTCTATGCATTTCGTTCGCTACCCGGTCAACTGCTTCCCCTGGATACCCTGGCGCCGCCATCAGGCGGGCTTTTCTCAGACATCAGGTCTGCTAATGGCTTCCTTTATGCCATCCTTTCACATGGGCCATTCTCGGAGTTCCTGATACTTGAAATCACACCATTTGGATTGAGTCCGCTTAGTACCTATATGGTTGATGGCCTCGTCACTGCCGTGGATGTATGCTGCAACCAGGCTTTGCTGGCCACCTGGTTTGAATTGGGTGGACAGCATTATGGTGCCCTGAAAGCCCTGGATATCACCAATCCCTTTATGATCTCGGAAATGGCCGGGATCCCGTCCTTCCTCGAACTGGATGCCTACTACGGCGCGGTGGCCCTGAATGGTCCCTATATTCATCTAGGCACCAACAAAGGACTGGTTTCCTATTTCCTGCCCTCAGGCATGTTCGAAGTCTTCCTGATGGAAAACCCCGTCCGTGACCTGGAGGTGGCCGGACTCGAACTCCTCATCTCCAATGGCGATCCGGCCCTGCAACTTTATTCCCCCGTCACGGGGATGCCCATGGGTACCCTGGCTGGTATGGTGATGACCGACACCCTGCACTGCCCCTGGCCCTCCTATGCCGATCTGCCCCCCGACAGCGTCTGGAGACCGTCGTTTCCACCTCTGCCCGATACGCTCTTCGTCATGAACGACACCCTCCTGGCCGCACAAGGCATGAAATGGGCTGCCGGCAAGGCATCCACCCTGCTTCTGAAAGGTCTGAAAACGGGACGGGATACGGTTCTTCTGCCTTTACCAGATTCCATCATCACCATGCATGGCGGTTTCCTGGCTGTGGAAGACACTGCCAACGCCCGCGTCCGGGGCAACCTCATCGGTGGTAAGGCTTATGAAGATGCCAACACTGCTTCCCACTTCGGAGGGGCCATATCGGTGCTGAATGCCGGCGATACGGTCCTCATCGGACAGGATGATGATCCGAACAGCCCGGCACATTATGCCAATTACATCCAGGGCAACATCGCCAGATGGGGGGGAGGCATTGCGCTCCTGCATCACCAGGCCTCTCCTGTCCTCATCACGAACAATTACCTCGGCGGGCATGAGAAGCTGGAAGGGAACCTCGCCAGGGTCTGGGGCGGCGGCATCATGGCCCAGGATGCCCGCCTAGAAGTGCTACACAACCGGATCATCCGCAATTATGCCGGCTTCGACAGCATCCCGGCCGACACGGTGTTTGGCTTTGGAGGCGGGATAGCCTTGTTATATGCTGAAGCAGATATTCAGGAGAACTGGATCATCCGCAACACCGCCACGGGCAATGGGGGCGGTATTGGAATCATGCTGGGCCAGGGCCGTGTGTCGCTGCAGCACAATACCCTAACCGAGAACAACGGTCTCAGCAATCTGGAGCCCCGCGCCCCGGTGGAGCAGAACAGGATGAAATATGACCGGCCCATTCCCGGCCTGGGCGACGAGCTCTTCCTGAGCAAATTCCTGAAAGGCAGCGCTCTCCAGGATTCCTGTCTGATACGGTATAATATCCTCGACCACTTCGGCAGCTTTGAGGCCGCCGCCGTCTATGGCGACACCGCCTTGTGGCAGGATACCAGCCTTTTGCGGATGGAGCACAACCTCCTGCATTCCATGATCGGGAAGACCGGCCGGGGCGCCTTCTCCGCTCCGGTCTACCTCGACCACAACATCCTCGCCGGCCCCTTGTACACCGATGTCTTGGGTGGAAATTACAGCCTGTCCACGGGCAGTGCACACCCCTGGGCCGGCTGGAACCCCGCCAGCGCGGCGGGTATCATGGGGAACGACACCCTCAGGGTGCCCGGTGACTATGCCAGACTGACGGCAGCGCTGCTCGCTGCCCGTCCTGGGGACCGTATCCTGGTGGCCCGGCATTACAATAGCAGCCAGGATAGCCTCCCCATCCGGATCCCGTCCGCCGTGGCAGTCACCGGAATGGCATTTGGCGATACCCTGGATCTCAACATCACCGACAGCACCCTGATCCTGGGTCGCGGACCTGCGTCCCCCGTGGTGCTGCTCGACAGCACCCACCCGCGTACCTTGCTGGCCGGACTCAAGATAGCAGGCGGTGGGAGGGGGCTTGCACTCTCCGCCGCTGAAGGCTACCTCTTAGCCAATATCCTCTGCGACAACGACAGCCTTGACCTCAGCATGGTGTTTCGCGAAACGGGACCTTTTGCATTCCGTGACAGGGTCGTGATGGATCATAACACCCTTACGCGCAGACCTTTGGTGGTGTATGAGAACAGCGGGGAGCATGCGGAAGCCTATGCCGCCGGCGATAAGACGCGTATCCTTCCCGGACCGGTAATGAGCTATAATATCATGGATCTCGGAAGCAGGCTGTCGCGCTTTGCACTCGCAACCTACCCCCTGCATCCATTGCTGGCCATCGGTTTTGAGATGAACGATGTGTTTGGGCTCCTTCAGGACACGGTTCCGGATGACCTGAGTACCTATGATACTCTATGGGCCGTGCCTTCCAGCGTCCGCCAGGTCTCAGCCTACCCCCTGTTTACTGCTCCGGCCTCCCGCAACTTCCACCTGGAGCGCGGGTCGCCCTGCCTGCTTGGACTGGATACCCTCTACTGCATCGTCCAGGACGGCCAGTGCCTCATCGGTTTTGATTCCGCCTGCATCGTCCCCATCGCCATCATCGCGGGCACCGATACCTTGTATGATACCCTGTGGCAATGCCTGTACAGTTGGGACACCACCCTGTACACCCATCTGATCGGTGCCCAGTATGCCAACTTAACCGTTGACTTTAAGGCAGATACCTGCGCCGGCTGCGTACCGCTCACCATCACCCTATTCCCGGATGTGTATTATGCCGACCGCGTGGACAGCCTGAACCTGACCTGGGTAGTGGGCAGCGATACCCTTTACGGTGACACCCTCAGCCTGCCGTTCACGGCTGCGGGGACCTATGACGTCGCATTGTATGCACGGGGCCGCTACTCCGGCGTCGGCCTGAGCAGGAAGGATTACCTGACCTTGCATGCCCCTCCCACGGTATTTGCCGGCAAAGATACTTTGATCCTTCAAGGCGATACCATCCAGCTCCAGGCCCAGGTAACAGGCGGCAGTCCACCGCTACAGCATAGTTGGATGCCGATGGAGGGACTAGGGAATCCCCTGGATCCTGCCACCAGCGCCTACCCCGATTCGTCCACCGCCTACCGCATCCTGGTCACGGATACCCATGGTTGTGCTGCCCTGGACACCCTCCTGATCCGTGTTCAGCAGGGCTATATGAGCCTGCGGGGCCGGGTTTATTACCTGAACCAGGACAGCACCCCCCTCACCGCCGGTTGGGTCACCATTATACCCTTGCAGAAAAGCCAGGCAGATTCCGTCGCCCTCGATTCGCTTGGCGTATTTGGATTTGACAGCCTGGTCGGCGATCATGCCGTGACCCTCCGGGTGGAGGTGCCCTTTGGTGGTATCAATGCCGCAGATGCCCTGATGGTGGCGCAGCATTTTGCCGACATCATCACCCTCGGCGGCTTGCACAAGACCGCCGGCGATGTGGATGCCAGCCACTTCCTCAATGCAGTGGATGCATTGTTAATCCTGAGAAGGTTTTGCCTGTTACAGCAGGACTTCCCGGCAGGCGACTGGGCGATACCCGGCCTGCCCCTGATCCTGGCGGGCCGCGACAGCCTGGTAGAACTCCCCGTGGGCGTATTGTGCACCGGCGACGTCAATGCCTCCTATCAACCTGGCGCCAAAGAGAAGGCGGGGCCGCTGTTGCAGGCCGGCCCGGCTCGCCCCAATTACCCGGCCCACAGCCTGATTCTGGAAGTTGTCCACCCAATGGATGTTGGCTCCTTCAGCCTGATCCTCAGTCTGGAAGAGCGGCCCTGGGCTGTGCGGGCGGTGATGGTGCCCGGTTCGGCCAGCCCGGCCGTTTATCATGTGGTGGACCACACCCTTTATATCGCCTGGTATGATGTCAATCCCAGGGATTTGCAGGCTGGTGATCCCCTGGTGCACATCCTGCTGGATCCCCTGGTGTACCAGGATGCCCCGGCCCTGAGGCTGAGCGCCGGTCCGGGCAGCCTGATCTCTGATGCCCAGGCTGCTATTGTCCCTGACCAGTCCCTAAGGTATTGCTGGCAGGAGGCTGCGGCGCCGCCCCACTTCTGGTTGGGGCAGAATTTCCCAAATCCCTGCCAAGGTAGTACCGCGATTGACTACATCCTGCCCGTAAAGGGCCTGGTTCGCTTCAGCGTAAGCGATGTGCTGGGCCGGGTGTGGTTTGAGACCGGAGAAGGCATACAGCAGTCCGGCGCCCACCGGCTCCAGCTCGACACCCGGCACTGGCCCGCGGGCGTGTATCTCTACCGGCTCCGCCATACCGGCCCTGCAGCAACACATACAGCTGTAGGGAGGATGATCGTAGGCAGCAGGAAATGAAAAGTTGGATAACGTCAGAAACCAGGTGGGGTGCGAGGAAAGGGGAAGAACATTTGCCATAAGTCGATTTCGAAAAGTTGTGGTGCGTTTTCAAGTACACTTTATGTGTGTATAAGAGCATATTGATTCCCACTAGGATTTTTTTGGTTTATGCTACCAGAAAATGAAAAGGTATCTTACATTTGTATCCAAGTGAATACATTGTAATGGATGTATAGAATTGAAAAGACCGCCGAATTTGATAAATGGCTGAGAAAGCTTAAAGACTTACGAGCCAAAGCTATAATATTGTTTCGCATTCAAAAAATGGAGAGTGATGAACACTTTGGTGATTGCGAACCTGTTGGAAACGGTATATGGGAATTGAAAGTGGATTATGCCAAAGGTTACAGGGTATATTATAAGGAATCGGACGGAAAAATCATTATTTTACTCCTTGGTGGAGATAAGTCATCGCAGCAGAGAGATATTGAGAAGGCAAAAGATGTTTTAAAACGCATAAGAAGATAAAGAAATGGAAGCTTCAAGATTTGATATCGCTGACTATTTGGATAGTAACGAGATGATTGCCGAATATCTTAACACTGTTTTGGCAGAAGGAAACGAATCCGATGTTATTACAGCAATTGGACATATTGCGAAATCAATCGGGATGACCAAAATTGCGAGCGAAACCGGATTAAGCCGTCCGAGTTTATACAAAGCGTTGTCGGCTGGAGCCAAGCCTCAGTTTGATACCATTATGAAAGTATTAAAAGCAATTGGCGGACAACTGCAAATTAATCCAATGACAACGTGAGGAAAAATGAACGACAATCAATCGTAGCCACGCGTTTCATATCCACATCCGTTATGGTTGTATGTAAGGAGGGTGTGAAGAATTTTGTGGAGAGTGTAAATCCAAAACTATGAAAATCGCACTTGTGTTCCTGGCGTTAATGCTGGCTTCTTCATCTGGATTTTGTCAGGAGTACAAGTTAGTTAAAATGGGTAATAGGAGATTTCTTGAATTCACACTAACAGATTTGATTAGGCTATTTAATATGAGTGAGCTCGTTTGGGAGACAGAAATGATTAATAATGGATTTGAGAAACTTGATGAAAGCGAAGGGATTACTATATATATATATCTGGTGAGATAGGTCAACAATCTCTGGCAGTTTCCAGGAATATTGTGGGGTTACTTTCTGTCGACTGGTTTAACTACGCTGGAAAGGAAAGGATGTTTGGTGCTATTCATAGCCTACTCAAGGGTCATTACATCGAGACCCTTTCTGGGATTGATTATTACGCGTACGATAAGTATTTAGTCGGGATTAAGCTGGAAGAAAGCACTGATTCTATTGTTGAACATATTTTCATCAAGTTTATATAGGAATAGGCTTTCAGATGCAGTATATAAATTGTGATTTGTATTTTTTGGACAGATTTTGAGTACAGATGGCCGGGAAGGCGGCGCGAGCAGCTGGATTTTATATCTGCCATAGATCAGATATCTGAACCTTAGCACCAACCGAGAAAAACATTGACACCTTATACCAATAATTGGTATTTTTGTAAAAATATTAGAAATATGGCAAGGAATACATCAGTATTATTAGGGGACTACTTTGACAATTTCATTAACCAACAAATTAGGTCTGGGAAATTCGCAACAGCAAGTGAAGTGATGAGAGCCGCACTCAGGCTTTTCGAATATGAACAATCAAAAAAATCTGAGCTGATTAGGGAATTAGAGAAAGGTGAGATGTCAGGATTCGTACAAGATTTCGATCGTGCAGTTTTTCTTGAAAGTATTCACGAAAAACACTTAACGAAATAATGAAATATAGAATTAGCCTCCTGGCAAGTCAAGACCTTGAGAATATTCGGTTGTACGCTGTTGAAAAACAGGCAATTGAACAAGCGGACAGATACTTAAACCTGATAATGGACGAAATTAAATATGTTTCACAAAAACCTGAGTCTGGATTTGACTTTAGCTCGGTTAGAGAAGGATATTACCGTTCCAGAGTCAAATCACATATTATCTTCTATAGAATTGATCAGAAAAATGAATCTGTAGAAATTATCAGGATTTTACACCAGCGAATGGATGTAGAAAACCCATTGAGTGAATAACAAACCGGCAGGTGCAGCAAAGGCAAAATCGAGCAGATGGAAAGGTCTAATTTAAAGGACATTGCAACTACAATTCACAACAGAAACCACATGAAAGCAATCGAATATGACAGGAAGCACAAACCCGGCAGGCTTCGACTTAAAGAGGTAGAAAAACCTGTGCCAAATGATAATGAAGTCTTGTTGAGGGTTATTGCCGCCTCGTTAAATGCTGCTGACTACCGTTCAATGAAAATGGGGGCGATTCCAAAGAAAAAAATATTCGGATCAGCGGTAGCAGGCATAATTGAATCAGTTGGTAGAAACATACAATTTCTCAAACCTGGTGATGAAGTAGTCGGAGATCTGACAGATTGCGGGTTTGGAGGATTAGCCGAATTCGTTGTAGCTCCCGAAAATGCGTTCGTTCACAAACCTGCAAATACTTCGTTTGAAGATGCTGTAACCTTACCGGTGGCGGCCACAACAGCGCTGAAGGCCTTGCGGGATAAAGGCGATATCCGGAAGGGGAGCGATGTGCTAATTGTTGGTAGCACAGGCGGTGTTGGAATCTATGCCTTGCAACTCGCCAAATATTTTGGTGCAAAGGTGACAGCAGTCTGTAGTCCAAAAAACATGGAACAAACAACGTCTTTGGGAGCAGACAAAGTAATAGATTATACAAGAAATGACTTCACAAAAGGCCGCATTTGTTACGATATCATTGTGGCCATCAACGGCAATTATTCATTGCTGGGTTACAAACGGATTCTAAATTCAAACGGTGTATATGTTATGGTAGGCGGTACGCTTACCCAGATATTCAAATCAATATTCTTTGGTTGGTTATTGTCTTTTGGAGGAAAGAAAATGAAAACCCTTTCTGCAAAGTCTGATCCAAAGGATTTAGAATATGTGGCAAAACTATTGGATGAAGGTCATATAAGGACAATCATCAATAAGCGTTATTCATTAGATACTGGTGCAGAAGCAATGGATTATTTAAGTAAAGGACACTCGCCTGGTAAAGTGGTTATCAATATTCAGCCATCAGCGGTCAGCAATTATTCGTAATTCATAGTTACATGATTCCAGGTCCTTGATTCACTCATCCCAATTCAAAAGTGGTTACGCCATAGATTTTCTCGAGGGAGAGCTGAGGTGCAGATCCCTTGTACATCCTGCCACATTCAAAGACATACCTGGCTTTATATTTATGAACCATATCAAGGGCATCCTGGTTTACGACAGGCACATCCAGGTATAATACTTCGCCACCTACTGCATCCAGACCTGCCCGGAACAATGCCTCCGCTACCTCACGGTTGTCGGCAAACAGCGGGCCTGCCTTGTATCCTTCCATGGCTTTCCGGATCACGGTATATCCCAGTGTTTGCCCCTGATCTACATAACGGAAGGAAATATTGCCAGGGATCTTCAGCCAGGGCAACAGGAAGCGGGGCCGGGAAAATCCGAAACATGCCAGGTCGTAGCGCAGCACATCCACATGATCTGCCGAATGGATGGGTGAAACACAGGGGTGAAGGAGGAAACCCTGCCCCATGCAGGCATAACGTTCTTCACGGTACGCCAGTTCGAACCCCCCCTGGCTGTAAAAGTTTTGCATCGCCACAACGCCATCCATGCCAATGGTGGCGCCTGGATGCAGCCTTTGCTGCAGCAGGTTTCGTCGAAGGTGCCATAATCTTCTTCCAATACCACGGTCCCTGTAGTCAGGATGGACGATAAACAACCCCATGAACCCAAACGCCCGATCATAGGAGATGATTGCGCCACCGGCTATCAGGCGGTCTCCATCAAAGAACCCGTAGAATCCATCGGGATCTGTTTCCCAGAATACCTCCGCGTCATGGGGTCCCGGGTTCCATCCCTCATTTGCTGCCCAATCCATGAGCAAACTAACCCCATCCAGGTCAAGCTGACGAAAAGCAAATTCCTCCATTTTCATTTATCCTGTTAATCCGGAACCTAAACTTACATCTTATCCAAATAACTGTTAGTCATTATATTATCAGCATTGAATATCATCTGTTAAAACAAAGAAATTAACCCGACGGTGACAATGGGTGCAAGGCTTGGTAAAGCAAATGAAGACATGAGGTAGTCTATTTGATAGCCCGCTTGCAGGTGATGATTCTCTCCAGATCCTGAAGCTGTTCCATGCTGTTAAGTGAAAGTGTACAAGGTATATGCTTACCAGCCTTGTCGGCTTTCATGGTTTTCTCTTTGATTTCGCCTGGAATGTCGAGAGCCATCAGGGCGGGCAGGCTGCGCTCTGTATAATAGAAAGAAACCTTAATGTGATCCTGCCATAGCGACAGCCAGCAAACGGTCTTCTTTTTATCAACAATCTTGCATAACCAGGCTTTTCCATCCTGATAATAGCGCCAATGGAGTTCAAGCATGAATTTGCCTGTCAGACGGGACTGCAATTCATGGTACAAATCAAGCAGTTGGTTCGGCAGCGCATCTGACAGGGCCTCCCCGGCGGGTGGCATCAATGGATCCCGGAAAAGCATGACAGCATCAGTCATCATGTGGTCTTTAAAATGCGCTCAATGTTTTCGAACAGGAAGAAGCGCTTCCCGAAGAAGAGACAAATATAGTGCACAATGTTTCCGGTTACCATCAGGCAAATGAGCAGTTTCGATTAAAAAAGAATGCTGGATGTGGAAGGGATAACCTTCTGCAATTACAAAATGGGGTATGGCTATTGAATAACGAACCGATATCCGATTGAAACACCAACGGGTATCAGTTCATTTTCAAATTGAATATTGTGCTTTGTCTCCAGTTCATCCATGTATTCACCAACACTGGCACTGCGGAATGGAAGTAGCAGGGCAAAGGACCAATAGCCTTTGCCAGCATGCTTTCTGCGATAGTCGATGCCCACACCCGCCGACGGGCCATAGAACAATTTATTATGCTCACTGTCGTCCATGACAACAATAGCAGCATTGTAACCATACATGAGCAAACCAAATCCAGAGAGTCTGGTCTTCTGGGTGCGAGGGACAAACCTAAGCTTCATACCGGCGTTGACACCAGTGCCTGCCAGTGCATAGCCCAGGCCTGCATACAATCCCAGGTTCTCATGCGGACAATAGAGTGCATTGACCCCGAATCCTCCATAATCCAGGCCAATACCCAAACCCAGACTTATGATGTCGATATCCTGCCGGTCCTGCGATACCGTTTGTGCTTCTATTCCAGATACAAGCATTAACATCAGGCCAATAAGAACTAACATTCTTGAAAAGACGAAAGAATAGATGGTATCCATCTTGTTGTTTGGTTTGGGTTACTCATTCCGATATAGTCCAGGTCTAAAGAAATAAATATCAGTATGATAGAGGCTATATGCGCGTATGTATAGGCGTGGGTTTGCCTCATCAGCTGTTTGAAAACCTCATCCTGGTACTGCCGGTAGTTCATTCCGGAGGTGTCCTGTTCCCTGAGCAAAATGCACATGCAACATCAGCAGGCATTCCTCATCAGAATCCCCCTCAAGGCCTGTAAAGTGTTTCAGATTCATATGTTCCCTGAGCTCAAGGTAAAACTTGTCTACCTTGCGTTCCTGGATTTCAATGGTGACACTCATGGACACATCCGAAAACATCTTAAAATCCACCAGAAAACCATGTTTGTTCACCACTTCTTCCATCTCATTGATACTGCATCTTCGTTCATGGATACAGAAACCGGTGAGGTAATAGCGTTTCATGATTAGTAAATATACCACATCTGAAGGGCCAAATCAAGCACCCGAACGCAAGGATACAGGGTTATGACTGGATGAAGTTATGCGCTCTTTCTCGATTTAGCGCCGGAGGTGTAAATCCCTAAAAGACAAAGTATTGTGAACACGGCAAATACGATCCGGGTACTGCTATTGAAGGCATTCAGGTTGTGGGCCGCGATCTCGGCATCGCCCAAGAGGATATGGATGGTCATGGAGGCGATGGCCATGCTGAACATCATACCGGTGTTACGCATGGTGGCAAGGATAGAGGAAGCTGTTCCGTAAACGCTTTTGTCGACCGCGCTCATGACGACGTTCATATTGGGGGAGGAAAAGAGACCGAATCCCGTACCCAGGATCACCATCCCTGTCAGTATGTAGATGACACTGGTATCATCGCTGAGGAAGCTCAGCAAAAACAATCCAATGGCACTCAATCCCATACCTGCAGCGGCCAGTATCCGGGGGTTTCTGCGGTCAGAAAGACGGCCGGAAAACGAAGCAACCACCGCCATCATGATAGGTTGGGCCATCAGGATCAGTCCGGCTTCACGTGCTTCCATACCCCTGACATACTGTAGGTAAAGGCTGAGCATAAACGACAAGGCGAAGGTAGCGGCATAATTGATCAGGGCTGAGAGGTTGGAAAGGGCAAACACCCGGTTTTCCGTGAACAGGCGGATGTTGAGCACTGGAGAAGCCATCCTTCCCTCCATGCGGACAAATCCTATCATCCCCAATAAGCCCGCCACCGTCAATGCAATGGCATGTGGCTCAGGCAACCTGGAGAATCCGTACATAAGCATAGAAATCGCGATCATGTACACGAGGGAGCCTGTATAATCGAATTTCGCGCGCACCGGTTGAAACCACTCCTTGCGCAACTTCCACACGATCAGTGCCGTAATGATAGCGCCCGTGGCGGCATTGATCATGAAAATGCTTCGCCAACCCAGGGAATCTGTCAGAATCCCACCCAGCATGGGTGCCAGTGATGATCCGACATACACTGCGGAGATATTGAGTCCGATAACTTTGCCCCTGCTTTCGGGTGGGAAAGCGGAGATGACCAGTGCCATGGTGGTGCTTGTCATCATGGCTGCAGCAATGCCTTGCAGGAACCGCATCGTGATCAGCATGGTTGAGCTGCCTGCCAGTCCGCAGAGCAAAGTAGTCAGGGTGAAGAAGAGGTTGCCGTAGAAGAACAATCTGGTCCTTCCCCAGGTATCGCCGAGGCGACCGAAAGGCACAAGAAAAATCGCGACCGACAGCAGATACGCCATGGTGACCCAGCTCAGGCCCACGGCTGACATGGAGAATTCTGTTCCTATCCGCTTCAATGCTACATTAACCGCAGATCCCATGAAAGGATTAAAGAAATGAGAGGCCATGGTAACGGCAAGAAGAAAGGTCTTATTCACCTCACCGGCGGATGATTGGACAATTCGCATAGGGAACAGGGCCGGGTTGTCCCGACGGTTCAAATGTAAAGAAAACCCGATATTCCTGTCCAGGATTATCCCATAATCAATGCAGCGAAAAGACATGGATGCGCCGCTGTTGCAGGCAGCGCATCCATCTTCGGTCCATTAACAGGGCTTGACGGGGATGCAGATATCCACGATAAACTTCCCGTCTTTCGGCTCCTCCGGATACATCTCGAAGCAAGGCTTATCATCGGGCTGGTATCCGCTTTGCGGCATCCATTGCCCATAAAGCCAATCCCAGGCCTGCTGGAAATCCTGCGCTGTCAGCTCAAAGCGGGCAACAACATACTTCGCGGCTGCCAACTGCATCTTCCCGACCTCGCCCTCTGTTTTTGTATCAGGTGGGACAGTGATGCAGACACTCATCCTAAGTTTGTCTTCATCGGTCACATTGGGATCATCATGGTAGATCACCAGTGATTTGAAGTCTGCACCGCCGATTAATCCGCGGGGTCCTGCCCATGAAAACAGCCTGGTCCAAAGCCTTTCAAACAGCTTGTCATCGCCTTTGTACGGTCCGATGTGCCGGATATAGGCCACCGTCATTTCAGGCATCTCCTTGATTTCTACACTTTTGTTCAGATTCATGTTTGTCCTCCATTTTAGGGTTGAAAAATCAGGACTAAAGTAGAGCCTGGGCTTATCATCCGTTTGATCAGGATTGCTTTGCTGTTGACTGATATTGCTATCTATTCGCTTGTCCTTTCTGTAGCGGGAGGGAGATTTGCTAAAATATGCACTAAAGTGCCTGGAAAACACGGATATATCAGAGAACCCGCATTTCCATGCGATATGTGTGATACGTTCATGTTTATTGGTGATAATGAGTGTGGCTGCCCTTTCCAGCCGGATACGCAGTATAAATTGAAAGGGCGTCTCACCCACCATGGAATGGAACATCCGGGCAAAATGGAACTTGGAGAAATGGGCTACATCTGCCAGTTCCTCAAGGGTCATTGGTTTATCCAGGTTCGCCTCGATATGGTCAAAGACTTTGTTGATTCGGGCGATATATACCGGATTCATGGAAGGGGTTTCACTCATATTGTCAGCAGATAGGTTAAGGTATGCTTTGTTTTTTAACGGATTATCTATGGATGATCCTATGTGTCTCTTTACCTGTTTTAATGAAGTAAAACCCTGCTGGATAAGGACGGAGGTCGATGTGCATCTCGTATTCAATAACTTTTGTCATAAATACGATCTGCCCGGAGCTGTTATAAAGGGAAACTTCATCCGGAAGTGCCACATCATGTGAAAAGTGCAGATAGACATCGTTTGTGGCAGGATTTGGAGAGACCTGACAATGCATAGCGGAGCCGGCCAGTGTAGGTACAGCGGTCACAAGGCCGAAAATGCGCTCATAATTGGCTGCGAACTCATAAACGCTGCCGCATAGGGTTGAGGCATCCCAGTTGATGCTCCACGTCATCATCCCCCTGAGTCCCGGATATCCACCCGCCTGCGCCAGGGTGTAGGTGCCTGGTTTACTGCCATTTCCCCTTAAATATTCGATGGCTGCCCTGACAGTGGCCGTATCTGTGAAACCTCCGCCAGCTGCCTGGCTGCACGCAGGCAATCCCACTGCTATCTTGTTGGCAGCAAGCCCGTTAAACCACCCTCCCTGGGTATTGAAACCCTGTATAACAGCCTCACACATGGCCACGATGAAATCGGCCGTACCCTGATGGTAAATCAAGCCATCAATCCCATACATAGATCCGCTGTTGTACAATTGTACATGCAAAATCTCAACAGAATCGCGCAATGCATGAATCACGGGCAGGTATGCACCCCATACCCCGGTGTATGCCGATTGGCCACCCTGCACATAAGCCGTTTCAGGGGCCATGGTTAATATCATCCTTTTCTGGTGTACCGTATGATAATGGGCCATGATCTGCCTGGTAGCATCAATCAGGTGAATCACCGGTGCATTCACAGGGGCCGGGATGGTGCCCCCGCTTACCGATAAAGAACTGCCTTCCAGATCGATATCCATCCCATCAAAACCAAAGGTTGTGATAATATGGTTCATGCGGCTGATGAAGGTATCCCTCTCTATGATATTGTCAAGTGAGACCGGGGCTGTGGCACCTCCGATGCTGATGAGAACCTTGCGCCCGTGCATCTGAAGTGTTTGGATCTGAGACTTAAAAACACCGGGTGATACCTGGTCCGGAATAAACTGCATCTTGTAGTCGGTCCCTGCCTCCGGCACGGCAAAGGCCACACAAATGATATTATAGCGTGTATCTATCTGATCCAGTTGAATATAGGGTGCATTCCAATCCTGCCAGTTATGAAAATAGCCGATCAGGGCAGGATGGGGAACCTGGGCTCCTGATTTGCCTACCAAGGCAAGTCCGATGAATAGAACTGCAAGCCAGAAAATTCGCATAGTGAGTGTTATCAGTATGAATGATCAACTGTCAAAAGTAATCAAAGCCATCTCAAATGAAAAATCAATGCGTAACCACCTAGTATACCATCTGACATCAGAGATTACCAGTAGTAATATTTTTTAATAAACTGATAGTCAAATATATATAACAATGCAAAGCTTAAGAATAATGCTTAAAAACTGTCTTATTATTCTTTACTTTTGTGCATGGCTAATGCTGTAAGAACAGGGATTTCCTTCCTGCTTACCTTTTTGTTTTTAACCAGGGTGGGCTCAGCCCCTGTTCCTACGGGCTGGGTGGACTTTTCCTTTCATACAGAGGATGCGCTTTATTTTGAATCTCATCCATTGGGATCCGAAACAGCGCTGTTACCGGTGCAGACCGGGATACCGGCCAACGTCAATCAGCCCCTCCTAAACAATGTTGCAGCATGGTCCAATAAGGGATGGGACCAGGATGCGGATCTTGTTCCTCCTGATGCAACCAATTACCGGAGTACCCAGCTTGTTGCCAGATTTGCCCGGGAGATGGAGCCTGGACTGCCTGCTGTCGACATGATTTTTCCCTTTCACACCTTTTGGTGATCCATACCAGCTTGATGGTTAAGTGACTGTCCGGGACGCATGGTCCCGTGACTTATTTATTTATTCATTTCAATACTGAAGAACATGGATTTCACCACCCTTCTCATTGGATTGTTCACCCTGGCATTGTTTGTTGTGCCGTTTGTGATCATCAGCCGCAAATCAAAAAGCAAGGGAGACCAGGCCTCCTGATAAAAACCAATTTCAGCGGGCCCGGCGTCTAATCCGGGCTTGTAAATTATTACGGGACCTTTCCACAACCCGGTCCGGGCTGGAAAGGTCTCCGTCTTTTTCAAATTGGTCAGACACCTGTCAATCCAGGCCAGGCAGCCAAGGAGATGAGGGCTTTATCCCAATCTGCCGTCTATTCCGCAAACTCAAGGGTTAGTAGGAGCTGGGATGTTGGATAATAACCAGGTACCCGTGATGATATGCTTTTCCAGCATGCTGTTCTCGAAAATCTGATCCTCAATATAGGCCTCAAACATGCTTCGCTTCTCCGGGTGAAGCACAATCAGTTCTCCAGCGCGTTGTTTTATAGCATCAAAAATATGGTCATCTGATTGTTCAATGTACGCTCTATGAAACAGTTCCTCATGCCAGATGCTGTAGCCTGCAGCCTGAATCTGATGGTAGAACGCTGTTTTTCTGAGACATCTCTGATATTCTATGGGGTCATCATCCTCCAGATAACCATCATCAAGCAATACATAGCCGGGGGTGTTCAGGACTTTCTTCAGGGTATGGAGGGTGGTTTCAAGGTCACCGAATACGGGCCCGATCGCGCCTAGTATGATTATATCAAACCCCTGCAGATCTTTGATCTTCAATCGTATGTCACCCACTTCGAAGGTGCAGCAATGTTGTAGATGGTATTGTTGCGCATAACCCTCTGCTGCCTGAATAAACCCTGGAATCCCATCAATACCGGTGATAGTACAATCCACTTCCTGGGCAATTCTCACCGAAACAGCACCTTTCCCGCACCCCAGGTCCAGGATACGGGGTTTTTCCATGGGAATGTGCTGCAGGATCAGATTGGCCATGGTATCGGGATCCGCACCTATTGCCCAGAGATCCTGAAGTAAATAGGGGATATGCTCCAGGAGGGCAAGGTGTGAGCCATCCAGGGATGCAATGATGCTTTCATCCAGTGTTTTCATAACGTGCCGGCCAGGCTCAGTATGGCCAGACCGTTTGACCAAGTTACGAGGTAAAGTCGAAAAAACCATAAAACAGCGAACCATGGATGTAACGCAGGCAGGGGGCGTTGCCAGTAAAAAACCCTGCGTTTCTGTATCCGGAGGTGTCGCTTATACATCTATTACATATAGGGCTTCCTTTAGGACTAATATTGAATAAGATCCAACCAAAAACTTTACCATCATGAAGACAACCTTTACTACATGGACACTGCGCATCAGCTTGCTGATGGGACTCCTGATGCTGTATTCACAGGCCCGTTCACAGATCCAGATTCAGGGTCTGGTCAATGAGAACGAGGGCTGCGCAGCCTGGAACGCAAACGGCACCGGGCCTGAGCCTCCCGGAATAGGGCATAACGGAACCGCTTATTATGCGGCAACCAGTGATTATGTTGATGCTGCTAGCGCCTATGGAGCCCATGCCACCTCGGTCACGGGTGCGTTTCCAAACTTCGTGCAGGCATTGAGCAGCAACGGTTTCACCATCTCCCAACTCAAGCTGAGAATGGGCCTGGCTTCCCAGGGTGCTCAGGTGCAGGGAGTAGACTGGTTCCTGTTTGCAGGAAGCGAGCATTATATGAATTTTGGGCCTATCACCGTATCTTTCTATCTGAACGGAGAGCTTATGATATCCGGTCAGGCCCGGTACATGGTGTTCCATATCGGCCCTTCAACACTGAGTCAGTTCCAGGTTGAGAGCAACTTTTTCAAGCCGGCCAATGCCGCGATGGGGTCTTCGGCGGCTGTTCAGGCGGTAGCAGCGGCTTTCCTGCAGGATGTCGGATCCAATGAACTGAGTCTGAATCTTCAGACATTAGGCACTACTGTTCCTTTATCAGGAAATGGAAGATCCGGTTCGTATTGGAACTTCCAGGGAAGTGTGACAATTGGTTTACCCAGGCTACCCTACCAAGGTCTTGCCGTGAACCATGAAGGCTTCGCCGGATGGGACGCAAGCGGGGTTGGTCCGGAGCCCAAGCGAAACGGGCATGGCGACCAGAAGTATTACATCGCCTCGCGTGATTATGATGATATCGACCCTGATACCAATGCCGCCTTTGCGCGCTTATTAACCACCGGATGGGCAGGCTTTCAAAACTTCGCCCTGCAGCTTAGGAATCAAAACTATCTTCCTACACAGATCCGTTTAACCATGGGGCTGCGTGGTCTGGGCAGGGACATAGAGGGTGAAGACTGGAGTTTTATCAACAATATTCATGCTGTCAACTTCTATCATTCAGTGGTCATGGCCACCCTGGACGGCGAGCCTGTCTTCGGCTTCGTTTGTGATACAGCCAAGTCATATAACAATTACAGTGCACCTGGACCTTCAGTTTGGTATGGGACATCTGCCTATACCTTAATATTTGACGCCTCAGAAAACAGTTCTCCGGCCATTCAAGCCATCGCTGCATCCTTTTTAAGAGACATGGAGAGCAGACAGGTTCATGCCGAAATGTACCGGGCTACCGCCGCCGCCGGCGTTATTAACTCGAATGGACGCATAGGCGGCTTCTGGCAGGTGGATAGCGCTGCACTGATTTTTTGTGAGGGGCCTGGTACAGAAGTCCTTGCCGGTAATGTATCAGGGCATTGGACCAAGTCAGGGCACCCTTACATTGTGAGCGGTGATATCACCATCCCGGATGGACAGTCGCTCATCATCGATCCAGGTGTATGGGTTAAATTCACGGATAGAATCCAATTAGATGTGAAAGGTAGCCTTCAGGCCATCGGAAATGCAACCCACCAGGGAAGCATCGTATTTACTGCAGTCAATCCGGAACTGGGATGGGGCCATATTATCTTTGACAGCACTGCCATCACGAACCCAACGTCTGTCTTCAAATATTGCACTTTCGAATACGGGTCTGCGCCTCCCCCTGTTCCTGCTTCCAGTCCGAACAATTGTGGCGGCGCCATTGCCATCAGGTATTTTGACAAGGTCACCATCGATCATTGTCTGTTCCAGTATAACCGTGCACTTTTCGATGGGTCGTTGTATGGCAACGCAGGGGCTATCGCACTCTGGACAAGCAGCCCCTACATCAGTAACTCCATTTTCCATGAAAACAAAGCCCGGTGCACAGGTGCTATCACCTGCTACAACGGATCATCGCCAGATATCGTCAACTGTTTGTTCCATGGGAATTATTCCATTATTAACAACGGATACGGTGGCGGTGCGATCAGGGTTACCGACCAATCACATCCCAAAATATTCAATAACGCCTTTTTCAGGAACCATTCCAACTATAAGGGTGGTGGTGTCGAAATCGCCAATGCCTCAAATCCTAAACTGATCAACAACATCTTTTGGAGCAATACTGCGCTCACAGGAACCCAGATATGTATCAACTCCAGCAATTGCAACCCGGATTTGAGATACAATGACTTACAGGGAGGCATAAGCGGTATCGGTCCCTTCGGGACGGGTAGCGGTCTGGTTGAAAATAATATAGATGTGTATCCCGACTTCATCGATACCCTGGCATGGCATTTCCAGTTGAAAACCATCTCTCCCTGTGTCGATGCCGGCATCCCAAGTCTGAGCGGTTTGAATCTGCCTTCCGATGACCTCCTTGGCAATATCCGTGTGTGGAGCACTGGAGGCGGCACTCCACGCATCGATATAGGGCCTTATGAATACAATTCTCCACCCTTCACAGGTTTGAATGACCCTCGTCCGGCCGCTGCCGCTTCCGGTTTGCATGCTTACCCCATTCCGTTCTCAACTGAACTCACGCTGGAGTTCCATATTCTGCAGGCGGAGGAGGTCGTCATCACCCTTTTCAATGAGCTGGGTCAGATCGTCACAGCCCCGGTTCATAAGGTCTGTCAGCCCGGAGTGAACAACATCACCCTGAATACCCAAACGCTGAAGCCCGGATTCTATGTTGCCCGCCTGGATCAGGGCATGGCTTTCAGGATAGTCAAAGTATTGAAGCGAATGCAGGACTAAGGCTCCCTGTGATTGCAAGACAGGATTGTCCTGATTTTGTAATAATACCGTCGCTCGCCGTTGAAATGTGCCGGCAGGAAGCCGGCCTGTGATGAGCATACGATCTTTTATTTTGATTTAAGACTTAAATCCCTTACATTAGTGGAAACAATCTACATGATACGGGCAGTCATTGTTGACGCTGATCCAAAAGCCAGGATCATGATCCGGAAGGCGATGGAAGATTACTGCCCAAATGTCAACCTGGTCGCCGAAGCCGATCGTGTCACTTCCGGGGTGTCCGCCATTAATGAACATGAACCAGATCTGGTCCTGCTAGAGGTGAAATTGCCGGATGGCAGTGGATTCGACCTGATCAAGCACTTTGACAAACCTGATTTCAAGGTGATCTTCATTACGAATTACATTGAATATGCCATCAAAGGTTACAAGTTCGCCGCCGTAGATTACATCCTGAAACCCATAGATTCTGAAGAACTTGCAAGGGCAGTTAATCGGGCCGACGACCTGATCAGGTATGAGGAGAAGCTCAGGTTTAAGGCCCTTGCTGATAATCTAAAAGCGGAAGACAAGCATGAAAAAATTCTGCTGAAGACGAGTGAGTATGTGCATCTTGTCCTGCTGGATGAAATTATCAGAATTGAAGCCGATGGCAATTACAGCAGTTTTTTTCTGGAAGATGGCAGGAAGATCCTCATTTCCAAAGCTATCGGTGACTATGAGAATGAACTCATCGACAAAGGTTTCTTCAGGGTGCATAAATCACATATCATCAATATGAATAAGATGATTGGATTTAGCAAGGGCGAAGGCGGTGATGTGATTATGAAGGATGGTGGCAAGGTTCCGGTAGCTTCTCGCAAGCGGAATAGCTTGTTGGCGCTATTTGGCAACTGCATGTAAGTCAAATAAATACACTATTAATAATTGCGTTCCTCATGACGGGGATCGAAACGGGAGCATCATCAGCCAGGGCATGCATCCTGCATATGTCTCTCTCAGGTGTGCAAAGTCATCAGCATACACTGGGGGATGCACAGACAGCCGGTATGATAGGGAGATGTATGTCGCAGATCGATGACCTGGTGAAGATGTACGGCGGCAAAGTCGACAAATTCATAGGAGAAAGCGCCATAGCCATTTTCAAGTCCGGAAGGGGTGAGCAGCCTGAATCTGTTAATGCCCTCAGGGCCATCAGTGAAATCCAACGCGTTATCAGCTATTGGCATGAATGTGAGGATTTACCGTCCAGCATACAGTTGAAAGCTGGAATCGTGAGCGGAACAGTCTACTGCGGGAGTATTACAACGGCCTCAGGCACTCAGGAGAACCACTTTGGAGAAGCCATGCACCTTGCTTCCCAAATATGCGCTGCTGCTTCACCCGGACAGGTATTGGCAGGTGAGGAAACCTGGCATGAAACCAAGGCACATTTCCGCTATCAGGTCATGGAGCCCCTTCCTATCAAAGGCTACAGAGAACATATTCCCTTGTATGAGTGGATTCTCCGTGCCGAGAAGCCGGCCAGTGCTGATATCCCAGGCGGGAGGATCATTCAATCGCTCATGATAGGCCGGGAGCGGGAGTCGGCCATGGTGGAAGATATGCTGAAGCAACTACTGAATGGGCGCGGTGCGGTCCTGTTGATCGAAGGTGAAGCCGGTGTTGGTAAGTCAAGGCTGATGGCAGAGGTGAGACAGGGTGAGATGATTCGTCAGCTCACCTTACTGGAGGGCAGGGCCTTATCTGAAGGTAAGAACATGAGTTTTCATCCTATCATCCAAATTCTGAAAGCCTGGGCCGGGATCGCGGATGCAGATAAACCAGAAGCCGCCTTCCGTAAGCTGTCTTTATACATCAGAAGATCAACCGGTGAACAGGCCATGGAGATTATCCCCTTCATTGCCACCATGATGGGGTTACCTATCTCACAGGTTGACAAGGAACGTCTCAGCGGTATCAAGAAGGAAGCCCTTGAGCGACTGATCCTCAAAAATACGCGTGACCTGGTATCGCAGGCTACCGGATCAAGGCCAGTCCTCATCATGATTGAAGACGCACATTGGGCGGACCAATCGACCATCGTCTTTATGGAGTCACTGCTCAAACTCGTCAAGACCCAGAGGCTGCTGTTCGTGTTAATTTTCCGGCCTGGTTACAAAGAGACCGGAGAACGTATAAAACGGTATGTCCAGGAGACGCTTCCCGGACATTACCGGTTGATACCATTAAATCCCCTTGAAGAAAAGGACTCCGCAAACCTGATACGCAACCTGCTAAAAAACAGCGACCTGCCTCCTGATATCACTGGTCTCATCATACAAAGATCCGAAGGGAATCCCTTTTTCATTGAGGAAGTCATACGCTCCTTCATTGATGATGGGCTGATTGAAGTGCAGGGCGGCGCATTCAGAATGACCGATGAGATCAGGTATGCCAATATTCCGGAGACCATCGACAAGGTCATCCTTTCCAGGATAGAAAGACTGGATGAGAAAACCCGGAGCCTGCTCAGAACCGCCTCCGTGATTGGGCGAAACTTCTATTATAAGGTCCTGGAGGAAGCAACCCAAACCATTGAAGAACTGGACAACCGTTTGGCTTATCTGAAGGAAGCCCAGCTGCTCAACGAGGACAAGCACAAGGAGGATGTTGAATTTCTTTTCAAACATGCCCTTGCCCAGCAGGCAACCTACGATTCGATGATGCAGAGCACACGGAAGGAGCTCCATCTGAAGATTGCGAAATCCATTGAAAAAGTGTTTGCCGGCAACATCCATGCGTTCTATGGTGTGCTGGCCATGCATTACAGCAAGGCGGAAGTCGCTGAAAAAGTGGATGAGTACCTGGTTAAGGCAGGGGATGAGGCTTTCAAGAGCGGGGCTTCCAACGAGGCCCTGCATTTCTATACGGAGGCCTTGAAAAGACTTCAATACCATAAGGATGATGAGCAGCACGCTGCCAGGTACCTCGATCTGGAAATCAAGACGGCCTTTGCCCATCAGGCAGCCGGGAATAACATCGAAGCCACCGCCTTCTTCAACAATATTATACCCAAATTTTACCATGTCAGATTTCCGGAGAATCCTGTCCGCCACCGGATCTTCAGTTTCTACAACATGGCCAGGTTTATTTTCAAGCTTTACTTCCATAAGCTCTATTTCAGAAAACGACCTGACACCAAATTCGAAAACTATACCCGCGTCCTGTCCCAGTGGGGTGAAGCCATGACAACCCTCAATCCACGCCGGTTTTTCATGGAGTCCTTCACCTATCTCCAGCACCTTGCCGATTACGACCAGCGGTATTCTGTTCATAGCCTTTCGCTTTTCACCGAATGCGCCAACCTGTTCATATGGACGGGGGTATCATTGCGGATCAGCCAGAAGATACTGAATCATGCCCTGGCCTCTGGCGTTAATGACCAGGCCGTATCCATGATCAACTACCGCTTTACCCGGAAAATGCAGGAATACCATACCGGAAAGCTTGATAATGAGCCGGATTTTGATTATGTTTTTAACACCGCCATGCAATACGGAGAATTCTGGCCTATCATTATTTATACAGTATACTGCGGCTATGTTAATATTGAAAGGGGGGATTATGCAGGTTTGATGAATATGGTTCAAAAACTCGGGGAGATCGCGGATTCTGTTGAGAACAGCCATGCCCGGGCACAGGTATACCGGCTTAGCGCGTTAGGTTGGCTTCGCTTCAGGGTGCTAAACAAAGTGATTGAATCAGCAGATGAAGCGCTGGATTATACCCAGAAAACAGGTCACTTTACAGCCTTGCTGATTATATGGT
Source organism: Lentimicrobiaceae bacterium (assembly GCA_018001695.1). Lineage (GTDB taxonomy): Bacteria > Bacteroidota > Bacteroidia > Bacteroidales > JAGNHN01 > JAGNHN01. The sequence continues at coordinate 27,253 of JAGNHN010000039.1, forward strand.
GCGTGAAAGCATCTGCGCATGCCTTACAGGATGAACTGGAGGAAGCAAAAGCAGCGTTCCAGGAGGCCACGAAGCTCATTCCGGACAAGAAGATTATTCCCACCTATTATATCCATTATCTTCAGGCCAGGGCCGGTAACGAGATGCTCGAGCTGAAGAATGCGATGGCAAAAGGCATTCCATACAGGAAAGAGGCTGAAATACTGCACAAAACCGTTAGGCTACTTATCCGCCTTTCAGCATCGGTTCCTTCATCTGCCATAGAAGCCTGGCGTTTGATGGGCCTATTGCAATGGATGACCGGCCGTCAGCGGAAGGCGCTTCGCGCCTTTGCCTCGTCTATCAAAGCCGGCCATCAGCTCAATTGCAGGATGGAGTTATCCCGCACCTGTTTCGAAACAGGCAGGTTTCTGTTGGATCCGGGAACAAGGTTCAGCAGTTTGCTGGGCACAAGCGGAAGCGAGTACCTTCTGAATGCCAAAGCCATGATGGAAGAACTGGATCTGGAATGGGACCTGGCTGCCTGTGAAAGGTATCTGGAGGCTTAGGAAAGCTTCAACTTAATGATAGCCCAGAATGGCATGGCAGATTCTGTTTTCATGCATGATGATGGAAATGGAAAATAAAGCTTCTACTTCATATCATCAAGGGCATTTTTGCCAGCCAGTACGTCGGTTTTCAGGATTTGGATGAACTTCGTAGTTTCCTCAAGCATAGGGCTATGGGCCGATTCTTCAAAGATGTAGAATCCCTTGATAGGAGCCTGAATCATCCTGAAATGTAACCGTGACTATTCATCCTGTTTTAAAAACTTAAACCTCCAGGCATCCCCGAAAACCCCGGGAACTGTAATAAGATTCAGCGCCATTGTGGTAGGTAAAAACATGTCCATACCGCCAATCACCAAATAGTGCGCCTCCCAGGCTCCGGATGGAATCAGGCGTTTTCAGCCAGCTGGACGTCTTCGTATCCAACTTTCCAAAGTGCTGCAAGTATGCGTACTGCGCTTCTGTCAGAAGTTCTATCCCCATCTCCGAAGCCATGCCTGCAGCACTATGTGCAGGCTTGTGCTCTTTCCTGGATGCCAGAGCGGCCGGATCGTAACACAGACTTCTCCTGCCGGCCGGACTCTCAGCTGCGCAATCCATGAATACGTAGATCTGCTTCTCTGCGTCATAGCCTACCACATCCGGTTCCCCTCCTGTGCGTTCCATTTCGTGCAATGACCATAGTTTTCCGGGGTTTAACATCAGCTTCTCGCTGACTGGCAACCAAAGCAGATCACGATGACGGTGCATATTGCCTTCAAACCTGGATTCCAGGATCCGGAGCAGCGTTTGTTGTTGGTCTTTCGAAAAATCAACCATTGCATATAAGATTTAAAAAGGATTATATCCTCATCCGGAGACCGTGATATCTGCGTCCCTGGCAGAAACCCTGCCTTCCAGAAAACGGCTCAAAGATTTGGTATAAGTTATGGTTAGCCTGTGCAAAGCCCGGGTCACCCCAACGTAAAGCATCTGCCTGTCCATCTCTGATTCGTAATTCCGTGCAGAACAGAAGGGGACGATCACCTGGTCGAACTCGAGACCCTTGCTAAGGTAAGCCGTTGCAATGATAACGCCATCGGAAAACGAGGTACTGCCTGGGTTCAGCAGGACAAGCCGTTCGTGCCGGCCGGCCAGCTTATCATACAGCTCATCGGCCTGCTGCTGGGTTTTACAAATGATCCCCAGCGACTGGGAGCCAGACTTTTGGAATGCCGCTACCAAATCGCTGATCAGCGCGATCTCCTGGGCGGATGAGCCTGCCTTGTGGAATTCAGGCACCTCGCCATGACGCTCAATCAACTGAATATCAGGATTGTATTTAATCGCCTGCGCGACCTGGGTGATTTCCATGGTCGAACGGTAACTCTTTGGCATGATGACCACTTCAGCACTCCCCAATATCTGGGCGATCTCCACAGCCCGCGAGGCACTGTAGGGGTTAACAGACTGGTAAGTATCACCCAAAATGGTCTTAATACAAGCAAACAGCCGGGCCAGAACACTGTACTGGATGGCGCTGTAGTCCTGCATTTCGTCAATCACCAGATGTTTAATATGATCATAAGCCCGGACTCCTTCCAGATGCATCTTTAGATACACAAGCGGGAAGACATCGCTGTACTCATAGATATGCCCTTTCCTCAGTCGGTGGTAATCGGGCTGATTGAGCCAGGAATAGAAATCTTTGTATATCTGCCTGATATTTATGACCTTAAACATCCCTTCAATCTCCTTCCTGATCTGGGTTCGCTCCACTGCCGTCGCGTCATAACCATAATAAAACGACAAATCGCTCACGATATCCCGCGCAATGGCAGCAATCCTCTTCTGCAATGGCAGCCTGAAATAGGTATTATATTTTTCCGTCAGATAGAAGGCAGGAATCGGAAAGCGCTTCACCACGAAGTCAGTGGGCGTGAAATTGGTGTTTTCAAGATGGACAAGGTATTCGTTCAGTCTGGAGACAAAGGCCGCTCCTGATTTGAATTGGATCCTTTCCCTTAGGGCCTGATCATCCTTACCGAGCAGGCATGCCATTTGATCATAATAGGACTGAAACACGATTTTGCCCTCAAGTATCTCGTTGGCAATGTCTTCCATCACGGTCTCCTTCATCTTTTCCTCACCTAGTTCGGGGAGGACGTTGGAGATATAATCTGCGAAAACCTTGTTTGGCGAAACGATGAGGATATCTTCGGCCCGGATAGATTCTTTGTAACGGTACAGCAGGAAGGCTATGCGGTGCAATGCGATGGAAGTTTTTCCGGAACCGGCCACACCCTGGATGATCAGGGTCCTTGCATCCTCATTACGGATGATGGCATTCTGGTCACGCTGAATGGTCGCAACAATATTGCGCATCCGGTCGCTGGTATTCCGGCTGAGTTCCTGCTGGAGGATATCGTCCAGGACATTCAGGGATGTTTCCAGCATGAATTCCATACGTCCATTCCGGATCCGGTACTGGCGCTTAAGGGTGATCTCACCCTTGACTTCGCCGGATTGTGCCTGGTAGGAAGCTTCTCCCAGCTCAAAATCATAAAACATGGCCGATACCGGCGCCCGCCAGTCATGGATCAGGTTTTCATTTTCAACCGTATCATAAAAAGAATGAATGCCTATATAGACAGGAGATTCGCGTGTGCTGGCTGCTTCTTTGAAATCGATCCTGCCGAAGTAGGGTGATTGCAGCAGCTTCTGCAGCCGCTTTTTTCGCTCAATGACCTTCTCGCCACTTAGGGCCATCTGGGCGATGGATTTTCTGACCGACAGTTTCTCCATGCCATCCATCTCAGCCTTGTTCTCCCACATATAGGCCGTTGTTTCTTTCACCTCACCTGCGAGCAAATCAGCCGAACGGTTCGAAATATCAATAGCCTGCTCCACCTTGCGCAGCACCTGCTGCAGGTAGGCATGCTCCTCCTTTTCCGTCCGGTTTTTCCTCTTTGGGTCCATTCTTTCCTTACATATGAGAGCAATATGACGACAGTCACCTGGCAAAGATAGAAGAATAAGAGGCCATGCCGGGAAGCTATCAGGCCATAACCTGCCGCTGTATGGATTTCAGGAGGGCCAGCATGAGGCCAGATTCAAAAGCAGAAATCAATGCCCCATCACAGAAGCGGTCGTTTCGCATAATGGCCGTGATGATCTTACATTTTGTCGGTACATCGATCGTATCAAAATCAAAATCTTGCTTACTGGCCATTTCTTTTCCTTCATCCCATTCCAAATAATTAAAGGCGACAGTGACCGGCAGATTGTAAATGATATCCCGAAATCGTGTAATTACCTCCTCCTCAACCCAGAACGGCCACATCATTTCTCCTTTTTCGTTATCATTTCCACCTAACATCTCACCGAATTCCTCTGACCGCTCGATCTCAGGTATCAATTCAAACAGGGGCTGCCAGTCCTCCCTCTGGATGGCATTGATGATTTCCACGTGCTGCGCTTCAGGTATGATCATCGCATATTGATTTATTCTGAATACTTGATGGTATAAAGATCATGTACAGGGGCTATTCTGTTTAGCTCGTTAAATCTTGTCTCACCTGCCGACATGGCAGGTTCAGGATTTTATTGTAAACCTGGTTTCAATCAGGGTGTTACCTTTCACCATCGACCAGACCGGACAGCAGGGTGTGCTTCAGGGCTTCACTTTTTTCTCAATATACTTTGAATTCAGGATCCGCAGAACACCCATGTAATCAAGCCGGAACTCAATCAGGTCGCCCACTTTGTAGTTTCTCTTATTCTCGAACAAATCTATGACAAACATATCTGAACTCCCACCCACGATGGTAATATCTTCGTCAATTGGTATAAGTTTATTTCTGTCGACATCCAGCAAACCAATGTCGATGATCGCCCTGTAGCTTGTCTTTCCCGACAAGGCCTCATCAAAATCAGGCGTGTCCCCTTCAACGTTTGTTCCAAATTCACCCATGGGCACCTTGGGCTTTTCCATCAACTCAATGATTTCCGAATAGAGTTGAAAGACATCAGTCTCCATATTTCCCAGGCGGGTATTGTTATATACATCCGTTCCCAGAAACAGCGATTCACCCACCCTGAAGTGGTTAATGCCTTGCGGAAGCAGGTTTTTCAGGATCAATGGAATTGTTACCGAGGAGCCACCCGAGACATAAGCAATCTTTCGGTCGAACCTGGCCTCGATGAGCTGCTCATAAAGACTTAACTGAATGAGTTTATCCTGGTTAGGAAGAACCCCATACAAACAGGACAAATTGGTTCCAATGCCGACCACTTCAATATTGGGGAGATCGAACACCCTGGAATAGAAAGCCATCAAATCCTCCCGCATAATTCCTTCGCGCAGCTCGCCCATTTCGATCATGATGATGATCTTGTGAGTCTTGTTCTGGGCCCTGGCTTCAGCAGAAAGCAGCCTGATGGTATCATACTCGGTATTCATGCTAATATCGGCATACTGAACAATCCCTTTCACAGCCCTCCTGGCTGGCGGCTTGATGTAGACCGTTTCGATTTCAGGATTTATCCGCTTGATCATACGCAGGTTAGATATCCTGGAATCGCAGACCTGCCGGATGCCCAGGTCCAACAGCTCTGTCAGGTACAACTGGTTGCCACAGAGTAGCTTGGAGACAACAGACCAATGGATACCCCGTTCTTTAAACAGACGGTCAAGAAAATCAAAATTGGATCTGAGCTTAGACCGGCTTAAGGTGATAAATGCCATATTAGCTTTGTTTAAGATACCTCATTTCAAGGTACTTATTCGTAAATCCAAGGTTTTCATACAGGTACCTTGCAGGATTATCAGGCTCCACATGCAATGCAACATTTCCCTCGGCTTCTTCCAGGGCTTTTCGCATCAGGTGCTTGCCTATACCTTTACCGCGTAATGCACGGTGCGTTGCAATGTAAACAAGGATATTTTCAGGTATGTACCCCTTCATGCCGGTCTTATTCACGACGACAACACCGGCTATTTTGTTGTCAGCAACACCTTTTATGACATATCCTCCAAAGGCAGGACCCTCCTTCAGGGCATAACTAACAGCTTTCCTGATGTCTTCTCTGGCATCTCCATACTGTTCGAGTTGGTCATATAGAAAGGCAATGATCTCTTCTTTCTCTTGTTGTGCGGGCCTGTTGTTTTCGTGAAATACGGTCGTTGTAATCATGGTATGTTGGTTTAAATCAATATTATACCCTTGGTCATCATGCGACAACTGAACATTGAGCGGTAAGAAGAATAAAAGTTGGTGCTGTCATCCCTGACAAACCACGGGCAACGATCAGACGGTTTGGTTATATTCTGGTATCATCAGGTCTCAGGCCGGGAGCTGCCATCGCTTCTGGTATTCAGTGCTTTATTAAAGACATTAGTTGTTTTTATCATTTCAACGTATTCGGTCGATGTTATATGTATTATAATCGGAATATAAAACTTCAATGTTGACAATATAAATTATCCCTGAAATTTCATTTTTAAATTAATAAATGAAAGCACGATATCACTACGATGCAAAGCATGCATGCCTATCAGAATGATGTCATGTCTATCATTTCTTCCATACATATCATGCTGTATACATTTTAGTTATGAGGAATACATCAAGACATCAGCATAGAAGTATTTTACAAAGGTAGTCATTTTGCTGACACATAACAAATGATGTACTAATATCAAGGAATATTTATTCTATTGTATTATGAATTAAATGTTAGGGTGATTAGCTTCTATTCGATTGTTATTCTATTGATTATAGCAATAATATCTCAATAATATCTCAATTTAAAAAAAGATGGCTTTTAGTCCTGACTTGTGACAATTAGTGCGGTAGAAGTTTTCACCATTTCATTAATGGTGATAACTGACTCTCCATTAGTTCGGCAGAGGAGGAGGTAAACTTGAAAGCTGCCCAGGGAGTACTTTGCATTTGTCATTGTAAAATAATTATCTATCAGTTCATTAACTCAAGTTTTTGCCCTCGGGCCGGGCGGGCCTCGTTGCCGCTACGCGACTACGCCTGCTGCTTTCCGCCTGCGGCGGAATCCCGCCTCGTTATCACTCGGCGTGACCGCACCATTCTAATGTCGCTTAAGCGGCAACTGATATTTTTTTCTTAGGAAGGAACCCCGAGTCTCGTATGCAGCGGATAAAATCTTTTTCGGTCAGGATAATAGCTGATTGGCGTTAAAAATTTCCGAAGCCTTGGAGGAAATTTAGCCAATCAGCTATGGTTTTCAGCCGCAGGCTGAAAAATCCCTTCGAAAAAGCGCCCTTTCTTTGGTTCATTTCTTTGGGCGTGCAAAGAAATGAACATAAAAAAGCCCCCCATCATCAATCAAGTTATCACAAATCTGGTCCTGAGCATGGCACAGAAATCGG
>JAGNHN010000081.1:0-6952 GCA_018001695.1 Lentimicrobiaceae bacterium
TTGCCCTCAAAAGAGATTCAGCAGGCCTGGTCAGATCTTATTAATGGCAATGCAATGCCTTCCCAGTCAAAGGCTATTATTGGGCCTATGCTCACTACCACCTGGGGTCAGGGATGTAATTATAATTATAGCTGTCCCAGCATGACAGGCGGGCCTTGTGGACATGCGCTGGTAGGTTGCGCTGCCGTAGCCATGGGACAGATTGTCAAATTCTGGAATTTTCCACCCAGGGGCAGCGGTTCGCATTCATATACACATTCCAGCCTTGGGACCATTAGTGCAACTTTTAACCTGGCGTATGATTGGGCGAATATGCCAAATAGTCTTACTTCCTCCTCTACACATGCAGATGAACTGTTGTTTCATTGCGGTGTGACCTTGAATATGAATTACGGGATAGGAGAATCCAGTGCATTTTCAGAAGATGTGCCAGGAGCACTTATTGATCATTTTTACTATAAGACCACCGCATCCCATAAGTACCGTTCCAATTATACAACAACCAGTTGGCGTAACCTGATGATTGCAGAGATTAATGCCGGCCGGCCAGCATTATATGCGGGCCATCTGAGTGGAGGTGGTGGCCATGGATGGGTCATGGATGGCTATAATAACAATACGTCTACTATATATTTTCATATGAACTGGGGGTGGGGTGGATCAGAGGATGGTTGGTATACTGTTGATAATCTGGCGCCAGGGCCTTACAACTTTAGTGTGGATCACAAATTGGTAATTGGCATTGAGCCAAAACAAACAAACCTGACATTCTTAAGTGGTTCTAGCAATATGTCATTTAATAATGATAATCTGAGCATCTCCTGCACAGTTCAGAACAATGGAGCTGCCTCATCCAAATCCGTGGAATTAGGGTATTATATCATCTCAGGTTCCACCAGCAGGTTATTCGATACGGATGCTATACCTGTTCTTGCGCCCAGTTTCACCTCCTCACAGAGTGCCTTTAAAAGTATCTACAGTTCTGACAATGCTATTCCGCCGGGGTCGCATATGGTTGGGATTTTCGTTGACCATCTGGGGCAAGAAAACAACGAGTCGAATGAAGGAGATAACATGTTAGTCTTTCCGAATGCGATCACCACTAATTGTTTCCCTCCTTCCAATGTCAATGCATCGGATGGTACCTATGCCGACCGGGTTTATATATCCTGGTCTCCAGTTGTGGGAGCTAACTATTACAAAGTCTACCGAAACACAACTAATTCTACTAGCGGTGCCGTTGCTTTGACCGGATGGCAGATGAGCACGTTCTATCAGAACCTGAGCGCTTTGCCGGGTATCACCTATTACTATTTCGTGCAGGCTTCCACATCAACATCTGGGGCATATCTCAGCCCATTTTCTTCTGGTGATGCCGGTTATGTCCAGATAACTAACCTGAGTGACGATGTATCACAAAGTGTCACCACCGATCCCCAGTATTATCAGGTGCTGAATAGTTCGATATACTGGTATGCCGTCGGTGTTCGTCCCAATGTATCTACAGAGGACTGGGACATATATATGTACAGCGATGCAACCATGACAACATCTCTGGCTTCTTCCACCCAGGGTAGCGGAAGGGTGGATGTGATCGTCGTGGATGGCAATCACACTCCATCAGCGAATAAATATATTAAGGCTGACCGGTACAGTGGTAGCGGTAATGCCACCATCGAATATGAAAATGCCGGCGACCTGCTTACCCTGAATACGACACATTCGTTTGCCTGGCCAACCAACGATGTGGTCGAAATCTGGGATGTTTATCTTCCTCCGGGTACCTATACCTTCGACATGGACATTCAGAGTGTCACGGCTGACCTTGATTTTGGCCTGTTTAAGTCCAATGGGGCAGCTTATCATGCCGGAAGGAATGCAGCGCTTGCTAGCAGCACCAGTACCGTCCTGGGCGTGGATGAGCAGTTTACTTTTACAGTTACGACGGCAGATTACTATGGATTATGTGTGTGGTCCAACAATGGCGTTTCATGCAACTATACCTTGCATATAGGACCTGCCGGCAGATGGCTGGGAACCGTTTCTAATAACTGGCACACCAGTGCCAACTGGTCTGGTGGTTTCATTCCGGATCTGCTCACCGATGTGGTGATCTCTACGGGTTATACTTATTATCCCATCCTTCAGAATGCGAATGGGGGATGTCGCAACTTAACGGTCAATGCAGGCGCCAGGCTGGATATCGGTGCGTATGATCTCACGGTCACCGGTAACACGGTCATACATGGGAGCCTCAACCTCACCCAATCCTCTTCAGATATCCTGTCCTCGGGTTATATCTATTTCGAAAGTGGTAGCACAGCATCCATGGTGAATGCATCCAAGATCTCGCTGGAGGGCAATTTGTGGCTGAAATCCGGATCAAATGTGCAGCTGACTTCTGGAGAGATTCTGTTTGTCGGTACCTCGAACGCTTTTATCTCCAGTGATGAAAATAACAGTAAGCTCTGCCATGTGAGAGCCGCCAAAACAGGTGCTGTGCTGACCATTAACGGACAGGACACCCTATTCCTGACGGGCCTCATCAGCTTTGCCAATGGCTGCGAACTGAAGATGTCTTCTACCTCTAAACCCATAGCCATTTCTGGTTATATCAATACCACCGGCGGCTCTATGCATATGGACTATGGAGATGTTATTTTGTTAGGATTATCCTATACCAGTACACTCCAGGCAGGCGATTACTTTAATAACCTTGTAATAGGGCAACCCGATGTGGCTACCTCCATTCAGAAAACATTCAACTCAAATATTACCATCAATGGCAACCTTACCATCCATAACAGGATATTGAATATCAGTAATAACAATATCTATATCAAAGGAAATTGGACCAACAACAGGGGAAGCGTGGGCTTTACGGAAGGAACAGGACAGGTTCACTTTATTGGAAGCACGGCTTCTGATATCACCACGGATGAGACCTTCTATGACCTTATCCTGAATAAGACCTATGCGAACTTTGATGGGCTTGAGATGACGGGCAATATTTATGTAACAAATAACCTGAGCATCCAGGATGGCACCCTGGAAATCAATCCTCCATGTACCCTCAATGTGGGCAAGAGCGTGACCATTGCTGCCGGAGCAGGTTTGAATGCCGATGATGCTGGCAATATCCTCATCAATGTCGGTAACGACTGGTACGATGCCAACGCAACGAACAGCGCCACCGCTGGCTTCCGCAGGGGATCCTATTCTCAGGTTCGTTTTAATGGAAATGGCGTAGCAAAAAATTGGCAGTATATTCAGACAGCCAACCCATTTAACCGCCTTATTGTGGCAACCACCTCCAGCTCGGTCTACCCTTCTAACAATATAAATTGCAATGACCTGGTGGTGGAATCAGGCACTTTTGAACCTTATTACCGTAACATTTACGTAAGTGACAGTGCAATATTCTATGGAAACCTCCTGATGAACAATACCACTGATACCATCTTTGCCAATAATGTAGTATGGGGCGCGGGATCAGGAGGGACCATTACCAGCGGTGCTTTTGTTGTTGGACAGCGCTGGGAGTTTCAGGATGGAACCAATGCTGTTTTTGGCACAGGCAACACTGTCTTCGTTCGGGGGACTGAGAATTATATATTTTGGTTTACCAATAACGATAATGATGCTGCATTTGGAAATGTTATCCTCGATAAACCAGGTGCGAATCCAGCTTATGTCTATATCGACGACTTTAGTATAATCAGGGTCCAGGGAAATTTTGTTTTGAATGCCAATAATAAATTCAGACAGCACCAGGGTCAACTAGAAATAGATGGCTCGATTGTCATGGACCCCCTGGCAAAAATAAGAACGACAGGATTATTTGGTCGGATTGAGGTTGACGGCAATTTCACACATAATGGAGAGATCGAGATTAACTATGGTTTAATAGAGGTTCATGGGTCCTATAATCTGGCTAGTACCGGTGTTCTAAGACAGAATGGGGGTTCATTTATATGTGACAAAACCTATTCGTCGGCAAAAGCTTTTCAAAATCTAGAGGGGAAAATGGTAATGAACGGGGGCGTTTTCGAGATCACCAACAACAGTATTTTTATAGGGAGCACCTTTATTGATAGTATTTCTGGAGGAGAAATCCGGTCAGGATATTCCTTTTCCGCCACTTCAGCAGGCACATTCCAGCCTTCAGGTGGGACCGTCGTGATATCAGGTTCTGATAAAAGCACCACGGGGGTGCCTTTTATCACCCTTCACAGTGGGAATTATTTTCACAACCTCGTCATTGATAGTGATGGATTTGTCCCATCCAGGACACTTGACAGTCCTATTACCATCATGAATGACTTAAGCATTCTCTCCGGCACACTCAATGCCGGAACGTATACAATGAATATTGGCAGAAACTGGAACAACCAGGCTGGTACGGCGGGCTTTCTTGAAGGAACCAGCAAGGTCAGGTTTTTTGGGTCTTCGGCTTCGGATATCCTGAATCCCGAGACCTTTTATAACCTGGATCTTGACAAATCCTATACGAATTTTGACGCTCTTGAGATCATGGATGGAGATAGTGTCACCGTTCTTAATAACCTCAGCCTGATGGATGGTGTCCTTGAAATGAATCCCAATGCTGCGCTCAATGTACAAGGCAATATTAGCATGGCGCTGGGTGCAGGATTGAGTGCAAATGATGGAAATAACCGCATTTACGTCGGGGGGAACTGGACCAACCTAAATACTGGCTATACCACCCTTTACGGGTTTAATCCGGGGAGTGACTCATATGTGAGTTTTCAATATAGCACAAATGCTTCCTTAAACAGCAGTGCAGCGATGGAAGAATTTGCAAATCTGAACTTTCAGGGTTCAGGAGCCGTTAATTTTTCTGTGAATGCTGGATTAAGGGTATTGGGGGATCTTAGGATCTTCAATAATACATACGTGAAGGCTTATGAGGTGGTTGAGATGCTGGGCGATTATACGGTCGGAGATGTGGCAACCCTCCAAGGATTTAAAGACATTATTTTCACTGGCCCTTTCGAGCAAAACTTTCGGTCGGGGAATAGCTATCCTAACCTTGAAGGGAATCCGATAATCATCAATAAACCGGGCACAGTAAAAATGAATTCCAGTGCCCTTGCCAATGATTTCGGCATACCAATGACCATTGGTAATACGAAGGCCATCAGCGACACCCTGCATTCAAAAAGTCTTCATAATGCATTTACGCCTTATTACACGTGGGGAGTCACCCAGGTCTTAGATGGTGTCGTCAATGTGGGAAGCAAAATATTGACAACCTGGCGTAATTTTCACATTACGCAAAACGGAGAAGTTTGTATTGGTCCGGGGGGTCATTTGAAAAACCAGGGAAGAATTGGTGTTCACAGTGGAGGTATGCTAAGGGCCAATGGAACTGCTGCAAATCCTGCTAATGTTATGTCCTGGCATGGTGGAAAGATGATAATTGGAAACGGAGGAACGATCTCAGCCCATCACACGAACTTTAGTCTGTGCTGCGACAGCAGCTTACTGATTAGTGTTGGCGGTATGCTGGATCCAGCATATCCCTTTAGCCACTGTTCCTTTACCCCGGATGAGAATCCCGGAACCGCTGCACCTGCGACTGCGCTGTTAACCCTTAACAACTTTCAATCCGTAACGATACCAAACGCTTCCTTTGTTTCTAATCCATTGTTTACCAGTAATATCAGCAATGTCAGGAAAGCAATCAATAATGGGGTGGCCGTTTTTAAAAATGCCAGCGGCGATCTCGCCGGGGAAGCATTTGATGATGACATATATAACCGTGTGCATTGGGTAGATACCATGTTGCTAACCATGGGGCCTGCCTTAAGTCTTTGCCAGGGCGATACCGCTCAACTCTGGGCACAGGTGAGCGGTGGGTTGAAGCCTTATGTTTTTTCCTGGTCTACAGGGACAGGAATCATCAATCCATCTGATAGTCTGGCCTTCGCTAAACCTACTGCTACAACCACCTATTATCTGACCGTGACAGACCAACTCGGGGACTTTGTTACCGGGAATGTGATCATTACAGTGTATCCAACCCCCATTGTGACGGCTACCGCCCTGCCTCCTGTCATCTGCCAGGGTGATACCAGTATTCTGAATGCCAGTGGCGCCAATACGTATATTTGGAATCAAGGCTTAGGGTCTGGGGCAAGCAAGACAGTTACACCCTCCTCTACTACCGTCTATGTTGTTACCGGAACTGATATCAATGGCTGCAAGGATGTGGACCTATTATATCTTACCGTGAACCCCTTACCAGGTGTGAGTTTGAATGCGGGTGTGGGTGTGATTTGCGAAGGGGAAAGTAGTGTCCTGACCGCCTCCGGCGCCAGTACCTACGCCTGGAGCCATGGTTTGGGGACAGGATCCACCAAAACAGTTACCCCAACTGCTACAACAACTTACACTGTCACTGGCACAGCTGCCAACGGCTGTACGAATACCGCGACAGTCGAGGTGATCGTGAATGCCTTGCCCACGGTGACGGCCACTGCTGTGCCCGTCACGATCTGCGCGGGTGAACCCAGCGTATTGTCCGCCTCCGGCGCCAGTACCTACGCCTGGAGCCATGGTTTGGGGACAGGATCCACCAAAACAGTTACCCCAACTGCTACAACAACTTACACTGTCACTGGCACAGCTGCCAACGGCTGCACGAATACGGCTTCGTTGACGGTCACAGTGAACGCCTTGCCCACGGTGAGCGCATCTGCCGCACCCTCGACAATCTGTGCGGGTGAATCCAGTGTATTGACCGCCTCCGGCGCCAGTACCTACGCCTGGAGCCATGGACTGGGTGCAGGATCCAGCAAGACAGTTACCCCAACTGCTACAACAACTTACACTGTCACTGGCACAGCTGCCAACGGCTGCACGAATACGGCTTCGTTGACGGTCACAGTGAACGCCTTGCCCACGGTGAGCGCATCTGCCGCACCCT
>JAGNHN010000081.1:7052-7172 GCA_018001695.1 Lentimicrobiaceae bacterium
CGACAATTTGTGCGGGTGAATCCAGTGTTTTGACGGCCTCCGGCGCCAGTACCTATGCCTGGAGCCATGGACTGGGCGCTGGGTCCAGCAAGACAGTTACCCCAACTGCCACAACAACCT
>JAGNHN010000082.1 GCA_018001695.1 Lentimicrobiaceae bacterium
GGTGAGGTGCCGGGACCCATCATGCATCCATTACAATAGAAGAGGTTGACATGCCGGCCAATGTCCTCTGTATCACCTTTGAATTCATTCACAGCCCGTATCATTTCAGCCCCGCCATGAATGGTCAGGACCTCTCCCTCGAGCATATCTTCTGACAGGGCGGCGGCCTGCAATAATCCATTGGGGATAGGATAGAGCGATCCTTTATAACCGAAGGGTGGATCAAAGTCCGAGAACTCAAGTTTACGTTCATCAATGCCAAACTCAGAGAAAAGCTCACGGAGTTCCGTATAGGTCAGGACTGCACCTATCTCAGGCTCATCATCATAACGGGTCACTTCATCCTTGGCTGCGATGCAGGGGCCGATGTATACCAGGTCAACCGTATCTCCATAGATCTCGCGCAAAACCCTGGCCGTAGCAATCATCGGAGAGACGATGGGTGCCAGGTTGGTGAGCAGGTCGGGGTGATATTTTTCGATATAGGATACTACTGCGGGGCAGTTGGCTGTGATATAGTACTTACCCTTATGATCTTCAAGAAGTTGCTTGTATTTCAAGGCGATAAGGTCCACACCGAACGACACTTCATGGACAAAGCTGAAGCCCAGTTCCCGGATCATCTGCACAAACTTCCGGTAATCTTTGATATCCTCGAACTCACCGGCGATGCTAGGCCCTACCATGGCTGCCACCTGGCGGCCGGAGGCGAGCATTTGCCTGACCTGATGCACATCAGAGCGATAAACAGCCCTGCCGGGTGCGCAATCTGTGATGCAGCTCCCACAACCAATACAGCGTTCAGGCACCACCCGCGGTCCCGGCCAGTTCACCTCACTCACGATGGCCCGTACCGGGCAAACGCGGATACATGCATGCCCGTCATCAAAGGCAACCTCCTGGAGGGTGATCAGTGCTTCGCCGTGTGAATTGCTCATCATTTTATCTCTGTATGTATTCGCACAACGGCTGTCATAAAATCATTTCAGCCTTGATTTTCAATATTGAGGAAGCCCTTCAATTCTGCCATCAGGATGTCATTGAGGTCTTCCTCTTCCACATGCTCAAACGTCTTTTCGCCAATCCTGAGGATCGCGCCTTCGGCACATTTCCCGCAACAGTGGGCGCCATGAAAATGGACTTTATCCCTTATTGCATGTTGATCGAGGAATATGTTGATGGATTGTACGGCTTTCTTATTGCCCCGGGAGAAACAGGAACTTCCCAGACATATCACAATCTCCTTGCGGTTTCCATTACCTCCTGACCCTTTATCCATCTTAATCACTGCTTAATGAAGCCTGTGCAAAGTTAAGATCAATAATAACAATGTTAACACTCTAACATTGTTATTCTTTTAACAATAATTGTATTTTTGTATTTCGTTGGATAAAGATAGAAAAATCCTACAATGGATCAAGAACTGAGTCAGATTCTGGAACGGTATGCGCAGGGAAATCCGGACACGCTTATTTCCATTTTGCAGGAAGTACAGCGTCATTATGGTTATTTACCCGAAGGCATCTTCTCTCATATTGCACGCCACGTCGGCATGGCGCCCAGTCGTGTATACGGCGTGGCGACTTTCTACGACCAATTCCGGTTTGAACCTGCCGGAAGGATTCATATCCGTCTATGTGCCGGCACCTCATGCCACCTGGAAGGGATGCCTTCCCTCACCAGGGAGCTTGAGCGCCTGCTCAACATCAAGGAAGGTCAGGTCAGTCGCGATGGCATGTTCAGTTTCGAGAAGGTACAATGCCTCGGCGTATGCGGTCATGCCCCGGTTCTTGAGTCAGGGGGCAGGTATTGGGAAGGCGTGACGCCGGAGAAACTGCGGGAGATCATACAGGAACTAAAATCCAGACCCTCATTGGTATGAGTACAACATCGACAACCAGGGCAGGTAAAGATGAATGGCTGGTCGGCTATCTACTTGACACCACCGGGCAGCATTCGGATCAATACGCAGAACGTCTCCGCATCCTCCGCAACGAGAAGCTGGACAAGCCCCTGATCACCCTGCTGTCAGGTAGTTGCAGCCAGGTTCACAAGGTCGAAGATATTGAGACAGCTATTCAGCACTACCTGGAAGACAACCAGCGTGATGCCAGGCTGATAAGGACCGCCTGCAATGGCCTTTGCGCATTTGGACCTCAAATGGGGATTCAGCTGCCTGGCAAGTATACCCTGCTGTTTCAAAAAGTAGATACGGGGGATGTCTTTGATATCCTGGATGCCGCACTGAATTATAATGCTGACCCTGAGCATATTCTATGTCAGATTCCGGTACGGGGGGCCGAGCCCTGGCCAGGGATACAGTTGTTTTCCCAGTTACCCATGATCCAGGGCCAGAAACGCATCCTCATGGAATGGAATGGCATCATAAATCCGGAACAGATTGATGCCTACATCGCACATGGTGGTTACCGTTCCTTCATAAAAACGATTTTCAATTACCCCGCTGCAAGGGTCTGTGACCTCATCGAAGAAAGTGGACTCAGAGGCCGGGGTGGCGGTGGATTTCCAACCGGCAGGAAATGGAAAATTGCCCTGAATGCTGCCGCCGACCAGAAATACCTCGTTTGTAATGCTGACGAAAGTGACCCGGGGGCCTATATGGATCGTGAACTGATCGAAGGCAACCCACACCAGGTGGTCGAAGGCATTGCCCTCGCAGCTTATGCCATCGGGGCCAGCAAAGCATACATCTACCTTCGTCATGAATACACCCTGGCGATACACAGGTTGGAAACAGCCGTGCAACAGGCCAAGTCATTGGGACTATTGGGTTCCAATATCCTGGACAGCGGCGTGAGTCTCAATATCCAGGTCGTCCACAGTCCGGGCGCCTTTGTTTGTGGCGAAGAAACCGCCCTGCTGAACAGTATGGAGGGCAGAAGGGGCATGCCCAGAACCAAGCCTCCCTACCCTGCCACCAGGGGATTGCAAGGTAAACCCACAGTGGTCAACAATGTGGAAACCCTGGCCAATATCACGCATATCATGGCCCATGGGCCCCGCTGGTTCATGGATATCGGCACCGGCAATAGCAAAGGCACCAAACTCTTCTCGCTGGCAGGCCGTGTCAAATATCAAGGCATGGTGGAGGTAGAGATGGGAACCAGTCTGCGGGACATTGTGTACCGCATGGCCGGAGGCGTCAAAGACGATAGCAATCTGAAAGCCCTGCACCTGGGCGGCCCCTCCGGCATCCTGCTGACACCCGATGAACTCAATACAGCCGTCGATTATGAAGACCTGAAATCTCTGGGTGCCGGTATGGGATCAGGAGGCATGATCGTTCTGGATGAGCATGCCTGCCTTGTAGATACGGCACGCTTCTATATGTCTTTTATGCAAGCAGAAAGCTGTGGCAAGTGTATCCCATGTCGCGAAGGATCCAGGCGCATGCTGGATATTTTGCACAGCCTGACACACCGTCCTGCCAACGAAGCCGGCCATGAAACCCTCGAAAGATTCAAGGGGGTGATGCAGCTCGAAAGCCTGGCTCAGGTGATGAAAGACACTTCTTTATGCGGTCTTGGACAGAATGCCCCGAATCCTCTGCTCAGCGCACTGACCAAATTCAGGGATGAGTTCGAAGAGCACATCTTCGACCGCAAATGCAGGGCCAATGTATGCCGCGAACTTCGCGTATTCTACATCGATGTGGAGAAATGTACAGGCTGCACACTCTGCGCCAGGAAATGTCCCTACGATGCCATCATCGGGAGTCCACAATACCCCCATTTCGTTGTGGAAGAAAAATGCACCGGCTGCGGCATCTGCCAGGCTGTATGTAAGTTCTCCGCCGTATTCATCAGATAAGTCCAGCACATGATTTTTGATATAGAAGTCAACGGAAAAACAATCAAGGCCAGACGGGGTGAAATGATACTGGAAGCCCTGGAAAGGAACGGTATTGCCATTCCCACCCTCTGCCATATGAAAGGGCTCAGTCCGTCGGGTGCCTGCCGCATGTGCGTCGTAGAGGTGGAGGGCGTGAAAGAACTGGTGACCTCCTGCTCCCAGCCTGTTGAGGAATGGATGAAAATCACGACCCATTCTCCCCGGGTTGTCCATGCACGCAAGACCATTGTGGAGCTGTTGCTGGCCAACCATCCCGACGACTGCCTCTACTGCGTGCGCAACGGTATGTGCGAACTGCAGGACATGGCATCGGAACACCACATCATGGAGCGGCGTTTCCCAGGTAAGCGCCTTCAGCTCAAAACAGACCCTTCCAGCTCCTCCCTGACACGTGATCCGGCCAAATGTATTCTCTGCGGGCGCTGCATCCGCACCTGTGATGAGGTCATGGGTATCACCGCCATTGATTTTACACACCGGGGCAATCAGACCATTATAGGAACCACTGCAGGCAAAGGACTCAACCTTTCCAGCTGCATCACCTGCGGCCAATGTATCATGGCCTGCCCCACCGGAGCACTGCATGAGAAAGAGCAATTGTCGCTTGTTCAGCAAGCCCTGCACAGAAAGGATAGTTATGTGACCATTTCCTATTCGCCAACGCTGGCCGTCTCTATCGGAGAGATGCTAGGCCTGAAATCCGGCAAGGATCTCTCTGGCATGCTGAATGCAGCCCTGCGGAAAGCAGGGTTCAGGAAGGTCTTCAACAACGTAGCGGCCAGTGACATCAATATTTCGCTGGTGGCTGACCTGGTCGTCCAGCGTCTGAAAAAAGGGATACGTCAACCCCTTTTCTCCTCCTGTTGCCCGGCCTGGGTAAAAATGGCAGAGCAGTTTTATCCGGAGCTGATCCCACAGCTGACACCCGTCAAATCGCCACAACAGCTCATGGGTGGGCTTGTAAAATCATACCTGGTGAACGCGCCAGGCGTCAGACCCGATCAGATATTCCATGTGGCCGCCATGCCCTGTACAGCTAAGAAATTTGAGGCGCAGCGGGAAGAGATGACCCATAAAGGCATTTCAGATGTGGATGCTGTCTTAACCACACGCGAACTGGTACGCCTGATCAAGTTATATGGTATTCATATCCTTCAACTCGAACCTGAAGCTGCCGACGATCCCTCCGCAGCCGGGGGGTTCTCGAGTCATGTGACCGGAATGTCAGGCGGCGTCGCGGAAAGCGTACTGCGGGACGTCTACTTCAAATTGACAGGGAAAGAAATTGCCCTGAACAAGCTTGGAAAACTACGTAGCCAGAAATCATACAAAGAACTCATCGTCAAAGCCGGTCCCCATGAAATCGGCGTCGCCGTGGTGAACGGCAGCATGGCGCTCAGGCAAACAATCGCCAGCCTGAAAGACCGCAAAGACCTGCTGTTCATCGAAGTCATGGCGTGCGAGGGAGGATGTGTAGCTGGAGGCGGCCAGCCGCTCAAGTCCGATGAAGACGACATCCGTAATCGGGCCCGCGCTTTGGCCGATCTGGACAGCAAAGCAACCATGAGGGCTGCCGGAAAGCAGCAATTAATCGAACCCTTGCAACAGGGCGTCAATACATTACATCCCGACACAGGATGGGATGCCCTCTGCAAGACCATATTCGCAAAACGAAGCGTTATCTGAGGAAATGGGACATTCGCACAGAACACAACTGGTATATACTGTCAAGGATAGGTGCAGGGTATGTTACACCTGCGTCAGAGAAT
Organism: Lentimicrobiaceae bacterium; assembly: GCA_018001695.1. GTDB lineage: Bacteria > Bacteroidota > Bacteroidia > Bacteroidales > JAGNHN01 > JAGNHN01. Next base: position 5,643 of record JAGNHN010000082.1, read on the forward strand.
GTCCTGTCAAAGCCATCAAGATTATCAACGGACAGGCGGAAGTGCTCAATGAACGCTGCATCGGATGCGGCAATTGTGTGCAGGTGTGCTCCCAGGACGCAAAGGTATTCGTCAGGTCAACGCAGGAAGTGGAACATCTGCTGAACACCCGTGAAAAGGTGATTGCCTGCGTGGCTCCCAGCTTCCCGGCAGAATTTACCGAGATCAACGACTACCGTATTCTCGTCGGAATGCTGCGACAACTGGGATTTTCCAAGGTGACAGAAATCGCATTCGGAGCAGATATGGTCGCCCGCGAATACGATAAGATCATGCGGGACCCGCAGCAGCGGCCCACCATCTCATCCGATTGCCCAGCTATCGTCTTCTTTATCGAACATTATTACCCCGAGCTGGTACCAGCACTGGCTCCCGTTGCTTCCCCTATGGTGGCCATGGCCCGGATTGTAAGGGAACGCTATGGCCATGACAGTGCCGTGGTATTCATCGGCCCCTGTATTGCCAAAAAAGCGGAATCCGATGAAATCGACGAGGCACTGACCTTCGTAGAACTCAGGCAAATGTTTGAAGACAAAGGGATTGGACCAGAAACAGCCATTCCTTCAGAGTTTGATCCACCCCACGCCGGTAAAGGTGCCATTTTCCCCATCAGCCGGGGACTGCTGCAAACCATCAACCGGACGGAGGATGTCATGGAAGGCAATGTTCTGGTAGCCGAAGGCCGCGTCAACTTCCGCGAAGCTATCAAAGAGTTTCACAACGGCTTACTGGATAGCCAGCACCTGGAACTGCTTTGCTGTGATGGGTGTATCATGGGACCAGGGATGTCCCCGAACGGAAGACATTTCTCAAGGCGCAAACGGGTAACGGAATATGTAAAACAAAAACTGCAGTCACAGGAGCAGCAAGGATGGGAAGAGGAAGTTCATAAGATGGAACATGTACCTCTCGAACAGGAATTCCATCCCCTGGATCGCCGTATTCATCAGCCACAACCAGATGAGATCATCGAAGTGCTGCATTCCATGGGCAAGACATCGCCCAGGGATCACCTCAACTGCGGGGCCTGTGGATATGACACCTGTTATGAACATGCTGTGGCCGTCGTTCAGGGCCTTGCCGAAAATGAGATGTGTCTGCCATTCACCATCGAAAAGCTGCATCACTCAATCGAGGAACTTAATATCTCAAATGATAACCTGGCCTCAGCCCGCGAAGCATTGA
>JAGNHN010000083.1 GCA_018001695.1 Lentimicrobiaceae bacterium
CCGGATCAATCAGCCTAATTGGATTATTCAATGTGTAGTTATACGGCGAATGACTGGGATACTCATCACTCAACGGATCCACGGAAAGCCAGATGGAGATATTGGGATCATAATACCTGGCCCCGAAATAGGAGTACCCCGTCTCATCATCAAGCTCCTTACCTGTTTGGACCCCTCCCTGCCCTCCCCTGAGAGGGGAGGGTGCCGTTGGGAATATGCCAAGTTTATTGGTAAGCATCGATTTCTTCTCTTATTCGATTCAATACGTTGTCTAGATCCTGCTTGATCTGCTCATTTCTAAATCTTAATACTTGCAAACCAAAATGCTCAAGGGCATGCGTTCGGTTCTCATCCCTTTCCATTTGATCGCGTTCCAAATGGATTTCTCCGTCTATCTCAATGATCAATCCTACCTGGTGACAGTAAAAATCCACGATAAACTGCGCAATTGGATGCTGGCGCCTGAACCTCATCCCAGCTACCTGTTTCTTTCGCAGCGCTTGCCATAATATCTTTTCTGATGGTGTCAGCGACTTTCGAAGTTGCCGGGCTCGGGCCACGATCTCTAAACTTGCTCCAAAGTAATGATTCTCTAGCCTTCTCAGATTCTCAGCCACCTAACAATCTTTTTCCTGAAACTAGCATCTAAAATTAATCATTTCATTACATGGACTCCAATAAAATCACATGCCCCCCACAATAGATCCTAAAGTTCATTTTGGTCTAGCACCGAATATCCCTGTCTTCTTACATGTACGCTTCCTCAATGTCTCTCCTCTCGCAAAGGCAAAGGCTTTATTTTGTTGATATTGTGGTACTTATCCCTTTGCCGAAGTCTCTCCCCTCTCAGGGGAGAGATTTAGAGAGGGGTCGATGGAGAACAGGGAGAGGAAGAGGAAGAGGAAGAGGAAGAGGGAGAGGGAGAGGATGAGGAAGAGGGATAGGGAGAACAACTCTGTGCAACTCCTTTTAACTCGGTGAAACTCTGTGGTTAAACAACCCAGCCCTTACAATAGGTTGACATATGGCGAAGGAGGTGAGGTGGACCCCCAAATCGGGAGGATGTGCTTCTGTCTGAGGCATTATTAAACCACAGAGTAGCACGGAAAAAGAAACTGAGTTTCACGGAGTTGGTAGTATTCTGATCAGGGTCCGCAGGCACAGCCTACGGACAACAGGGGAAGAGGGAGAGGAACAGGAAGAGGGAGAGGAAGAGGGAGAGGAAGAGGGACAGGGACAGGGACAGGGTCCGCAGGCAAAGCCTACGGGCAATCGGTTGGTAAATTTTGAATAATTGGAAATATATTATATATTTGGTCGTCTATTTGTAAATTACAATTTCATGAAATATCGGCCTTTCTGGATCAACAAAATATATCAAGCCTGGGAAACCAGGCCCATCGTCTGGTTATCAGGCGTGAGGAGGGTGGGCAAAACAAGCGTTGCAAAAATGCTGCCTCATGCAATCTACCTCAACTGTGATCTCCCATCGGTCGTCAGACGACTGGAAGACCCTGAATCCTACTTAAAAACCGCTGCTACTGGTGCAACGATCATTTTCGATGAAATTCACAGACTGGCCGATCCGAGCAATCTGCTCAAAATTGCAGCTGACGAATACCCGCATCTGAAAATATTGGCAACCGGATCTTCAACCCTTGAAGCGACTCAAAAATTCAAAGATTCACTCACTGGTCGGAAAAATGTTCTTTATCTGCCTCCAGTTTTGTGGGATGAATGCAAAGCTATATTTGGAGTCTCTGACCTGGATATTAGGCTATTACACGGGGGTTTACCCGAGCAACTTCTTTCCCTTTCTCAGAATGAGTCGTTCTTTTCTGAATGGATTGATGGGTTTTATGCAAGGGACATCCAGGAACTTTTTAATGTCAGAAACCGTGCAGGTTTTTTACAGTTGTTGCACTTACTCCTGCGTTCAAGTGGTCAACTGATTGACTATACCCAGTTGGCGAAAATGAGCGCCGTAACAAGGCCCACGGTATTGTCATACCTTGAAGCCATGCGCATTGCCAATATGGTGTATCTTCTGGCCCCATATCATGGAAATGGCCGACGTGAGATCGTCCGCCGTCCTAAATGCTATTGTTTTGATACCGGTATGGTATGCTACGCCAAAGGCTGGCATGATATCAGGCAGGAGGACAGGGGGCTGCTTTGGGAACATCTTGTGCTGGATATGCTGCGTTCGTACCTCCCCGCCAACAGGCTCTTTTACTGGCGGGACAAGTCAGACCGTGAGATCGATTTTGTGATAAAACGCAAGGGAAGTTCCGTAGATATCATTGAATGTAAAATAAACCCGGATCATCTATCACGAAAAGCGATAGCGGTCTTCAGAGAACTCTATCCCCTTGGAAACAACTATTGCTATACCCCTTTTACCGACGATCCCTATGTTGTGGAAAAGCATGGCCTCAAAATAACATTTATCGGCGCTGTGAATCAAATACATGACTAGCGTTTTACATTTCATCTGCAGGCCAAATCGTTCAGGAAGAGGAAGAGGATCAGGAAGAGGAAGACTTTCTACTTTCTACTTTCTACTTTCAACTTTCAACATTCCCCGCTGTGCATGTCTGTTTATCTGTATGAAAATTTATACTTTTGCGATATGATCTGTCGTGCATATCGAAACCACAAAACTATCAGCAAATGAAAAAAATCTTTACCCTTTTGTTCGCAAGCATGTTGTTTTCCGCTAACCTCAGCTTTGCCCAGGACACCCTTGCCGGATGGACATTCCCTGCCAGCTCAGCCGACTCCCTGGTGGATGTGGCCATTTCTACCAACGCCAGCCGTTTTCTTTCCTGTGAGCATGGCACCTTCGGTGAGCCATCCTACTACGCACTTGCCATCGACTACACCGCAACGGGAGCTGCAGGCGGCACCGATAAATGTGCCCGCACAACAGCTTGGGCAAACGGAGAAGATTCAACCTACTGGATGGTGAAGTTCAGAACACCCGGCTACCAGGATCTCAAAGTGTCTGTCAAACTAAAATCAGACGCAACAGCCCCGGGCCCCCGGGAATTTAGCCTGCAATACAAAATGCCAGGTTCCAGCTCACCATGGAACACCCTCGTCAGCGCCATCAACGTGGGCAGCGACTGGAGCACCGGAACGGTGTCGAACATCAGCCTTCCAGCAGAATGTAACAATGTGAACAGCAATGTATCCATTCGACTGATCTCCAACACACACCTGAATATCAACGGTGATTCCCTCACTGCCAACAGCAGTTCTCTGGTCGATGATATCATCATCACAGGCACCCTGATTACTTCAACACCGGAATACGCTGCAACAAAGCCCATCATCTATCCCAATCCATCAGCCGGAAGAGTGATGATGGAAAACCTGAACGGCATCACTGAAGTTCGCATCCTTGACGCAGCAGGCAGGTCTATCGCAGTCTATCATCCTTCCCTGCAACACACCCTCGTCATCGAAGGTTTGGCACATGGCCTGTACTATGCCCACTTTATATCCTCAGACCAGCAGATTGCTTCGGTTTCCAAGTTTATCGTGAAGGACTGACGACAGGTCTTACAACCTGGCTTTGGTTTTCACAAGAGATGTTCAGACACGGTCCACTGACCGATAAAAAGAAATGATTATGAATACCCAGCAAGGTAATCGCATTTCCGCTTCCTCCGTTTTCCTTTGTTTTCTGGCGGGTGTGATAGTCGTGTTCACAGCTTGCAAAAAAGAAGAGGATCCATCGGCTCCGGTACTACATTTTAAGGTTGGGCAACAATACACCCAAAACGGGGACACCGTGGCCATTGGATCGCCATTGTTCTTCGGGATACAGGCGCGGAGCGATGACAGTTACCTCACCAACCTGACTGTCAAGAAGCGGCTGCCCGGCGGCAAGGTTATTACCGTCACGGACACTGCCATGTATACCAGGTTCATCGACATGGACCGCAGGTATTTTCAGAATACGGAGGACGAGGCGACCTGGGTTTTCACGGTCATGGACAGAGAGCGGATGATGACGGAAATCAGCCTGGTTGTTTACAAAGATCCACTATCCAAATTTGGCGGTATTTACTATCATCCTTCCATCAAACTGGGATACCAGGGCAACAGCCTGTACGGCCCTTTTCTTGACCCCGTCAACGGCCGTGTGTATAAAACCGATTCAGCCCATCTTTTTCAGGAAGACATAGATATATTGTGCTATTTCAAGACGGATGACAATCCCCCTGCACCGGTACTATCATCCCCTGGCGAGATGGACAATTTCAGCACGGATGCACAGACTTTCTACCCAACCATTGTTTCCTGGACGACGCGCAACTATACCTTATGGGATATCAGCGTGGATACCGATCCCATTTCCGAATCTGATTTTAATGCAGCCCAGCATGACAGTCTGCTGATTGTGAGCTATGAAGAAGTATGGGGAAGAAAGAAATTCAAATGGGCTACCAGCGGAACAATCATTCCATTTAAAACGGCCTCCGGAAAACTGGGATTGGCTAAGGTAATTCATCATGATGATCAGGCCGGTGGATATATGGAGATCGCAGTCAAGATCCAGCAGTAATCACGCCTTGGTACGAAGGGTATGGGGAAGGTGAGGAATCTGTTATTGTTACTTTTACTTTGTCAGGGCATGCTATTCCTGATGGCACAAACCAGGGGTGATCATACCCTGACTGGACAGGTTATCGGGAAACAATATCAACAGCCTATTCCGGGTGCCAATATTTACCTGGAAGAAAGGCCGGGAGGAGCTGTCACCAATGCGCAGGGGGGATTCACCCTGACCGGCCTTCAGAGCGGTTCGTACACCTTGCATGTCAGCCACATCGGTTACCAGCGCTACAGTAAAAAGGTTCAGATCAGGGCCGGGGTAAAAAACCACATCATGGTTTACCTTGCTGACACCGTCTATCAATCCGATCCGGTCGAAATCAGAACCGCTACAGGGGAGGGAAACCGTCAACCTCACAGGGTATCAACGATTACCGCCAGGGACATCAGGCTGGCACCCGCACTCAGCACCAATCAACTGATTCAATATGCGCCAGGTGTGCTGATCAGCAATACCACAGGTTTATTTGCCAGCAGGGTCACGGTAACCCTGAGGGGTATGCCGGCGAATGACCAGGGACGGACGCTCGTTGTTATGGATGGCATTCCCATGAACAAAGCAGATGGTGGGAGTGTAAACTGGAATATGCTAGACAAAAACTCTCTCGAAGAAATCAATATTATCAAGGGGCCGGGACCTGCCAAATACGGAAGCGGTGCCATGGGCGGTGTCATTGAACTGAAAACCAAATACCCTTCCGACAGTATTGCTGGTAACGCAGGCATCGAATACGGCAGTTACAACACCCTGGCTGCTGAGCTGGGCGTAGAAGGGTCGGCGCGCCCAAACGCCATGAAAGGAAGGTATTTCTGGGGTTTACAAGCGCAAACACGTCATAGTGATGGATATATCACCACACCGGATGTATACAGAACGATAGAGGACACGATACTGATACCAACCTACCTGAAAGAGTACATCCTGTCCCTTAAATCGGGCTATCTTTGGAAGGAGGGTCAGCATGTGCTGGAGCTCCGTGCCCTGGCTTTTTCGGACATGCGGGGGACCGGTGTTCAGGTCTTCGACGACCACGGATCCTATATCCAGCATCGCAATCTGGCGCCTTCCCTACATTACAAAGGTCGCAGCGGCCATCTCAGATACACGGCCCTGATCTATTCCAACCTTGAAAGCTACTTCAGGGTGTACGAATATATGCGTGAAGGTGAGTACCAGTTGTATGAGGCCGATGCCGCGCGCCTTGATCATGGCATGAATGCCGATCTCTCTTATGCGGGCATACCACATCATCAGGTAGGATTTGGCATCAGCCTGAAGACAGGTGCCGTAAAGGGCACAGACACCTATTATACAACCACTGATATCATTCACAATCAGGGGAATATGGATATTATTTCCTTTTATGCACAGGATGAGGTGAACCTGGCCGGGGATCGCCTGAAAGCCAGTGCAGGGCTGCGGTACGACCATGCCCGTTTTCACAATGCCGCTTTTTCCATTGATTATCCTTCCTATTCCATCGAATTTTACAAGGATTATGCCTTCTCATCCATGCCTGATAAGTCGTGGACTGCCCTTACACCGCGGTTTTCCCTGATGTATTCCCCAAATCAGCATCTCAGCAGCTATATATCCTATGCCTGGGGCTTTCGCGCCCCCATGCTGGATGATATGTGCAGAACTGGCACCCGGAGGGGCACCTTTGCTGTGGCCAATCCGGATCTGCAACCTGAGCTGGTGAAAAGTCTGGAGGCAGGCGGTGATGTGGCTCTTGGTAAAGGGATCACCTTGTCTTTGTCGGCCTACCGCAGCATCGGCGAGGATTTTATGTATTATGTCAGCACCGGAGATACGGTGAATATGGGATACAGGCTGGCTCCTGTTATCAGCAAGCAAAACATTGGAAAAGTCAGGATACAGGGAACTGAAGCAGAGGTAAAGATCCAGGCAACGGCTAGCATCACGGCGTTTGTCAACCATGCATATACTGATGCCAGGATTCTTGAACACCAGATCAACAATGCCGCTGTGGACTCTAATCTTACCGGCAGATACCTGACGGATATCCCCTCGCATAAGTTGTCGGCCGGCATTTCCTGGCAAAGGACAGGACTGGGAGCCTCCTTGCGTCTGGTTTATCATGGGAAGACCTGGATCAATGAATACAATATGGTTGACACGGAGTATTTCCAGGCCCGGCAGTTTGATGATTATGTATTGCTGAACCTCCGGCTGGAGAAGAAAGTGTACAGGTTTATC
>JAGNHN010000040.1:0-6578 GCA_018001695.1 Lentimicrobiaceae bacterium
TACAGGCTTGCCAGGGTACGATCTGCACCAAAAATCTGAATATGGGTACTGCTGGTGTCATCCACTTGAAAATCATGCCATTTTTCTGTCTGGGTAGCAGCGAGTCGCTGCACCTTCAGGTTGCGGAAAGAAGCCAGAAGGGATGAAACCTTTGCGCTGTCTGCCTGTAGTTTTTGCTCACCCAGGCGAATATACCATTGCCCACCCTCCAGCACGAACCGGACCTCTTCATGTTTCTGGCTCTGAGGTTTCAAAAGAATACCTGACACCTGATCAGGATCAAGGATGACAACATGTTCCCTGAAATTTCTGCCTCCCTGCCTTTGATCGTGGAGGATGAGTAACGCGATGCCTGTTGCCAATAACAGCAAAGTAATTGCCAGTGTCTTGATCTTTAGTGTTTTAAACATACTGTTCCTCCATGTTTTTCGTACGTCTGTGCTTATTCATTTGCAGTCGTATGACCCCATACAACACAACCAAAAGCAAAGGCAGCAGGAAATTCAGGTATTTGAGCAAGGCTTTTGTACTGTCTTCAACCTGTTTCAGAGGGCGGTTGGTCACACCTTTCGTGCGCAAATCAATCAAACCTGTGTCATCCGAAAGGTAATCGATGCTGTTTACCAGCAGGTTCACATTATCGGGAGGCAATTGGACCGCCATCTGTCCTTCTCCGTTGATCGCAAAATCACCGTTGGAAACCAGAATGATCCTGGAGTTTGCATTCCCTGCCAGTTTTCCGTAGAAAGCAGCAGCAATCACCTGGGAACCAAGCGTGAAATCAGCATCGTTCCATTGTTTCTGAATGTCAAAATACAAAGGTGCTGCAACTGAACCGGTTTTATCTGAAGTCCTGGCCAGTGGGATGAACTGTACTGTAGTATCCCCGGTGTACTGAATGGCACTGGTAAACTGGAGCAGCACTGCTTCGAGTCCTTTCACGGCCGGATGATCCTCAAAGGAACTGATCTGTGGAAAATAGGGGAAGGGTACGCTGGTCTGGAACACGAAACCGGCTTGCTGCTGCCTCACATTGACGGCACCACAATTCGCATCCACCAGAAAGCGGTCCTCAATTTGTATCCCTTTCTGGCCCAGCCAATCTTCCAGACCTGTATACCTGGACTGCCCCATTGCCTGACCCAGGTCTCCCTGAACACGCTGATAGGCAATGAAGAGCTGGCCTCCTCGTGCCAGATGTTCATCAAGTTGTCTCAGATGAAGGGGAGATATACTGTCAGTCGGGTTGATCAGGGCCAGGGTCTCGTAGCGGGCCGACAGGGGTAAGGTATCATGAAGGGTCACGCTTTCTGTCTGATACAACACAGAAAGTGAGGCGTTTGCCTGTTGAAGTGCAGCAAGACTAGGTTCTCCATGCCCCTGAATAAACCCTATTACGGGCTTATTATCTACCGACATCTTCTTGATGGCCGATGAAAGGGCATACTCCATGGCTGCGCCGGGTTGCATGAACGGGATCACCTCCTGTTTTTCACGCAACCTGACGACTGCCCCCAGGTAGGCTTTTTGCTGTTTGATCTGGTCTTTCTCCCGTACATTGACAACCACCGGTTGGATGCCATTTTGGATGGCCTGCTGTTCAACTTCTTCGTCTGCATTTGGGTTCTTGAATTCAAAAACCAGTTGTCCCCTCGAACGGCTGGCATATTCCACCAGCAACTCCTGGAAGTCTTTCCGGATTTTGGCAATGTCCGGTGGAAGATCCTTGCTGAAATAGGCCGTCACAGTAACAGGCTCATCCAGATTATGCAGGATGTCTTTGGTGGCTTTGCTAAGGGTATACCTTTGATCTTCTGTTAAATCCAGTCTGAGAAAGAAACGGTTTGACAGGAAGTTAACGGCAATGGCCACTCCGGCGAACAACAGGATGAAGTTTCGGATAGTGCTTCTGTTTTTCATGGGATCAGCCTATAATATTACGTTTCGAAAGATTGATTTCAGAGAATATCAGTCCTCCCAGGATGAGGGTCAGGAAATACAGGATGTTGCGCGTATCGATCACACCCCGGATGACGGATTCGAAATGGGTGGAGAGACTCAGATAGCTGAAAACCTCAGAAAGCGCGCCTGTTGAGCTGCCTGCCAATACGTCGAAAATGATATGGAAGAACATCCCAATGAACAAAGCGGTTAGAAAGGCCACGATCTGGTTACTGGTAATGCTGCTTGCGAATAATCCGATGCTGATGTAGGTGGCACTCACCAGAATAAGCCCCAGGTAACCCGTCCATACGGCATAATGATCCACCGGACCCAGGCTCCAGACTGTGATGTAATAGGGGAGACTCAGCGCCAGGGCAATACCCACCAATAGGAGGCAGGCCAGGAATTTTCCAGTGACGACCTGCCAATCAGTGACTGCCTTGGTAAGCAGCAACTCCAGCGTTCCGCTCTTCTTTTCTTCCGCCAACATCTTCATCGTAAGGGAGGGGATGAAGAAGAACAGCGTCCAGTAGGCAATCGCAAAGAACACCTGCAGGTCAGCCTGGTTGCGAAGGAATACATCGCTTCCATAGAGCCAGGTAAAAAAGCCACTGAATCCAAGGAAGGCCACCAGCATGATATAGGCACTCAGGGAGTCGAAGAAGGAGTGCAGCTCCTTAATGGTAATGATCCAAACTTTTTTCATCGCTGTCTAGTTCATTGTTAAATCCCGGAAGATGTCTTCCAGTCTGGTTTCTATTCCTGATAACTCAGTGATAACCCATTGGTTACGTACGCACATTTCAAAAATGCCACGACGGGAACTCATGCCCGCCTTGCTGTGTATTTCGAATACCATCTCAGAGGCGGAGAGGAAATCTACCATGGCAACACTCTCTAATTGGCGGAGACTCATGAAGACGAGGTTGCGGTCATCAACATCTTCCAACCTGACTTTCAGGATTTCCTGTCCCTGAGCCTGGGTTCGGAGGCTGGCTGCTGTCCCATCTGCCACGATTTTTCCCTTGTTGATGATCAGGATGCGACTGCAGGTGGCTTCGACCTCAGGCAGGATATGCGTGCTCAGCACGACGGTCTTCTCTTCACCGATTTCCCGGATAAGATTACGGATCTCAACAATCTGGTTGGGGTCCAAACCGCTTGTGGGCTCATCCAGAATCAGGATCTGCGGATCGTGAATCATGGCCTGCGCCAGCCCGACGCGCTGCTTATAACCTTTGGAAAGCTCGCCGATCTTCTTGTGCTTTTCAGGATTCAAGCCGGTACGGACGATCATTTCATGTATCCTTCTGTCCAATATCTTCTTGTCAACTCCTTGAATCTGAGCTACGAATCTCAATGAGTCCATAACGGTCATGTCCTGATAGAGGGCATTATGTTCAGGCAGATAACCGATCATTTGCTTAATTTTCTCGGGATGTTCACGGATGGAAAACCCACCCACCCGGACATCTCCTTCCGTTGGTGCCATGAAGCAGGTAAGGATCTTCATGGTTGTTGTCTTTCCTGCCCCATTGGGACCCAGAAAACCGATGATCTCCCCTTTCTGAATGTCGAACGAGATATTGTCCACGGCACGTTGCAGTCCGTATTTCTTGGTCAGGGATTCTACGATGATATCCATGTCTGTTGATATAAAGGCTTGAAGCAGTGATACCTGATGTCAGGCAATTGTGAAGGGCAAAAATAATAAGCCTGAGAAAAGCCTGCCTTACCCGGGCTGTTAAAAAATGTTAAGCACAGGATCCTGCTAAGATCCTGTGCTCTGAAACGGCCTATTATCGGTTCTGCTCGATGGATGCGTTATTTCACAACCTCATTTGGCCGCCATATCAATGTGTTATCCTGACACTCACCCCAACATTGAAAAGCCTCCCATAGATAGGTGCATACAGGAAAGCAGCATCATCCATATATCTTTCGTCCTGGATGTAGTTGAAGATGTTGTTGACACCCGCCTGCAGCCTGAAAATGCCCATGTCTTTCGCAATGCGGGCATTGAATAGCATAAATGGACGGGTTATCTTTATTTTGGACAAGTCTCCTGCTGCTTCATCAATATCTGTGTTGTAGTAATCGATGTACATCCGGCCCTGGTAGCTGCTGGTTAGCAGGAAGCTCCAGCTCTTTGGTGTGTATTCAAGGTTGACATTCCCCGTTGTTCCGGGAAACCGTGAAATATACTGGCTGATACCGGCAAACTCAGTTCCTTCCCAGTCTTCCCTTGCATGCTTGTATTTGCCTTCATTCAGGGTAAAATCGATACCGAGGTCAAGTCGACGGCTGATACTAAAGGATGAACTGATTTCAACGCCCTGAACATAGGCATCATCGATATTTCTCCATTGGTAGTCGTATCCCATTGCTGCCACAGCAGGATCTGAGGCACCGAACCCGATTTTATTGTACAACTCCGTTCTGAATATATTGATGCTCAATCGCATGCGTTTACCATAATAATCGCTGCTGGCATTGAAACTGATGGACGTCTCGGGATCCAGCCCGGACGATTTCCAAACGCGGGGTGAACCGCTGCACAGATGCAGGTCCTCAGAGAAACCATGAGGAGCCCGGTATCCACGTCCTGCATTGAAACGGAAGGTTAGCTCGTCTGAATGGTTGTAGCGGATGGCCAGCCGTGGATTCACACTGACCCTGTCGAGGCTGGTAGCAGGTATGACATCCACCTCGAGGATCTTCCGGTTAGCCGCATATTCTTCGCCGGATTGATGATAATCCATGCGGACACCCGGTACAATCAGCCATTTCTCACCAAGGCTCCATTCACTTTGCAGGTAGGCCCCAGTCTCCAGCGCCTCTTTGCGCGAAGTGGACCGGTAAGATGTACCCAGAAAAGGGCTGTCTGGATGGATGTTGACATATAAACCCGATTCGTTGAGCAGGCTGTAATGTAGCTGCGCCCCGATAAGCCATTGGTGCGCTCCCGTACGAAGGCTGTAGGATACATTGGATGAGAAAGCGTTTTCACGTGCAAGATAGGGGCGCATTTCCCTCAGATCGGGGGTGCTGTCCTGATGCGTGGCCATGTAATCCAGCAGATAGGTGTCGTTGGTGGCGTCGCGGTGGTGATTGACATACGTGAGGTTAATCTTTAATTCTTCAGATCCGCGTAACGGCAAGGTGTAGCTTGCCTCGCCTTCGTATCGGTTTGTGAGAATACGCTCTGTTCCATCCGTAAACGGATTGAGGTAGTAATCATCTTCCATGGTTCCTCCGTTGCGTTGTTCCTGCGTGATGCGTCCCCGGATGATCAGTTTGTCTCTACTTTTTCCAAGATCATTGATATGTAGCCCGAAACCTGCATTGTTGAGTTTGGTGGCTACCCGGTCAGACAAACCATCGGCCTGATTCACCTCTTTCCGGCTGGTTCCGGCACCTGTCTCGTCGATGGCGTCTTCAGCGGTACGCTGGGCATAGACATTAAGGCCGATATTGCCCTTCTCATTCCTTATAGAAGAGCTGATTCCGAATTGACTGGAGTGGTGTGAGCCATATTGCATCAGCAATCTGGTATACGGCACAAAGGATGGCTCTTTGCTGATGAGATTAATGGCACCGGCGATAGCGCTGCTCCCATAAAGCGCACTGCCGGCCCCCTTAACTACTTCGATGCGGTCCAGGTCAATGGTGCTCATCTGTTCTAGCCCGAAAACCCCGGCAAGACCCGAATAGACAGGCTGTCCATTGATCAGCACCTGGGTGTGTTCAGCGCCCAGGCCCTGCATCCTGACCATGGTGAAGTTGCAGGACTGACACTGGCTCTCCACCCTGATTCCCGGTGTGCCTTCCAATGCCTCGTAGATATTGCATGACTGGTTTGTCTCAATCTTCTTTGCAGTGATCACTTCGGTACGTATGGGGGCATCCTTCACCTGGTGGGCAGTCCGCGTACCTGTTACTACCAGTTGTTCCAGGGTAAATACATCCTCCTCCAGCTCGAAGATCAATGTCAGGCTTTTGCCTTCCTCGAGTTGAACCACCTTTTCCTGTGGTTTATAACCCATGGATTGCGCTACAATGATATGCTTGCCCACGGGCAAGTTGGCCATCTTGAAATGCCCGCTGACATCGGTAGTGGTGCCTGTCGTTGTTCCTTTAATCTGTACCGTGGCAAATGGGATGTGGTTGCTGCTACCTTTCTCCCTGACATCGCCGAACAACATGGCATCCGTCTTCTTCTGCGCTGCAGCCAGGCTGATGATCATAAGCCCTGCCAGTATGATGATATTCCTTTTCATGGTCTTCGCCTTTGCGTTTATTTGCTGCAAAGGAAAAAACTGACTGATTCAAGGACAATCCCCAATTATGGGGAAACAGACACCGGTGGTTCCCCCTTTTGAGGGATTCCGGCTGGTCAGTGATCAGTAATCAGTGATCAGTAATCAGTTATCAGTTATCAGAGATCAGTTATCAGTTATCATCAAAACTCCGGTATGCCCAGGGCACCCAACCCCGTAGGGGTGACATAATGGTAGCCCGGCGGAATCACCACGGAATCATTCCCCCTCCCATGTCCGGTGTGGATAGTTGGTGTTTGGTGATTGGGAGGGGGCAGGGGGAGGGTCACAGCAATCAGTTTGCAGCGATCAGTT
>JAGNHN010000040.1:6678-32503 GCA_018001695.1 Lentimicrobiaceae bacterium
ATAATGGTAGCCCGGCGGAATCACCACGGAATCATTCCCCCTCCCATGTCCGGTGTGGATAGTTGGTGTTTGGTGATTGGGAGGGGGCAGGGGGAGGGTCACAGCAATCAGTTTGCAGCGATCAGTTGTCAGCCATCAGCAGTCACTGAAAACTGAATACTATCATCTGCTAACTGAATCATTCGTAATTCGTAATTCGTAATTACTTGATTATCAATTCGTAATTCGTAATTCGTAATTCGTAATTACCTGATTGCCAACCTTATAAACCTTCTTCCTGCGCTAAGCTGATCAGTCTCTGTGTAATGGCATAAATCGTCAGTCCCGACTGACTCTTGATTCCAGTCTTTCCCATGATGTTTTTACGGTGACTGATCACTGTATGTGTACTGATATTTAGTGAGTCAGCGATTTCTTTATTGGAAAGACCATTTACCAGACGAACCAGAACCTCCTTTTCACGCTCCGTCAGAGCGTCATGAACGTAATGGGCCGAATCGCTCCTGGATTCATGGTCATGCAAAGCATCAAGCAAAAGGTTGAGCGGATCAGTGATGGGGTAGAGGGTATGGAAATGCTGCATTAAGGAGGATGGAAAAACATTGTAAACCAGGCCGATCCAGCGAAGCGTAGGATGATTTTCCTTGAGCCTCCTGATTTCTTTTTGTCGATTATGTAAAAGTAATGGATTGATTATCAATATGCTGACACTTGTTTTCTGAAGGCTGAGTGCCAGTTCATCCACATCGGCGGCCCGGTAAACCACCAGGGGATGACCCGATTTCATCAGGGCATGTGAGAGTCCCTCGTAAACGATGTCTGAAGGCTCAAGTATCAGAATATGTTTTCGATGCGGGTTCATACGCCCTCTCCCTCCAGGGAGGTTGCCAAGGGCATCAAGATATGTTCTTCGATTTCCGAGTGAATCTTCAAATCATACTCTAATTCTAATAAGCTGAAAATAAGCTTTCTGCGAATAGTGTATTCTTTTCTTACCGGCAGATGATGGAGTAGCAGGTTTTTAAGGTCCGACAGTTTGGTTTCAATATCACTGTGGTGCTCGGCATATTCACTGGCACGCATGGTTGTAAAAGCCGCTTGGCTCCCCATACCGGCCAGGGATGAGAAATAGGGAAAAACGACCTGCTCTTCGTAGTTCAGATGTTCCAGAACTTCATTAAAATAATCGTCAAAGAAGGCTTCGATGAGCTTTACTTCCTCCTGGTGGCTGTATTGATAAAGCTGGGAGATATAGGACCTGATTTCAGGGTATTTGTCGTGCTTATAATAGACGTGGCTGTTGCTGAGAAAGCGCAACAGGGCTTCAATGTCCTGGGTTGTACAATGCTGATCGGGTTCAGGTCTGAACCCATTGTACAGGTTCCCGATACGCATAAATAACAGTGGATGGATGGCATGTGTTTCACACACCTGGCGAACTGTCTTGTCTCTGGCTACATAATCGATCTCAAAATGCTGGAGCATGAGCAGCAGGTAGGGGTTGTCGTCGATCAACTCCGCCATCATCATGCCGGAGCGTATGTATGTTTTGGTTGTTTGATACATATGATACTATTTATGACCAGGTTGATGTGTCAAGCAGGTCGAATGCAAAGGTAAGGCCAGGAATCGAGATGGAGACAACTACCCTTCTTAGAAAGATCCGCAAATGTGCAAGGCGGGTGCCTGCGTAACGTGTGTATAAAGAATCAAAATACCGTATATTTGCATCAATAATGAAACATTATGGCGAATAAGACCCCGATTTTACTTCCAAGGATTCAGCGAATATTGGAGGAACTTGGCGAGAATATACGATTGGCGCGGCTCAGAAGAAAATTGAGTACCACCCAAGTAGCGGAGCGTGCCGGGATGGGACGGACTACTTTAGTGAAGATCGAGCAGGGACACCCTGGTGTTGGGATTGGTCAGTACTTGAATGTTTTAAAAGTTCTAGGCCTTGAGAAGGATTTTTTAGTTGTAGCCAAGGATGATGAATTGGGTAGAACATTACAAGACGCAAACTTGGAAACCGGTAAGCGTGCACCTAAAAGAAAAAAGCCATCATGAGTAAAAAAAGCTCACGAAGAGAGATATACGTGTATGCAGATTGGAAGGAAATAAACGGTCCAAGGCTCATAGGAGTTCTTCGTTCTGAGCTATTACGCGGTAAGGAGGTTTTTTCATTTGAATATGAACAGGAATGGTTGCAAAGTGAATTTGCCCAGGTTTTGGATCCTGAATTGGACTTGTATTCAGGCCTTCACTTTCTGAAAGATGGTAAAGCAAACTTTGGTGTTTTCCTGGATTCTTCACCTGACAGGTGGGGTAGAATTCTGATGCGCAAACGGGAAGCCGCGGTAGCTAGAAAGGAAGGGAGGAGAGAGAGCAATCTGTATGAAACAGATTATTTACTGGGCGTATATGACGGTCATCGGATGGGTGGACTCCGTTTCAAATTATCTGAGGATGGACCATTTTTGGACGATAATAAAGAAATGGCATCCCCACCATGGGCATCTATTCGAGAATTGGAACAAGTCAGTTTAAGGTTGGAAGATGAGAATGTGATGGATGATCCAGACTATCTTAAATGGTTGAGTATGTTAGTGGCTCCGGGTAGTTCTTTGGGTGGTGCACGACCAAAAGCAAGTATAGTGGATGAGCTGGGTCATCTATGGATTGCAAAATTCCCAAGTGGCAATGATCAGTTTAACATTGGAGCCTGGGAAATGGTAACTTATGAGTTGGCTAAAGCTGCCGGAATAAATATGGCAGAATGTAAGGCACAACAGTTTACGAGCAAGCACCACACCTTTTTAACCAAACGCTTCGATCGCGCTTTGGACGGTCAGAGAGTTCACTTCGCCTCGGCTATGACTATGCTTAGTTTTGTTGATGGCCAGGAAGGAGCCAGTTATTTGGATATTGTTGATTTTCTGACAACCTACGGAGCAAATGTAGATGCTGATTTGGAAGAGCTTTGGCGAAGAATTGTTTTTAGCATCAGTGTATCGAATACCGATGATCATCTGCGTAATCATGGTTTTATTCTTCATCCTGAAGGTTGGGTACTGTCTCCGGCCTACGATATAAACCCTGTGGAGACAGGAACAGGACTTAGTTTGAACATTTCAGATAATGACAATGCTTTGGATTTCGATTTAGCCATGGAGGTGGCCAAATTCTTTAGGCTTGGTAAGGAACGTGCTCACCAGATTGTGGAGGAAGTTACGGATGTGGTTAAACACTGGAATGGTGTTGCCAATAAGTATGGTATTTCAAAGGCCGAGTGTGAGCTTAAATCCAGAGCCTTTAGGTTTTCTGAGTAAAATGTAGCATCTGCGCAACAATGGCGCAATAAAACGGATGAAAATGAAGATAAATAAGGAAAACTAATCCAGCAGGTTATTGCTCAATATGTTAAAAGTGAATAGGTTAAGTTTTCTTATTTAGGGATGATTGGTGTTATTTCCCGATACAGAAGGTGCTGTAGCGGGTAAATGAGAGCAGTATGATATATGGTACAAATGAGAGATAAATTGGCGTGTTATGTATCCCTAGTCAGTCATCAGGACAAGTGTTTGGCCGATGGCTTTGATCTTGTCAGTATCTACTTTTTGCTCTTCCGCATAATTCTCCCAGTCGCTGATGACTAAACTAACTTGATCGATAATCTCTGATGCTCCCTTGATGTTCATTCTTTTAGCAACTGCCAATAGGTCGGATCTCTCGATATTGTTCCTTTTCCCATTGATGCTGAGACAATGCTGGCTGACCCAGGTGCTTGAAGGACGATACGCATGACAGATATCAAATGCTGGTGAAAGAGACCATCCGCCATCCTTTTCCATCGTGAACGCGAAGTTTTTGGTGTGGTCGTCACAATTTCGTCCGATAACATTGAAGACCATTCTACGAAACATTTGATCTGCCTGTGGATAGGGTAGGCTTAATAGTCTCATCGTTTCAAATAAGTCATCATAGCTATAGATGTCAATATCTTTGAAATCATAGTGCCGCATGGCGCAGAATGATTGGACATGAATCTTACCTTTCCCATAGATGCGATCAAATCGTTTGGTCATAAAATGGCCTCGTCCATTCTCTTCAAGTAGTTCACATTCCATCATTACAATCCCGGCATCCATGGCCATCTTGTAATAAGCCATTTCAATTCGGCCATATCCACGGGATTCCCCAAGTTCTTCATCTTCGATTCCATCAAACTTGATGATATAGTGGTCAAATCCTTTTGGTGCGTTGGCCTGACCACTTCTTATATCTCCTGTCTCTTTATTATATGCGATTATGGCTTTTGCCCGGGCACCGCCTGCAGAAGTTCCTATCTTCAAAATTGCTTGGAGTGCCCTCTCCTGGTCAGGGTCTAACTGAGTCAGGAATTCCTGTCTGCCAGAGAGAATTTTTGATGTAATCTCAATGAGTTCGGAGACTTCAAGCTTAACAGAATGGTTTTTAGCTTTCGGAACGCTTGGCTCAAATTCTAATGCCCCTATGCCTCGCTGCCCAATAAAACACAAAGTCTCAACTGGGTTGATACTGTTAGGTGGACGATTGTTTTTTACTAGCCATTGATTAATCAGGGCATTACCATATTTATCCGGAAGAACATCTGCCAACAGTCCTGGAAGTCCCTTAAAAGTGCTGGTATTCCGATGTTCTGGAAAAGCAAATATTGAATCTTGACTTAGTGGCATCATAATCGGAGCAAGCTCAATTCCAGTTTCCCGAAATTCCGGGTCATACTCAAATGTCGCAACTCCACTGTCTTCATTCCATGCAACGGCTCCGACTCTATTGTTCCAAATGTTTATAAATGCTGTCCGAATCATTACCAGTCAGTTTGATTTAGTGTATTGTCAATTGTGCCGCTGGCTCTTTTCCGCTCTTTCATTTCAAGTTTTGCCAGTTCTAATGGGCTAATTTCTTTTGATACCTTGAAGTATCGTAGTACTTGCAACTGGTCCAAAGCACGTAGGACCTGGATTACGGTTAACGTCGTGCTTCTTCGTCCAAGCTCCAGATCACGAATGGTTGTACGATGTACTCCTGCTCGGTTTGCCAGCTGTTCTTGTGTTAAATTCTTTGCTAATCTCTCAGAACGGATGAACTCACCTATGGCATTAATGATCATATCATCTGTCATTCTTTTGAGTTCGATGGTGGTAAATTCCTTCATTATGGTCGCTTTTGGTGCTTAAAGATGAAAACATGCATCAAATATAATAAATAATTGTCGAATACGAATGATGCATTTGTGCATCGTAATGGTGATAATTAGGCCATAATGGAGGATAAGTGCATCATGCTGGAGTTGCTAATAGGATTTGGGACAATTCTAATTCATTTATGCTGGCAGATTTTCGGAACTCTAATATTGCTATGCATGACGGTTACTTTGAGAGGGGAGAAATGTATCTGATTCTATCGGTTCGTATCAGAATGTATCAGCATGTAGCATAATCTCTCCTGCTTTCTAAAAGCTTGTTGCTAACAACTAAATTTGCTTCTTTAGCAACAAATTAGAAACAAAAAGTACAAAAATAAGGGCAAATTAGCAGCAAAAAAGAGAAAAGAAATCAACATAATACGTTGAAAAAGAAAGGAAAAGCTAAACAAGGGAAATGTAATTACTTTCCGATACAAAACCTCCCAAAGATGGCTCCGAGGATCTCGTCGGTGGTGATTTCCCCTGTGATGCTGCCCAGATGATGCAGGGCCTGACGGATATCTGTTGTCAACAGGTCCGAAGGTAGGTCCATTTCCATGCCGTGCCGCACCCGCTGTATGGCATTTCTGGCTTTGTCAAGGGCTTCAAAATGACGGTGGTTGCTCACCAGGGTTGCGTCCTGCATGGCTTCGGTATCCACCACCCGTAGGAGACTTTCGGCCAGGAGATGGATGTTCTCGCGTCGCTTGGCCGAGACGAATACGGTCTCCCATTCGACCAGATCCCGGAAGTGGGGTGGCATGGCCTCCAGAAGGTCTGTCTTATTTCCTACGAGGATGACACGCTTGCCTTTGCCCTTGAGATCCAGGGCGCACTGCTTTTGCATCTCAATGATTTCCTCAAGATCGGTGGCATGAATATCAAACACACAAAGGATGATCTCGGCCTGTGCGATCTTTTCATGGGTCCTTTCCATGCCCATGGTTTCGAGCATGTCTCCGCTTTCGCGCAGCCCTGCAGTATCGATGAATCTAAACGGAATCCCCTGTATGACAATGGTGTCTTCAATCGCATCCCGTGTTGTTCCTGGTATCTCACTGACGATGGCGCGCTCCTCGTTGAGGAGGGCGTTGAGCAGGGTCGACTTGCCGACATTCGGCTTGCCGATGATGGCTACAGGAATACCCCGTTTCAGCACATTGCCCAGACTGAATGATTCCACCAGGCTTCCCAGTTCGGTATCCAACTCATCCAAGGTTAGTCGGAGCGCATGGCGGTCGGCAAACTGCACATCCTCCTCGCTGAAATCGAGTTCCAGCTCTATCAGCGCTGTGAAGTCCACCAGACGCTGTCGCAGGCTTGCTATGCGTTCTGAATAGCCCCCGCGCATCTGCCTGATCGCCATGTCATGAGAAGCCCGGGATTGGGCAGCAACGAGGTCAGCAACAGCTTCCGACTGACTCAGGTCCAGCTTGCCATTGCGGAAAGCCCGCAGGGTGAACTCGCCGGGTTGTGCCAACCGCAATCCCTGTTCCAGAAGCAACTCAATGACCCTCTGTTGCAGAAAGGTGCTGCCGTGGCAACTGATTTCAACGACATCATCCCCGGTATAGGAATGGGGTGAACGGTACAAACTGACGACCACTTCATCCAGCACCTGCCCTCCATCCATCAACTGCCCGAAATGAAGGGTGTGAGAAGGTAGCGTGGCCAGTTTCTTGCGCGGATCCCGCGCCCGGAAGAGCTTGTCTGTAACGCTGATGGCCTCCGGCCCGGAAACACGGAAAACGGCGATGGCTCCCGGTCCGGGAGGCGTGGCCAAAGCACAAATCGTGCTGCTGGGGTCAGGTAATAGAGAAACCATAGGCGCCAGATGTTTGATATCTTTATACATTTATTGTGTGATATTGGTTTCATGATGCCGACTGTAGCGCATACCATATACACTTCACAAGTCAAACAAAAGCTGCTGTCGTCCGTTATTTGTGTAAAAAGATGATCGTTCTACTGTCCCCTTCGAAGACCATGGAAATGCCTGATAACAGGCTACTTCCAACATCTTTGCCCCCTTTCAGAAAGGAAACGGAATACCTCGTGTCACTGCTTCGGTCGATGAATCCGCAAAAGCTGGCCGGTTTGATGGAGATCAGTCCCAAACTGGCGGAGCTCAACGCAGCGCGCTATGCACAATGGGAATGGCCTGGAACTGTTGATAGTGCTGCACAGGCGGTGTTGGCCTTCAAAGGAGATGTGTATGAAGGCCTGGATGCCGGCAGTCTTACGGATGCGGAATTGGTTTTTGCCCAACAGCACCTGCGCATCTTGTCGGGCTTGTACGGCATTCTCCGGCCATTGGACCTTATCTTGCCATACCGGCTGGAGATGGGTCTGAAATGGCAGGTTGGGAAAACGAAGGATCTCTATGACTATTGGGATAATAAGATTCACGATGCGATCAGGAATGACCTTACCCGGTATCCGGATCCCACCCTCGTCAACCTTGCGTCACAAGAGTATTATAAGGCAATCAGGCCGTCCAGCCTCAAGACAAAAATCATCACTCCCAGCTTTCTTGAGCGCAAGGGAAGCAATTACAAAATGGTGAGTTTCTTTGCGAAGAAAGCCAGGGGTTTGATGGCCCGTTTCATCATCCGGCATGGCATAACTCAGCCTTCCTACATCAAGGGCTTTGAAATGGATGGCTATGTTTACAATGCTGCCATGTCCAACGAAGACCAATGGGTATTTACCAGGGGGTAGCGACGGCGAAGATATCTGTAAATCCCTACCTTTGGGGGAAATCAAGCATGTATGCAACCCTTTCCGGATCCTTCTTACCTATTGGAACACCTTGAACTTTCATATCCTCTTATAGGTATTTATGACGCCTCACCCGATACGCCTTTTCCCGGTATTGTGGAACCACCTGAGCATCAACGCCAATGCATTTTTGCACACTTTGGCGACTGGGTACATGGCCAGACCCTGAAGCTCACTGCAGATCGCTTTGGTTGCGGTGGCTGCGGCCATGCCTGGTTTGGTGTCCAGACCCGCAGCAGGGATGAATTCCTGAATTTCCTCACACATACGGAAGGACTGAAGGATGACAAGGGAAAGATGGCTGACTGGGTCGACAGCATGCCGAACTACAGGCCCGAACATGGTGCCCTTTTTATGGGCCTTCTCTACCGTGAATATTATGCTTACCTCAAATCGGTCCTGT
This sequence comes from Lentimicrobiaceae bacterium, assembly GCA_018001695.1. Lineage (GTDB taxonomy): Bacteria > Bacteroidota > Bacteroidia > Bacteroidales > JAGNHN01 > JAGNHN01. The sequence goes on from JAGNHN010000040.1 coordinate 15,093, forward strand.
TCTTTGTGAATCCCGACCAGCTCAGCATCCTGGCTGCGGGTGTCCAGTACCATGCCGGCATCGAAGACCCGCCACCCCTCATTGCCTCCTTCGGCTCGGGATGTATGCAAAGCCTGGTTGTGTTCAAAGACTTGTCGCTGCCTCAGGCGGCCATCGGCGCAACAGACCTGGCCATGCGGCAATATTTTCCGCCTGATATACTGGTAGTTACTGCCACGATCCCCATGTATGAACGACTTTGCCGCCTCGATAGTCACAGCTTCCTGGGTAAGGGATTTCTAAAATCCCTGAAGAAAGCCCGGCATGGCTTCTGATGCATGTGTTTGGTTATTTGAAATTGATTGATACCGAATGGAGTGCATAAGACCTGCTTTATATAATTATAGAATTAGTTTTGTGTATATATGATAATTCTGTTCATTTTTCTAGTAAATATTCTGCATATCTTCTAACTTAGAGGCTGAATTTCTGCTGATGAAGTATCGACACCATCCTGGCATAATCCCATTGCTGCTGTTCAGCGGTATGATGATCACCATGATCTGTCAGCGTGATGCCGAGAACTGGATAACCACTTCCAGGCGACAGGCTTTCGTGGTATCTGAGACCTTGCTTCAACCGGGAGACCTGATTTTTCGCAAAGGTTGCAGTATGGTCAGTAACCTGGTCAGTCTGATGGATGGGGATGCCAATTATACGCATGTTGGTATCATTGTGGAGGTAGATGGCAATATGCTGATTGTGCACGCGGTACCTGCTGAAGGGGCTAATGAAGGTAATGTGGTGAAGTTGGAGCATATCCAGGATTTCCTGCGACCTGAGAGGGCTGTCGATATGACCGTTTACCGGCCGGTCCGTGATTTTCCTGTGGGGGTAGCCAATAAGGCTGCCATGTATGCGCTGCACAAGGCGATACACCAAACACCTTTTGACGGGTTGTTCGATCTCCAGGATACAACCCGTATGTATTGCACCGAATTGATATGGCGTGCCTACCTTTCAGCCGGGGTCGATATTTGCGACAATAGATTTGATTTCATGAGTCTGAGCAAAGGGCCATGCATCCTGCCGGGTCGACTACAGAGCAGCCCGTTTTTTGAACAAGCCACATTTTTATTCACCCAAAACCATATCCCATGAAAAAAGTATTGACACTTGCCCTTATCCTGTTGATCACCGGATTTGTGATGAGTTGCGGCAAAGGCGGCGAAACACCTGCCGATGTTGTAAAGGCTTTTACCAAAAAAGTTGAAAATGGCGATGCTGCTGCCAAAGACTATTTTTCTAAAGAGTTGGCAGCCATGTTTGAAGATGAAAAATTCAAGCAGGCCATGGATGAAAAGACACAGGAAATGAAAGATAAAGGTGGGGTTAAAGAATTGATAATCAACGAAGAAAAGATCGATGGTGAGAATGCTACGGTCACCTATACCCTCACCTATGGTAATGGTGAGACAGAGCAGGAGACCACCCACTTCATCCAGGAGGATGGGAAGTGGAAGATGACCATTTCGAAATAACCACCGGCAAGGCTGAGCCTGCCCGGACCGTTGTATCTTTGGGACAGGTTTCAGCCTATGTGGGATACTTATATCAAGGGTTTCCGGAATTACCTGCGCCTGGAAAGGGCATTGTCAGCCCATTCCATTGAGGCGTATATGCATGATATCCGGGTCCTTACATCCTTTCTGGAAGAGTATGCCCCGGATACGCATCCTTCCGCGCTGACGCACAGTATGTTGCAGGCATTTACGGCCCATCTTTATGATGCAGGCCTGGAAGCAAGTTCCCAATCCCGCATTGTATCCGGGATCCGGGCCTTTTTCAAATACCTGCTGCTGGAGGAGGTGATCAGTGCTGATCCGGCGGAGCTGCTCGAGACACCCCGCCTATCGCGCAAACTCCCGCGTTACCTGAATCAGGAGGAAGTCATACGGCTGCTGGAAGCCATCGACCTGAGCACCCCGGAGGGCCAGCGCAACCGCGCCATTCTGGAGTTGCTCTATAGTTGTGGCCTCAGAGTGAGCGAGCTTACGACGCTCAGGATCTCGGATATGCAATGGGCCGATGGCTTCATACGGATCAGGGGCAAGGGCAATAAGGAAAGGATGGTCCCTGTCGGAGAGACCGCGCTACACTATATCCATATCTACCGCCAGGAAGTACGCATCCATATGCCAGTTGTGAAGGGTCAGGAAGATGTACTTTTCCTTAACAGGAGAGGCAGAGGCTTAAGCAGGGTGATGATATTCAATGTGATACGTCAATCTGCACAGGAAGCAGGCATCCGTAAAGAAATTAGTCCGCATACCCTGCGCCACTCCTTTGCCACACATCTGATTGAAGGAGGTGCTGACCTTCGGGCTGTTCAGGAAATGCTGGGGCATGCTTCCATTACCACCACGGAAATTTATACCCACCTCGACAGGGCTTATCTGAGGGATGAAATATTAAGTCATCATCCCCTTGAGAACCGGACGATCTGATCTTAATCAGGGATAATACCCCAGTCGACAGTAACCAGTTGATCGCCGGCAAAGTAGAAGTCGATCAGTGCATCCTCGAACGAAACGCGGTCTTCGCCCCAGGCTTCCAGCTCCTGTTCTTCATCCTCATAGCCATTGGCGCGCATCAGTTCTATGATCTGTGCTTTGTTGAGTGAAAACACTTTGGCTCCAAACAACAAGGTGTCGTGGTTGTCTGATTCGATGCTGGTGAGTTCATGTTCCTCCCCTTCGAAGAAGAAGCTGAGACCGATCTCTGGATAATGCCAGATGAGGGTCGGCGTGAAGAACTCCTCGTCTTCTTCAAGAAGTTCTGTTTCTTCCGGATCTCCCAGTTTCTTGGCCACTTTGTCGGCGGTGATGCCAAACTCCAGATCCGGCATGCCTTCGATGGGCAGGATGTCAATGATGAGCTTTTTCATGCGTATATCGATACGGTTAGTATTAGGTGTCTAAACAAAAGGGGCTCCGGGTTCTTTGGCCATATGCTTGTAAACGAGCCGGTCAGACAAGGACGGCAGCAGTTTGCTGACCCAGACCGTCAGTTTACCTTGTGTGGTCATCACCAGGTCACGCTTGCGTTTCTCAATGGCCCGGATGATCTGCCGGGCCGCCTCATCTGCGGTCATCATCTCTGATTCTTTGCGGGGTGATTCGCCCTGTATGCTGCCATCGGCGGACAGGGCAGTATTGCGAATATTGGAGGCCGTGAAGCCGGGACAGACCGTCAAAACATGCAGATTTCGCTTCAGGTTTTCTGTCCTGACCACTTCCAGGAAGCCCTGCAGGGCAAATTTGGAGGCGGAGTAGCCTGCACGACCCGGCAGTCCTTTGAACCCTGCGATAGAGGATATCCCCACCAGTGACCCCTGGCGATCGAGCAGGTAGGGCAGGGCATAGTGGCTGCAATAAACTGCTCCCCAGAAGTTGACCTGCATGAGATGTTCCAGAACGCTGAAGTCTGTTTTACCGAACAGGGCGCGCATGGAGACACCGGCATTGTTGATGAGCACATCGATGCCACCGTATTGCTTCACGGCAGACAGGATCAGTTGTTCGCAGTCTTCTTTGCGGCTGACGTCGGTCGTGACTCCCAGGACCTCGCCTCCGTTGCTGCGGATCTGCGCTGCCAGATCGGTGAGCGCCTGTGCGTTGCGGGCACCCATCACCACCTTATTACCTCCGGCAGCCAGCCTTAGCGCCAGTGCCTTGCCAATCCCTGATGATGCGCCTGTGACGATAACGACTTTACCTTGCATGCATTCCTGTTAGATGCCTGCAAAATAGCGCCAAAAAAGGCAGAAGGCAATACCCTGGACTAAAAACATCTGATATTTTGCATTTTTTAACGTAATACCTATCTTTGCACCCCCAAATGATTCCGTAGCTCAGCAGGTAGAGCAATTGCCTTTTAAGCAATGGGTCTCGGGTTCGAATCCCGACGGGATCACAACCACCTAACGGATATGAACGGTCATAGTTCATATCCGTTGTTTTTTAAGCACTTACGATTTTAATCATATGCAAAGTAGGGTGCTTTAGACCTCCAAAGAGGGATCCCAGGTTCACAAAAAGTTCACAAATTGAGGCTTGTTTTTGCTCCTGGGAGAGGGTATATTTGGGGCATGTCATCGGTGTACATTTTCTTAAGAAAGGATGTGAAAAGGGTCGACGGTAAGTCGTCCCTGTACATTCGTTTTCTCGATGATGACAAAAGAAAGGCTGATATATCGTTAAGGATATCAATATATTACGACGATTGGGACAATAAGAGGTGTGAAGTGCGGAAGGGTGGTCCTGATGCAAAGGAAATCAATGCGCGGCTGAAGTATCACCTGGGAAGAGCCCAGCAGATTTTGCTTGAGGCTGAGTTCAGAAGGCGAAGGATTTCGGTAGCCGATTTCAAGGAGTTGTTCACAAAAAATGGACCTTCGAGGGACTTTTTGACATATGTAAGGGAGGATCTGGAGAAGAATGCGCACCTGTTTTCACCTCAGACAGTGAAGTATTATAAAGGGCAGATCAGCAAGTTAGAGAAGTTCAGTTCAAGGGTTAAGATAGATGATATTAACCTGAGTTTTATCAGGGGTTACGAGAAATACATGATCCAGGTATTGGGAAACCAGAAGAGTACCTATTCAAAAAGCTTATCCTGGGTTAAGGTAATACTCAATCGTGCCATCCGGGATGGGATCATTGATCGGAATCCTTTTGATAACTACAAGTTATCAAGGCCAGAGGGGAAGCGGGAGTTTTTGACTATTGAAGAGGTCAGGGATTTGGAGTTACTATATCTGAATGGCGATCTACCAGCGAAGGAAAAGAATGTGCTGAGGTACTTTCTTTTCTCGGTTTTTACCGGATTACGTTATCAGGATGTACGTAATCTAAGGACAAGGGATGTATCAGAAGGATACGTCAGGATTACGATGAATAAGACAATGGATGAAGTATTGATACCATTGACAGATAAGGCAAAGCGGTTGATGCCGGAAAAGAAGCCTGACACCTTTAAAATATATGTGTTCGACAGGGTTTTAAGCAATCAGAAGACCAATGATAATTTGAAGGTGATCATGAAAAAGGCCGGTATTGATAAGTCAATAAGCTTTCACTGTGCCCGGCACACGTTTGCAACTGTTGGGATCACATTGGGTATCCCGATAGAGGTAATAAGCCGCCTTTTAGGGCATAGAAGTATAAAAACGACACAGATCTATGCAAAGGTAATTGATGCAGTAAAATTCAGGGAAATGAAGAAATGGGAGGCGTTATAACAGGAGCCTCCTACGGGATAGGCGGTAGATGATTAGGAAGATAGAACCGATGAAGGTAATGATGAAGTAATAGAGTGTAAAGAGGTAGAATTTGGGGATTTCCTTTTTCTCAGCTGGTGCCTTTTGTACGGTGTGCAGAAGGATGTCGGTGGCAGATGTTCTTAAGGATAGTTGTCTTGGGATAATGGTATCTGCGATATACAGAGAGTGGACCAGGATCTTGCCAACGATATCAACCTTGCTTGTGATGTTCCCGCGGGAAATGGTGCTTTTGAGCCCATCGCGGATGGTATCAGAAACTTGGTTGTGAGATCCGGCAATTGTGTCATATACCAGGGTATCGACAATCACCGGTCTGGTTTGTACAATGATAGTATCATGTACAATGGAATTTATTCCGTACCTATCCAGGCAGCGCTGGTATGTAGCGCAGCCTGGAAGGACGGATACCACGAACAAAGAGATAAGGACGAGGCGTGGCACCTTCACGAGTAATATTATCTGAAGCCCAGGGCTGGTTTTCGCAATGAGGACCCTGATGTTGGTGCGGATCCGGATTGGTTGGCGTCTTTATCGCCTTTACCACCAGAGGGAGGATCTGCAGCAAAGAGCAAGATAATAGAGCTGATACCATAGAGGACCCAGCCAACGGTTGGCCAGAAGGCACCCAGGTTGTTTACGATGTCATTAACAAGCACTCCGATGGCGGATGCTTCATCTCCGCTGATGATCCCGAAGGACACCAGGGCGAAGAGGATGGTGGAAACAGCACCAAGAATGGTGGTTTTCCAGTTTTTGAGGTTGAAGAATTTGAACATGGTGTTAGGATTTGGTGGATTGTGACATTTGAATGAGAATCTTGTACATCTGGTCAGTTCTTACTACCAGTTGATCAAGCTTCTGGTTATACTCTTTACGGAGCTCTGAGAGCTCTGTTTTGTCAGCTTTCTGATCGACTTTCTTTTTGATATCTTCATAGTCACCGACTACTTTTCCAGCGACACGGCTGGTCCGGATGGTGAAGCCGATCACCGCGCCGAGAAGCAGGGCGATACCAATAAGGTGATCTGTTGTAAGGATCAATTCAAGGAGCATATTATTCTTCTTGGATTAGGATTTCGATTCGACGGAAGTTTTCCCGGGTGATTGTTTCAGGGACATCATCCAGGGAGATCATGTGTAGTTTGACGGTTTCTTCGCACTCTTTTTCAAGAAGCAAAGCATAATCAGCGATTTGCTTTTCTCTCTGCGCTATGGCCTTTTTATAGGGCTTGCTGAGGGTTTCCAGGGCTTTCTGGAACTGGCCAAGCTTTTGAGTAATGGAATACTGAACGGACTTTCCAATGACTTCCTTCATTGGATTTCCTTTGTCGTCACGGTCGCAGTATTTTTCCATCATTTCAACCCTTTTTTGCTCGAATTCGATGTACTGCTCAGAGGGCTTGATGGCATCATCCAGGCTTTCAGCGATTGGCTTAAGGTGCCGGATAGTGCGGCTGATGGCATAATTGATGCGGACACCTTGAATGTTTCCGCTGACTTGCTGAAGTCCTTCGTAGATCTCTTTGATCTCTTTGTTTTTCATTTTCTCGTCCATGATTTGGTGGTTATTGATTTATGTAAAGGGTATCAGGAAAGAAGTAGCATCTGTAATCGGTGTATCCATCGCTCGAAAGAGCGAAATTGTTGGGATCACTGCGATCAACAGTGAGCCATCCACTGGTAAAGCTGGGCTGTTTCAGGTAGGACATTTCCAGTACGATGCGATCGACCCACTGAAGAGGAAAGGGTGTAAGGTCGAAGAACACGAAGTACATAGCCGAACTGGTAATGTGAGTAAGGACGCTACCATGCCCATGCCCAAGTGGTGGAAAATCGATGCAATTGGATTGATATTCCAGGTGGATACTCGAGGCCAGGGGTGTTAAACCAGGGGAGTGTTTAACGACATAACAGAAGCTGTAAATATCAGGCTGGAAGGATCCATTGTATATACGGAGCCGATGCCAGAGGCGATATCCTGAGGTGGTTTGTTGAGGGTTATAAACAGAGAACACAGCATTGAAGGTTGTATCCTGGGGTTTGGGGCTGGCTGATTTTTCCTGTCCGTTTTCGTTGGCGCGGATCAGGTCGGCCATCATTTTTTGCCGGGTAGCCTGGAGCATTCCGGCGGTAACTTCCTGGCCGGCTTTTGACATTTTAATGAGCTCCTGGGGCTCATAAACTGGGACTTCATCAGGATGGTCCTTCTTGCAGGACGATTGTGCAAAAGCACCTATAATAAGGGCCATTGCAAGGAAGAGAGCTAGTTTGTTCATGGTGATGGGTTTTGATTATGTTGTTACACTATTCCAGCCATAGATTCCTGGTTCCCATACGTTGGCGTCAATAAGACTTTCCCAGACAATACCAACATGGGTAACTCGGTCACCCTTTTTGTATGCATCATGGGATCCTTGAGGCTGAATCCAGTTGGGAATCATTTCAGGACTGAAATGCTTTTTGAATAGGGCAGGAACTTGATTAGGGATCCAATCCAGTTGTGTTGTATGGCCTTGGATTACTTCCCACAAGGTTCCGTCCCATTGAATTATGTCTGCAATTGAAAGTGTTATGCCGGGTGCCCAGGATGGGAACATTTCATTGTATCTTTCTTTTTCCTCGGGGTCAAGGTCTTTTAATTGTGAAAGAATAATCTCTTTGAGCATTGGAACATTGAGCTGAATATTAGCGGCTTCAGCAAGTGAACTGAAATAATCCGTTTTCTCCTGGATCGTTTTTTCTCGCAAAGTATAGACAGGGCCGTATGTCATATTGACAAGGTCAGCGGCCCAGGAAATTTCTGTTGTATGAGTAGCGGGGTCATGTTCAGGAACGGTTCCTCCTATTACAGTTAACTCAACGATTCCGGATTCGAGTTCAGCAGGTTTACCATCAACGAAATATGGACCATCAAGGAAGGTGATGGCTGAATTGGTAGTTATGTTGTACAGAACATTCATGATACTAGTTTTTCTATTCTTATGATACTTTTAAATACTCCATGGGAGACCATTGCCAGCATTGTAAACAGATTTAAGTTCATATAAATTCAATGCTCTGTTCCAAACACCTACCTGGCTGATCCATCGTGGCCAGAATCTTGATGTAGGGTATTGGCTATCAATTCCAATCTTCAAATAATCATTACATGAAATATTTCCTAAGTTGTTGGCATTTTCACCTTCTAATACTGCATTGGCATATATTCTTGAATAAGAACCATCGTATGTAGCGGCCAGAAACCACCAATATCCACCTGAAACAATGTTTGAGGTGCCATGTGCTCCACCAGCGCCATCTACGTAATAAGCTTCAAAGCGTGGGGTAAAAGTTGGTGAAGGATTTACACCAAGGCCATAGGCGATACCACTTCCAGCGCGTGACAGTACAATTGCAGCGTAGTTATTTGGGTTTGTATTTGTTTTGGCCCAGGCAGTGATAGTGATAGCAGACCAGCCGTGCGGCTTTACAATCGTTCCATGTTTGCCAGAACCCCATTGGACACAGTTGCCAAGATTTGGCACACCACCTGATTGATTTAAGGTAGGAGAATTTACATATGTTCCATGGTTTCCATTACCTGAAACGTCATTAATAGTTGTTCCGGTGGTTTCATTTAATGGATATAGACCAACCAAATTGGATCGCAATGTTGGATGGTCCTGGAACGACATTATTTTTTTTACTGCGCTTGTAATTATTAATCTGCTCATGATACACCTCCTATACAGGTCCAAGTGTCAGAAGCAACTTTAATAAGCTGCAAAACAGCATATTGACCAGGTGTTTTAAGTCCACCATATTTGTTGATCGTTACACCGGATCCAGCTGCTACTGTGATTTGACCAGCGCCTTTTTGTTCGATGGAAATCACAGTTTTGATGGGGAAGTTTGTGGTTGATTCAGCAGGAACGGTAACCGTGATTGCTGCAGAATTCAGGCATCTTACGTATGCACCAGCATCTGAAAGCGCAAGAGTATAGGATGTGCCTGATTGATCATTGATAGATCTGACCTGTTTATCCCATTCAGGATCTGACCACTTAATTCCAAGTGTTTGATCAGAATCTGCAATTGGTACATAACCATCGGAACCGACAGGAAAGCGATCATGGTTTGTTCCATCATGAATAAGCAGGTCACCTTTGGATGTTAATGGCGAGCTGAAGGATCCACCGGCAGACCAGACAGGCCCTGATGATGACCAGGTATATACATGGCCATTAGTAGGGGCTGAAGCTGGAACATTTATAACCCAATTTGTTCCATTGAAATATATCAACGAACCTGTTGCGGGAGTTCCAAGCGCGTTGGTAATAAGGGCAGAGAGCGAGGTCCAGTGTGGTTCATTATTCTGGTTTGAATAGTAGATTGTTTTCGCGCTCTGAGCGTTATATGGTAGGTAGAAAGGATTTGATGAGGTTTTGTAGATGTATTGTGTGTTGATTTTAAACTTCGTACCATGAATTTTTGCTTCCTCATGATTAACAAAAAATCCTTCTACATTCACCAGGGATCCTGAAGCAGTTTTTGTATTTGTGTAGAGGAAGAATTCTGACCAGGAGAGGTCACCGAGTACTTTGAACTGAACGGCGGTAGCAGCATATTTAAGGACAGAGGAAGCATATGTTCCATAATACTCAGTTATTCCAATAGATTCATCTCCAGTTAGATCACTTCCACCGGAACGAGCGCGAAAGAATGCAAAATTGGAGTTATCAGCATCGTCGTATGAGAACAATCCTGCATTGATATGGCCGGAAGTATTTGGAAGCAAATAGTATCCCGGGACCATGGAGCTCCAGGACCAAAGTGAAGAACCTGATATTGTAGTCCAGGAAAGTATACCTGATCCATTTGTAACAAGTGCCTGGCCAGCGGTCCCATCGGTTGATGGGAAAGTATAGGCGTTATGGAATCTGACCCCGCCAGCTGCAGTTATCGCAAACCTTTCAACCAGGGTAGAGGTACCGATTGCTGCAGAGGAAATCTTGAGCGTCATGCCACGTTTGGTGCTTGAAAGGTTTTCGGCGGCGTTTACAAGAATTTCAATTCCGCTTGCATTGACGCTGTTGAAGATAATCCGTCCGATCGTATCACCATTAAAAGCGTAATCTGTAACTCTGGTTTTACCTAACAGCATTGCTGGTCCTGTTGTATCGTTGACATTTGTCAGGATTGAGAGGCTGGCAAATGCAGTACTAGAGAGGGTGAGCGATGTGAAGGTTGGGCTTGCAGCGGTTGAAATGCCCTGGATGGTATCCAGCTGATTGGATGTCAGCTTGAGATTGGTGGTGTTATAGTTTAGCGAAAGCAACCCACCTGAAAAGGCCAGGGGATTAGCAAGGTCCTGGTCTGTTATGACCTTATGATGCACATTGGCATCATTGACATAATACAGTTCATCCTGATATGCGTAGAGGGTAAGCATATCAGAATGAACCGTTGCGGGCTGCGCGTTGGCATTATGTATGTGAAGGTCACTGTAGAAAAGCATTATGCAAATCGTCTAACAAGAAGTTTACCGGCAATCTTTGCATGTGATGTGATTACGATGGTACCGTCATTGACGGTGTAAGGGACCATTGAAAGCTCATAGGGTGCTGAGGATCCTTTGAGGAAAATTATATCGAAGTTCGATCCTGCACCAAGGGAATGGTTTTTCGTTCCACCGGTGTTGTTGATCGTCAGGGTAAATGGCCCGACTCCTGACCAGTCCGTTGTATTGTTGATCGTAAAGGATGCACCATACTGGATATTGGACGGCAATAAGCTGGCCACTGTTGACCATTGTGGAGCGGTGCCGGTGGATGAGAGAATCGTTCCTGAAGCACCTATTCCCAGGGCAATGTATCCAGCATTGTTTTCACCATATAGAATGGATCCGGCGGCGAGTGTACTAGACAGATCAGATCCAATTCCACCTTTTGTTACAGGAATTATCGGAAGGTCTGGAGATAGTATTTGTCTGAAGGTAGGTGGTCCTGCGCTACCGTTGGGAGACATGAAAGCTTTATTTGCTGTTTGGGAGTCAAGTTCCAGCACATGGGTGGTGATTGTAGCAATGGCTTCAAAGTTTGTTCCAAGGCTGACCTGGATGAAATTCCTGAAGGTAGCAATGGAAACTTTGAATGGCGTTGTACCTGCAGACTGAGCAAACATGAGCCAGTCTGTTGAAGTCAGACCAGGTGAACTGGTACCGTCTGAAATATTTGTGAAGTCAATGAATACAGACAGGTAACTGGGATCAGGTGGGGTTTGTGATGTGTGTGACATTCCAAGACCACCATTTGAGAGGCGTCTCAGGACACCATTGGTACCATTTGTACCAAGATAGGATGCAGCTGCGCCGTTTACTGTTGCAACCATTTCATCGGTTCCTGATCCGGTGACAAGGTTAGCATAAGCGATTTTCTTGTAGGATGTATCGGAGGCATCATATACCAGCAGATAATCATCGCTGGCGGGTGTAGTTGCCAGGGTTGTCAGGGGCATGAAATGCACGAAGGGTTGCCATTTGCTGTTGGCACCATCGTAATATTTGGCGATGTCCAGAGTAGTGTCATAGAACATCATACCACCGGATACTGTACCGGAGGTAGGCGGGGGGCTTGCTGTTGCTGCCCTGTGAAGGACCGTATTGAGAAGTTGATTCCCAAAGAGGTCTATATCGGCATGAAAGGGTATTGCTGCCATGGGTGTTGGTATTTAGGTTATGCTCTGCATTTGATTTTCCCGGATGTTTCCCAGGAGAATCCTACAATGAGTTGATTGGGTGAAACAAAGTCGATATTGCCGTAAATCTTCTGTCCGGAAAGGTTTGTGATATTGACATCGGGTTCCCGGTCTCCAAGGTTATGATCAACCACGACTTCGGTAGCGCTGGTAAATTCCTTGACGAATTCAGCAGATTCCCCTGAAGGGGAACCTGTCATATCAAGACGGCCGGTGATGGGGTTAAGTTTAAATGGCATCACTGAGCGAATTTGTAAGGGTAAGCTGCGCGCTGGTCCCAGCGGTAGTTGAAGTACAGGTTATCGCCGTTGGCCCAGAGTTTCATCTGGATTCCTTCGGCTTTAGGGGTAATAAGGCAGATTTTCATCTGCTGGGCGCTTAAGGTTTCGTGGTTGGATCCTCGCTGGACGAATCCCAGATAGTACCCATCATCTCCAAGCTCTTCCCAAATGTCTGCTGCTGCAAGCAGGTGTTGTATCTGAAAATTCATATTATCCGTAGAGTTTGATCATTTTGTAGATGGTCAGCACTGCCAGTGCGGTCATCAATACTGCCCGTGTGATATCAAGTGTTTTCATCAGTTTTTTTTTACATCGAGGTCCGTGAACCTGTTTGCCCGAATGGTTGAGATGATTTTGCTGGCGTATTGCGGATCAGTAGCATAGCCGGCAGCTTGGAGCTTCTGTGCCTGTTCTTCGGGTGTTTTGGCCTCGAATACAGGTTTATATCGTGGGTTTTTCTTCAGGAATTTGATGCGATCCATGAAGCTATCCACCGGGTCTGTATAGACGCGGAATCCGTCCATGATGGTGACATAGTTACCGCCGATGAACTCACCGGTGGACAGGTTGACCACGGGGCCGTTCCAGGAGCGATCAGCTTTAATGCCAAAGAAGTTGTTGTACTGGCTTGAGAGCTTGCTGGATCCCCAGGCGCTTTCCAGGGCTGCCTGGGCCATCATTACTGAAGGGAAGAGGCCGGTATCTGACGTAGCCTGGACCACGACAGGGGAGAAGCGTTCTATGAATGTCTTCTTATCCATCAGATCTGTTTGAAGAGTTTGACAGCGGCAATAATGGCAATGGCGGATAACACCGCAACCAATCCAAGGGTGATGATGGACTCTGTCCTGAGGGACAGGGGCATCTCTGGCAGTTCTCCTTTGTTGAGTTGTTGCAGAAGTGTGTTCATGCGGCGATGATGGTGTTTTGGGTTTCTTTTGCAAGCCTGATAAGTTCAGGCTCTTTACTTTTGAGCGTGAGGTCGTATGTAGCGATATCCACAACGTCCCGGCTGTAGATGGTCTTGGATGCCTTATCTGTCATTGGGCCCCATATACCATCAATGACAAGGCCTGCGTTGGCTTTGTCGTTGAGGTGGGTTTGGTATATGGCCACTTCCCGGGATTTGGCACCTTTGAGGATGGGGAATATCCCTCGTGGAAGGGTTGTCAGGTCGATGGATTGTTTTGTCATACCTAGAATGGGAATACTTGGAATGGATCCTTTGAAGGTCCGCAGGAAGAAGTACACACCGGCTGCAATGGTGACCACGATCAGGATGATAATAAGGGTCTTTTTGCGGTTCTTCATAGCTTACACGTATACTCCGACGCTTTTCAGGGTATCGGATATTTTCTTCATTTCTTTGGTCGAAAGTCGACGGGAGAACCACTCGATGAGGTTACCTTCAAAGTTGCCCAGGACAAAGCGGGAGATTTTCCGGATCCCGAATGCTCGCACGAGCTCATACCAGTCATCTGTTGTGCGAAGTCGTTGAAGGATCTTCACGATCTGGTCTTCATCGAGTGTAGGCCATTGCTGGAGGATGGATTCCAATTGGTCTGCCCAGGTATCATACTGTCCGCTCTGGTATGTAAGGTTGACCGGGTTAACGGTTGGCGTTACATTTTTGGCGGCTGTGACTTTCTGCAGATAGCTGATGATCTGCCTTGCTGCATATAGCATCAGCAGGATAGCTATTGCCACCAGGGCCAGGTTTTTTCCGTCGGGTATGTTGATCTTGGGTAGTTTCATGGCTTACAGGGCCGCGCGTGTTTTCATTTCGCGCTTGTTTCGTGTTATGATCTGATCCGATGAATCGGATGTCTTTTCCTTGGTTCGGGGATCCGTAGACAATACCGGTTTTTCAGCCGGTTTGGGTTGTGGTGTCGGCGGGGGTGGTATGGTGGAGCTGATCGGCGATGCTGATCGAAGTGTGGAGCCACCAGCAGAGGTAGCTGTTTGCAATGTCGCAGCCTTTTTCCTGGCGTAATAGATCCATGCCAGGATAGCGATCAAGCCCAGGGCGATCAGGATAACGGTTTTATTTTTGAGGAAGAAAGCTTTCATGATTGTGTTGGTCTGAAGGTTATGGCGCCTGGCCTGATAGGTATGAAAGTATTGGATGCCTGAGCTCTCTGGATTTGTTGCTCGAGGGTTTGCAGCCTCAGTGCTTCCTGCTGTTCGGGTGAGAGATCCCAAATAGTTTTGGGGCTCATCCGTTTGCGGATGATCACCACAACAGCAATAAGTGCAGCAATGGCCAGAGCTATTTTGAAAGCTGTTTTCATTTGATGATGCGGTAGATGACGTATGCAGCGATTAGCATCAGGATGATGTTTCTGGGCGTCATTCGGATGGTCACCGTTCTGGCTGGCCGGTTGGATTTTGGAGTGACCACCGGGGCATCCGGTCCTTTGGGCTGGATGTCGGTCTGGCCGGTTTCGATGCGGAGTTTGATTTCCTGCATCACGGCCATGAGTTGGTCTTGGAGGTCGGCTTTGGTGCTTTCCGGATCCGGATCACTCATTTTGTAAACCTGGTCAATTTTTTGCACCAGGGTATCCCTGAGAAGTGTGAGTTCTGAGAGGGACATTATTTTGATTCTGGAAATGAGTTCGCTGTAATTCATTGTGTTATGATTTGAATATGAGGTAAAGTACCACAATTGCAAAAACTGCAATGGCAACATATTTTATTGTTTCCATTGTTTTTTCATGTGATTTAGCAGATAAAAGAGCTATTTCCTTCTGGGCTTTTGCAGTCTCTTTTTGGGCTTTTGCGTTTTTCCCGCCATATATAACCCCACCTAAAGCACCAGAGATAACTTCTTCAATAAATCCGCCTGCCGGATTCTTGTGTTTGTATAACGGCCCTTTGATTACAGGATTCATGACTTCTTTGATTTCTTTACAAAATATACAACGACAGCAATGGCTACAATGGCGCCAATTGCATAAAGGAAGTATTGCTTTTTCATAGTTCCGATGTTAAGTTGACGAAATGATCCTGATAGATCTTTAGTAGTTGATTCGAAGTAATTACCATCATCATCAGGAACATAATATGTTACTTTGGGTTTTTGATTTTCATTTGCCTTATCGATAACAGATTGAGCTGAATTGATAAGGTCTTGGTAGTACTGATTAATCGTTCTAGAAGGATTATTCTTATACATATTGACTGCTTGTGTATAGAGATCCTTCCTTTGTTCACCTGTTAGCGGTCCCATAAAGGAGTTAGGTTTTTGACGGAATACGCTCTTATAGTTCATCTGGTGGTTTCTGGATGATTTCCGGATGATTCGCTTTGGCAGGTCTCTTCCGGTTTGTTGGTGGATGTCATTTGCAGCAATAAGGGCCAGGTTGTTGAGCCTGTCCATGTGATCAGGGTTCTGATCGGGATCCAGCAGGGAGGAGAAAGCGGCGAAGAATCTGGCCGCTGACCCCTGCTGTTTTTGATAGGCGAATGAGTCGGCAATTTTCTCATCAGGGGTATCCTTGATGATATGCCCGAATTCATGCAGCAGCACGGCTGCTCTCTGGTCGGGGTTGAGCTTATCCCATACATCATTATTGATGAGGATTTTTTGCTCAAGCCTGTCGGCCAGGGCCGGAGTATCTCCGATGGATTTGGTATTTGCCAACTCGAACATAGAATCAGAATGGAAATTTTGACTTGCGTTTAGGTTTTTTCGAAGGATTTAGTTCATAGAAATACTTTTTTGCCATAGCCATCGCATGAGTTTTGAGGATACTTGGATTTGTTTCATGAATTAGATCCGTCAATTTTGGAACAAATACCTTAGCAGGTTCACCGTTGTATTTCAGTTTTTCATTTGCGATAATTAGGTGCATAATTCTTCCCTGATCAGGAATCCAAAGTGTGGTCATGGTATTATCAACACCTTTATAATCAGCATATGCCTTAAGAATATTTGGAATTAGCTCGATGAATTCTTTAACAGAATCAGGAAGATTCTCAATTTTATAGAATCTGTATTTCCTAGCGATGAACAACAGTTTTTTCATCGATTGTTCTATTTGCTTAGGAGTAGGATTTTTCGGATTCTGTTTTTTCTTAGGCATGGAAAGGAATGCTGGATTATTTCTTTGGTTTCCTTGCTGACTTGCGCTTGGTTTTGGCCGGTTTTCGCTTGGGCTTTGATTCTTTCCTGATGACGATCAAGACTTCAGCGGTGGGTTTCCGTTTAATGGTTGTCATGTGATTAGGTTTTTGCGGTTACTTTTTGCGGGTGATCACCACTGCAATGATCAGCACGGCCACGATGGCCAGGCCGATATACAGGGGTGTATTGTTTTTGGCCGGAGTGACAGGCTGCGTGGTAGCAGCCGGCTCATATGGCCGTTTCCATCCTCCTGAGAAGAAGGCGGTAGCAGCACCCAGGACATCCGAGGCCAGGTTCCATCCTTTGCCGGTTTTGAGGGAATTGTTTTCCTCTTTACCGGTGAAGGCAGAATACCTCTGATATGTTTGTTTTCGCGCGATTCTCTTGTTAGTTTTCATTGGTTGAGGTGTTTAGAAAAAAGGCCCGCCCGCAAGGGCCGGGCCTTTTTCATGGTTCGCGTTGGTTCTCTCAGAAGTGCAGGGTGATGGTCACGGTTCTGCCGGTGTCGATGGGAAGGAGGATGAGGGTCTCGTCAGAGATCTCAAGGTTGAGGTTGTCAATGACGATCTTGTCATCGTTGTACTGCTGCACGTTGTAGAAGTTCGTAAGGTGCACGTATTCCTCACCCTGGTTTCCGGTGGGGTTTACGCGAACGATGGTCACAGTCTTCTCGTACTGGTCTGTGTTGGCGCAGGCCACGGTCATTTTCCTGATCAGTGGCGCGTTGAGCTTAACATACTGCAGGAAGTCGCGGATCCGGAACTTGGTGTTTCCGGCTGTTGCCACGACGTTGGTGGCTATAGTGCCATCATCCAGTGTCTTAGCCCCCTAATTCACTGGACAAAATTTGACAATTCAGTTTTGGACAGTAAATTTAGGGTCTTATGAGCAAACATCGAAGAAAATTCACACAGGAAGAGCGACTGCAGATTTTACGGGAGGT
>JAGNHN010000002.1 GCA_018001695.1 Lentimicrobiaceae bacterium
CTGATTCGATATGTCAGGAAGGTGCATCTACCCTGAGTGTCGGTGTCGAGACAGGTGATCCAACCATGACATATTCCTATTTATGGCAATACCTGGATGGGGGCAATTACATCAATGTGGTGGACGGTACACCAACCGGTGCCTTGTATACAAACCAAACCACCGCCAATCTGACGGTAAGTGGCATCCAACCTGCAGGGACGTATACCTATCGCGTGAAGGTCAAACCGGAAAACCCATCCTGTGACACCCTCACATCTAGTCCGGCAAATTTGTTTGTCAAGCAGGATCCCACCATCACGGTTCAGCCCCTTCCGGATACCTTGTGTGAAGGAGGTACACATACCATGACGGTCACAGCCATTGGCGGCACACCGGGATTGAATTATCAATGGCAGGTGCATAATGGTGCTGCATGGGTGCCCGCCTCAGGAACGAATAATCTTCCTAGCTATACGACTCCGGCCTTATTTACGGATACGAGCTACCGGGTACTGGTGACTTCCATCGGAAATGACTGTAACCCTGAGACATCTGATTCTGTCAGGATTCTGGTCAATAACATCAGTGAGGGAAGCATCTCCGGAATTGACACCCTGTGCGAAGGCGAAACACCGGCAGCCATTACCAGCCTCACAGTTGCCACCGGAGACGGAACGATCACTTATCGCTGGGAATACAGCCTGAACGGCAGTTCATACACACCGGTTGTGCCTGCTGAAACGGGCATCAGCTACAGCCCGGGACCCCTTTTCGTAGATACCTGGTACCGGCGGATTGCCATTTCGACATTTAACGATCAGGTTTGCGAGAAAAGCTCCAATGTGATTGTCATACGTGTTAATAATCTATCGGTTGGAACCATTGATGCCAACCAGGAGATATGTGCAGGAGAAACACCGGCCCCGTTTACTTCTACCCAGGCAGGAAGTGGAGATGGAACCATCACCTACCAATGGGAGGAAAGCGCAGATGGTACCAGTTTCTCTGACATACCAACGGCAACCAATGCTACCTATAGTGTTGGAGGTCCTCTCACAGCTGACACCTGGTACAGGAGACGTGCCATATCGGGCTGGGGGTCTGTGATTTGCGAAAAATACAGTGACACCATCCTGGTCACCGTCCATCCACTGCCTTCCCCGGCAGTCGCAGGCCCTGACCAGGCAGAATGCGAAGTTACCTCCATTAATCTCGATGCCACGCCACCTGCGCTGGGTACAGGAACATGGAGCATCCTCAGTCAGCCACCGGCATCACCAGTTCCGGTTTTCACACCGGACGCCAATGATCCATCGGCCGTCATTTCCAATCTCATCTATGGAACCTATTCGCTTATCTGGACTACCTCAACGGCAAACTGTTCATTACGGGACACCATGTCGTTCAGCATCTATCAAAGTCCCTCCGACCCCATTAACACCCCGGACATCGCCTTATGTACGGCAGATGATATCTTCCTTGTCAATTCGGTTCCGACAGTTGGTTCGGGCCAGTGGACACAGGAAAGCGGTGCCCTGGCCAATATATTAAGCCCTGGAAGCGCTACTACCCAGGTTATCGTTCCCAACGCAGGAGCCTATGGCTTCCGCTGGACTGTGACGAATGGCGTTTGCCCGCCAAAATACGATGATGTGCAGGTAAACGTATTCAACAACGCCTCACAAGCCATCGCCGGACCGGATCAGATCCTGACTGATGCTACATCTACCATCATTTCAGGGAATTCTCCAACATCCCCGGCAACAGGGCAATGGACCCAGATCAGTGGACCAAGTGTGGTCAGCTTCCTGGATGACACGGATCCTACCACAGTGGCTTTCAATCTCACTCCAGGCTCTCCCAGTGTTTACGCCCTGGAATGGCGGCATGTGACGGGTTTGCCCGCCTGTGAGTTACCAGACACGATGCTGATCATTAACTGGCAGGCGCCACCACCTCCTGACGCAGGCCCTAACCAGGTATGGTGCGGGATGGGCAGCGTACTGATGGCCGGCAATTCACCTGGTGTTGGCACTTCGGAGTGGACGCTCGTTTCAGGGCCCAATACCCCGAGCATCTTAAACCCATCTTCTCCCAGCACACTAATCTCCGGCCTGGTGACGGGTGTTTATGAGTTTGCATGGACTTTCACCAATGGCCCGGTTGTGCTTTCTGATACAGTGAGCATTACCATATACGAATCCCCCAGCGTCTCTTTCACCAGCACCAATGTAAGTTGTTTTAATGCCGGAGACGGGAGTATAACCATTACAGCCGCAGGCGGAACGCCACCTTACGAATACTCCATTAATAATGGGCTGACATATCCGTACTCCGGCCCCTCACCACACACCATTCAAAACCTTGGACCAGGGCTATACCAGGTAAGGGTTCGTGACCAGAATGGCTGTCAATCGAACGCATGCCAATAGAAACAAGACCCGCAGCCATATCTGCGGGTCTTGTTTTTTATATAACTATTGATTACATTTGGATAAGATAACCCTGTCGCAGACCTGGACCAAAATCTAAAAGGAAGTTTGCGTTTGTTGGAATGTCAATGGCTGGGATTATCTCATGTTGCTGTAGTGATTTGGATATTCATGCCGGGTATTATCACGCCATTCCTTTCGCAGGCCTGGAGGGAATAGGTATATTGTTTGAGCTGCTCCTTTTCGATCAAAGGTATTGATAGACTATTAATAATCAGCCATATGAAGAAACACACGCTTCTATTCCGCTGGCTCATTGTTTTGTTTTGCCTCTGTTTTCCTGGAACTTACCATGCCATTTGTCAATTTGCAGTCCAGTACCCTGCAGCGGCTGAAGGCATGACGGTCTGTCTGAATACCGGGTTGTTAAGTATCCGGATTGACGTGGCAACCTCAGTCACAGTCAGAGACACTGTTTTCATAACCCTGCCACCGGGGATAACCAACGCATCAGGAAGCATACAGAAGACCGGAGGCACAGGTAGCCTGGGCATCGCAGAAGCAGGTGGGACACCCTCATCTCCCAGGTTTGTCATTACACCCGATACCTTATTTGCAGGTGACTTTATCATATTCACATTTGAACGGCTGGCGGATTGCGAGGCGCGTGTCCATGCGTTGAATGGAGGCATTTTCAAAGATACGGTCCTGGTAAGAGGCAGCGCAGGCAGCACGGTTGAATCAGACCCAGCCATTAACCCATACAATATATTTTATCCTTCGCTCAGCTTCACCCAGCCGGCTGCCGTAAACAATACGGTTGTAGGAGGCTCATATGCCAGGTCCTTCTCGATCAGTAATGGCGCTGTCGGTACTTCCAATTATATTCATTTCTATATTGTTTACCAGAATGCCTCTGCGGAACTTGTCAGCCTGACGCTGGCTGGGTTCGGCAGCATCACCCCTCATACCATCAATGGCGACACCCTATTTTTTAGCCTGCAGGATGATCAGCTCGGCAGTGACAGTCTGTTCACAAATGGAGAAGTACTGAGTTTCACGGAAACCTTTCGCGTCAGGAAGTGTGATGCTTTTACCCTTTACCGGGCAGGTTGGGGTTGTGGCGCCCCACCGGACGAATGGTGCCAGCAGGCAGGCGGCAGTGGAAGTGTGACCATGGCCTCCGGCCTACCCAATCTGGTTTATCAAACATATGCTTCGATTCAACTGACAGATATGTGCCAGGACTGGATTGGCAGGTACACCTATATTAACAATGGCACTGAGTCCGTTGCCGGAGCAGGCAATGCATACAATATCAGCCCTCTTTTCGGACTCAACAGTAGCGGACTCAGCCTTAATCATACCACCGCGATTGGCATCATTGTCAGAATAGAAGTTGGTGGGATATCTGTATCCTTTAACACAAGCACCCCTGGTATTGGCGCTGTTGTAACTCTGGATCTGACATCAGACCCCGATGGAGCAGGGACAGGACTGGAAGACCTGGATGGAGATGGATATTATGATGATCTTGCCATCGGGCAATCCTTTTCTTTTGATGTCTTTATACAGTTCGTCTGTCAATCTGTGATACCCTCCAATCACAGCACAGGGGGCGGTAAGGTATCGATGGATTATGAGAACCAATGTGGCATTGCCCAGGCGAGGGTGGTAGCATCTCCGCCACCCAGTGCATCCAATGCACCTTTGAGCCCTTTGAGTATTACGGGTCCTGCTGATTTGAATGACGGTGACACCTTGCTGATGACAGGTTGTTTTGCAAGGAGGGAATCTTTCAATGGCAATTTCTATTCTTGTCCGGATGATTCATTGCTCTATAGTATCAAAATCCCTGCCGGATTCAGCTATGTCACCGGTTCCGCCAGATTCCGCAACCTGGCTGCACCTGTATATTTCTCTGGTGACACCTTGTTCGTTGTGGGTCAAGCCAATGGTGTGAACCTGAATGTCGGCGTAAGTTGTTTTGAAGCACAATTTGAGCTGGATTGCTCCGGATATATTGCAACCCCCTTCCAGATCGGATTGAAATATGTCTGCAACACATCCTGTGCCTGCAAGGAATCATGGGGCACTGCTTCCTACAGTCCATTTGTCCACTGCGGTGGTCCCTGCCCTGATGGTGGTCTGACGACGACAGGCACCCGTGTACGCAGGTTGACGATGGGGTATACTGATAATACGGGCATTACAAGGGTCGATGGCAGTCTGGTCCCTCCTGCCAGCCTGATCAGGGCACTACCCTGCGACACCCTGCTCATTTCAGCCTGGGGCTACCAGGTTGCGGGCTTATCCGGGGGACTGCCCCAAGGCTGGGATACGGGGATGTTCAGCATAGAATACAACCGTTTGTCCAGTAATAATCTACTAGATTATATTGATGGGACGGTGGAGTATTACAATGCACTGACCAGTACAACCACTTCCTGTCCTCTCCCACTTCCGACGATCTCCACATCAGGCGGCATTCACAAGGCCGTCTATAATCTATCTTCCTGCTTCGCACCTGACTCTCTCCGTCCGGGAGATTCCCTGAATGTCTTTATCAAAGCGGTGGTGCTTCAGAATTCAGGATTGACAGCCGTCCTGCAAGCACTCGGAGGGGCTATCCTGCGCCATTATAACATTGTATCCGGTGTGGAATATTCGTGTGATCAATATTCTACTGAACTCTACCTTCACAGATATCAAACCACCTCACGTTCAGGAATGGGCAACATTAATGTGAACGGGTGTGCGGCATTTACCGGTTCTTTGAACACCTATTCAAATCAGACCGCCACAGAGCTTTATCCAGGCGAATACAGGCCTGATTTTTACCTGGACAGCATCGTCATCAACCTGGGCGGGACAAATAGCATTCTCAACCCCGCTGTCATGCCAGTTCTAAGAACCCGGAATCAAGATGGATCATTGGCTTCCACCGACCTGGGTACACCTACCTACTACTCCAGTACGGGATTCGTATGGGTAAACCCCGGAAACTGGCCCATCAGCGATGAGGTGACGGAGAGTGGCTCAACATCTGTTTCTTTCTCACTCCTGCCAAGTTGTAATTCTACCAATGGAAATATTGGAGTAAATTTCAGAGGAAAGAGCAACCGTTATGCTTTTCCACCTGCCTGCCAACCCAATGCTTCGGTGAATGCATCTGGACCTACGACCTTCAATCTTCCATTCATCGCACTCACTGACCTGACCGGCACCATTCAGGCATACCAGCCACAGCATACCTGGGATATCCGTCTCAGCAATCCTTCAACCCAGCAGGCGCCTTACCTATGGCTTGCCCTTCCCGACAAGCCAGGGATTACCATAGATTCCGTGGTGGATATGGCAACCAACACAGCGCTGATCCCCGTCACCTATGGCCCTTCCAGCACCGACCTTTGGTATCCATTGAGTGCGACAGGTCTGAGTAGTGGAGCAAGCAGCGATTACCGGATATTCTTCAGGTACTTCACCTGTAACCCGGATAGCATCCGTGTGTTGGCAGGATGGAATTGTGCTTCCTATCCATCCGATCCAAACGATTATCCATGCAATGCTCAGGAGATTTTTCTAAAGTTTATCCCACAGGTCTCTGAGGTAGAGATCATTCCTATTGCCGCCCCTTCAGACAGCGTCGATCTTTGCGAACCGGCAGATTATCAATATAATATTAACTGCTCACAGGCTGCCAATACCGTCGACAACATTTTTCATATCATTGTTCCGCAGGGCATGTATCCAACTGGTGATACGGTGCAGGCTGAATACCCTGCCGGTGCCGGAAACTGGGAAGCCATTACAGGCGTTCTTGCCGGTTCCAATTATTCCTTTGATCTGACAACGCATTCTGCCTATCCAGGCGGAACTGGCCTACCTGGAACGCTTAGTGGCGTATCGAATGAACAGCGACAGATGGGAATCCGTTTCCGTATTCTGACCAACTGCGATTTTGTTGCAGGCAGCAGTTTCACGCTGAACACCACTGCGATGCGGCCTTGCGGACAACCCGCAATTGGAAACAGCCTGATCGTCCAGTCACCCCCGGTGAATATTACAGGTGTAATCGCAGCATACCTGACCGTGAACAGCATTTCTGCGCCTCCAGGCATTGCCTGCAGCGGCTCAGTTCTGATTCAGATCCAGACCACGATCATTGCCGGCAGCACCGGAAGCAAGGGCAAAGCCTTTGTTGACCTTGCTCCTGGGATGAACTACGTCACTGGTTCGCTGGGGTGCAGCAGCAGTCCGTATTGCCCGGCTTTTCTGGGCACCAGTACATTGCCTTCAGGCCGGCAGCGGGTGACGCTCGGTATTCCACCGGTAGTGCCGGCAAGCACCACCATGGACTATTCCCTCGAGGTACATTATGCCATGCGAGGACAATGTGGAATCAATAATATACAGTTGCAGACCATTGACGATTTTGGCAATATTGTCTGCGCTACTGAACCATCCGGTTTTTGCGACACGGTAGCCGTGCAAACGGGCAGTGGTTCGGCCAATATACTGATTGAGATGCCTGACCTCAGCCTCAGCAGTTTCCAGGTCAGCGGCGCACCAGGTGGATCCGGCGGCGAGTCAGTCTCCTTCAACATCACCGTGTCGAATAACGGTCTGGACATGGCCTTCGGGCAGACTGCCTATGTCAACATATACAGTGACCTGCTTGCCAACGGCAGCTATGATCCCGGGCTGGATGCCTTCATTACCGTCATTCCTGTCCAGGGATTAGACAACGGGGCTAGCCAGGTCATCACGGCAACCGCTTTCGCCTCGGGATTGCTCAACACCTGCCGGTATATTGCTGTGCTGGACACAGGTAATGTGGATTATCCCAGCCCTTGTATTTGCAGACGTGATGAAATCGCATCCACCGGCTCACCTCCGCTCCGCAATGCCGGGCCTGATCAAATCATATGTGCCGGTACATTCACACAGATCGGGATGAGTTCTGTGCAAGGCTATGTCTATAGCTGGAATCCTACAACAAACCTGAGCGATCCTAATTCCGGTTATCCTGCATATAGTTCCCTGGTTCCAGGATCCTACGAGTATATCCTAACAACTACGCGGCCTGGCGGATGCGCCGGCACAAGGGATACCGTCCTTGTCACTGTGCTCGCTGCACCTAGCGCTGCTTTAACATCGACAAATGTCAGTTGTTTCGATGAAGGGAATGGCAGTATTACCATTAATGCGTCGGGAGGAACACCTCCTTACACTTATTCAATTGACAACGGGTTAACTTATCCATATTCAGGCCCATCACCCTTTACCATCAACAACCTGAATCCGGGGCTTTATCAGGTTCGCGTCAGGGATGCGAATGGGTGTGAAACGCCTTACTGTCAATAAAACCTCGGGCCTGCATATTCCTAAACAGTCCTTGTTTATTGATTTTTTACTCCCTACATTAGCTTGGTTTAGGTCTGGCGGGTTCCAAGCTACGCAAATTCGCTGGTCCTTACGTATTAGTAGATAAGGAATTGTGCATCCCGCGCCAAAATTGGTTCTGGATTCGACGGCAAGGATGCTTCTCCAACATAATCTACCGGCGTATATGCGGCAAAAATGGCTTCATGTTTTCTGATCCGGGTATAAAGGACGTTGTAGCAAGGTTTTAATAATAAAAACAAGTTATGCATATAAGACGCACTAAACTCCTAATGAGACTTTTACTTATCTCAATGAGTTCATTCATACCTATACAATATGGCCATTGTCAATTTACTATACAATACCCTGTTGCGGCAGAAGGTATGACAGTCTGCCAGAATACCGGAACATTGAGTGTTCAGATAAGTGCAGTATCACCTTCTAATTCCAGGGACACTGTCTTCATCATATTTCCTCCTGGAATTAATTACGTCCCAGGAAGTATTCAGAAAACGGGAGGAACGACAACCTTGGGTATCAGTGAAGCAGGAGGAACACCTACATCTCCCAGGTTTGTACTTTCACCGGACACTTTGTTTGCCGGCGACTTCATATCATTCACATTTGAAAGACAGGCAGACTGCAATGCGCGATTCCATGCACTAAATGGTGGAGTCTTCAAAGACACTGTCATCGTAAAAAACGCTGAAGGTAGCTGGGCAGAATCGGATCCTTCGATTAATCCTTATAATATTTTATATCCTTCTATCATTCTTTCCCAACCGACGGCAGTGAATAATACAGCCATTGGCAGAACTTATACCAGAACCTTCTCCATCAGCAATGGCGCAGTGGGAGCCGCAGATGCGGTTCATTTTTACATCGTATACCCAGGTGCAGGTGCGGAGCTTGTTTCGCTCTCTCTTGCCGGGTTTGGCAACATCGCTCCGCATACGGTCAATGGGGACACGCTCTTCTTCAGTCTGCAAAATACTCAGCTTGGCATTGATAGTCTTCTAACCAATGGAGAAATCCTGGTACTTACTGAAAACTTCCGGGTGAGAAAATGTAATGCAATGACGCTTTACATGGCAGGATGGGGATGTGGTATATTTCCAGCCAACTGGTGCCAACCTATGGGTGGTGTGGGTACTATTACAATGGCAAGCGGATCTCCAATTTTTGGTGGATTCATAGCTGCAAGAATCGGATTTGTTGATGCCTGCACCCAGTTTACCACCAGGCTTACTTTTGTCAACAGTGGCGTTGGTGATTCAAATGCTGCTGCGATGTATAACGTAAAATTATTACTTGGACAGGCAGATAACTTAACATTAACTACAGGCAGATGGAATCTCATAAACCTGCTATCAGCCACCCTGGGACCTGTTTCTGGTTTTCCCATCGTGAATGGCACCATCAATGCGATTGCGGTTATTAACCTGCAGGACACCTTCAATTTTAATCCGGGGATTCCTGGGCTCAGCGATGCGGATGGTGATGGATACTGGGATGACATCTTTCCAGGTGATACCGTGATCATTGAAATAGAGACTAAGATCAATTGTGGTCTCTGGGGCATATGTACTAATGTTGATTATTGGACATATCAGACACCTGGTGCGGCCATTCAATATACGACCATGTGTAGCACAGGCACGGTCACTTCCACGCCAAGGTATAGTACGCCAATATATAGTGGAGCCATTTCTTTGCCAGTCAATAAGTCTTACGCGCCGGTGAATGTCTATGAAGGCATCCCTTTCAGAGCCAGATTTTCCGTGGGGCACAACACATGGGCTCCCCTCTTTAGCGTATATAGTTCGCAATATTATTATGAAATAACTTTACCTCCTGGCATAGGTGTTGCTGCTTCAGGTAACTTGCGATGGTACAGTGGTAGTTACCCTGATAGCGTATTGGGAGGTGGCACGCCTGTTCTGCCCGCCAATATTAAACAGATCGGCAATGTCCTGACCGTATCTTCTGCCACCCCGAATCGATTTTGGTTTGAGATCGACCTTGTCTACACATGCGGATTTGGAGCACCTGGTGGATCTATCAATGTGCCTTTCATTTTTGGATGGATCCAGGACACTACACCTGTTCCATGCACCTGCTTCAAAGATCTGTTTTGTGGAACGTTGATACTTAATAACGTCATGTGCAACAGTCCCATTCCATGCACAGATGGCGGGCCATCCATCACGTATGCGAAGGTAGAGAGAGGAGATAACTCATTGGGTTGGACAGACAATACACTTACTACCCGTCAGGTCAGAAGTGCTATTTCTGACTTTGATCTATCTAAAGCACTATATCTCGACACAATCGAAGTTACTGCAAATGGCGTTCAGCAATTGATCAATTCTGATGACCTGTTCGTGAGATTCGAAATTAAGAAGCTGGAAGGCACTGACAATAAGCTTACACCCATTGATATCCATGTAGTGGTCAACCGAGGGGGCACACCCTACTCAGGTACGTTTTCTACCTGGTCCGGTACTGGCACAACCAATGTCATCCAGGTCATGGACTGGGACATTTCGGCTATCGTAGCACTTCTGCCTGGTGGAGAATTGCTGCCCGCAGATATCATCGAGACCAAAGCCCGGTATCAGGTATCCAGCAACACATTACCCAGGAATGACCAGCAGACAGGTGAAAGGCTATATATATACAACAAAGGGCCGCTGAACAATGAACTTTACTGCAGCATGATTATACCTGAAATGTACCTTGTTGGGGCAATCTTTCATGATCGTCATAACAATCCTCCTTATTCATCCTGTAATGCTCAAAACCTTGGACAGGGAACTCATCACCTTGCTTATCGATTTAACTACAGTGGAACCCAGTATCTTTATGAGGTAAGGCCTGGATTTTTGCCAACCAAATTACAATTTACCGTACCTCAGTATTACGAACTCACGGAAGTGAGATGGTCAGGAAATGATTTTGCCTTCGCTCTCGAATCACTTAATCCTGTTTTAATATCAGGCGACACCTATGAAGTTGTATTGCCGCCGAAAACATTCCAGATTACTGTTGAGAATAATTATGCATTGAGAATTCACGTCTACCTTAGACCGACCTGTAACACCCAAATTAGCGGGCCGAATTACACCAGTCGCCTGGAGTATATTCCATATTATTATCACTACAAAGGTCTTGATTTAACACTATGGCCAACCGCAGTCCAAACCAAGTCGATAACACCTACCTACCTGGAGGCAACCAGACCCAGTCTTGCTTTAACTGATCTTACCGGTCCAATTCAGGCATATCAACCTCAGCAATACTGGGATGTGCGACTAAGTAACCCAACGGCTAATATTACCCCTAATACCTGGGTTGCCATCCCTTATGATCCCAATATCACCATCACTGCGATCACTGACTTGTTCAATAATCCCATCACATGGGCAAATTACGGCCCCGGAAACAACAGTATCTGGTACAAGGTTGGTTCTCTTGCGAGCGCAGCAGAATACAATTTCAGGATTCATTTTGCCTATACTTCCTGTAGTCTTGACAGCCTAAGTATTTTGGCTGGTTGGAATTGCAGTGGTTATCCCTCTGATCCATCCGTCAGCACATGTGTCAAAGAGCTATTTTTAAAGTTTGAGCCTCAGCTTTCGGAAGTAGAGATCGTCCAGGTTTCAGCACCTTCCGATTCGGTTGACCTCTGCAACCCGGCTGCCTACGAATATTACATTAACAGTTCCCAGGCTGCCAATACGATAAACAACACATTTCAAATCATCGCATCCCAGGGAACATACCCTGTCGGCAACCTTATTCAGGTTGAATACCCTGTTGGAGCAGGAAACTGGCAAGCCATCAATGCAGTCCAGAGCGGAAATAGGTACACATTCGATCTGACCCTTCATTCAGCCTATCCCTCAGCAAGCGGCATACCCGGAACGCTGAGCGGGGTACCCAATAACCAGCGACAGATGGGCATACGCTTCAATATGCTGACACAATGCGATTTTGTTTCCGGAAGTAGTTTTACAATCAATACTACGGCGCAACGACCTTGTCTTGAGCCTGCCATTGGCAACAGTCTGCTTATCCAGTCTCCACCTTTGAATATTTCTGGCGTTGTTGCCAATTACCAAACATATAACAAAATCAGTGCTCCCCAGAACGTAACCTGCAACGGATCCCTCATGGTCTTATTCCAGACTACCATCACCGACGGCAGCACCGGAACCCATGGCAAAGCCTTTGTTGACCTTCCCCTTGGCATGAGATATGTCACCGGCTCTTTTGGGTGCAACAGCAGCCCAAACTGCCCCACGTTTATGGGCACAAGCTTCCTTTCATCGGGCCAGCAGCGGGTCACACTTCGCATACCTCCTTCGGTTCCAACCGCTACTACCCTGGATTATTCGATGGAAGTGCACTACGCCATGCGTGGGCAATGCGGCATCAATACCATTAAACTGCAGACCATCGATGACTTTGGTAGTATTGCTTGTATCACAGAGCCTTCAGGTTTTTGTGATACCCTTGCCGTCCAAACCGGCACCGGATCAGACAGTATCCTGATCGAAATGCCCGACCTCAGTCTCAGCAATTTCATGGTAAGCGCATCACCTGGTGGATCAGCCGGAGAGACAGTGGCATTCACCATCACCGTATCCAATTCAGGGCTGGACATGGCTGCCGGACAAACTGCATTTATCAATATATATAGCGATCTACTAAACAATGGCGGCTACGACCCAGGGCTGGACGCCTTCATCACTGCTATTCCTGTTTATGAGCTAAACAAAGGCGAAAGCCAGGTCGTATCCACTTCCACCTTTGTGTCGGGAGTGCTCAACACCTGCCGGTATATTGCTGTGCTCGACACAGGTAATGTGGATTATCCCAGCCCCTGTATCTGTAGCAGAGACGAAACCTCCTCCATTGGCTCACCACCCTTGCGCAATGCAGGGCCTGATCAGAATTTATGTGCCGGCAACTTCACACAAATAGGGATGAGTCCTGTACAAGGCTATGTCTATGGCTGGAATCCTACAACAAACCTGAGCGATCCTAATTCCGGTAATCCTGCATACAGTTCCCTGGTTCCCGGATCCTATGAATATATCCTTACAACTACCAGACCGGGCGGATGCGCCAGCACAAGGGATACCGTCCTTGTCACCGTGCTCGCTGCGCCTGTTGTTACTTTTACATCGACCAATGTCAGTTGTTTCAATGAAGGTAATGGCAATATTACGATCACTGCATCGGGAGGAACTCCTCCTTACACTTATTCAATTGACAACGGGGTAAGCTATCCATATTCAGGCCCATCACCTTTTACCATCAATAACCTGCTTCCGGGGCTTTATCAGGTTCGCGTCAGGGATGCGAACGGGTGTGAAACAAATATGTGCCGTTAAAATGAAACCAGACCCATGTCTGAAATGTATAAAACAAGATTTTGATTCATGTTTCCGCAAACAAATAGCATTAGTTGTTTGCAGAATTGAATTATTGCGCTATATTTACATCTTGAGATATTAAGGAGTCTCGAATGGGAAAACACTACGCTAAGTCATTTTGTGCGTGGGTATTATAATTGCTGATTTCCTGATGCTAATTTAAGCCGGGTGATCAGTGGTGTTTTTTTTTGCCGTAATCTGAACAGTACTGAGGGGGTTTGCCGGATTTCAATTGTTAATTTTTTGTTATTCCGTGTCGTTATCCCGCCATATTTTGAGAGCAAACAAATGCAAACAACGTCACATCATAATCTTTTTGTCATGAAAAAGAGCTTTACCACTGCAATCCAGCACACCTTGCTGTTGTGTATCATGCTCGCAGGCACCTTTGCCCAGGCCCAAACAACGTTTACGGTGATCAACACCGCTGACAGCGGTCCCGGTTCGTTGCGGCAGGCCATCCTGGATGCGAATGCAAATCCAGGTGCGGATATCATTGCCTTTAATGTTCCACTGGGATTACTGACCAGTGGCAGGGCCCTGATAGCACCGGCGACTGCGCTGCCGGATGTAACCGACGCAGTGCTCATCGATGGTGTCACTCAGACTACCAACGTGGGCAACACCAATGCCGTAAGTCTGGGAACCGGTGGTACCGTTGGCCTCGGTGCCGATGGTGTCCCAAACAGCGGTGATGAGGCCTTCCTTCCGCTGGTGAACGGTCCGGAAGTAGAGATATCCTATCCTTCAACGATATGGCGCATCACATCCTCTGATGTTAGCATCAGGGGTATTGCGTTCTCCGGAGGCAGCGCTTCGCTGCGATTGGGGAACGGCCTCGCTACAAGTGTATCCAATATCCTCATCGAGCAGTGCGTGCTGGGAACATCTGCTCTTACCTTTGCCGACCCTGGTGTGGGGAATTATTTCGGAGGCGTAAGCACCTTCGGTCCCGGAGGTCATGCCACAGTGAATGGACTGACTGTTCAGAACACCCTGTTTGGTTGGGGTGCTTTCCAGAACCTGGAGGTAGGCAGTGGATCTTCCAATATTCTTATCCAGAATGTAGAATCTCAATATGCATCTATGGTATCAACCGAGGGAGACGGCCTGGCGTTGGGCAACTCCCCGGCCAATATCCTCAATACACTTATTTCAAATCCTGGTGCCTATGGCATTGAAGGATTATACGGCACAGTGCAGCACACAACCATTACCGGAGCCGGAAGAAATAACCTGACCGGGCAGATTCATGGTATTCAGGGTGACAGCATTGTTGCTTCCACTAGCCTCATCAGCCTCAGTGCCGGTGCAGGTATCAGGGGCAGTAACATCATGCGCCTCACGCGTATTTCTACTTTTGACAATGGTGGATTGGGTATTGACTATGCTGCACTGGGTGTATCTGCCAACACAGGCAGTGGCCGTATCAACTATCCTGTCATCTATGACACCTATACCCTATCCGGCAATAACCTGACAATTTCAGGTTATGTTGGTATCAACCCGGCTGGGACAGTCAACTTTGCCAATGCACAGGTTGAGGTCTATGCCGCTGACAACACCCCTGCCAACCAGAACGGAGAAATCCAGGTAGGTGATGGATTGTCTGTTGCGCATGGAGAAGGCCGTGTTTACCTGGGTATGCTGACGGCTGATGCGAACAGCCTGTTTACTGGCACCCTTGTGCTGACACCTGCGCAGCTTGCCGCCTGGAATTCTTTACTGGGAAGGGCGCCTGTCAGTGGGGACCTGCTGACGGGATTGGCCAGAGACGCTTCCGGCAATGCTTCCGAATGGGGGCCGCTGTTTGATGTTGATTGCCCTGTATTTACAGTATGTCCCGGAGATATCATTCAAAATGATTTCCCCGGACAACCTGATGAAGTGGTGACATATACAGTCACCGCGACTGGAACCCCCACACCTGTGCTGACCTACAGTTTCTTTGGAGCAACACCCGGCAGTGGCAGTGGCACCGGATCCGGCGCAACGTTTAACCTGGGGACCACCCGTGTAACCATAATTGCTAACAACTACGGATGCTCTGACACCTGTACCTTTGATGTGACCATCGCTGACGATTGCAGTGTCCTGATTACACAACCGGGCCCGCTCAATGCCACGATCAGCGGCAGCCAGCCATTGTGTTACGGTGATTCAACATGGATCAGTGTATTGATTTCCGGAGGCACACCTCCCTGGCGTGTCACGTGGCCAACCGGCGTAGACAGTCTGATCTACGACACTGACGGAACACTTGACTCCACATTTGTATTTCAGTTCAACACTGGTGCATTGACATCGAACACTACTTATAATTCGGGGAATGTCATTGTACGGGATACTAACAACTGCACACCGGTCAGTGTGAGTGGTTCGGCCGTAATTACCATCACACGGCCCAATCTCCCTGTATTGACCACGAATGCCCCCGTCTGTGAGGGGCAATCGGTCACATTTTCTTCCCAATCATACACGGGAGGGACAGTGGTGTACAGCTGGAGTGGGCCGGTGCTGCCAATCAATCCAAACAGCAACAGCATCACCATCAATCCGGCGACGCCGGCTGCCAATGGGACCTATACACTGGTTGTCACGGTAGATGGCTGTGCCTCGGATACCGGACGGGTCGTTGTTGTTGTAGATCCGCTGCCTGTCTCTAACCCCAGTTCCAATACGCCTGTCTGTGAAAGCACAGCACTCAACCTGCTGAGCAATTCGGGGCCGGATATTGTAAGTTGGTCATGGACAGGTCCGGCAGGGTTCTCATCCCCATTGCCGAATCCGGTCATTAACAGTGTTACCGCTGCCAATCAGGGATTCTATACCCTGGTGGTCACGGATACCAATGGCTGCAGCAGGTCGGGATCGACGCAGGTGCTGGTAAATCCGACACCTCCCACCCCTGTGGTTGATGGAAATATTGTTGGCAGCGGAAACGGAGCAGGATGTGCAGGGGAAGAATACCGGATGGAGACATCCACGCTGTATTCCGGAACCACCATCGTTTACACATGGGACAGGCCCCTTTTGCCCGATACCATCACACCCGGACCATTCCTCAGTATTGATCCCATTGCATCCACAGATGTCGGGACCTATGCTTTGCGTGTGACAGTCGACGGTTGCGTCAGTGCCGCCGGAACACATACGATCACCGCAGTTGATCAGCCAGTCACGGTGATTACCGCTACAACTACCTTTGTCTGTGAGAACGATGACCTGCTCCTATCGGCAACCCCCAACCCTCCCGGATCCTACACGTATTTGTGGACCGGACCGAACGGATTTACATCGAACCAGCAAAACCCTGTTATTCCGAATTGCGATCTGACGCATGCGGGTGAATATGTGGTCGCTGTATTCTCGGCCAATGGCGGATGTACCAGTGATGACACCCTTCAGGTTACCGTGCATAAACTGCCGCTGGCACCCATCTATTTCACCAAAGCCATCATTGACATTTGCCAGGGAGACAGTTTGACTCTTTACACATATGCCAGTTGCGATTCCATCGTCTGGCTTGCTCCAAACGGTTACACGACCTGGTCATATGATTCCACCATCAGTTTCGGACCTGGTGATCCCGGATATCAGGCAGGCAGCTGGACAGTATTCTGTTGCGATACCAGCACCGGATGTTCCAGTCCTCCCTCCAATCCTTTGACTGTCGCCATCAATCCCGTTCCTGTTGCTATTGCCGGCAATAGCGGCCCGGTGTGCCTGGGGTCCAATGTCACACTGACCGCCAACACATGGCCTGGTGGACAATATTACTGGTATACAGACAATGGTCTGGGAACCGGTCCCGGCGTTCTTTTCTCTGTCAACCAGAATCCGGTTGTTGCATCGCCTGCTCTTGGCAATACGCTATACTGGCTGATTGTAACTGCCAATGGCTGTTCAGATACAGCCAATACGACTGTGACTGTTCTTCCTCTACCCACGGTTACAGCTACTTCCAACAGCCCGGTTTGTGAAAACGGAACGATTCAGCTGACAGCCACCCCTGGTGCCGCCGGCTCGTACACCTACGCATGGACTGGCCCTGGCAGCTATGCTTCCAACCAGCAGAACCCTGCCATCTTCAATGCCACATTGTCAATGGGAGGCGTATATACAGTGATAATCACGGATGGCAATGGATGTACAAACAGCGACACAGTAACCGTCAACATCCTGAATGCACCGGAGGCACCCCATTTCTGTTGCGACACAGAGATATGCGAAGGAGAGGATATCGTGTTGACTTCCCTATCCCTTTGCGATTCCCTGATCTGGAAGAGTCCCTGCGGACTTGATACTGGAACAACGTCTAATACAATCGTGGTTTCATTTGGCTCCGTATATTATTTCCCAGGTGACTGGTATCTGGTCTGCGTAGATTCAAATGGTTGTGAATCAGCTTTATCGAATCCCCAGACTGTGATCATCCACCCCATTCCCATCTCACTTCCGTCCAACAGCAGTCCAGCATGTTCCGGTGGTGATGTCACGTTCTATGGCAATACCCAGGCAGGTGCCAGCTACCTCTGGTACAGTGGAGACACCACCACCCTCCTGTCAACGAATCAGGATTTCACATTATCAGGGTTACCGGATGTAACTGACAGTGCGTTTGTGCTTGTTGTTACAGTAAATGGATGCAGCGACACCAACATCACGCTTGTGACGGTTGCTTCCCCGCTGGCAGCACCTCAACTGGTTGACAGTATCACTGTATGTGAAGGGGAATTCATCGTGCTTGGCACCCCGACCCTTGCTGACACCTACAGCTGGACAGGGCCTAACGGCTTCACTTCCAACCTGCAATACCCGGCTGCCATCCCGGCCAGCCTGCTTGATACGGGTTATTATGTATTGGGCGTCACGATCGCCGGTTGCGGATCCAACCTGGATTCAGTGTATGTAACGGTCAATCCAATACCATCTGCACCTGTTCTCAGTAACCTCGGCCCCTTCTGTGAAGGTCAGAGTTTGACATTATATACCACTGCCACTTGTGACTCCATCACCTGGATCGCTCCGGATGGCAGCGATACAGGGACCCTGGCCAGTGCAACGCTTGTCGTACCGTTCGGAAGCTCCTTCTATCAGGATGGAAACTGGACCATACAGTGTGTGAATACTACAACAGGATGTGCCAGCCTCAACAGCAATGCTTCCAATGTGGTGATCAACGATGTGCCGGTTGCATTCCCCAGCAACAGTGGCCCCGCCGTATGTTCCGGAGATGCTGTTATGCTGTATGGCAATACAGTTCCCGGAACAATCCCCGGCGCCATGTACCAATGGTTTAACGATAGTATTCCCAGGCAGTTGATTGCAACATCACAAAATGTGACCATCAATGGATTGGCACAGGGAACACATAACTTCTACCTGGTGGTGACGGCGAATGGTTGTGAATCAGATTCTGCATTGACTGTGGTGACCGTTGCTGACACAACGATTTCCCCGATCATGCCGGCTGACTTTGCTGTCTGTGAAGGAGACCTGATCATTTTAGGAACGACAACACCTGCAACCAGTTATGAATGGACAGGTCCCAACGGATTCTATTCCACACTGCAATTCCCTGCAGGCTTTACTGCTACAACAGCCTCACAGGGTGATTATGTATTGCGTGTCAGGACAGCTTTGGGATGTGGTATTGATTCAGTGACCGTTACTGTGAATGCTAAGCCCGCCAAGCCCATCCTGATCACAAACAGCCCCGTTTGTGAAGGCGACAGCCTGAGGGTGGCTACCCTATCCAGCTGTGATGCCTATACCCTGACCGGTTATGGCGCTGCTTCCGGTGGCCCCATCATCGCAGGCTCCTTCACATTCCCTGACAGCGTAGGTGCCTTCTCAACGACAGGTCTACCCGCTTATACAACTTACTGGAATCTCATCTGCACTGACCTGACCACAGGTTGCTCTTCGGATCCTTCCGATATGCAGACTGTCCAGATCATCAGCCGCCCGGTAGCTTTCCCGACCAACAGTGGCCCGGCTATTTGCACAGGCGATGCCGTCACATTATATGGCAATACAACCCCAGGCACTATTCCTGGCGCCATGTACCAGTGGTTCAATGATAGCATCCCCAGACAGCAGATTTCAGCATCACAGAATGTCACTATCAATGGTCTACTTTCCGGAACACATAATTTCTACCTGGTCGTTACTGCCAATGGATGTCAATCGGATACAGTAATTACTGTAGTAACTGTTGCCGATACGACTATTGCCCCGGTACTTCCGGCAGACTTTGCCGTTTGCGAAGGCGAACTGATTATTTTGGGAACGACAACACCTGCAACCAGTTATGAATGGACAGGTCCCAACGGATTCTATTCCACACTGCAATTCCCTGCAGGCTTTACTGCTACAACAGCCTCACAGGGTGATTATGTATTGCGTGTCAGGACAGCTTTGGGATGTGGTATTGATTCAGTGACCGTTACTGTGAATGCTAAGCCCGCCAAGCCCATCCTGATCACAAACAGCCCCGTTTGTGAAGGCGACAGCCTGAGGGTGGCTACCCTATCCAGCTGTGATGCCTATACCCTGACCGGTTATGGCGCTGCTTCCGGTGGCCCCATCATCGCAGGCTCCTTCACATTCCCTGACAGCGTAGGTGCCTTCTCAACGACAGGTCTACCTGCTTATACAACTTACTGGAATCTCATCTGCACAGACCTGACCACAGGTTGCTCTTCGGATCCTTCCGATATGCAGACTGTCCAGATCATCAGCCGCCCGGTAGCTTTCCCGACCAACAGTGGCCCGATATGTGCCGGCGATGACGTCACATTATATGGTAATACCATCCCAGGCACCCTGCCTGGTGCCATGTGGCAGTGGTTTGACTCTACCTACACCCTGGTATCCACCAATCAGAACCCCATTATCAGTGGACTTGCTACAGGAACACATCGTTACTACCTGGTCGTCACTTCACCCGAAGGTTGTGTTTCAGATACTGCGCTCACCTCTGTAGTTGTGGGCAACACCCTGGCAGCTCCGCAGTTGCCGGCAGACTTTGCCGTTTGCGAAGGCGATTACATCGTTCTGGGCACCCCGACCGCGGCAGATACTTACAACTGGACAGGCCCCAACGGATTCACATCCAACCTCCAGTATCCGTCTGCCATCCTGGCCACATTGCTCGATACTGGCTATTATGTCCTAAGCGTAAATGTGAATGGTTGTGGTTCAAACCTGGATTCAGTTTATGTAACGGTTAACCCCAGACCTGCCACTCCTGTCCTCAGCAATTCAGGCCCCTTCTGTGCAGGAGAGAGCATCACATTATATACAACGGCAACTTGTGATTCAATCACGTGGATCGCTCCTGATGGCAGCGATACAGGGACGCTGGCCAATGCAACGCTGGTTGTGCCTTTCGGAAGCTCCTTCTATCAGGATGGAAACTGGACCATACAGTGTGTTAATACAACCACCGGCTGCGTGAGTCTCAGCAGTAATCCATCCAATGTAAGCATTGATATTGTTCCTGTCGCTTTCCCGACTAATAGCGGGCCGGTTTGTGAAGGGGATAATGTAACGCTATATGGCAATACAGTACCCGGTACCATGCCCGGTGCCATGTATTCATGGTTTAATGACAGTATCCCAAGGCAGCTCATCAGCACTGATCAGAATCCAATTATTGGAGGGTTAGCTGCAGGGACACATAATTACTACCTTGTTGTGACTATCAATAGTTGCATTTCTGACACAACCCTTACAGTTGTTGAGGTCACCGGTAATACACCTCCCGTTGTCCCATCTGACATTACAGTTTGTGAAGGAGAGCTGATCACATTGTGGACAACCACCCTGGCAAGTTCCTATGAATGGGTAGGTCCAAATGGATTCTACTCGACGCTCCAGAATCCGCCAAGTTTTGCGAGCACCTTACAATCAAGTGGATATTACATCCTCAGGGTAGAAAGCGCCGGCAGCTGTGGTGTGGATACGGTTGAAGTAACCGTGAGCCCAAAACCCATAAAACCGATACTCTATAGCAATTCGCCCGTATGTAAAGATGACACGCTCCTGGTAGGTCACGTATTACCAGCCGACTCTATCGTTTACACCATCTATGGTGGCAGCCCAGGTGGCCCTATTATTGCCACATTCCTTGGGTCTCCTAATTCTGTTGACACATTCCTGACGGCGACATCGCCCTATTCACATCTGTATTGGATTGCAACGGTTTATGACACCAGTACAGGCTGTGCATCCGAAGCATCAGACCTTTTGATGACAGAAGTCCTGACACGTCCGGTTGCATTCCCGACCAATAGTGGCCCGATATGTGCCGGAGATGATGTGATATTATACGGGAATACCATTCCGGGCACATTGCCTGGAGCCATGTGGGAATGGTTTGATTCAACCTACACACTCGTTTCCACGAATCAAAACCCTGTTATCAGTGGCCTTGCTACCGGTACACATCGCTATTATCTGGTTGTTACCTCACAGCAGGGATGCGAATCTGATACTGCCCAGACCATCGTGACGGTGGGAGACCTGTTACCTCCACCACAGCTTGTTGACAGCATCTTTGTTTGTGAAGGGGAGCCCATCGTTCTTGGTACGCCAACCCTGGCTGATACCTACATCTGGACAGGTCCTAACGGGTTTACATCCAACCTGCAATATCCGCCAGCTATCTTCTCAACTTTACTTGATTCGGGTTATTACTCATTACAGGTATATGTAAATGGTTGTGGAAGCAATATGGATTCTGTTTACGTAACGGTATATCCAAAACCAGCTAAACCTACACTTTATTCCAATAGTCCGGTTTGCCAGGATGATACTGTTTACTTCGGAACCATGTCCAGCTGTGATGCATACATGCTGCAAGGTTATGGTTCAGCACTGGGAGGCTCATTATTCTATAGCAGTGGCATTGTGTACGATAGTATTACTGCCCTGGCCGCTGATACATTGCCTGGCTCTGTCACATATTGGTCCATCGTCTGCATTGACACGGTTACAGGATGTCAATCTGATCCGTCTGACCTGATTTCGGTAGAAATCTACGATAAGCCCATTGCATTCCCAACTAACAATGGTCCTGTTTGTGAAGGAGATGACGTAACATTGTTCGGCAATACCGTTCCGGGTACCTTGCCTGGAGCCATGTATGAGTGGTTTAACGACAGCATCCCGAGAGTGCTGATTAGCACAGACCAGAACACAGTGGTTGGCGGGTTGCCGGCCGGACTGCACAATTTCTATCTGGTTGTAACAGTAGACGGTTGCATTTCCGACACGACGCTCACGATCGTCGAAGTAACCGGAAATAATCCACCAGTTATACCGGCAGATACAGCGATTTGTGAAGGTGAGCTCATCACCTTATGGACAACTACTTTGGCCAATACCTATGAATGGGTTGGACCGAATGGGTTCTATTCAACGCTTCAGAACCCGCCCAGCTTCATTGCCACGCTGCAATCAAGTGGATATTATATTCTTAGGGTCAGGAGCGCTGGAAGCTGTGGCGTTGATACCGTGACGGTTACAGTGAATCCCAAACCAGCTAAACCTATCCTCTTCAGCAATACCCCTGTTTGTGAATCTGACACCCTCAGAATTGCCACACTCAGCAGTTGCGGGGCCTATATGTACACCGCATATGGCGCTTCCCCCAGTGGGCCACTGGTTTATGAATCAGGTATTACATTAGACAGCACCAGACTAATACCTACTGATTCCCTGCCTCCCTTTGTAACCTATTGGCAAGTGATCTGTATGGATATCGCAACTGGCTGCCAGTCAGATCCTTCAGACCCCCATGAAGTCACTATCGTAACAAGGCCTACGGCTTTCCCGACGAGCAACAGCCCCATCTGCTACGGCAATGATGTTGAGCTGTATGGTAACACAGTTCCGGGAACTGTGCCTGGCGCAATGTATCAGTGGTTTGATACAACCGGTACCCTGGTATCAACACAACAGAATCCGGTATTCAGCAATATGGCTCCGGGAGTTTACACATACTC
Organism: Lentimicrobiaceae bacterium; assembly: GCA_018001695.1. GTDB lineage: Bacteria > Bacteroidota > Bacteroidia > Bacteroidales > JAGNHN01 > JAGNHN01. Next base: position 23,263 of record JAGNHN010000002.1, read on the forward strand.
ACTCCTGGTTTCTGTTAACATCTGTGTATCAGATACCGCCTTTGTTACTTTCATTGTTGACAGCATCCTGCCTGCTCCGGACATGATGCCGGATACAAGCCTCTGTGAAGGCGGCACCTTGATCGTATACACCAATACGGTTGCGCAGACCTATTATTGGTCTGGTCCGAATGGGTTCTCATCGAACCTGCAGTATCCTCCTGTTATTCCAAATGCCGACCCGACACATACCGGATGGTACAGACTACATTATTCTAACGGAACATGCCCATCTGACACCGATAGTGTCTACGTAACGGTTAATCCCAAACCAATCACTCCGAATATCTACACGAACGCGCCTGTTTGCGAAAGTGATACACTCAGGATAGCAACGACAGCCAGTTGCGACGCCTATTACTTCGCCGGTTACGGTGCAGCTCCGAGTGGTGCATTGGTTTATGAATCAGGAATTACGCTCGATAGTGTAAAACTCATTCCCACTGACACCCTGCCCCCCTACATTACTTACTGGACAGCACAGTGTGTGGATATTACAACCGGTTGTTTCTCTGATCCCTCGCCGGTTACCATTGTCGAGATTGTGACACGACCGGTAGCCTTCCCGACCAACAATGGCCCGGTATGCTACGACGCAGATGTTGAACTCTATGGCAATACCAATCCGGGTACGCTGCCAGGTGCCTTGTATCAGTGGTTTGATACAACCGGGACACTTGTCTCCACCCTGCAGAATCCAGTTATTAGCAATCTTGCACCTGGTACATACACCTATAGTTTATTAATAAGCATAGGATCTTGTGTTTCGGATACGGCTTTCACAACCTTTGTGGTCGAAGACCTGCTCCCGGCTCCTGTTATGATGCCTGACACTGCAGTCTGCGAAGAAGGTACCATCACGCTTTATACCAGCACGGTTGCTGATACTTATTTCTGGGCCGGACCGAACGGATTTACATCCAATCTGCAGTATCCGCCTGTTATCACGCCTGCAACGATTGACGATGAAGGCTGGTATACACTGCATTACACATTGAATGGCTGTCCTTCCGACACCGACAGTGTGTATGTGACTGTGAATCTGAAGCCTGTAAAGCCCGTCATTTATTCCAATAGTCCGGTTTGTGAAAGCGATTCACTGAGGATAGGAACAACATCAAGCTGTGGCGCTTACTATTTCTATGGATATGGTGCAGCACCCAGTGGTGGTCTTGTCTATGAGTCCGGATTCACACTGGATAGTATTAAGGTTATTGCAACAGATTCCCTGCCTCCTTACATCACACAGTGGGCAGTGGTATGTTATGATATAACAACCGGTTGTTATTCAGATCCTTCTGATCTGATTCCCGTTGAGATCATCACACGGCCTGTAGCCTTCCCGACCAACAATGGTCCGGTTTGTTACAACGATCCCGTGGAGCTTTACGGAAATACGAACCCAGGAACCCTGCCCGGAGCCATGTACCAGTGGTTTGACACAACGGGAACACTTGTATCAACACAGCAGAACCCGACCATCTACGGTCTTGGCCCTGACACCTATACGTATTCGATATTGGTGACCATTGGCAATTGTGTATCCGATACCGCATTCACGACCTTCACGGTTCAGGATATCCTGCCATCTCCGGTCATGATGCCCGACACCGCTGTTTGTGAAGATGGTACCATTACCCTCTACACCAGCACCATTGCCGATATCCACTTCTGGACAGGTCCAAACGGATTTACCTCCAACCTGCAGTTCCCGCCCGTCATTACCATGGCTACAGAAGATCATGAAGGATGGTACAAACTGCATTACAGCATCAACGGCTGTCCTTCCGATTCCGACAGTGTGTATGTGACGGTTAACGAAAAGCCGGCTAAGCCTGTGCTGTTCAGCAACAGTCCTGTTTGCGAAAGCGATACGATTTACATCGGGACCTACAGCAGTTGTGGTGAATACAACTTCCTAGGATACGGCACCTACCCAAGCGGTAACCTGATCTTCCTGGATACCATCCTCAATGACAGTGTCCTGGTCATATCCAGCACCCTGATGCCAACCAACTTCACGAACTGGACGGTAGTATGCACCGATCTAACTACCGGTTGCAGTTCAGATCCTTCAGACATTGAAACTGTTGAGGTGTACAGCAGACCTGTTGCATTTGCTACAAACAATGGACCGGTATGCCACGATGACCCCATCGAGCTATATGCTAACACTGTTCCAGGTACCGTTACAGGTGCGATGTATATGTGGTTTGATGAGGCTGGTAATCTGATCTCCACCAACCAGAATCCTATTGTATATGGCCTGCCCTCCGGAACCTATACGTATCGCCTCCTGGTAACCGTTGGTTACTGTACATCTGATACAGCCTACACCACGTTCACCATTGAGCCTATCCTGCCTGCACCGGTTATGATGCCAGATACAGCTGTTTGCGAGGATGGTACTATCACACTGTATACCAGCACCATTGCTGACATTCATTACTGGACAGGTCCGAATGGATTTACATCCAACCTGCAGTTCCCGCCGGTCATCACAATGGCCACAGAGGATCATGAAGGATGGTATAAATTGCATTACAGCATCAACGGTTGTCCGTCAGATTCCGACAGTGTATTTGTGACAGTAAATGAGAAGCCTGCAAAGCCTGTGCTCTTCAGCAACAGTCCTGTATGTGAAAGTGATACAATTTACATTGGAACATACAGCAGCTGTGGTGAATACAACTTCCTTGGCTACGGCACCTACCCCAGCGGTAACCTGATCTTCCTGGATACCATTCTCAATGACAGTGTTCTCGTGATTTCCAGCACGTTGATGCCGACCAACTTCACGAACTGGACGGTTGTTTGCACCGATACAAGCACCGGTTGCAGCTCTGATCCTTCAGACATTGAAGTAGTTGAGGTGTACAGCAGACCAGTCGCATTTGCGACAAACAATGGTCCTGTGTGTCACGATGACCCCATCGAATTATATGGTAATACCATTCCAGGTACTGTGACAGGTGCCATGTATATGTGGTTTGATGAAGCCGGAAATCTGATTTCCACCAACAAGAACCCCATTGTTTATGGTTTGGCTTCAGGAACATACACCTATCGCCTGCTGGTAACTGTTGGATATTGCACCTCAGATACAGCCTACACCACCTTCACCATTGAGCCTATTCTGCCTTCACCTATCATGATGCCGGATACAGCAGTATGTGAGGATGGTACGATTACGCTTTACACCAGCACCATCGCTGACATTCATTACTGGACAGGCCCCAATGGATTCACATCCAACCTGCAGTTCCCGCCGGTTATTACACCTGCTACCCTGGACGATGAAGGCTGGTACAAATTGCATTACAGCATCAATGGTTGTCCGTCAGATTCGGATAGTGTATACGTAACGGTCAATCCGAAACCGGTGAAGCCCATCCTGTACACCAACAGCCCTGTGTGTGAGGGAGACACCCTCCTATTGGGAACCCCATCCTCCTGTGGGTTATACACCTTCATGGGATATGGCGCTACACCCAGCACCAATCTGATCTATACCCTGACCGGACATCCGGATAGCATCCTGGTCATCCCGACGACGGGTCTGCCGACCAACTTCACTTATTGGACCGTGATATGCACAGATACTTCAACCGGATGCAGCTCAGATCCTTCTGATCTGATCCCCGTTGAAATTCTGGCTCGTCCGGTGGCCTTCCCGACCAACAACGGACCGGTTTGTCATGATGATCCTATTTCACTGTATGCCAATACTGTTCCTGGTACGATACCCGGCGCTATGTACCGCTGGTTCGATCCGTCGGGCACCCTTGTCTCCACCGACAAAGATCCTGTGATCTTTGGTCTGCCTTCCGGTACTTACACATATAGTTTATTGGTTACGGTTGGATATTGTACATCTGATACGGCCTACACCACCTTCACCATTGAGCCGATCCTGCCTTCACCCATTATGATGCCGGATACAGCTGTCTGTGAAGAGGGCACCATCACGCTCTACACTAGTACGATTGCCGATATCCATTTCTGGACTGGACCTAATGGGTTTACCTCAAATCTCCAGTTCCCGCCGGTGATCACCCCTGCTACCCTGGACGATGAAGGCTGGTACAAGTTGCATTACAGCATCAATGGCTGCCCCTCAGATTCTGACAGCGTTTATGTAACGGTGCATCCCAAGCCGGTGAAGCCTATTCTGTTCAGCAACAGTCCTGTATGTGAAAGTGATACGATTTACATCGGAACATACAGCAGCTGTGGTGAATACAACTTCCTTGGCTATGGTACCTACCCGAGTGGTAACCTGATCTTCCTGGATACCATCCTCAATGACAGTGTCCTTGTGATTTCCAGTACCCTAATGCCGACCAACTTCACAAACTGGACAGTAGTATGCACCGATACCTCGACTGGGTGTAGCTCTGATCCTTCGGACCTTGAAGTTGTTGAGGTATTCAGCAGACCTGTTGCATTCCCGACCAACAATGGACCGGTGTGTCATGATGCACCCATCTCTCTGTATGCCAACACGGTACCTGGAACAATCCCAGGCGCAATGTACCGCTGGTTTGACCCATCAGGCACCCTGGTCTCCACCGACAAGGATCCAGTGATCTATGGTCTGCCCTCAGGAACATACACATACAGCCTGCTGGTGACAGTTGGATACTGTACCTCGGATACAGCCTATACAACCTTTACCATTATGGATATCCTTCCTGCACCGATTATGATGCCGGATACCGCAGTTTGTGAAGATGGGACCATTACCCTCTACACCAGCACCATCGCAGATATCCATTACTGGTCAGGCCCGAATGGTTTTGTATCGAATGTTCAATTCCCGGTTGTCATTACACCTGCAACCCAGGATCATGAAGGATGGTACAAACTGCATTACAGCATTGCCGGTTGTCCGTCGGATACCGACAGTGTCTATGTAACAGTGCATGAAAAGCCAGCCAAACCGACCCTGTACACCAATAGTCCGGTTTGTGAAGGCAACGACCTCCTTCTTGGGACACCTTCCTCTTGTGGATTGTATACCTTTATGGGATATGGTGCAACACCCAGCAATAACCTCATTTACAACCTTACAGGACATCCGGACAGCATCCTTGTTGTTCCGACAACAGGTCTTCCGACCAACTTCACCTACTGGACAGTAATTTGCACCGATACATCAACCGGTTGCAGCTCGGATCCTTCCGATCTCGTACCTGTTGAGATCTATCAGCGTCCGGTGGCCTTCCCGACCAACAATGGACCTGTCTGCCATGCTGCTCCGATCGAATTATATGGCAACACTGTTCCAGGAACCATTCCTGGAGCCATGTACCGTTGGTTTGACCCGGCAGGAAACCTGGTTTCAACAGATAAGAATCCGGTGTTCTATGGATTGCCCTCAGGCACCTATACTTATTCACTGCTGGTGACAGTAGGCTATTGCACATCAGACACTGCCTTCACCACATTCACCATCATGGATATCCTCCCGGCTCCGATCATGATGCCGGATACAGCGGTTTGCGAAGATGGTACGATTACGCTCTACACCAGTACCATCGCTGATATTCACTACTGGTCAGGACCGAATGGATTTGTTTCCAACGTTCAGTTCCCTGTTGTCATCACACCGGCCACCCAGGATCACGAAGGATGGTACAAGCTGCATTACAGCGTTGCCGGTTGTCCGTCGGATACCGACAGTGTCTATGTAACTGTTCATGACAAGCCTGCCAAACCGATACTCTTCACCAATAGTCCGGTCTGTGAAGGCAACGACCTGCTGCTTGGCACACCTTCATCCTGTGGATTATATACTTTCATGGGATATGGCGCCACACCAAGCAACAACCTCATCTATTCTCTGGCTGGACACCCTGACAGCATTCTTGTTGTTCCGACAACGGGTATGCCGACCAACTTTACCTATTGGACGGTTATTTGCACGGACACCAATACAGGTTGTAGTTCTGATCCGTCAGATTTGGTACCTGTAGAAATCTACAAGCGTCCTATTGCCTTCCCAACGAACAATGGGCCTGTATGTTACGGTGACCCCGTTGAGCTCTATGGCAATACCAACCCTGGCACCTTACCCGGCGCGCTGTACCAGTGGTTTGATCCTTCAGGAACCCTGGTTTCCACCGACAAGAATCCTGTGATTCATGGTCTTACCCCGGGAACCTATACATACTCGATCCTGGTTACCATCGGTTACTGCGTCAGCGATACTGCCTACACAACCTTTATTGTTGACAGTATACTGCCTGCTCCGGTGATGATGCCAGATACAGCAGTCTGTGCTGACGGCATGATCACACTGTACACCCAGACTGTAGCTCACCAGTACTACTGGACCGGGCCTAACGGGTTTACGGCCAGTCTGCAGTATCCTCAGGTCATACTGAATGCCAGCAGCATCCATGAAGGATGGTACAAACTGCATTACAGCATCAGCGGATGTCCTTCCGATACCGACAGTGTTTATGTAACCGTGCATCCGAAACCGGTTAAGCCAATCCTATACAGCAACAGCCCGGTATGTGAGGGAGATGATCTCTACCTTGCTACACCTTCTTCCTGTGGAACATATACTTTCATGGGCTATGGCGCTGTACCTTCCGGTAATCTTATCTATAACCTGAACGGCTACACGGATAGTGTGCTCGTGATCCCGACAGCGGGTCTTCCGACCAACTTCACCTACTGGACGGTCATTTGCACTGATACCCTCACAGGATGCAGCTCAGATCCTTCTGATCTGCTCCCTGTTGAAATCTACACCAGACCTGTAGCCTTCCCAACCAGCAATGGACCGGTATGCTACGGTGATGCTGTCTTGTTATACGGAAACACGAACCCGGGAACCATTCCTGGCGCGATGTATCAGTGGTTCAACAGTACAGGCACCTTGGTCTCGACGGATAAGAATCCGATCATCTATGGCCTTGGTCCTGGCAGCCACACCTACGCATTACTGGTAACTGTTGGATACTGCGTAAGTGATACGGCTTATACTACCTTCGTTGTAGATTCGATCCTGCCCGCTCCTGTCATGATGCCTGACACAGCGGTTTGCGCTGACGGTATGATCACGCTGTATACAACAACAACCGCTCAGGTATACTACTGGACCGGCCCGAATGGATTCACATCGAACCTGCAGTATCCGCCAGTCATTCAGAACGCCAGCTCCATTCATGAAGGATGGTACAAGCTGCATTACAGTTCAGGAAGCTGTCCTTCGGATACCGACAGTGTCTATGTGACAGTATATCCAAGACCTGCTAAGCCAGTATTGTTCACCAACAGTCCTGTCTGCGAAGGCGACTTCCTGCAATTAGGAACCTATTCATCCTGCGACCTTTATACGTTCCAGGGGTATGGTGCTATTCCTTCCGGCAACCTGATATATAACCTGACAGGTCATCCGGATAGCATCCTGATTCTGCCGACGGCCGGTCTGCCTACCAACTTCACCCATTGGAGGGTGATCTGCACGGATCTCGTGACTGGTTGCAGCTCTGAACCTTCTGATCTGGTCCCTGTTGAGATCCTTACCCGCCCTGTTGCATTCCCCACCAACAACGGACCTATCTGTTACGGTGATGCGGTACAATTATACGGCAATACGAGCCCGGGAACCATCCCAGGCGCCATGTATCAGTGGTTTAACAATTTGGGCGTAATGGTAAGCACTGACAAGAACCCCGTGATCAGCAACCTGAGTCCCGGAACTTACACATATTCATTGGTTGTAACCCTTGGATATTGCGCCAGTGATCCTGCCTATACCACCTTTGTTGTGGATTCCATCCTGCCGGCACCGGTTATGATGAATGATACAGCCGTTTGCGCCGATGGCATGATCACGCTGTTTACCAGCACGGTTGCTGACCATTATTACTGGACCGGACCAAACGGATTTACATCGAATCTGCAGTATCCGCCGGTAATCCAGAATGCAAGCGCCATCCATCAGGGATGGTACAAACTGCATTACTCTATTGGCACATGCCCGTCTGATACAGATAGCGTTTATGTCACGGTATATCCGAGGCCTGCAAAACCTGTATTGTACACCAACAGCCCGGTATGCGCAGGCAGCCAACTGCTTCTTGGAACCACTTCCTCCTGCGATGTTTATACCTTTGAAGGTTACGGCGCAGCTGTATCAGGTAATCTGATCTACAGCCTGGTCAATCATCCTGACAGCATCCTGGTTGTACCAACGGGATCCCTGCCAACCAACTTCACCTATTGGAGGGTTGTTTGTACAGATGCCGTTACAGGTTGCAGTTCTGAACCATCAGACCTGGTTCCTGTAGAAGTCCTCAGCAAGCCGGTTGCCTTCCCCACCAACAATGGTCCGGTATGTTACGGCTCTGATGTGGAACTCTATGGTAACACGCTGCCCGGCACGATACCCGGTGCCATGTATCAGTGGTACAATGCTGCCGGTGTGCTGTTCTCCACAGACCAGAATCCGGTCGTGAGTGGCCTTGCTCCTGGTATGCATACATTTGGATTGATCGTGACCGTTGATTACTGCCAGAGCAATATTGTCTTCACACATGTTGAAGTAGGTCAGATCCTTTCAGCGCCTGTTATGATGCCTGATACAGCAGTTTGTGCTGGTGGCACAATCACCTTGTATACCAACACGGTGGCCACTCAGTACTTCTGGACAGGCCCGAATGGATTCACTTCCAACTTGCAGTATCCTCCGGTCATTGCCAGCGCCAATGGCAGCCACCAGGGGTTATACAAGCTGCACTATATGGTCGGAGGATGTCCTTCAGATACCGGCAGTGTATTTGTCACAGTCAACAACAAACCTGCCAAGCCAGTATTGTACACCAACAGTCCTGTCTGCGAAGGCGACATGCTGATGCTGGCAACGACCTCTTCCTGTGGTATGTATACCTTCCAGGGATATGGCGCAGCATCATCAGGCAACCTCATCTACAACAATGTCAATCATCCGGATAGCATCCTGATGGTACCGACAGGCGGTCTGCCGACTAATACTACTTACTGGACGGTTGTTTGCACAGATGTCACAACAGGATGCAGTTCAGATCCGTCTGACCTGGTTCCTGTTGAGATATTGAGCAGGCCGGTTGCGTTCCCAACCAATAATGGTCCTGTATGTTACGGTGATCCTGTTGAATTATATGGGAATACCAATCCTGGCACCATCCCGGGCACCATGTACCAGTGGTACAACCAGCTCGGTGTATTGGTATCCACGAATCAGAATCCGGTCATCCAGGGATTGACGCCTGGTAGCTACACCTATTCCCTGATCGTAACAGTTGGCAATTGCCAGAGCAATGCTGCCTTTACGACCTTCACTGTAGATAGTATTCTCCCGGCTCCTGCGATGCAGCCTGACTTCAGTGTCTGCGAAGGAAGTCCGATTGTGCTGTTCACCACTACTAATGCCGGCACTTACTTCTGGACCGGCCCGAACGGATTCACCTCCAACCTGCAATATCCTGCTGCCATCCAGAATGCCAGCGCTTTGAATGAAGGTTGGTACAAGCTGCATTACAGTTCAGGATCCTGCCCGTCCGATACCGACAGTGTATATGTAACAGTGATTAGCCTGCCGTCGACACCGACCATTGTCACCAACAGCCCGATCTGTGACGACGAGAACCTGGTTCTGACAACATCCACATCATGCGGAATGTATCAGTGGATAGGCCCTGCTGGTTCTTCACCTTCAACACTGTCCAATCCTTATCTGACGACGACTAGCAATACCACCAGTATACCTCCGACAGATTCGGCCTATATGGCAGGATTGTGGCAGGTCGTCTGTGTGGATCCCGTAACCGGATGCCAGAGCCTACCTTCACAACCGGTTAATGTGGTGATCAACCCTGTGCCGCAGGCCTTCCCGACGAACAACAGCCCTGTTTGCCTGGGTGATGATGTCGAATTGTATGGTAATACCATCCCGGGTACCATTCCGGGAGCCATGTATCAGTGGTTCGACGACAGCACACCGCGCCAGTTGATCTCAACCAACAAGGATCCGGTGATCAGTAACCTGCCGGCCGGTACACATACCTTCTATCTGGTTGTGACCGTGGCCAACTGCAGCAGTGACACCATCCCAACAATTGTTGAAGTAGCTCCGCAGCTCATTGCGCCTGTCGTTCCTGCTGATTTCGCTGTATGCGAAGACGATGCAATAATTCTGAGCACTCCGACCATTGCTGACACCTACAAGTGGACCGGCCCGAACGGATACATCAGCTATCTGCAGCAGCCTCCGGCCATTCAGCCTGCTTCAGGTCTGAACCAGGGATGGTATGTACTCGTTGTGGGCATCGGCGGTTGTGAATCTGCTGCTGATTCTGTGTATGTGACCGTACATCCCAAGCCTGTCAAACCAGTGCTGGTGACCAACTCACCTGTTTGTGAAGGTGACACATTGCGTCTCGGTACAACAGCCAGCTGCGGAACATACACCTTCGAGGGTTATGGTTCCTCACCGTCAGCCAACCTGATCTTCAGCCTGACCAACCATCCGGACAGCCTGCTGAATATTGTTACTACCGGTCTGCCGACAAACTTCACCTACTGGACCGTAACCTGTGTTGATCAGGTAACCGGATGCAGCTCAGATCCTTCTGATCTTGTTCCTGTTGAAATCCTGACACGTCCTGTGGCATTCCCAACCAACAATGGTCCGGTTTGCTACGGAAGTGATGTAACATTGTACGGCAACACCAATCCTGGCACCTTACCCGGAGCGATGTATCAGTGGTTTAATTCAGCCGGAACACTTGTATCAACCAACCAGAATCCTGTGATTTCCAACCTCACACCGGGTACCTATACCTATGGTTTGGTGGTCACGCTTGGCTATTGTGTCAGTGACATTGCCTACACCACATTCATTGTTGACAGCATATTGCCGGCACCAGTGATGCAGGCCAACTTCACGGTTTGTGAAGGTGATGCCATCTCGCTGTTCACGACAACCAATGCAAGCCAGTACTTCTGGACTGGTCCGAACGGGTTTGTTTCCAACCTGCAGAATCCTGCTGCCATCCTGAATGCATCAGTACTTAATGAAGGATGGTACAGCCTGCATTATACCTCAGGTAACTGTCCGTCCGATACCGGCAAGGTCTATGTAACTGTTTACAGTCTGCCATCAACACCGACGATCGTTGCGAACACACCGCTCTGTGATGATGAGAACCTTGTATTGACTACATCTACCGTATGCGGACAGTACCAGTGGATCGGACCTTTAGGTTCGTCGCCTGCTACCTTGTCGAATCCATATTTGACAACCAATACCAATACAACCAGCATTCCTCCAACTGATGTGGCTTATGTTGCCGGTCAGTGGCAGGTAGTCTGTGTTGATCTGGCCACGGGTTGTCAGAGTCTGCCGTCTGCTCCTGTTAATGTCGTAATCAACCCGGTACCGGTAGCCTTCCCGACCAACAATGGCCCGGTCTGCTCCGGCCACCCGGTTGAACTCTATGGTAATACCGTTCCTGGAACGCTGCCTGGCGCCATGTACGAATGGTATGACAACAGTGTACCTAAGCAACTTATCTCCACGAACCAGAACCCCACGATCAACAACCTGCCCGATGGCATCCATGTCTTCTACCTTGTTGTGACCGTGAATAACTGCGTCAGTGATATGGTTCCGACGACTGTCGTTGTCGCTCCGCTGCTGCCAGCACCCATTGTGCCTGCTGACTTTGCTGTCTGTGAAGGTGAAGCCATTGTGGTAAGCACCACAACAGCCGCCGATTACTATAAGTGGACAGGCCCGAACGGTTACATCAGTTATCTGCAGAATCCTCCTGCCATTACCAATGCTACCGCCCTGAATGAAGGTTGGTATGTATTGATTGTTGGCGTAAATGGTTGTCAATCAGCTGCAGACTCTGTGTATGTAACGGTGAATCCCAAACCAGCCGTACCTACGATGATTTCCAATAGTCCGTTGTGCGATGACGAGAATCTGATTCTCTCAACCGGTTCGGTCTGTGGCACTTATCTCTGGGTCGGCCCGATGGGATCAAGCCCGGCTGTCCTGAGCAACCCATACCTGACAACGACTACCCATTACACCGTGATTCCGCCGACCGATACAGCGTATATGTCAGGCCAGTGGCAAGTCATCTGTGTGGATGCCGTTACAGGTTGCCAGAGTGATCCTTCTCCGGCTATCACAGTGACCATCAACCCGGTACCCCAGGCCTTCCCGACCAACAATGGTCCTATCTGCCTGGGTGCTGATGCCGTACTCTATGGTAACACCAACCCAGGAACCCTGCCAGGTGCCCTCTACCAGTGGTATGATGATTCCAGCCCGAAACAGCTGGTATCCACCAATAAGGACGCTGTGATCAGTGGATTACCAGCAGGTTCACATACCTTCTATCTGGTTGTGACTGTTGGTGGCTGTCCTTCCGACACGGTATCCACAACGATCGTGGTATCCCCGACCCTGCCGGCACCGATGCTGCCTGCCAACTTCGCCGTTTGTGAAGAACAGCCCATCGTTCTCTTCACAAATACAGTGGCAGACACCTATATCTGGACAGGTCCTAACGGATTCACCAGCAATCTGCAGAATCCTACAGCCATTGTCTCTGCCACCCAGCTTCATGAAGGCTGGTATAAGCTGAAAGTCGGTGTTGGCGGCTGCCAGTCCGAAGAAGACTCTGTCTATGTAACCGTTAATCCGCTGCCCGCTACACCGGTCATCACCTACAATGGCCCGATTTGCGACGGAGAGCTTCTGGTTCTCAGTACGACCGCCATCAGCTCCAGTTATCGCTGGACTGCTCCTGACGGAAGCACAACAGTGACAGTAGGTCCTGTGCTGCAGCTTGCCTCAGGCAGCGCGCTTTATCAGGACGGAAACTGGACGGTTGCCAGCATTGATACGCTAACCGGCTGTATCTCTCATGCTTCTGCTCCGGTCGATGTGGTCATCAAACCCGTACCGGCAGCCTTTGCGACGAACAACGGACCAGTATGTAACGGCCAGGCATTCGTCCTGTATGGAAATACCATACCAGGTACCTTACCAGGCACGATGTATGCTTGGTATAGCGATGCGTTGCTGACCAACCTGGTCTCGACTGATCAGAATCCGCTCATGACTGGCTACGCAAGTGGTTCATACACGTTCTACCTGGTAGTGACTGTCAATGGTTGCGTATCACCGGCTGCTCAGACAACCGTAGTTGTTAAGCCGACACCGCAACCTCCGGTCATGCCGGCACCTTTTGCCGTATGTGAAGAGGACGCTATTGTGTTGTCAACCACAACTCTTGCTGATGCTTATCTGTGGACCGGCCCCAGTGGATTTACTTCCACACTGCAGTATCCGGCAGCTATCCTGAATGCATCCTCCCTGAATCAGGGTTGGTATAAATTATATGTAACGGTGAATGGTTGTGCAAGCGCAAGCGATTCGGTATTTGTGACCGTTAATCCGCTGCCGACCACACCGGTGATCACTTCCAATGGACCGATTTGCAATGGAGAGATCCTGGTATTGTCAACAACCGCTGTCGCTGGCAATTATCGTTGGACTGCTCCAGACGGATCCACTGAAGTGACAGGTACATCCACCCTGACCATCAATGCAGGCAATGCATTGTACCAGGATGGTATGTGGACCGTTACATCGATCAATACCGTTACGGGTTGCGAAAGCCATATCTCACAACCGGTGAATGTGGTCATAACTCCTGTGCCTGTTGCATTTGCCAGCAACAGTGGCCCGGTTTGCTCAGGATTTGACGTACAACTCTTCGGTAATACCGTGCCGGGTACGCTTCCGGGCACCATGTATGCATGGTATGCCGATGCTGCCCTGACAACCCTTGTTTCACCGCAGCAGAACCCGATCATTGCCGGATTACCTGATGGCTCACATACCTTCTATCTGGTCGTCACCGTGAACGGTTGCCAGAGCTTACCTGTCGCCACAACAGCGGTTGTTTCTCCGATCCTTGCCCCTCCGCAGATGCAAAGTAATGTTGCAGTCTGTGAAGAAGGCGATATCATGTTGTTCACACCTACCCTGGCTGACAACTACAATTGGACCGGACCTAACGGATTCACTTCCAATCTGCAGTATCCTGCTGTGATCCAGAATGCTTCATCTCTGCATCAGGGATGGTATAAGCTTTCGGTGACCATCAACGGCTGCGGATCGGCAACAGACTCTGTCTTCGTGACAGTCCATCCGCTGCCTGTGACACCTGTAATCACATACAACGGACCCATCTGCGACAGCAGCGTTCTTGTATTGAGCACGACAGCTATCGGCCACGAATACATCTGGACTGCGCCAGACGGCAGCATGACCACAACCTATATTCCGTCCCTGGGTATCCAGTACGGTGCCAACCTCTATCAGGATGGTTGGTGGACCGTTGCCATCCATGATACGAATACAGGTTGCACCGGCCATAATGCCGCACCTGTCAATGTCGTGATCAAGCCCGTACCAGTAGCGCATGCTGTGAACAGCGGCCCGGTATGTGCCGGTCAGGCATTCACACTGCATGGCAACACGGTTCCGGGTACCGTATCCGGCGCCATGTATGCATGGTATGGTGACATCCAGCTTACAAACCTGTTCTCGACAGATCAGACGGTTACATTGAGTGGACTAACACCTGGTGTATACAACTTCTACCTGGTTGTGACTGTTGATGGTTGTTCCTCCACGCCGGATGAAACAGAAGTGATTGTGCTACCCGTGCCGCCTGCACCGGTTGTTCCGGCAGCCTTCGCCGTATGCGCCGGTGACGCTATCGTGCTTAGCACGCCGACCTTAGCCAATGCTTATCAATGGACAGGTCCGAACGGATTTGTTTCTAACCTGCAGAATCCTGCTGCGATCCTGAACGCCACTGCCCTGAACCAGGGATGGTATGTGCTCAGCGTCATCAGCAATGGATGTCCGTCGGCCAAGGATTCGGTCTATGTGACCGTCAATCCGCTACCGGCTACTCCGGTGATTACAAGCAACGGACCCATCTGTGAAGGTGAAAACCTCATCCTTTCTACCACGGCCAATTGTGGAACCTACCGCTGGACAGCACCGGATGGCAGTGTAACAACAACGATTCTGCCGTCACTGGTCATTGCCTCTACCAGCAACCTATATCAGGATGGTCCATGGACCGTGGTTTGCATCAACAACGTCACTGGATGTGAAAGCTTCGCATCTGCACCGGTTCAGGTTGTCATCAATCCTGTTCCTCTGGCTATTGCACAGAACAACGGACCTGTATGCTCGACCTTCGACGTTCAGCTGTTCGGGAACACCATTCCAGGAACGTTGCCGGGTGCTATGTACACATGGTACAGCGATGCTACCCTTACCAATGTGGTTTCCACGCTCCAGAATCCGGTCATCAGCAACCTGCCTGATGGTCTGCACACCTTCTATCTGGTTGTAACCGTGAACGGTTGCCAGTCCCTGCCTGTATCTACGACTGCCACGGTATCCCCGATTCTGGCACCGCCGCAGATGCAGCCTGACTTCGCTGTATGTGCTGAAGATGCCATTGTGCTGACAACACCAACACAAGCTGACATCTATCACTGGACCGGTCCTAACGGGTTTATCTCCAACCTGCAGCATCCGCCGGCAATCCTGAATGCTTCCATCCTGAACCAGGGATGGTATGTTCTCTCGGTAACCATCAATGGTTGCGGATCCGCACAGGATTCCGTATTCGTGACGGTGAATCCGCTGCCGGCCACACCGGTATTGAGCTCCAACCAACCCATCTGCGAGGGTGAAGACCTGACATTCTACACCACGGTCATCGCCAGCAGTTACATCTGGACTGCCCCTGACGGCAGCACGATCACCACAGTTGGACCCAATCTCGTTGTCACCGCAACGCATCCGCTATACCAGGATGGTAACTGGACGGTAAATGCCATAGATACGCTCACTGGCTGCATCAGCCATACCTCACTGCCGGTTGATGTCGTGATCAAGCCTGTGCCGATCGCACTGGCTGGTAACAGTGGCCCCGTATGTTCTGGTAACACCGTGCAGCTCTATGGTGATGCCATCACATGGTGTATGCCTTGTGTGATCTATACCTGGTATGATGGTGATCCGCTTGCAGGAGGCACCCTGATCTCCGTGCAGCAGAATCCGATCATTGCCGGTCTGCCCGATGGCAACCATACCTTCTGGCTGGTAGTCATTGTGGACGGCTGTGCTTCTATTCCGGTACCCACCACCGTGGTGGTCGCCCCGATACTACCAGCACCGCAATTGCCTGCAGACTTCGCTGTCTGTGAAGGAGATGTGATCCAGTTGGCCACGACAACGATCGCCAACAATTACTTCTGGAGCGGTCCCGCCGGGTTCACTTCGAATCTGCAGCAACCGCACGTCATCCTGAATGCTCAATGGTACAATGAAGGATGGTACAGACTTTATGTTGAAGGTAATGGATGTATCTCACTGACAGATTCTGTCTATGTGACGGTTAATCCCAAACCGGCAACGCCAGTGCTGACCACCAATTCGCCAATTTGCGAAGGGGACAACCTGTTACTAACAACAACTGCCAGCAGTGATCAGTACAGGTGGACAGCTCCCGACGGATCCTTCATCCTAACCTGGGCACCCATCCTGAACATCGTATCAACTGATACATTCTATCAGGATGGTCCATGGACTGTCAGCTGTATTGATACGGCAACGGGATGTGAAAGCGATCATTCTGCAATCAAGGATGTCGTTATCAACCCTGTACCCCTTGCCTTTGCAACTAACAGCGGTCCAGTTTGCTCCGGATTTGATGTCCAGTTGTTTGGAAACACCATTCCTGGAACCTTACCGGGAACAATGTACACCTGGTATAGCGATGCCGCGCTGACGACCATCATCTCCACCTTGCAGAATCCGGTTATCACGGGCTTACCCGACGGTAACCACACCTTCTACCTCGTGGTAACGGTTGATAATTGCGAATCCATTGCCGTACCTACTACAGCAACAGTGTCTCCGATCCTTGCACCTCCGCAGGTCCCTGCCAACTTTGCAGTCTGCGCCGGTGATGCCATCGTATTGTCGACACCGACTTTGGCCGATGTTTACCATTGGACAGGTCCTAATGGATTCACTTCTAACCTGCAGCATCCTGCAGCTATCCAGAATGCCAGCATACTTAACCAGGGATGGTACACCTTGTCGGTAACCATCAATGGTTGCGGTTCAGCACAGGATTCAGTGTATGTGACGGTCAATCCGTTGCCTGTCACCCCTGTCATTTCCAGCAATGCACCCATCTGTGCAGGATCTGACCTGGTACTGAGCACCACAGCAACTGGCTTCCATTATCTCTGGACAGCACCTGATGGTTCAACAGCTACCACCACAGTACCGACCTTGGTCGTCAGTGCTAGTGCTGCCCTCTATCAGGGTGGTATGTGGACCGTTACGGCAATCGATACAGTGACTGCATGCGCAAGCAACGCTTCGGCACCGCTACAGGTTGTTATCTATCCTGTGCCACTGGCCATCGCATCCAACAGTGGTCCGGTATGCTCCGGATTTGACATCCAGCTATTTGGAAATACGATTCCAGGAACATTGCCTGGAGCTATGTATACCTGGTATAGCAATGCAGCCCTGACCAATGTTGTTTCCACACTCCAGAATCCGATCATTTCGGGTCTGGCAGACGGCTTGCACACCTTCTGGCTTGTCGTCACTGTTGATGGATGCAACTCGCTGTCCGTGTCAACCACTGCTACGATCTCTCCGATACTTGCCCCGCCACAGGTACCAGCCAACTTCGCTGTCTGTGCAGAGGATGCTATCGTCCTGAGTACATCCACGCAGGCTGATGTGTATAATTGGACCGGACCAAACGGTTTCGTTTCCAACCTGCAGAACCCGCCGGCTATCACGAATGCCAGCATTCTCAACCAGGGTTGGTACAAACTGTCGGTTGTTATCAATGGTTGCGGATCTGCACAGGATTCTGTGTATGTGACTGTGAACCCGCTACCGGCAACACCGGTTCTGATCTCCAATTCGCCGATTTGCGCCGGAGAAGATCTGGTGCTCTCAACGACTGCCAACAGCAGCCAATACCGCTGGACAGCACCCGATGGCTCCACTATCTATACCTTACTGCCGGTCCTGACGATTACCTCCACCCAGGCTGGTTATCAGCAGGGAATGTGGACGGTGACGACCATCAACACGGCAACAGGATGTGAAAGCCATATCTCACTGCCTGTGAATGTCGAAATCCGTCCTGTACCGCTGGCTTTGGCAAGCAACAGTAGCCCGGTATGCTCCGGACATAGTGTGCAGCTCTTCGGTTCTGCGCAGCCCGGTTGCATCGGATGCACTGCCTACGCGTGGTACAATGGTAATCCGCTGGCAGGTGGCACGCTGATTTCACTCCAGCAGAACCCGGTGATCACCGGACTTGCTGATGGTGTACATACTTTCTGGCTGGTTGCTACTATTAACGGTTGTGCTTCTATCCCAGTTACCACGACGGTTACGGTGAATCCGCCGCTGCCTGCACCGGTACTCCCGGCTGACTTCGCTGTTTGTCAGGGGGAAATGATCCAACTTAGCACTACAACCATCGCGGATGAGTATTACTGGACAGGCCCGAATGGCTTTACATCCAACCTGCAGCACCCTGCTGGCTTCGGACCTGCTACTCTTGCTCATACAGGATATTATGTGCTTAAAGTACGCCAGAATGGTTGCCTCTCACTTGCTGACAGTGTACTGGTAACAGTGAATCCGCTGCCGGCTACACCTGTGCTGATGACGAATGCACCCGTATGCCAGGGTCAGGATCTGGTCTTCACGACCACAGCCAACTGCGGTACCTACCATTGGACAGCACCTAACGGCATCACTGTTACAACCATTGTTCCGGTACTCACCGTTACCAGCACACATGCCCTCTATCTGCCTGGCTTATGGCAGGTGGTATGTGAGGACACAACCACTGGCTGCATCAGCCTACCTTCAGTACCGGTGAATGCTGTCATCAATCCTGTGCCGCTCGCCATTGCTGACAACGGTGGCAATGTATGCCAGGGTCAGCCCGTCATGCTGTACGGCAATACAGTGCCAGGCACCTTACCAGGCACACTTTACACCTGGTATGCAGACGCTGCCCTGACAACGGTTGTATCCACAGCACAAAACCCTGTGTTGAACAACGTCGCTGCTGGTACGCATACCTACTACCTGGTTGTTACGGTCAACGGCTGTACCTCAGCTGCTGCAATGACAACACTGACAGTTTACAGCGTACCTGCTGCACCGGCACCAAGCTCGAACAGCCCCGTCTGTGAAGGCGGCAACATCATGCTGTATGCCAATGTCAGTGGATTAAGCTACCAGTGGACCGGCCCGAATGGGTTCAACAGCACACTGGAGAATCCGGTCATCACCAATGCTGGCCTGCTGAATGATGGTTACTATCAGCTGATCGTATCCCAGAACGGATGCTTCTCGGCACCGACCAGCATCCAGGTGGATATCCGTCCGCGTCCTGCAACACCGGTGATCAGCAGCAACGGGCCTATCTGCTCCGGCAGTGATCTCGTACTAAGCACTACATCCTACTCGGGCAACTCAGTGGTCTACTACTGGAATGGCCCGGCAGGATATGCTGACACAACCAATGTAGCATCGGCCATCGTTACCAATACCACGGCAGCACAAGCTGGTTATTATCAGGTTGCTGTCTCCGTGGATGGCTGTATCTCCCTACTTTCCGCTCCGCTGCAGGTTGTGGTGAACAACCAGCCTGTCGCTCCGGCGCCTGTAGCAACATACAGTGATACAGCCTTCTGTAGTGGTGGCACGATTACGCTGACCGCAACCGGTGCTGCTACCCATACTTATCAGTGGACTGGTCCTAACGGATTTGTTGCCACTGGTCAGACTGTCACGATCACCAATGCTACCGTCGCTTACAATGGCACTTACACCGTTGTGGTGAGCAATGGCAACTGCACAGCAAGTGGCTCTGTGACCTTCAACAGTGTACAGCCGATCCCAACAACACCGCCGATCAGCAGCCCGCAGCCTTTATGCGAAGGAGATATCCTGATGCTGAGCACGGTGGCGTACAATGGTGTTAATGTACAGTACCACTGGACAACACCATCAGGTGTCGTTACGACCACGGTACCTAACCTGGTGATCAACCCTGTGGCAGCAAGCCATGCAGGCAACTACCAGGTGACCGTATCTGTCAATGGTTGTTACTCACTGCCATCTGCTGTAGCAGTCGTGGTTGTCATTCCGACTCCGCCGATGCCTGTTATCGTAGCCAACGACAGTGTATTCTGCGAAGGCGAGATGCTGCAGCTCTACACACCTGCGCTGGCATCCATGTACTTCTGGAGCGGCCCCAACGGCTTCGCTTCCGGGGCACAGCAACCTCCGGTCATTGGTCCGCTCATGCCGCAGCATAGTGGAACCTATCAGTTGTTCGTGGCCAGTGTGAATGGCTGTACATCACCCACACGTACACTCAATGTGGTGGTACATCCCAGACCGCTTACACCTGTGCTAAGTGCGAACAGCCCTGTTTGTCAGGGTGATGTTCTCACGCTCAGCACGACATCCGTATGTGGCAACTACACCTGGACTGCCCCGAATGGTGCACAGGCAACAACGACGACGAATACCCTGAATGTAACCTCAGGGTCGGCGCTCTATCAGGCTGGAAACTGGACAGTTGTCTGCACCAATGTGCTGACAGGCTGCTCCTCACTCCCATCCTTACCTGTGAATGTCACTATCGCTCCGGTACCGGTTTCTGTGCCAAGTAACAATGGCCCGGTATGTGCCGGATCTCCGGTGACCTTGTTCGGTAATACTGTTCCTAACGCTACCTATTACTGGTACAACCATATTTCCGGTGGTGTTGGCACCTTGATTTCGACAAACCAGAATCATACGGTTTACGGACTTGCCCCGGGTACATACATCTATTATCTGGTTGTAAGTACCGGATGTAAGAGCGATACCATTCCAACGACTGTTATCGTCAAACCTGTGCCGGCCGCACCGTTGCCAACCAACAATGGTCCTGTATGTACAGGCAGCAACATCCAGCTGTTCGCCAACGTAGTAGCTGATAGCTACCTCTGGACCGGCCCAGGCGGATTTACCAGCCTGCTTGCGAACCCGTCCATTGGTAATGCCACAGCAGCCAACGCCGGATTCTACTACCTGACGGTAACCATCAACGGATGTACTTCACCTGCAGGCATGACCCAGGTCGATGTGGTCGGATCGAATATCATTCCGGTCATTTCGGGCAACAGTCCGCTCTGCGAAGGCGATATGCTCATCCTGAACTCCACGGTGCTCAGTGGTACCGGACCAGTGACGTACACTTGGTACGGACCTTCTGGCCTCACGGCGACTACGAGCTCACCGACCTATATCATTCCGACGGTAACACCGGCCAACACAGGGCTCTATTACATGATCGCCACCATCAATGGCTGTCAGACACAACCCTCAGCGCCTGTTTACATTCAGGTTAAGCCGCTCCCGGCCAAGCCGACCATCTTTGGCAATACCCCGGTCTGTGAAGGCGACAATATTATCGTCTTCACATATACGCCGGCTGATGCCTACCATTGGACCGGACCGAACGGATTCACATCCAATCTCCAGAATCCGCCGGCCATCACCAATGTAACGGTCAATAATACCGGCCTCTATAAGTTGAATGTAACGATCAACGGTTGTACCTCACCCGATACCAGCATCTTTATCACGGTGAATCCGACACCCGCCACACCGTTCCTCATCAGCAACAGCCCGGTATGCAACGGCGACAGCATCGTACTGATTGCTACCTCAGGCTCCGATGGCTACATCTGGACCCTTCCGTCAAGTCAGACTGTTACAACCACAGACAGTGTACTGGTGATCTATCCTGCACTGCCTTCCAATGCAGGCACATACACTGTGAAGGCTAAGGTTGGCAACTGCATCTCACTGGCATCGCTACCTGAACTGGTGGAAGTCATGACGGTACCTCCGGATATTGCCTATGCAGGTCAAGACATCATCGTCTGCGCCGGCCAAAGCCCGGTGATGGTTTCAGGAAATATCACATCACTCTCCGGACTCTGGACAACCAGCAGTACGGCGGTGATCGTGAGCCCGACCTCACCGAACACCATCGTGACCAACCTGGTCGAAGGTCAGAGCTATGTCCTATACTGGACCTTGTACAACCCGGGTTGCGGTGATTACTCCAGAGACAGTGTTACCATCTACGTACCGCAGTATCCAATTGCTGTGACCGATAGTTTCACGCTCCTGCAGAACACCGTGATCATCTCCGGAGATATCCTCCTGAATGACTCACTCTATGGTTGGCCGAACAATGTCTATATCCTCGACAATCCCAGAAATGGTGGTGCTGATCTGAACAATGACCACACGCTGAACTACTATCCGAACAATAACTTCTACGGACAGGATTCCCTGACCTATGAGGTCTGCCTGCAAGCTTGTCCGACGATGTGCTCACAGACCAAGGTTATGTTCGAAGTAGAGCCTATCATCATCGTTCCTGATATCATCACACCTGATGGCGATGGCACGAATGACGCCTTCGAAATCGTTGGCATAGAAAACTTCCCGTACAACGAGATATTCATCTACAACAGATGGGGTGCAGAAGTCTTCAACGCCATTGATTATCGCAACGACTGGTACGGTACCTTCAAAGGCAAAGATCTGCCAGACGGCACCTACTTCTACGTATTCATCGACCGAACGAATGGTAAGGTCGTAAGTAAAGGACATCTAACCATTCACAGGTAATCTATCCAATCTATGAATTTTAAAACACCAGATATCATGAAAAAGTACGTGTTCATCCTGACAATCCTGATCGCTGGCACTGGACTCCAGGCCCAGCAGGATGAGGCTTACACCCAGTACTTCTACAACAAACTGGTCATCAACCCCGCTTATGCGGGAAGCCGGGATGCCATCAGTATCCTGGGGCTTTACCGTAACCAGTGGGTTGGCTTTGAAGGAGCACCCAAAACCCAATCCGTGAGTATACATGCCCCGGTCTTTACCGAGAATATTGGGCTGGGGCTCTCTCTCATTCACGACGAAATCGGCATATCCGACAATATGACGGTGAACATGGCCTATGCCTTCCGGATGCAGTTCGAGAAAGGCAGACTGGCCCTGGGTCTGAATGGGCAGATCAAAAGGCAGTTCATGGATTGGAAATCGACGAGCCCGATAGAACAGATCGATGGCAAGATACCCTATGCCAATACGGTAATATGGTTACCGAATTTCGGTGTTGGGGCCTATTTTGACAACGATCTGTTCTATGCAGGGGTCAGCGTCCCGCACCTCATGGAGAACAAGCTGGAATACAACCGGACAGGTACAACAGCGGAAACACAGGCACGCCAGCGAAGGCATATCTTCGGTATGGCAGGGCTTATGCTTCCTGTATCTGAAGAGGTTGAATTCCATCCCTCCCTGTTGGTCAAATATGTCAAAAACTCACCGACCACCGTGGATATCAATGCCAGCTTCGTCTTTTACCGGACGCTGCTGACAGGGGTCACTTACCGGACCGGTGATTCGTTTGACATGATTATCCAACTCTACCTGAACAACAACCTCAGGATAGGGTATGCGCATGATTTCACCACTACCAAGCTCAGTGACTACCACAGTGGAACCCACGAGATCCTGGTAGGATTCGATTTCGGCAAGCGCGTAAAAGGTATCGATAATCCCAGATACTTCTAATCCGCAAGAATGGAAACCTTGAAAACACCAGAGGTTATGAAAAAGACAGTCATTCTCAGTATTATCACCCTCTTTCTCAGTACCATCGTGGTATTTGGTCAAAGGAGCGCTGCGGATAAGGCATACGGGCACTATGAATACCAGGCTGCCATCGCGCAATACAAAGCATTGCTAAAGAAGAATCCGACAGATGGGGAAGCGCTCTTTAATCTGGCCAATGCATACCGCCTGAACGGTGAGACCATGGAATCGGAACGCTGGTTCGCCCAGGCCGTTCAGCACCATGACAATCCCATGGGCATGCTGTATTATGCGCAGATGCTGCTCAGCAATGGTAAGTACCGGCTTGCATCTGAATGGTTTAGCAAATACAGCCTTGCAGCCACCAACAGCGAAGACGCCAAACGCGCAAAAGCATTTGCGGATTTTGCCATTAAGCTGGACAATGAGGGCATACAACCCAGTGATTATCAACTGCAACTAGTTCCCTTCAACACCGTCAAACTGGACTTCAGTCCAACCTACCGTAGCGAAACGGAACTCGTCTTTGCCAGTAATCGCTCTGAGCGCAGGCGGCCCAAGTATGAAGATCCCTGGACCTCAGACCACTTCAATGATCTGTATAGTGTTGAACTCAAAGCAGATGGCACCTATGGAAACGTCGTTAAGCTTCCAAAGGAGATCAACACCAAATTCCATGAAGGCTCTGCCGTCTTCACCAAGGGTGGAAACGTCATGTACTTCACAAGGAATGATTACATCAAAGGGAGACGCGGCTTCGATTCCAACCGCAATACCAGACTGGCCATATATCGATCTGAATTGGTGGATGGCGTCTGGCAGAAACCTGTCTCACTGAACATTAACAACAGCGAATTCTCCAATAGCCATCCAACATTGTCGGCAGACGGCAAGATGATGATCTTTGCCTCTGACCGTCCTGGTGGCTATGGCCTGATGGATCTCTATGTCACCACCTGGCAGGATACGGCCTGGAGCGATCCGCGTAACCTCGGTAATCACATCAACACCAGCGGAAACGAAGTATTCCCTTTCCTGGGCGGTGATGGATTCCTGTACTTCTCTTCCAATCTGCATGTGGGATTTGGAGGACTTGATGTTTTCCGTGCCAGGAATGTCAATGGCGTCTGGAGAGACCCCATCAACCTGGGAACACCCATCAATAGCCCTAAAGATGATTTCGGCATCACAGCCAATGCACTGATGAGTGAAGGTTATTTCACATCCAATCGCGCCGGCAAGGCCAGCCTGGATGACATCTACCACTTCACCATTAACCGTAACTTCATTCTGGCTGGTACAGTGGTCAATTGCATGACCGGGCAAGTTATCCCGGAAGCTGAGGTTATCTTGACCTATGGTGGGGAAAAAGTGGCCATGGCACTCAGTGATTTTGCCGGCAAGTTCCAGTTCCAGGTACCCTATGGCAAAATATACGTTGCAACGGCGACCAAAGATGGGTACCTTACGAGTGACCTTTGCCCCGGCAAGACCCTGGTTAATACCGAGGAAATAAAATCGAATACTACCATTGAGATTGCATTGCCGGTAGAAGAAGTCCCCAAAGCAGGAAAACAGCCCTTCCTCATCACCGGAACTGTCATTAATGCAGATTATGGCAACCCGGTTCCAAATGCCACGGTCAAGTTGCTCAACAAGTGTACCGGTGAAGAAACCAGCGTCAAAACCCTGGCCGATGGTAGCTACCGTTTCGTACTGCCCGACACCTGTGACTATGTGCTTCTGGTTTCTAAAGACAGGTTCCTGCCAACCTCATTCCCATTCACCACCCTTGACAAAAAGGACAATGATCCCATTCAGGCCAATCTTCCTATAGCCTTCGACCACACACTTTCAAGGCCTCTGCCGGGCGAAGAAGGTTTTGTGTTTGAAGAAGGGGAAACCATGCCTGTTGTGATTCAAAAAGGGACAGTCATCGAGTTGTTCAATGTCTACTTTGACCTTGATAAATACGATATCCGGCCTGATGCCATCCCTTACCTGGAAGATTTGGTGAAGTTACTGAACGAGCACCCGGATATGAAGGGTGAGATCAGTGCGCATACGGACAGCAGGGCCTCCTTTGAATACAATACTACCTTATCGCAGAACCGGGCCAATTCCGTCATGCAGTACCTGATAAGTCGTGGTATCAACGCCAACCGCATGACAGCCAAAGGATACGGCGAAACACAGTTGAAAAATAACTGTGCTGACAATGTTCCTTGTAGTGAAGCAGAACACCAGCGCAACCGCAGGGTTGAATTCAGGGTGACAGACTTTACAGGCACCATCCAAAGCAAGGAGCCTGAGTTCATCCGCAAGAAAGCCGGATCATCGGAGACATCCATGATCCAACCGGAAGCTAAACCTGTAATGCAGTCACCTACTATCATTACTGCAACAACCGGCACCTCTTTTACCGTGCAGGTTGGTGCAGGCACCATTCCAATGTCCCGCTTCAAGGATATTCCTGATGTAAAACGCATGAAAGGGAAAGACGGCGTTGTACGGTATACCTCCGGAACCTTTGCTACCATGGAGGATGCCTACAGATATCAGGTGCGTCTGCAAGCCATGGGGTTTACAGATGCATGGGTTGCTCCCTTAGATGAAAACCGCAAACCAGAACTGGCCGATCAATAACATATCGGCACAGGGATTGTCGAAGAAAGGCTGCCCCCATCCCGGAGGCAGCCTTTTATATTTATTATCCTGGTGTAATTTTTTATAGATACAATGAGTTGAAGATGATTCACGTTTACTCTCTGATGTCGGAATTATGACAATAAAATCAATCTTCTTATATATAAAATCATTCAATCCGAAAAAGTATGCAACACGATGTCTTTCATATCAGCCCTCAACATACAGAGACGGCCCGGACTGTCCTGCAAAAATTCCTGGAGGTTAGGAATAACAAGCCCAAAAGTATCCTCACCATTGCCGGCGAAGTAGGCTCCGGGAAGTCAACCATTGCACATCTGCTGGCCAGGGATCTTAAGGACCTTCAGATAAGAGCCAAGATTATGTCGATGGATGATTTTTACAGAATCAAACCTTTGGAAAGGCAGTCCTGGAGAGAAAAGCAGGGCATCGATGCCGTTGGATTTTCTGAGATAGACTGGATCACCATCGACAGGGTTATCAAAGATTTCCTCCAGGACCGGCGTAGTTTTGTGCCTTCAGTTGACCTGATCACTGATTATGTCGACAGGCTTGAAACGGATTTCAAAGGCGTTGATGTATTGATTTTCTTTGGATTATACAGCCTGAGGATAGCTCAGTCGGATCTCAAGGTATTCATCGAGCACACCTATCATGAGACCATGGAGGCCCAGGCAAAAAGCAGGAAAGAAGTCATTGACGACTTCCGCTTGAAGATTCTGGAGCGGGAACATGAAGAAGTGATGTCGCTGAAAAAGCTGGCTGACTTCTATGTCGACTTCGACACAGGCCTTGAGTTTTACCATCTGTAGGGTGGTGACTTTCATCATTATCAATATGCATGTACCATCTTCTGACGCAATGCAACCGTTCATCGGTTCCCTGACCCCTGGTGATATGATTTTAATTAATTTCACATCAAGTAACCGGAATCCAGCAACTATTGAATCCGAGACCAGCACACCATAAGCGCTATTTCAAAGCCATAACGCTGGCAAACATGCAGCGTTGTGTTGTCCTGCTGCTACAGTCTCTGGTACTTACCACAATGTTTCCAATGGGCATCATTGCACAGGATACCAGCACGCAGCAAGCACAGACCATCGGGTACAGGGTCACCGATGAGGCCGGCCGCGCCGAGATGTCGTTTGTAAGTGTACATAACCTCATCATTATCCCTGTCTCCATCAATGGCTCCCTACCCCTCAATTTCATTCTGGATTGCGGAATCAGCCAAACCATTGTCACAGATCCGAGCCTGGCTGCCATGATGCGCTTGAAGCCAGAACGCGAGATCAATATTATGGGCGCCGGTGGCGAACAACAGATCAGGGCCAATGTATGTACCGGCAACCGGATCGCATTGCATGGCGTCAGAGGAGATGGCATACCTGTTATCCTTCTTCAGGAAGATTACCTTTCTCTCTCGGCTATCCTCGGGATCCCCATCTTCGGATTGCTGGGCGGTGATATTTTCCGTGAGCTGGTCGTTAGTATTGATTACGGAGAGCGGAAGTTGGCTTTTGTCAATCCTCCATCCTTCACGCATCCGTTTGGCTATCAGAAAGTACCCATTCGTATGCAGGGTGGCAAGCCTTACCTGCCGTTGCACCTGGAGCAGACAGAAGGGCCGTCGCTTGACATTGAAGTATTGGCAGATCTGGGTGCCAGCCATTTTCTCTTGCTGGAAACCCAGTCTGATGAGCGCCTCGTCATCCCCTCAAGACATCTTCCTGCCAACGTTGGGTTTGGTCTTTCCGGGCCGATACAAGGAAGCTATGCCAGGGCGCATACCGTGCGCCTGGCACGATTCAGGCTAAACAAACCTATCATATCCTATACCCAGACCTATAACCCGTTTGAGGTCAGCCGTCATAGTCATGGTACCATCGGCGGTGAATTCCTGTGCCGTTTTCATGTGATCTTCGATCTTAGCCGGGAAGTGATGTATTTTCAGAAAAACAGACAATACAACAAGATTTTCACACAGGACCGTAGTGGACTGGGCGTCATGGCGGGTGGCAATGCACTGGAGCAAATCATCGTATACGATGTACGCCAGGGATCACCGGCATGGCAGGCCGGAATGCAGGCAGGCGACCGCATCCTCAGGCTGAATGGCGCCCGGCTTCGTGACCTGGACCGTATCAATACCATGATGCGGCAAAGGGAAGGGAAGAAAATCCATATTGTGTTTGAACGAGATCAGCAGATAAAAGAAGTACGGTTCGAGCTGTCAGAAGGAATCTAGGATCCAGGATGAAAGCCACCACCTTCTGATTGCTTTTGTTACATTTGCATAGACTTATTCCCCCTGAAAATGGAAAATGGTAAGGATAGCACGACAAAGCAGCCGCTGGGACCCTATCGCCATATCCTCATACAGTGGAAAAAGTCACTGTTCCTGATCACGGGCATCTCGGCCCTGCTGGCACTTTTCTTCTCCCTACCCTGGTTCATCACACCAAAGTACGAATCAACGCTTATCATGCTGCCTGCCTCAACCGCCTCCTTGTCTGAGGCCTTGCTAAGCAGCAATATCTGGTCAGAGAAGGATATCCTGGAATTCGGGGAGCGCCGGCATGCTGATCAACTTATCCAGGTATTGGAATCCAATCAGGTTCGTGATCACATCATCGAAACCTTTAACCTTTGGGAGCACTACAGAATTGACGAATCAGCACCTTTCGCCGCAACAAGGCTCAAAAAGGCCTATGATCGCAATATTCACTTCCGCCGAACAGAGTTTCAAGCAGTTGAAGTCAGTGTGCTCGACAAGGATCCTGTCATGGCAGCTGCCATGGCAACGAAAATGGCTGCCTTACTGGACAGCAGCATACACAGAATGCAGGATGTGAGAGCCAGAAAGGGCGTTGCAATTGCTGAAGATGCCTTCCATAAACAAGCCAGCTACATACAATCTTTGGAAGATTCTCTCAGGAAGATCATGGATCAGGGAGTTCACGATTACGAATCCCAGGCACAGGTGCTGTATGAGCAGCTCAGTTTGCAATTGGCCAGGCAGGATAGCCGGGCAGTGCGTCAGATTGAAGAAAAACTGGACAGGCTGGCTACCCTGGGTGGACCCTATGTCGCCATCGTGGAAGAATTGCAACTGGAAAAAGAAAGGTTATCTATCCTCAAAGCCAAAGTGGAAAAAGCCAGGATGGATGCAGATCAGGACCTTCCCCAGAAGTTTATCGTCAGTGATGCCTACGTTGCCGAGCGGAAATCTTATCCAAAACAATGGGCCATCATTGTGGGAGCTGCGCTTTCTACTTTTCTGTTCAGCTTCATCCTCATCATTTTCTATCCCAGGGCAACCCGGCTTCACCTGCTGATAAGCCAACAGGTGAAGCAAGGTCAGACCTTAGTTGCAGGGCGTTGATACACAACCATTGCTATCCCTCACCCTTACTTTGTATTCTCCGGCCGGCAAATTGCTGATCGTAAAGGGCGATGCTCCTGAATAGGGATACGTCAGGCCATTGTCAATCGAATATGAATACGGCGGCACGCCTCCAGTGACGGTGATCGTGATTGAACCATCTCCGGCATTGAAACAGCTTACATCCTCAATTCCTGTAGCAACGTTGAAGGGAGAAAAGACCGTCAACGTTACTGTATCTGAAGCCAGAGCACATCCGCCAGGCCGTTGTACAGTGATCACATAAGTAAATATTCCCTGCACCGGGCTGCTGAAGAATGGATTGGCGATGGTTGAATCACTCAGATTGGTGCCAGGGCTCCATGTATAACCGTATCCCGGAATGGCAGGCCAACCCATAGGCTCGAAGACAGCCGGACAGACCGCACGATTAGGGCCGGCAGCTTCGTAATGCAGGGAGGCCATTGCCACAACCTCCGATGGTTGACAAATACAGTTTGTATTATAGGCCAATCCTGTGGACGAAATGACGGCCAGGTACTGACAGGTGTTGAGGCCCGCCGGTACCAGGTGCCCGATCATAATGCTCGTATCATCTCCGGAACGCAGATCAGAGAAATTTACGCGACCGATATAAACATCGGTTCCTGCTTCAAAGGCACCACTCTCATTCTCATCCGTAAAGAACACTACCCAGGCATCCTGGCCCAGTAACATATCGCTCCCTACGTTACTGATCCTCAGCGATATCTCAACCTGCTCACCCCCTACTCCGCCAGGCCAGCCCCTGACAGCAAACTGATCCAGCACAAACGCCGGCTTGCGTAATATCAGGGTAGCTGAAGCGATGCCCGTCTGGGTAAGCGACCCTATACAATAGCCTCCCGGTGCCGATGGACAAATCACAGTATCAAACACAACCAGGCTTCGCATATCCACTGTATTGGGGCCGCAGGTTCCATCAGCGCTGTAATGTACTTCCATGGAATAGCGTAAAACGGTGTTTTCAGGTACTCCTACCGGAAGAGATAGTGTAACGACCTCCCTTCCCGCATTTGCTGCTACGCCAACAAACCCGGGACAATACGGGCTCGTGCTACAACCCAGGCTTCCAGTCACATAGGAAACGCCCAGGGGCAACGTGACCTGTATCAATCCATTACCCGACGTACTATCATTCCTGATCTCAGTCGTCATCGCCATATGCACGCTTCCGGTGCAGTAAAGGTCATGGTTGATGGTCAAGGTATGCGTAGCCCGGTAATCCACCTCCAAACCTGAGATGGTCAAAGGGCTCGACAGGGTTAAAACCTGAACCCCATTGGCAGGCTCTCCGCAGGCCCGGTCGGCCTGGGTGTTCACCGCAAAACTGGTCCCTGCCACGAAAGCACATCCGGTGAGCAGCTTAAACCTTACGGCTATTTGCCGGTGGTTCGTGTCGGCTCCGCTCTGAACGCCTGGCAATCCTGTAAGTACCGGATAGTCAGGATGTGAGGTAAGATCCCCTATAAGTGTATCGCCATTAAATTGATATAGAATAGGTTGCCAGTTTGTGCCATTGGCAGGATAAACCGCCAGTATGCTATCGGGCACGAGCGACAAGCCAGGTGTGAAGATAATCCGGAACTGATTATTCGTGGTATTTCCAGCCTGGGTGCAATTGACATTATATTGATACGAAAGCGTATCGCATAACTCAGCAGGTAAGGTTGGTTCCGCCTTGGATATCACTTCCACACCCGCTTCGACAGGTGTGAAATGACAGAAAACCTCTGTTGTGGCACAGGGATAGGTGCCGGGCTCCGTAGGCCATTCGCTGCAATTCCAACCGGCAATGACATGCAGACTATCGGACTGGCAACTGTTGTAGGTGAAATTAATATCGTAATCTGCAAAGGTACCGGAGCTCAAACCGGCAGCACTGATCTGATACCATCTTCCTCCAGCATAATTGGTTGGCAATAGGGTATCCGGTGGTCCGGACACGGATACGACACTCGTGATGGTGATACCTGGTTTTTCAGGTATGGCCAGCCAGGTATAAGGCGCCGTCTGTGAAGAAACATTGGACATCCGGACCTTCCACTTATGGGTTGGCTGAAAGGCCTGAATAGGACCGGTTTCGTTGGTGAGGGTGATACCGGGCTTCGCATTTGAACCTGCCTGGATTAACCAATCCACGTTTTGTATAACCGGAGGTGTAATGGAGGTATCCGGGGGAATGTTACCCAATGGGACTGCATGATTCCAGTAATTGGATTTTGCAAACATTCTACCTCTGATATATTGATTCATTGGGTATAGGCCATTGCAGGTCGGACTAATGTAGTACCTGAAGGTGGACCAAAAGGAGTTATTGTCTGAGTACTTTGTCAATGGCCATGAGCCGTCGTTAACGAATACGGCACTATTATTGTCAAAGTATGCCGGTACAATAAGCTTCTTAACACTATACTGTGTTGCAATCCCACTCCCGATTCTCATGGCACTGTCAAGCACAAAACCAGCTGGAATAACCACCTTGATAGAGTCAATATAATGCCCTGGTCTGAATTCACCAGGAAAGGAGATGATACCTGTATTGCCAAACTGACCTAATGTGTAGTTATCGGCCACAGATAAGGGGTAGGAGGCGCAACCTAAAAATTCTGTAACCTGGGTACTCGATGGATGCATATTAACACCCAATCTGGCAAGATAGAATTCAGGGATATAGGCTCCTCCGCAATAGGTTTCATCGCCGGCATCCAGATTATAAAAATAATGTGATACACCGTTTACCTCCCAGACATCAGCCATATCCGTTGAATCCCTGATCACTGCATACCGAGATACTACGTGAACACTATCCAGATCCTGATAATCAATTGGTAAAGAATCTGTTATATTCAAAACAAATCGTGTAAATGCAGAATCAGGATGCGCAATTACCGCAAAAGAAGTCATGCGGCATGAATCAATCATGGTACCTCCTCTGAAGAACCGGACATCTGCATTCACAGGCGCCAGCCGGTTCCTTGCATATCCGGCAGGCGTTTTCAATGCAGAAAACTGCAGATACAGATTGTTGTAATTCCCGGTTTGGACCATAGTGGATACCATCTGGAGGCTGTCACCATACCAGGCTCGTTTCAACTGTATGGGCGTCAGCGTGTTCGGATTAACGCGGGTTGTAGCAGTTGAATCGGTGAATCCGAGTGATCCATCTGTACGTCTCAGCACAGGGAGAAAGTTTGCAGGGCCATCCAGGCATATTCCTCCCGAACAAATGATATTCAACTTGTAGGTTGCGCAACGGATTGTATTGAAACAGCCACATCCCGTGGTGCCGTTTTGTAGATAGTCCAGAAATACCGGCAACTCTTCACGATAGCCTGACGAACCTGGCGGACAGACATAGTGGGCAAAAATGCGCAATGGATAAAGTGTCGCATCATTAGAAGTTACAAACAGGGTATCATTGATAACAACAGGCACCATTCCGGTTGCACCGAAAAACACACTGTCTACCACCATATCAGCCGGGATCACAACCCGGTATCGAAATCTCTGCGCTGAATTATGGAACAAGGAGGTGGAACTATAAACTGAAGAATTTTGTATTCTTATTTCAAATGGCTCATTATCAATTACATTTACAGGAGGATAGACAGTAATGGCATCGACAGTCATCCCCATCTCAATCGGAGGAGATACACGCAGTGCAGCCATCGTCAGCGGGCTGCCGCACATTGAATTACAGAGAATCCTTGTATTAAAATTGCGTATGAAATTCCCGGTACAGTATAGTCCGCATTTCCAACGGACAAATATTCTGAATTTGACACTATCAGTACCGCGAAGGTCATCATAACGTCCATCCATATCCAGGTCATCCAATCCGCCAAGTCCATCAGGATCAGCCGTAATCTGATTCAGATCAATATTGACGATTTTCCAATAAGTTACGATAGGATTGGTGACCAGGGACCAGGCTACCTTTTGACTACCTATCAAAATACTATCAATGGTGATGCGGGATGTGTCAATGTGCCCTACTGATGATGGCAAATCGCCAAAAGCAAACTGGATGACTGCATTGAACATGGCAGCGGCGACAGGACCTCCGGTGCCGCCATTGTGTGCAGTAATAACAAATGACCATGGCGTGCAGGCATCCACAAAATTCAAAGTGGTTTGTGTCAATGCCGTCAACGCCGGTGTCCCTACGGCCATCGTAATACTTCCGGTTCCAGGAACAGTACTGCACCAGCCGGATGGCGCTGCGCTGCACCCCCACCCTGCCCTGTATGTCGTGACGGTATTGCACGCCCTGATTGTTATGTACTCAGTCAGTATAATACTCTCGCCATTGCATAAAACACCATCCGACGTCAGTGTATCCGCTCCGGCAATGCGGAAGAACAAAGTATCGTCAATAACATCATAAGCGTACAACCTTTTACCGTTCAGTCTGAGGGAATCAAGCTCGATGCCTCCACCCGGATATACGATGTAAAGACCAAGCTTATCGGCACAACCCTGGGCCCCGTTGGTGACGGAAAAACTACGTTGATAACTACCACCAATGACCACATCATTCAAGGCCAATGGCTGAATGAAAGAAATGATGGGATACCCGACGTTGTATGCATTCACCGTCACATTGCTATCCACAACTGAGCCAGATGAACCACTGACCCGAACAATATCTTTGAACACGCCTCCTGTGTTCGCATGAACATAGGCATCGCAGTCTGCCTGTCTTTCAATGGTGAATTCTACAAAATCATTGGTCTGCAGATTAGTGGTATTGAATGCAAAACGAGGAACACCCAGGGTACCGCCTGCTTCCTTCATGCTAAGCCCGATCCTGTTGCTGTCTAGGGTCACAATAGACCCAGGCACATAGCTGATCCCTGGTGGCAAGGTTATCGTCACGGTATCAAAAGCAGTATTCAGCGTCACCTCAATCCGGACATGCAGCAGGGCTGTGTCCCGGCATATTGTCATTCCTTCAGCAGCGGCAGGATAACTTATAATATATTGACTATGAATACTCTGCGTCGTAAAAAGCATTCCCAGACTGAGCAGAACCTTGCTGAATGTAACCAATCTATTTCGCTTCATATGTGGCAGATTTAGGGAGAAGATCCGTCGGTTAATTTAGCAATATCCATGTAAGTAACCTAGTACTTTAATAATATTTTCTGGGAAGTTAGAAAATTGATCCGCATTGATATATCGAAAGCATACATACGAGAATTACGTCAAGGAGATATTACTTGACCATAGTCGGATTTATATGTAGAGAATGCCCGGTATGTTGGCTTATCTTGCGAGCCGGCATAGTCTTGAAAACCATATACCTTTCTCCATAAGCAAGATATTACTTACTCGTCAGGTAATTTTTATCGGATATTTTTTACTTACGGAATATTAAATATTCTTCCAGCAATATCAGTATACCATCGAAATTCGACAAGGATAAGGGTGAGCAGCAGCTCACCCTTATGATGTTTTTCTACTCAATATGCACAACCTTTCTCATCAGGTCGGCTCCGCTATCGTGCTGCAACTGCACATAATACGTTCCAGCCGGCAAGCGGCTGAAATCCACCTCCCAGGTATGCTCTCCGGCCGGGCGCATGCTTTCGCTGATAACCTCCAGCTCTCGTTGGGTGATGTCCCGCAGTGTGATCTTTACCTGACCACCCAGCGGCTGGTAATACCTCAGCTTCAGCACATCCTCCACCGGGTTGGGCCATACCTCCAGCTCAGCAGCACCTGTGGCAGTGACTGCCTCCGGATGGTACATCTTCACCATCCCGTAACGCACACCACTGCCGTTGGCCAGCTCACTGCCAGGACCGGCTTCTAAAGTCATTGAACCTGCATTTTCCCAGGCGCCCGGTTTCAACTTCAACCTGAAGGCTTCTTCGCCCGCCGGCAACGGCTGCCCCGTGGCATCATACCACGCCAGGCGCAGCTCATCGCCCGTTTTCGTCCATACCACCTCACCGCCCAGGGCACCTCCCGGAAGAACCTCTTCCACTTCCTTCACCATCGATCCCCGCAGTACCAGCGACACAGCTCCCAGTTCAACCCGCTCTTCGACATACAGCGGCAAGCCCTCCTGCTCCAGTCGCAGGCGGTCCATGCTACCCTGTACGCGGATGCCTGCATGCGACTGATGTTTCGGAACGGGGGCATAGCTCCCGTTCACGTCTCCGTAGCATAAGCCCAGCAAATCCTGCAGCAGGGCCTCACCATTCAACGTAATCGTCAGCGAATGAACCTCAAACACCCACTCCCCGGCCGGGAACGTGGACTGCATCCCAACAAAGCGCTGCGCGATCAGCAAGGCATCCGAGGCGTTCAGGAAACCACTCTGGTTCACATCGCCTGCCTCAGCTGAGATCGGCATTAAGATACTCTGCTGCGTGAAGTGCTGCATCACCAGCATCGCATCCGTGGCATTGTAGCCCCCGGTGATGTCGCCATGATGCAACAACAGGTAATACTGGCCTGCCGGTATATCGGTAATGCTATATAGCCCTGTCTGATCGCTCACCGTGCTGTCCAGTACCTGCATGCTCGCATCTACCAGCATGACCTTCACCCCGCCCAGGCCCATCGCCGGTTTTGCGCTGCTGGCATACTGTACCAACCCGCTCACACTCCCGGTCTTGGGCGGCAACACCGTCACCGTTGCCGTTCCTGTTCCCAGGTCGCCGCAACCATGCCCGTCGTAAACATACTCAACATGATAGGTCGTCGTGGTCATCGGGCTCACCAGTGTATCCCAGGTATTGGTCATGATGCCCTCACGCATCGTATAGTGCGTCCCGTCCGTAAACCGGATACGGTAAGGCGGTGTACCTGTAAAGGCCACGCTCACCACTGCTGACTGCCCCTGGATGATCGTCGTGCTGCCACTCACCACCGCCGAAGGCAGGGGGTAGAACTGCACCGTCGCCGTGCCGCTCATCAGCTGCGTGGCTCCCGTGATAGGATTGGTCGCACGAACTGTGTAGGTACCTGTGTAGACAAGCTTGTCCCACACCAGGATGCCGCCTGTGCCCTGCAGGATCCGGCCCGTGGGGTTGCCGTTGCGCAGCAACTCATACACAATGCCCACTTCCGAGCAGCTCAGTTCTATCTCCAGATCATAGCAACCCAGGCAGCAGATGCCGCCTCCCGAGAGCGTACAGCTTGCCGGGGCCGGGTTCATCTGCACCAGCACACTCGCTGTCATCGGCGCGGTGCAGCCTTCCACCAGGTCGGTGCCCACCACCGTGTAGTAGCCTTCCAGCTGCTGGTATCCGAATGAGAGGGGTTGCCCTGTGCCCACAACCGGCACCCCTGTCGGGTTACCATTGTGATACAACTGGTAGCTCACGCCCATCTGGGAGCCGCTCAACCCCACCACTACGCCTGGTCCACCCTGGTTGTAGATGCCGCCTCCGGTCACCACAAACGACTGGGGTGCCAGCACCTGGATCAGGGCTGTGCCTGTGCCCGCCACCTTCAAGGTGGTGGCATCCTGTACCCACACCAGGCTGTAGGTCGTGGTGTGCAGCGGGCTCACCCAGCGCGTCCACAGGTTGCCCGTGATGCCGCTGTACATCGTCGTGGTGATCCCGTTGCTTACCCAGATCGTAAAGGGGGCCTCGCCCGTGAGGTAGACTGCCAGCATCGCCGAGGTACCCACACAGATGATATCGCTGCCCACCAATTGTCCTGCCGGAGGTATGCGGTAGGTCACTGTCACCCGCGCCGTATCCCTGAGTCCAAATTCGTTGCACACGCTGTAATAGAACGTATCATTCACGTTCAGGCTCGTTACGTTGGGAACGTAGGTGATCACGCCCGTTTGCAGGTTCACCGTCGCCGTGCCCTGGGAGGGTGGTGTAACTACTGCCACGCAGCTTTCCACCAATAGATCCTGGCAGTCAAAGTCATTGTTCAGAACCGGGATCAGCACCGTGCTGCCTGTTGGAACGATCGTGTCGTCGTTATAAGCCATGGGATAATTGCGCACCGTGATCGTCTGCAGGCAAGCGGATGGGTTACCACAGTAATCCGAGGCGGCCCACCATACATGGGTCGTGCCGGCCGGGTAGATTCCGGAAGCATTGCTGGTCTGGGTATAGGTATTGACGTAATCGAATAATGTACATTCATCTGTCACAACCGGCTCACCAAGTGAGATATAAGCTTCGCAGACGCCATAGGCTGCCGTCACCGTCGTATCCGGCGGGCAGGTGATCTGGGGTGGTGTGGTATCCTGAACGACAATCGTTTGCACACATTCGCTGAAGTTTCCACAGTCGTCCGTGGCGCGCCATATGCGATGGATGGTCCAGCTATGGCCGCATATGGGAATAAGCTGGTCACTATGTGTGATCATCAGGCCGGAACATTCATCCGTGGCTGTTGCTTGTCCGTTGGCTTGAACAGACGTATCGGCCGGGCAATCCAGCACGGCATCGGGTGGACAAGTGATAAGTGGTGGTGTTGTATCCTGTACAATAATCGTTTGCAAACACTCACTGATATTGCCGCAATCATCCATAGCACGCCAGGTACGGTACACCGTGAAGCTGTTGCCGCAGCCATGGACAACCTGGTCGAGATACGTCACAATTGGACCGGGACCACAAATATCCGTCGCTGTTGCAACGCCAGTGTTGAGGGTAGTCGTGTCAGCCGGACAGTTGAGGATAATATCGGCAGGACAGGTTATCACAGGACGAATAGTATCCCTGATCAGGATGGTCTGGGCGCATGATCTTATATTACCAGTAGTATCCTGTGCATACCAGGTTCTGATAAGGTCACGTTCCACGCCGCATGTACCCTGAACGATCGCATCCTGATACCAGATCACGGGTGCAGGGTCGCAATTATCAATGGCTGTTGCCATCCCCAATGCACTGATACTCGTATCTGCGTTACAGTCGATCCAGGCATCCGCAGGGCAGCTCAGATATGGTGGAGTGGTATCACCGAACAGCACGCCTACGGTATCATAGAACTGGCAACCCTTTTTACTGGTCACCTCCAGAATCAGAGATGTATCAGCCCATCCAATGAAGAATGGATTGGCCTGTACTGGATTAGTGACCAATGATATAGGCGACCATCTATATTTATACGCAGGATTAGGGGTGAGTTTGAGCCAGCGCTCTTCGGGCACCCCACAGGCGATATTCAGATCCGGCACATTCACCACCGGCTTGGGTTCCACGATCACCTTCACGCTGTGCAATTGTGAACACCCTTTCACATTCATTCCTCCAACGAGAGGTGCAATGTTGACATTCAGCAGATAGTTGGTCGTGGTTGTGGGCGAAACCATGGGATTAGGAATATTCCCGACTGACATGCCAATAGAAGGGGTCCACTGATAGACAAGCGCATATCCATCCGGATTATCGACCACTGGAGAGAGCATCACAGAATCACCCTGACAGACAACCACATCAGAAAGGCTCACCTGGAAAGATGTATCCACTACCTCCAGCTCAAACTCATATTCAATCCAGTTACAGGAATAATTCTGGTTCGTTGTATCCTCAACATAAAGGTAATAGGTATTTGATGAAGAGGTAGAAGTTATTCCATAAAGCCAGGGGTTGGATGTATTTGGATTTGACATATTCCAGTATGGATACCATGAATACAACAAACCAGGTTGCGGGGGTATCCCGATCTGCACACTGTCGCCTGGCAGAGAGCCAACACAGACAGTAAGGCCCCTTCCGGGGTCAGCACTGGGCAATACGCCATTGTTGACCTCCAACATTCCATAACCTGTAGCCTGGCATCCTGTTGGGATATCTGTGATGACGAGTTTATACAAGGTAGTTGTATCTGGTGATGCAATAGGGCTGAAACTGCTGGGATCACTTAGACTGCCCGAAGGTGACCATTGAGCGGTAAAATTGTTGGTCCCATATGCTTCCCATTCATCCAGATATGTAATTGTAATGCTTTGTCCCCGGCAGATTTCTTCCCAGAACCAGACATCTACCTGGACATTTCTCA
This sequence comes from Lentimicrobiaceae bacterium, assembly GCA_018001695.1. Classification (GTDB taxonomy): domain Bacteria; phylum Bacteroidota; class Bacteroidia; order Bacteroidales; family JAGNHN01; genus JAGNHN01. The sequence continues at coordinate 63,243 of JAGNHN010000002.1, forward strand.
CTTCTACCACCACCTCATCCAGGGAATAGCACTGGCTAAGGGGATCCGTCACTTTCAGCGTATATATAGTTGTTTCGTAAGGAGATACGAGCGGCTGCTCAGCGCCCGCATTGGGCACATACAATCCCTGAGGGCTCCATTCGTAAATCAGACTATCCGGTCCATCTGTGCCAATCGTGACATAGTCACCATAGCAGATCACTGTATCCCTGCCGGCATCCGCTGTCGGGGCAGCAGCCGGATTCAGAAAAATGGTAAGATCAGCCGAAACCGGACAGCCAGTCTGATTGTGATAGGCTGACACACTCACGGTAACCGGATTATCCACACACAGATAAGGTGTCAGACTGGCTGGATCATCGAACAACGCAGGCGGGCTCCACTGAATATTTGAGAAAGGCCCGTTCTGCTCGGATAATGAGAGACGCAGACAGGTGCTGTCACATAATATTCCCGGACTGCTAATCGCAAGGGTTCCAGGAACTTTAACAGTGACGGTCACCTGATCTGTCCTTGTGCATACACCATTTGAAACGGTGAGCGTATAGACCGTTGTCTGTGTTGGCGTAGCAACAGGGTTAGAAGCACTGGGGTCACTCAGTCCTGTGGCTGGCGACCAGGCATAGGTTAGGCCTTGTTTCCCCTGATAACCGATCGGAACTGATTCGCCCTGGCAAATAGTAGCGTCATTTCCTGCATTGATGGGAAAAGCAGGCCTGACCAGAATGGAATCATACTGATAACAACCATTGGACCAGGACATTACAGCTACCACATACAGTGTTGTATCTGAGGGATTGGCCCAGGGTGTCCGGCTGCGAGGGTCACTCAGGCCGGTTGTTGGTGTCCAGTAATACGCAAACCTGTTGTTATATGAGGCATTGAGCTGAACCGGCCCGTTACATATATCTACTGTATCAGGTGTAATGGTAACCGGAGGTGTGTAATTCATCGTAACGGTTTGATTTCCGTATGCCACACAACCATTGAGCGTCACCGTGACATAATAGGTAATGCCGTATAAAGGAACCACCCTGGGCATGGCAGCTGTCGGGTCGTCCATATAGAAACCGCCAGGCGTCGACCATTGATAAGTTGCCCCTGGGATTGCGGGTTGACCCAAAACGATGGTATCCCCCTGGCAACCCCAGATATTTTGCCCACCCGGATTTGTTGGCAAGATGATCTTATTTATCTGTACCTCATCCTGACCCAACAAACAGTTCAAGGTATCTCTGACTGTCAGCACGTAGACGGTATTCTCAATGGGATCCGCCATCGGTTGAGCAATACCCGGATCACTAAGGCCTGTATGAGGTGTCCAGGAATACACCAATCCGGACTGCGGGGCCGGGCCAATCTGGACCGGAGCTGAACCACAGGTTGCGTGGTCTGGTCCGGCATCAACAGCCAATGGACCGGGAGGTATGACGGTAACCGTCACTTCATCCGTGGCATCACAACCTTGCGAGGAGCTCGGAGAAACAATCAGCTTATAGGTTGTCGTTGTCAGCGGCAATGCCAGCGGCGTGGGGCTGTTCGGATCATCAAGACCGTCAACGGGCAACCATTGGTATGTCGCACCAAATTGCGTGCTATCTGTCGTTCCTAATCTGACCGGATTACCACCTTCACAAACCAGCATATCAGGGCCCGCTGCAGCCACAAACGGTATTGTCTGATGGAACAGCACCGTATCCCTGTCTATACAACCTGTCATGGTATCGGTTACTGTCAGGTAAAGCCGGATCTGATCGGAGTAGATATTCGCCACAGGTTGGGCGACAGTCGTATCGGAAACAAACTGAGAAGGCTGCCACAAATAAGCCATATCCACTTCTTCCGGAGCCCCAACAACAAAGCTGCCTGCTGAGCAGAAATAGCGGTCACCCCCAGCATCAGCGATGGGTGAGCGGACCACGACTTCTACCAGGCCTGTATCCTGGCAACCGGTTCCCGGATCACTGACCATTAAGGTGTACAAAGTAGTAACCGGTGGGTTTGCTGAAGGATTTGAAACGTCATCTGCACTCAGCCCGGTAAGGGGAGTCCATTTATACTCAAGTCCCGGTATGTTTGCTGCACCTATATACACGGGTGAAGTGACACCCGGACAGATAAACTTATCGGGTCCGGTCAGTGCCACAGGAGGACTGCCATAGAAAGAAGAGACTGTGACTGTTCCTATACATGTAATAAGGGGATTCACTTTATGACGCGCAATAACCTGGTATACCTGCAATGAAGGGACGAAAGCAATTACATTGGGTGTTGCGGTAAAAGGATTATCCAGGAGGCTAAGATCACCTCCGGTCCATTCATAGGTATAATCTACTGTGTCAATATTCTTAGGTACAATTTTGTATGGAAGTTGCTGATTATACGTATCACAATGAATAGGAATCATGATCTCCTCATATGGGATCGGGCAACCGCAGGGAGGCACCGTTACCCAATCGTAACAGGTCACGCCATTAATGGTCACCTGAAGTTGATACTGAGTCGTCACGTTAGGATTGACAAATGGTGTTGCCATACTATCCTGCCCGGCCAGACTGGACGTATCTCCCCATTGAACTGTCCATAGATACTTCGCCAGCCCTCCTGTAAAGTCGGATGAACCAATGTATCGGGGTCCACATCCATCTGGCCCCACATGCGCAAAGCCAACATACACATTCACCGTATCATAGCCCGCAACGCAAACCGCATCGTCCTTGATGACTGTCAGGACATATTGCCTGAAAAAGCCGGGATAGCCGTATGGGAATGTACCATCATAATAGGAATAGCAATTAGCAGTACTGTTAATATTACTTCCCGGAGACCAATAGTAAGAGTGACCCGGTTCGCAGAAGCCACCAAGCATTCCCCACCCTTGATACTCGCACAGATAAACATCCGGGCCTGCATTGGCAACCGGCGGCGAAACGATGGATACGACGATGGTATCAGTTGGGCAAACGCCGCCATTAACTCCCCCATCATCAACATGCACCGTATAGGTCGTTGTCAGCGCTGGATTAACTCTTGTACTGCCAGCAAGGGGACTCTCGATGCTCGCGACACCGCTGCCATTCAAAGCCGACCATGTGTAGTTAACATTGGTTGCTCCAGGATATGCAGGCGCAGTCAATACCACAGATTCACCAGGACAGATCATCCTGTCCGGGCCGGCATCAGCCCTGATCACTTCCACGGCAACCTGAGCCACCTGGCTGCATTGTTGTGCATCGATCACCCTTAGCGTATAACCTGTTATCCCAGATACCGGACTGGCAGTGGGATTGGATAGCGTGGAATCTGTGAGGCCAGAAAGTGGAGCCCATGTGTAGGCGTAAGGAGGTTGTCCTCCGCTTGCGGTAGGTGATCCGCCCAGAACAACCGATCCGCCCGGACATATGTATTGGTTCACTCCCGGATCAGCCATTGGGGCAAGGAATGGCCTGATCTCGACCTTAGCTGGCCGGCTCATCATGACCACTTTGCCGTTGTCCTTGATCAGTCGCCGGTACCAGGTAGTGACATTGCTCGCCTGTGGCTGGTAGGTAAAATCGATTGCGCCGGATATATCAATCCAGTTCAAAGAATCTGTACTAAACTGCCATTGCACTTCTGGTGGATTTAGGGTGATGCCGGAAGGCACGCCTTCTCTGAATAACTCCAGGTAGTAGCTCGTTCCTGCCAATGGCTGAATGTCATTGCTCATATCACAGACCTCCTGGTAAACGGGAAGCAGAGAATCCTGCACATACCAGGTATTCCATCTGAACCGCATAATGGCATTCAGACCCCCTCCAGAGTTTTGATAGGGTGATTCTACCGTATAGGGGAACCCGACGGCTGTCGGATAATTCGAGTAGTACCTGAGTCGTGACCAGATGTATACGATGGTGTCGGTTACGATCATCTGCGGATGCTCTTCAAACCCATACATATCAGATCCTTCAGATCCCATCAACGTAGAAAAGATCAACCTACCGTTTCTGGCAAACCGGCCGAGATAAAGCTCATCAGAGCCTTTGCCGATGGACTGAGGTGCGTCAGCGGTTGGATAAATATTGTAATCACCTGTCGATCCCTGCCCATATAACAGGATGGTAGTGTCAGGCAAAACAATGATATATTGATTCCCGGGATTGCTTCCACTGGGATCAATGGGGACATAGGTTGACATGGGTATCTGGCCCGTTTGAATATCAACTGAAAACAGTACACCGCCATCTTCCTGCTCCCTGATAGCGGCATCCGGGGTCGTCGGAAAGTATCCCATGCTGCTGCCTCTGTATGCGCTGGCAGCAATGTACATCAGTCCATCCGGCCCAAAAGAAGGGTGTGGATCCATATGGCCAATGCCATAAACATCAGAGCCATACTCGATCCATTCCTCACCCGGGCCGCCCCAGTAGGTAGACCACAGCAGCGAGCCATCAAGGGCAATTCTGCTGATTGAGAAATCACCGGCGCCTCCCCCACTGCTACCTCCCCCATACATAGGTTGTGCCGCATTAAGGGTAACCGGAAAATCAGCCGACATGGTATTCCCGACTACCACCGCAGAATAATCATCCAGGACCCTGAGGTATTCTATTTCCTCATAGAAGTTGCCCCCCAGATAAGTTGAATAATAAAAGGACCCATCAGCAGTGTTTACTGCTGTGACACCATACTCATAGCAATTATAATAGCTGCTCGAACATTCATTTACCTTATCCGGCGCATTTGCCGTCAATGGGAAATAGCCTCTTACATTGATACCCGAGATGAAAACAAGTCCATCTGAAGATATGTCAAGGGTATTTTTCACATCAAACCAGTTATTATAGCCTTCGCCCTGATAGGTAGCCCACTTAAGGCCACCATCTGATCCCCGGAACCCGGCAAGGTAAATACTCCAGCTGCCTCCTGGTGAAGTGAGACCGGCTCCCGGTGTAACAGGCAAATCCTGGGAATCAGTATACCCGCGAAGATAGATATCCCCATTGGACGCAATGCGGTAATCTTCAACACCGTCATAAGTCCCGGAGCCTCCAAAATAGGTTCCCCACACAAGGGTACCATCTATGCGTAGCTTGGCAAGGTAGCAGTCGTTACCGGCACTATACGCCCGTCCTGCTGCTGTTACCGGCAAACCAGCCCGGGAATTAACAAGAATCACGGTCAGGGTGCTGTCGGGATTGAGGTGTATAAAAAAATCATTTCCATAATTACCTAATAATGTACACCATAAAGAGGTAGTGCCATCCGGACTCAATGCCAGCATGGCCGGCACACAATACCCGTTGTGCGCCGTTTGTATGGAGGATGAAGTGAAAGGAAGCAATGGCCAATTGGGAGGGGGACATGAATAGGAGCTGACCAGGATGGCACCACCAGGCAGAATATGCAGGTCATACGGATTGGAGATAAAACCCGGAATGATAGCTGTCCATAAAACCTGGGCCTCTGGTGTAAACTTTGTAACATATGTGGCTTGCCAACTTACTGTGCTCCCATAACCAAAAGAGCCAGGCGTCAGCACCACACTCCCCAGCGGCGAGGACCCCGTTGCAAGGAAAGTACCATCTTCTAAAGGAACAAGTTTCGACATCCTGGTACCATAAAGAATGGACCAATCCAGGATCATCGGGTCCAGAATCAGAATATCTTCTTCATCATATTCACTGCCTGCTGACATCGCAAACCGGATACCATGGTCATTGATTTCGAACACCACATCCACCTCTTTCTCCTGTCCATCAATATGTTGGTAGCTATAGGGTGCAGGGAGACCAACTTCACCAATTCCGGTTGTAACCCAGGCCTTCCCGCTTTCATCCTTCCGGATAGCCTCTATTCCTTCAAATTCAATATCAATGACTTCAAAGGGATTTGACCCGGGGTAAGCAATCAGATCATATTCCAGCCCACCCTGTCCGTCTCCATACAATCTAAGGTCAATACCAGGGTAAATATCTTCGATCCAAACCTCTTTGAATGATTTAACGTTGGAGATGGAGCCTTCGGCCGTGATATAATGACGAAGTCCCGCCTGCTTCACTTCCAGCCGGTTGGTGACCCTGGCCTCAGGATTCATGCCACGGAACCTGTAGTTCCATACCCAGCCCTGCAGGTTTTCATCATAGTCTGGCAGGCTTTTTACCACATCGGCATCGCAAACAGCTGATAAATCCTGCCGGCGTGCCTCGTTCTTCTGCCTGGCCGCCTCAGCCCTGCTTAAAGGCGGTTTGCGCTCACCCACCATGGTATCCGGTCCCGGCAAAGCGCTCTTGCTAAAATCGACATTGGGTTTCAGGATCATAATACTAACCCCATCCCTGAGGACACTGAATGTCCCCTTCTCTCCCGAAGCCCGGTAAAGAACTGCGGCATCCCATTGCCCCCTGTTCTCTTCGAAAACCAAATTCATGGACCGCTGCTTCAGCATGGCTTCAGCCTTGGCTCTGGGATCCAAATCCTGATCCGAAGGAATGGACTGACCTGATGCAGCAGGCATGAGGGATACGAACAGCGTAATGGCTAACACGAAATACAGAAAGCCCCGACGTAGCTTAGCATTCATACAAATCGACGTTTTAGATAATAATGAGACCGGCAGTTACTAGTACATCCCCTATTAGGTTGGGATCGCAGAATTAATACCAAAAATGAAAAAAAGCACCCATCTATTCCTTGAATAATTTACTATAATTCAATAATTTAGAATGTCTCTAAAGAAATATAAAATCAAATATAATTAATACTTGTTTATTTCGTATGTATTAGCAGCGAAAAGACAAACTCCATCAAAGAGGGTCGGCCTTACAAATCCCTAAACACAACAAGAACGTAATCAGTTCTTTAGGCAGCGGACCGAAAAACCATTCGTCTTATAGGCATAATCACGCTTAATATCCTGATGTGTTGTTAGTAAATGACGGTACCAGGCATTATTGGATACCTCATTGGAGGTCCAGAAATAAGCAGCATGACCGTAAACTGCGAAAGTCCCGTTGTTATAAAGCCGGTAACCCACCGGAAGCACCTTAAAGCCAAGCACATCAGTCCCCGTAACTCCGGAAAGCCAGCCATAGGTGGACTTCAGACGGGTTCCGGCATCCAGCCCACGCCACCCAAAAATATCCCACTGCGTGCTACCGACACCATAATAGCTATCCGCATTCCCTTCCAATGCCTTCCATTCCTCATCGGTCGGAATATGCCAGCCCGATGGACAAATACCCTGTGCCCCTGCGGTTGTACTGTATTGCATGGCTTCTGTCCATTGATATAAGCCACCATAATAATCACATTGATAACTTTGATTATCAAGGCAATACTTTTCAATCACGCCGTTATTGGCCATCTGTGTCGGGCCCGAAATCATGGTACCGATATTCAGGTTCCGCATCATCCAGCACTGCGATCCTATTAGTTTGGTAGGGTATTTCATGTTGTTGCGCGTATCGACAAAAGTATCGCCACAGGCATAGACATAAGGGGCAAAACTGATCACCACGGTATCGGAATTGGCACCACAGAAATTGGATATGGTCCAGATTAACACATATGTACTTCCATACTGCCCGGTGAATTTGGTAAAGGGGCTGTAATGGCTCAGAAAACTGCCGCCTGAACCACTGTAAACACTCCAGTATCCTGTCCCGTTTACCGGTTGATTGGCAGCCATGATCGCAGCATTCCCACCCAGGTTGAGCTGATCAGGACCGGCATAAGCAGTATCAGGCAAGGGAGAACAACTCGTATCGCGCAAACACCTGATGGCTGCAGCGAGGCTTTTATCCGCTGTATTCCGGTATACACTGCTATGACTGCCATCCAGCATCCTGTACCAGGATGAGGCAGACCCACTTTCATTGGAAGTCCAGAAGAGCGTCTGCTGCCCCAATCCCTGGTAAGCCTGTCCACCTGCCACTCTGTTTCCTCCTGGAAAGACCCTCAGGCCAAAATGGTCAATACCATTTCCACTGAGGCCCCAGCCGGATGAAGCTTTCAATCTCCAGCCGGCATCATACCCCCGGTATAACACGCTATCCCAAACACCATCCCCAATGCCGTATATGCTGTCGGCATACCCTTCCAGCCGTTTCCAGTCTCCGTCAGAGGGGATATGCCAGCCCTGCGGACAAATACCCTGACTGCCTTCTGCTGTCGTATAAGCCATCGCCTCGCTCCAGTTATATAACCCTCCGTAAAGCAGGCAATTGGTCTCATCATCCGCATAGCAGTATTTCTGCATTATGCCGTTATCCGAGGCGTTCTGGCCGGTATTGATGCGTACTCCTGCATCCAGGTTGCGGTTCATCCAGCACTGGGTTCCTATCTGCACGGTATGGTATGTTTGTCCGTCGAATATCACAGAATCCAGGCCAGGACAAGGCTGTAGTGCGGGTCCGTGGTCAAAGGCCACCGCTGTGAAGGTTAGCGGAGAATGCTGAATCTGGGTGCTGTCCGCCCGCCTGACCTGGACACTCAGGGCTTGCTGCCCGGGCTGATCCCCGAGGGTCCAATACGTTTGTGCATATCCGTTGGGTGTAGTGTAGACAACAGTATCCGCCAGGCTGCCCCCACCCGAGGCCACACTGAAATGAACCGGAACGGGCAGGAAACACTGGCCGATGTTGTCGGTGACTTTCACCTTCACGGGAACGGACAGCATCTCACCTGCCTCCCCTACCTGCTCATCTCCTGATATAATCTGAATACGGTAAGGTGATTCCCAGATATTGGTATCATAGGCGAAAAGCTGCTGGCTGTAATTCGCCAGCGTCGAACCACATACGGTGACTTCAGCGCCGATGCTGGCATTCAGGCCCAGTTGCAGAACTGCATCCCAGTCAAATGAAGGGAAAGCCACATTGGCCCGCAATGAATCATAGGCTGTGGCCGTCATATATGGACCGGCCACACCATATAGCTTCACACTTACTTTGGGAATAAGGGCTGCGTATTGCCGGAAGTGGACCTGACCTCCCCAGGTGAATGGATGCACTTCAAAATTGGACTGATAATCAAAGACTTTCTTCCACTGTTCATATTCATAAATGGCGCCAATAGAGAAATTCTTGCTGTCCTTATAGCCAAAGGTGGCATTCAGGGCGGCATCAAAGGAGGCTTTGCTCACAGCATGCAGGTCTGCCTTGACTTCTATGATCACGGGAATATAACCTACCATGAAGAAGATATTCCATTTGTATGTGGCAATGGTCTGGTCATAATCCATCAGCGTAGATGCCTGGGTTACATACATCCCAATGTCAATCTGGTGTTCGAACAAGGCATTCTCGGTGTAAAAGGCCAGACGCTGCACCCTGCCACTCTTGTATTTGAATTTGAAAACGAAATTTGGATCGAATGTAAAATACCCGGTATCAATGGTGATGGTCAGCGGCCCATTCTGATAAAGGATGGTGTTGGAGAAGTCGTAGGACAGACCACCCTTTCCGACGCGGGGGATCACGCCATTGGCCAGGTAGGAGAATCCCGATGATATTAGTTTGGGATCCTTGGCACTATTCAGGAAGAAATCTGTTCCAAATTCCGCATCAATAAACACATCCTCCAGGGTGGCCTGTTCGGTCTGGACTTGCAGCAAAGGTGATGTCTGTAATACCTGCACCACTTTCCTCAGATAGCCTCCACCTGTAACACCAATAAAGACCATGCCGGTATCAAGGACCAGGGTATCCTGTCCGATATGCTCAAAGACATACAAGCCCTGACCCTGCATGATGCTATCACTCAGCAATAGGCTTTGTGTCGTATCGATGATAACAATACCGGGCCTGATGCGCAGCGGGTCACCGTAAATACAGCGGACCGAGCGGGCATAATCCAGCACGCTGCTGTCCCTGAGCACCCCGTCATGCATCATATCAAAACCCCTGATGATGGCTTTCCCAGCGGCATTGCGCGAAGTGGACCAGTACTTTCCGTACAGCATCAACCCATCAAAGACGCCATTCGCATCTGCCTGTCCGCCCAGCATGGCATGAAACATCCCGGGAAGCTGGAGGTGCATGCCGGCGATCATCCCTCGCCAGCCAAAGAGAAGAGGATCTGCAATTACAGGATCGACAAAATGCTCCAGGGCATACCAGTCCGCATCGGTCGGCAGTCGCCAGTCAGGTGGGCAGATACCCCGTGACTGTTCATCCTGCGCATAGGCCATCATTTCATCCCATTGGTATAATCCGCCAGACTGCGCACAGAGCAGGCTGTCATCGTTGAAACACCTCTTTTCAATGGTATCGTTATCAGAAAACGTCTGACCTGCCGTCAGGAGCACGCCCGTATTCAGGTTTTGTCCCATCCAGCACTGGTTGCCGATCAGAACCGTTGGGTAAGCGCGTCCATCCCTGGGGTCCGTATACATATCGCCGCATTGCACAAACACCGGAACAGGGGGCGCTATCAGGACCGCAGGCGGCACAGGACTGGTAAAAACTGAATTGATGGCCGTCGTTCCGGTCAGCATGACGAGGTTCTGGATGATGCGGGAAGCATCGTTACCCGAGCCACTATATTTAACAACCCCATTGAGATCCACATCCTCGTCGTAATAACCATTTAGGGTGGCATTGATGGCCGTACTTCCGGTTTCGCTCACGATGCGTTGCAGGATAAGACTGCGGTCATTACCCTGCCCACTGTATTTGATTTTCATATCGTGACTGACATCCCCCGCGACCAGACCCATGATGCCTCCGCCCAGGTCGATACCACCATTCGACTTCATGACGAACCCGCCCCCTCCGGCTAAGTCGATGATCCCCGCTGATGGCAGTGGTAATGGTTGATCTGTCATCACCGGCAGGTGATTACGGTGCATCAGCACAACGAAATACGGCCGGGACGGAACAGCCATGCTCACCAGCAGGCTTCCGTTCAGGTCCCTAACCCTGCCATCATTGCCAAGCAGGACTGCTTTGCGCATCACTGCAGTATCGGGATGCGTCCGCAGTTCTATCAACACCCAGTCGACCATCCATGCCGGAGCGGAGGCCAGGGTTTCTGTTCCCGAATAATGCCAGGGGGCACCCTGATAAGGTTGCTGCAAGGGCAGCAAGCCCGCAGCATTTAAATCCGTGGACATGGATTCAATACCTGTGTAGGGTCCCTGCAGAAAAGCCCTGATTTCCAAGGTCACCTGCTGACCGATGCCATGGCTTAAGCATAGCATGAAAGATAAGAAGAGTAAGGGTTTCTTCATGTCCGCTCAGTGTTAAAGCAATGTACGGCGTTCGAAAACCGGGTTTGCGGGTAGTTCATCCCGGCGCAGATATGGGGAGATAATATACAAAAAAAACCAATAAAATCGCAAGTACATTACAGCATCATTATAATACTGCTTATCAATTACTTACGTAATTATTCGTATGAAAATTTACAAATCCAGCAGTCCAAGATACCTGTGATGGCCGAGGCAGGCGGTGATGATTTGCTGAGTATCGCGGTCGGAAGGTTGGCGTGTGACCAGTGAACACAACTCTCCGGGCGGCGAGCTAAGCATATCCTGATCAACATGGGTATAACCTGCATACTGTCCCTGGCGGATGAGAATGAGACTGCGCTCCTGTTCGTGCCTCCCACGGTCTATGATGAAGAAGCTACGCTCATCCAGAATATACGGACTAACGGCTTTCATAACACGTTCGTTATAAGAGGCAGGTGTTTCTGCACCGATGCAGGCACCCAGGCACTGCCCGATGCCATGGTGGAAACAAGCGGAAGTTGATTTGTATAAACCGCATAGCTTCTGGCAAAGCTGGTGACGCTCACACAAGGTTTCGAGCAGGCCTTTGGCCTCCGCCATGGAGGAAAACAGGGCAAGATTGTCCTGATCTTCCTTCAGCCTTTTTGCGCTGAGACGGAGATAACCATCTTTGCCTTCCTGCATTATCAATGCAGTTGTAAATATTTTGCGCCTGCCCTTTTGGTTGTAAAGCGGCATCAGGGCTTTGATCTCGGCCGATTCGCGCAACAGCGCCAGGGTTTCACTGCCGGTGATTTCAAAGCCCACATCCCTCACCTTCTCCCGCATGTTCAGCCCTTTGATGGTCTTGTCGTTTGCGAAATGATCGCTTACTCTCTGACGGATGTTGGTGCTCTTCCCGACATAGATCACATCCCCTTTTTCATCATGAAGATAATAAATACCGGTACCTTCAGGCAGTCGCCCAAGGATATCCTTTCGCAAGCCTGCATCAACGGGGGCATTGCTGCCATGGATCAGGTCCGGCCTGACGCTTAGTACTTTGCTGAATACCTCAAAGGTGGCTCGGGCATCCTCACCTGCACGGTGGTGGATCGTCCGTGGAATATCCAGGCTGGCACAGAGGTTGGGAAGGCTATAGGAGCGTAAGCCCGGAAAGGCCTTACGACTCATGCGCACCGTGCAAAGGGTTTTTCGCTGATAGACATAACCCAGACGACGAAACTCCTCTCTCAAAAAAGCGTAGTCAAAACCCACATTATGCCCCACCAGCGTGCAGCCCTCAGTCATCAGTACAATCTCACGCGCGACCTCAAAAAACTGCGGCGCGTCTGCCACCATCTCATTAGTGATGCCTGTCAGCCGGCTGATTTCATAGGGGATGCTGCGCCCGGGATGGATGAGACTTGAATATTCCTGGCATACTTCCTGACCATCAAAGAGGATTACCGCGACCTCGGTGAGGCTCTCACGGTGAAAATTCAGCCCTGTTGTCTCTACGTCTATGATGGCAAACATTGGAACCAAGAGTGGTAATGGAACCAGCAATCAGCTGGCAATAAGACGTGTGGCATTCTTTTTTATCCTCAAAAGAACATGCTGTTTCTTAAGCTGCTCTTCCTCAATATCATAATCATCCTGCAAGCCCAACCAGAACTTCGCTGTTGTCCCAAAATAGGAGGCCAATCTCAATGCTGTATCAGCTGTTATCCTTCGCCTGCCTTTGATAATCTGTGATATTCTGGTTTGAGGTAGATCTGTATCCTGTGATAACCTGTATGCTGTGATGCCAAGAGGTAGCAAAAACTCATGCTGGAGTACCTCTCCCGGATGAATATTTTTAAGTCTGTCCATTGCGTTCTGGTTTAGTGATAATCTGTTATTTTAACAGCATCTGCATTGTTTCCTAGCCATTTAAAGATAATGCGCCATTGATCATTGATTCTGATATTGAAGAATTCTGTGCCTATTAGCTTCTCCAGTTTGTTGGAAGGTGGAATTCGCAGATCGGACCAGTTCTGGGCGTTATTAATCATCCTCAGCTTCCTTCGCCCTGCTTCCTGCACCTCCAGGGGCAGGTTTTTAACCCGTTCTCCCTTCCAGTTCCGCTCCGTTTCCTTTGTCCCAAAACCAAGAATCATACTATCATTTCACATTACTAACGTCAAAGATAATTATTTTCCTGTATAATTTGAAGCAAATCTGCGCTTATTGTCAAAAATCATTTTCAGTTCCTGGTGCAGTAGAAAAAGATATTATCAGGCAATGTGCCGGTCTCAAAAGGAAACCCCTATATTTGCCACTCCAAAATCATTGGATGTTAATTACTGCTTCGGATAGGGTGAGGTAAATAAGTCCGGGTGCAAAGCCCAGGCTTATCCCATCGTTGTTACCGGTCATTTCAGGCCGGTTGTTTTGCATTTCTATTTCAACAAAAAATCAGAATTACCAAAGGATCTATGTGGATCTCTGGTAGTTATTAAAAACAAAGACAACCATGAGCAACGAAAACACCTCTATCCATGACTTTGACATCAACCTGATCTGCGAATATTACGCCGGAGTGGAACGCCAGGGACCTGGCAGTCCCGATGTCACTCTCAAGGCCCTCAGCTTCATCGACAAACCGGGTGCTGACACCCATATCCTTGACCTTGGCTGTGGAAGCGGCAGCCAGTCAATGGTACTGGCGCAACATACCCCTGCACAGATTACGGGCATCGATCTGTTCCCCGGCTTCATCGAACAATACAACCGGCGCGCTGCCGATCAACAGTGCAGCGAGAGGGTTAAAGGCATCACCGGAAGCATGTTTGACATTCCTTACCCGCCGGAATCCATTGATGTGATATGGTCAGAAGGCGCCATTTATAATATCGGGTTTCAGCGTGGTTTGCAGGAATGGCATTCCTATCTGAAACCAGGAGGGTATGTGGCCGTCACGGAGGCTTCCTGGTTCACAGCTGAGCGTCCGGCCGAGATCCATGATTTCTGGATGCAGGCCTATCCTGAGATTGACACCATCCCGCACAAGGTAGCGCAGTTGCAGGAAGCAGGCTATGTGCCTGTAGCCGCGTTCATTCTGCCGGAAGAATGCTGGACGGACTGGTTCTACAAGCCTCAGGCAGCGGCACAGGAACTGTTTCTGAAGAAGTACCCAGGAGATAAGACCGCTGAAGCACTGATCGCCAATGAGCGTCATGAAGAACAACTCTACCACAGATACAAGGCCTATTATGGATATGTATTCTATATAGGTCGAAAGATCTGATCAATACAGTATCAGGGGCTACCTCAGCGCATGGGGTAGCCCCTGATTTTTGGGATTGGGTATGTATGCCCAATAGCGCTTTGGCGAAATTGGAAACAATAAAAACCTGATTCACAAATCACTACTAATCCTGTTCAGGTTCACTGTTATCAGGCTGCAGTCTGTTCGCCGATGGTTCCTGCAAAATAAGATTCGTGACTGCGTCGTAGAAAATTTGTCCTGTTTGCCTAATCTGGGCTCGCAGATCGGGATTTTCGATTTCATCCAATAGACCAATATCGATCTTATAGGGAAGCAGGAGATCATCCAATTGACCCTCGAGGTGCATCAACTCACTGTATGTGAGACTTCCTACAATAGCCAAATCAATATCGGAGGATCGCTTATAGTCACCTCGTGCCCTTGAACCGTAGATAATCACACGCTTGATGCCCTGATATTTTTCAAAGCATCGGCAGATGTTTACAATATAATTTTCACTTAACCCAAACATTGTAACTGGCTTATAGGATCGCTTTCATCCTTTCTCTTAATGCAGTAAAAAGATGAATATATGAGTTCACTATTTTTATCTATCAAGCCTTTGGCAATATCTTCACTATATGTATGACTTGAGAGGTTGCGGCTGCGGATCATTTCCATCCAACCATCTCCATCATCGATCAGATTCTTGTGAAAGGCTTCCCGAAAGGCATCCCTCGGTCCTGAGATCCCTGCATTTATCTGATATTCGAAATAATCCCGCAACACATTCCATGCCAGCTCATAGGTAAACTCGAATCGCTTGATCATACCCTGCTCTTCCAATTCATTCATAGTGTTTTCAGCGTGTCGACGAACAGCCTCCTCCAGCAATGATAGTACTTTCATATAGCTGTTCAACCTTTGCTTCCACCTACGGCCAGAAGTTGTCATCCTCAACTATTTATAACAATACAATACATTTTCTAGTTAAGCACAAACTGCCATAACCCATGCTGCCAGCCTTACACCTTAAACTAACTAACCCACTGTCCTGTGCTTATGGAAAAGTTAGTATACATTCTCCACACACACAAGCTAAGGAAAACATCTGAATTAAAGCACCTTGCGAACATATTACATCATGCCCTATTATCCAGAACAATGATGCAAGCCTTGCTGAACCTTCTCATCCCTGCAATGCGTCCAACGGCACATAAGCTTTGGCCAGGCATTGGCTCACACGTGCAAAGTCATCGGGTGTATCTGTCAGTACCATGAGAATGTCGTGGGCTTTGATCTCAGTAGAACCACCTGGTCGGATATACTCTCCGGCTCTTTTTATCATGACGATAAAGGCAGTCTTAGGAAAATGCAGGTCCACGATACGTTTATCAACGGCAAAATAGTCCGGCAGGATCACCACTTCCTGCAGCGAAGACTTGGGCAGGTCGGCGATGAGTTTTTCGATTTCTGATATCGGTTTTACCTTCCCTGGTAGCGCCACATGCAGCCAGCGAGCCACCACCGGAAGGGTCGTTCCCTGAATGAGAACAGAGGTGACCGATATGAAGAAGACCATATTGAAGATGGCATTGGCCTTATCGATTCCTGCCAGCAAGGGATAGGTGGCGAAAACGATCGGAACGGCTCCGCGTAATCCGACCCATGAGATGTACCACCGCCTGCGCTGGCGCATTTTAAAAGGAAGCAGGCTTATAAAAACACTCAACGGCCTGGCTACAATAATCAGGAAGAGCGATATGAGCAATCCTACGCCGACATATGGCATCACCTCCGAGGGATACACCAGCAACCCCAATGTCAGAAAGAGCACGATCTGCATGAGCCAGGCCAGCCCATCGTACATTTTGAAGATGGTTTTCTTGTGGATCAGATCCTGATTGCCAATGTAAACAGCACAGATATATATGGCCAGAAAGCCATTGCCTCCGATAAAATCCGTTGCCGAAAAGGTGATAAACATCAGCGTGATGACGAGTACAGGATAAAGTCCCTCAAAATCAAGCTGTATACGATTAATAACAAATTTACTAAGCCTTGCAAAACCATATCCTGCCAGCCCACCCAGCACCATTTGTTGCAGGAAGAGGGGGATGATGGAGGCAAGACTTTGGTCCTGGTTGATGACCAGTGTCAGGAAAGCGATGGTCAGCACATAGGCCATGGGGTCATTGCTGCCGCTTTCGAGTTCAAGGACAGAGCGCAGATTCGCTTTCAGGGCAAGACTTTTTGAGCGCAATATGGAAAACACGGCAGCGGCATCCGTTGAAGAGACGATGGAACCCAGCAACATACTCTCATAAAAAGTAAAATCCGTGATCAGCCAGACGAAGGTACCCAGCGACAGGGCGGTGAGCAGCACGCCCACTGTCGACAGGCTTATACCCTGACGCAGGATGGGTTTAACCGTCTTCCAGTCGGTATCGAGACCACCAGAAAAGAGGATGAAGTTAAGCGATATGATGCCGATAAACTGGGCAATTCTCGGGTCATCGAAGCGTATTCCAGCGATGCCTTCAGATCCGGCCAGCATGCCGACAGCCAGGAAGAACAGGAGTGTTGGTACACCAAACTTATAGGAAGTCTTGCCGGCGACGATACTGACAAACAGCAGCAACGAACCCACCAGAAGGATGTTCTCAATGGTCAAATTCATCTATCAATCTATCTCGGCTTGCCAAAGATAGCAGAAAATGCTGGTTTTGCCCGATGGACCTTTCAAGGCTCTGGCCATCATTTTTTCGGAAATAACAGCGTTGGTTAAAAAAAAATGGCAATTCCAGGGGCGTCTGGGGCAGTGTTCTGCGTATATATGATAGGCAAAGGGCTATCGTAAGGCGCTTCTGCCGTTGATAGCAAACCAACAGGAAGCATGGTCTATAGAAAGAGAAAACACAACAGGATTTCGCCACGGCGGCAGACCTGGGATTACCGCTGGAATGGGGCATATTTCATTACCATCTGCACCAAGGACAGGGAAAGACATTTTGGCAGGGTCATCGATGGCCATATGCAGCTGTCGCCGTTGGGGGTCATAGCGGATATTTTGTGGTATGAAATCAAAAACCACGTAAATGACGTTGGATTAGACGCATTCGTGGTTATGCCGGACCATATCCACGGTATTTTGATTTTGCGTGGGGGGCCGTCGCCGGAAACAGGGACAGGGCATGCCCCGGAAACAGGGACAGGGCATGCCCCGGAAACAGGGACAGGGCATGCCCCGGAAACAGGGACAGGGCATGCCCCGGAAACAGGGACAGGGCATGCCCTGTCCCTGTTTCCGGATCGTTCAATCGGAAAAAAACGGTTTCAAAATATCGGTAAACGATCCGTTTCATCCATTATCGGTTCGTACAAATCGGCCGTGACCAAACATGCGCACCGGCTGGGATTTGATTTTGCCTGGCAAACACGGTTTCACGACCGTATTATCCGTGACGACGCATCTTTTGCACAGATCCAGGCCTATATCCGCAACAACCCGGCAAAATGGGATAAGGGATGACAGGGGTTGTGAAAACCCATAGAGGGACATGTTCATATTTTCATACATGCCCTCTTCCTCTTCCTCTTCCTCTTCCTCTTCCTCCCCTTCTTCCTCCCCCTCTTCCTAAAAAAATTTTCACCCCCTCTTGGTCGGTTCAAAATGTTCTTATCTTTGCTGCCTCGTTTGCCCAGGTGGCGGAATTGGTAGACGCGCATGGTTGAGGGCCATGTTCCCCAAGGGAGTGCAAGTTCGATTCTTGTCCTGGGCACAACAAACGTTCTTCAAATCGCCCGCCCAGATGGCGAAATTGGTAGACGCGCTGGTTTCAGGGACCAGTTACCGCAAGGTAGTGCAGGTTCGACTCCTGTTCTGGGCACCAAAAACGTAAGGGACGCATCCTCCTGGTTGCGTCCCTTTTTTATGTGTTAACCTCCGGCCCTCAGTGCGATCTCTTATCTTTGCCGGTCATGACCCGATTGCTGACAATCCTGCTGATGGCCTTTGCCATGCTGCGCCTGACCGCTCAAACCAGTCAGGAATTGCCTGCACAATCCGCATCAACAAGCCTGACAGACAGCATCAGCACGCTGCTAACATGGAAGGCCCGACTGGATGCCATCCGCATCCTCCCGGATGATCCCATCGAGAGACTGCTCACCCTGAATGAGATAGAGCAAGGACGCGGGGTTTACGACCGCCTTACCGGCCGGTTTAAACAAGCATCGCCCCCCGCTTCAGATAAGCAGGCATTGTACGATGCCTGGGTATCCCTGGGACAGAGCCTTCAGCGGCTGGATAACATGCAGAAATCAAGTACCTGGACACTACATGAGGCCTATCACCGGCGTGCAACGCGGTTTCTCAATACAGGCGACAGCCTCAATGCCAGGGTGGCTCTGCGCCGCGCACTGGATGCCAATCCGGCTTACGCACCCTCCGCCTCTGCGATGATCCGTCTCCTGCTCGACGCGCGTGAAACCGGCGCAGCCGTGCAAAGTGGACTGGCGTTCTCGCGCTCCACCAAAGAGACAAACGCGCGTGATTCTTTGCTGGCAATGCTCTCACCCTATATGCAGGCCGTGCGTGCATGGCAGCTAACGGAAGCGCATACACAGGCCCTGGGATATATCGATAGCCTCCTCGTCGTTTATCGCTGGGAGCCAGCGGCTCAAAACCTGCTGCATGACCTGGAGGACTTGTCGAGAACGGCCATACTGCAAGCCTATCTGGATGTCGCTGAGACCTCAGTCAAATCAGGAAATCCCCGCCTTGCCCGTCACTACCGCGAACTGGCATCTGTGCAGGCGGAAGCCTGGTCCCTGAAGCTGCCTGAGGCTCCCACACAAGCTGCAGCCCTCGCCCAGCGTCCCGCCCAGACACTTCCCATTGCCAAACAGCCCTATACAGCCATGGAGCCCAGACCGACCAGCAGACCCACCTTAACTTCCCCTCCTTCTACCAAACAACAGGACAGGGAAAACGAGCTGCTGATGTCATTGTCCGAAACCAGGTTGCAAGCCTGGCAGGGCGACAGTATGGCTGTAGCTGCGTACCTGGCCCGCATCGATGCCTGTCTGGAAGACGATCAGGGATCAGAAGCGCTCGCAGATGCCCGTGAGCAGATCAGCCAGGAATGGCAGCTTTACCTTTGCCGTCAGAGGGCAGGCAGAGCGGAAGCCTTGCTGTATGCCTCGGAAAAACATGCAAAAGCAGGAAACTGGCGTCAGGCGCTGGATGCCTTCCAGCAGGCCCGCCAGACCAGCCAGGACCATAATGCCTGCACTAATCACTTCCCGGTACCCCTCGTGGTGCCAACCCTCTACATCAATGCAGCAGCGTATGAAGATATGATCGCCCAATCATACCTGGCGCTCGAAGAAGGAGATTATTATCGAAGTGATTCCATCCTACTAACTGCCAACAGCTTACATCACAGAAACATTGGTCCAGAGCGGGGGCCGGCCATGGTGGATTTCGGAACGATGATCCAACACTTTCCCTACCCATCCTATCTCCTGCACCGCAGCCGTGTTGCCATGCAGGCAGATCATCTCCCTGAAGCCCTGGCCTACCTGGAGCAATACCGTCTTGCTGATGGCGATCCAACAACATCATCCTCACTGCAGCAGGAACTTGGACAGAAGCTGGCTGCCCACGACCTCCGTACTTCGCACCTGCGAAACCCCAAGACCTTACTGGCAGGCCATGTCCCTATGAACGCCTGGTACCGCCCACTGATCCGGGCTTATCAGCAACGGTTCCGTAAAGGTTAGCCAGGGATTGAAGGGGATTGATTATCTTTGCGGCAAGTCAAGGACGTCAAAAACACATAACCATATGAAGAAACTGCTGTTGATCAGTAACTCCACCAATGCCGGTGAAGCCTACCTGGGTTGGCCCAGGCCTTTTATCCAGGAATTTGCCCTTAAGCACGGGGTCAAGGATATCCTATTCATTCCATACGCAGGGATTGGTATCCACCCTCATGATGAAATGGAAGCCTACAACCTGTATGAAAAAAAGGTGCAGTCGGTGTTTTCGGAATTAGGGCTGAACATCCATTCGATCCACCACGAAAGCAACCCAACGGCAGCTGTTGTGAAAGCTGATTGCGTGGCCGTTGGCGGCGGTAATACCTGGTACCTCGTCCATAAGATGCAGCAGCTGGGATTAATGCAAGCCATCGGCAACCGGGCCGAAGAAGGCATGCCCTATATGGGATGGAGTGCAGGATCCAATGTGGCCTGTCCAACCCTGCGTACGACCAATGATATGCCCATTATTGAGCCTGCCAGTTTCAACTGCATGAACCTGATACCTTTCCAGATTAATCCGCATTACCTGGATGCCAATCCGGAAGGACATGGTGGAGAGACGCGTCAGCAGCGTATTGAAGAGTTTCTCGTCGTTAACCCGACGATTGCTGTCGCAGGCCTCCGTGAAGCCAGCCTGCTGGAAGTGACCGGAGATCATATGCTTCTGAAGGGATATAAGCCCTTGAGGCTGTTCCGCTTCGGCCAGGAGCCACAGGAATTGGAATCCGGTAGCGACCTGAGCTTCCTGTTGGCATAAAGCAGGCAAGTCCACACGAAACATGCATAAAAGAGAATAAGAACGTGTTTTTTACGTTTGCACCTTATCATTTATCCTATCCAAAATGTTGAACCAGGAAGACCTCAGGCAGATTAAGGCGAAGGGGATAGAACCCAGTACCCTTGAGGAGCAGATCCGGATATTCAGGCAGGGCATTCCTTATGTAACCCTCGACAGGCCCGCCACATCAGGGGATGGTATCATAGCCCTGGAATCCAAACAGGCACAGGACCTGGCCCGTATCTTTGACGAAAGCCGGACCCGGTATGAAATACAGAAGTTTGTACCTGCGTCGGGAGCCGCAAGCCGGATGTTTAAAGACCTTCATGAATACATGGAGGCACTCGGTGACCAGACTGGAATGGATACCAACACACTCGAAAAAGAATACCCTGCTGTTCAACAGTTCTTTCGTTTCTTCAGCAGTTTCGCTTTTTTTGAGGATCTGAAAGACAGGCTCAAAGCTGATGGCAAAGAGATCCGTCAGTTGCTGAATAAAAGAGACCATGCCACATTGCTGGATTACCTCCTCAACAAGCGCGGCCTGGCTTATGCCTCCCTGCCCAAAGGCATGCTGAAGTTCCACAATTATGAAAATAGCTCCCGTACGGCGATGGAAGAGCACCTCGTTGAGGCCGCTTTCTACACCCGCCGGGACGACGGACTGATCCGCATCCATTTCACTGTCTCCGCTGAACATGAAAAGGGTTTCCGTGAGCTGGTAGACCGTCTGATACCTCAATATGAACAACGTTATGGGGTTCGTTATGAAATTACCTTTTCCCGACAGGATGAGTCGACGGATACCATTGCCGTAGATCCTGACAACGAACCGTTCAGAGATGAAGACGGCCGCCTGCTTTTCCGTCCGGGAGGTCATGGTGCTTTGCTTAAAAACCTGCAGGACCTGGATGGTGACGTCGTTTTCATCAAGAATATTGACAACGTGGTACCAGACCGCCTGAAACAGGAGACATACCTGTATAAAAAAGTAATTGGAGGACTACTCCTGAAGACACGTCGGCGTATCTCCGATATGCTGATGCTGCTCGAAAACGGCGAGCTGTCCGACAGTCTTTTTCAGGAAATATACACCTTTTGTACACAAGAGTTAAAGATATCATTGCCACAGGATTATCTCTTCCTCACGGATAAAGAACGTATCGACCTGGCCTTTGCCGTCCTCAATCGCCCGATACGTGTATGTGGTATGGTACGCAATGAAGGGGAACCGGGTGGAGGTCCTTTCTGGGTGTTGCAACAAGATGGTACGGTTAACCTGCAGATCGTAGAAAGCTCCCAGGTGAATCGCAGGGATGAAGCCCAGAACAGCATCCTGATGCAGGCCACGCACTTCAACCCTGTGGACCTGGTATGCAGCCTAAGGGATTACAAGAATGAGGCTTTTAACCTCCCTGATTTTGTTGACCCGGAGACCGGCTTCATCGCTGAAAAATCCTACCAGGGAAGGAAACTGAAGGCTCTGGAGCTGCCAGGTTTATGGAACGGTGCCATGGCCAGTTGGATCACCCTCTTTGTTGAGGTACCCATTATAACCTTCAATCCGGTTAAAACCATCAATGATCTGCTTCGGAAAGAGCATCAGTAGAACCAGGTTCCTGAATGTCCTCCAGCACCACTTTCTTCCTTTTAAGACTCAGCTTCTTCTCTGTTCCTGACAGCAGGCGCACGATATTTCTTCTGTGTGTAATAGGGATTACAAGCGCAACGCCGATGGCATAGGCAATCATGACCGGTGTTTCGTTGAATACAAGCCCCGCAAGTAAAGGCATGCTCAGGCCGCTGATGATACTTCCCAGCGATACCAGGCGTGTCAGAGAGAAGATGATGAGAAAAACACCGATGGTACAGGCAAAGGTGAGTGGAAATAAACCCAGTGCGGTACCCAGAAAGGTTGCCACGCCTTTGCCTCCCTTGAAACCGGCTAATACGGGAAATATGTGGCCCAGGACCGCCATCATGGCCATGATTACCATGAGAAAATCCTGATCGCCCATGAATGCGGCCGCAGCCGGAAACTGCGCAGCCACCCGCACGGCGAGGAACCCCTTGAGCATATCAACAATAAGGACTACAATGCCAATCCATGTTCCCAACACACGTATCATATTGGTAGCACCTGCATTGCCGCTGCCGTGTTCCCGGATATCAATACCCTTCAGCAGCTTGCCAAGCCATACCGCCGAAGGTATGGATCCCAGTAAATACGCCGTAAGGAGGGCAAAGACAACCTGCATAAGCCTGATTTATTCTGTTTCTTCCTGCTGGAAATACCTGATAACGAAATCCCTCCGCTTACGCTCGGTCGAGATGATATAGCGGAAGGTTTGCTCGCCCTTCTTGGTATCCATGGTTCTTTTCTCGGGTTTCTCCTCCCGAATAACGGTATTAAACGCTTCATTGGATGAGATGGCCTGCATCAGTCCACGCGTATAATTGAAATAATACCATGACTTTGGACCTGCCTCGAGATACAAGGTCAGGATGTCCCCAGACCTTTTACGCTCAATAACGAGCATGCCCGGAATCTCCCTGTTCAGCTGCTTACCCCCGACAGCAGCCAATCCGATATTTCCACGGCTCACCCACATGCGCTCACCCTCTTTCCAGTCCATCTCTACCTTCGACAGTATCACGGCCTGTTGCAGGGGTTGGGGTGTTTTTCGCAAGGTACCGTACATGCTCAGTTCTCGGAGCACATCCGTTGCTTCCTCCTGTCCTAGCAGGGATTGCAGCGCTCCAGGATACCATCCCTCCTGGGGATCACCGGCGGCAAGGTTGGCTACCTCCAGATCCCTTGCCATTTCCTGCAATGCAGCCTGTGAAAAGAAGAAATCCATGAAGAAAGCCACTTCCGCCATGGTGGAATCCGGAATGACCAAATGCTTTATCTGCCCGTATCCAAAGGAGGACACCTGGGGAAGATCAGCATTGATACGCACCTCTCCTTCTCCTGTCAGGACACAATTGCGTTTGTTGTATTCCACATAATTCCCTGCCTCCTCCTCCCCTTTCAGGCGCTGCAGCGGCCCGGCCTGATAGGATTGCTTCTCCTTATTGTATGTGATCGCTCCGCCTGCAGTCATTACCGTTTCGTCACTGTAGTTCAGCCTGTTCCTGAGGAATGCCGGATACATCCCGGCCTCTGTATTGGAATACAAGACCCCTAATTGGACCGGCTTGTTATTGATGTCTTTAAGCTGGGCCTCCAGCGGCAAGATCACATCAGCGGGATCGACAGGCGATTCAAACCTAACCCAGGGATGCTGGATGGTATCGCAGTCCTGATTGATCCGGAATCCACCTGAAAAAGTGAGATGAGGTGAGGGTGCATCCAGGTTCACCTTGCCCTGGAAGGTAAAAGCCGGGTTGAGATAGAAGCTGTCTGCTTCAGCAATATCACCCTTGCCATATGTTTTACTTTCAGCCACCCCAATGGTATGAAGGTGGACCACTTCTGCCTCGCTTCCGGCAGCAGCATACAGGTATTTTCCGTTGGCGGCATATTGCTGACGGCCATGTACATTCACCGTGGCTTGTGTAATCAGGTGGTAACGGGTATTCACATCAGCAAGAATAACGGCATCACTGAGTGTACCCATCTCAGCCTGCCGGTATATCGTTACTTTCCGACCTGCAGGGTAAATGGCGGCATCAGCAACCCGCATGTGATAGACACCCTCAGCTGTGATCACATTCTCTTTCAGGTCAAAGACGCCCCTGTCGGCATAGAACCGCAGCGAATCCTGGGCCTTATGGGTGGAAACAAATTCAGATCCTGTAATGTCTGCATCCACCAGAGCCGGGTAATCAAGGCCCTCGAGATCCGGCCGCTTGACGCGTGTATTGCGCAACGCAATCTGGTCCTTATCCATCAGCCAGGTACATTCATCCATGAAACTGATATAGTCGTTGAGCGGGAAGGCCACCTGGGCCAAGCCTCCATTGGACAGGAACTTCCCCTGACGTGTCTCCAGGTTGATATGAGCCTGATAATTGGTAATGGAAAAAGCAAGCTCGTTCAGGTCGTACGAGTTCAGCCTGAAATCCGCCGTATCAGCCGTGAACTCCCTGTGCATGAAGCTGTAGCCGTCTGACTCCATCACAGCCTTGTCGAATTGCATACTACCCTTACCGTTCAGTCCGAGGGGAGAGAGGCGTAACATGCCATCCAGCCTTGCCTCCCGTGCATACATCTGCATAGGCCTGGACGTTGTAGTCAGCATCATATGATCTTCATAGGGCAGCCAGGTCATGGCCACCTGCTCACCCTGGACGTCGGGATACATCACGCCCTTACTGACCGATTCCATATCCAGGGTACTTAACATGGCTTCAGATGAATCGGGAAAGAAGAGGAATTCCTGTGAATGTGCTGTGGCATTGAGATAGTGAAGCTCGCCTCTGCCACGCAAACCCTTATTGCTCAGATCAATAACGTTACTATACTTCCCCTTTCCACCATAGATGGGGTACCCACTGATGGGCGTCTGGGTCACGAAACCGAGGCTGTAATCCGGCTGGACCTTCAAGGGCATGTGAATATCCGGGAAAATCCCTGCTGAATTCAGGTAGCCGGCGAAGGATAGCGCGTTGGTACTGAAGTTATCCAGACTGTCAATCGTAAAAGGATCTATACGGTAATAAAAACGCTCACGCTCATACACCCCACCGTAGATCGAAGGCTGGTCATAATAGACGAATGCTTCGGTGCCGCATTTGAAGATCGGGTATTCGGGATGCGGATCTTTTCCGCTCTTGTTTTTGGGATAATCAATGAGCAACTCGCCGCTCAGGTCCTGTAAGGCTGTCTGGACAGGCATCCATGTATAGAATCCATTATTATCGGGCGTAAAGCTGCGCACCCTGAAACGCATGGAGTCGATGGTGGGCATGGATATACGGAAGGTCTCATAGTCGAATGCGCTACCCTTGGTCTGAAAATGAAAGTTACCTGCCCTGACCACGCCTGAGAACAGGAAGTCTCTATCCTTTTTCATGACGATTTCCTGATTCTCAGGAATAATCACAACATTCTGGGAATCACTCAGGTAAACGAAAGGCACTCCCCGCAATCTGAGGTCAAAATCGAGCAGGCTGAGGCTGGCATTGGGCAGGGCGGTGATGGTTGACTGGAAGGTGATGACGTCATGGTCCATCCTACCGGAGCGGGCCTGGAGGTAACGCGAAAGCCGGTCCTTCACCCTGATCCTGTCTCTTTCAAGATCATAAGTAATAAAACCGGCATTGGCGAGGCGAAGCAGCACCGCTTTGACCTGTTCCGGTGGTTTACGGACAAAGCTGACATAGTCTTCGAGGTAGAATTCCTGAATGCCATAACGGCGGCAATATGAATTGATCAGATCAAGGGGGTTCACTTCGTCTATCCCCTGCAGCTTCTCATACCGCGCCAGGCTGTAATAATCTGAGGATTCAAAAATGGCCCTGCCCTCAGAATTTAACCCTTTCATGGATTGCAGGTTGATCTCGCTCTCATCGAGTTTCCAATACAAGGCTTCGAAATACATATCAATGTTGTGATAGGTATTCATATAAGGGCTCTGACTGAGTCCATCGTCGCCCCGCATCAGGCTAAGCTCGCGCCTGTCATCGAAATAGCGCATGCTCAGTCCGGGATGATAAATGGAATCTCCTTCATGATAAATAGAGACCTCAGCTCTGGCGCTGGACATCCTGTCCTGCCGGATCACAAAGGAAGGGGAACGCAGCCTGAGAAAGACCTTGTTGTCTTTTCGGAAATCCAGTAGCGCCGGAACCTGGCGCGTTCCACTGCCTTCGAGGCGATTACCGACCATGGCAACACCCCCGTAGTAATCTATGCCCTTAAAGAGGTCACGTATCTCCAGTTCGGAAAAATATGACCTGAAGCGTGGATAGGATACCCGTTCCGGCGTTATCTCCATCATCAGCTTTTCCTCGAGCTGGCCCAGCAAGGGGCGTTTGAAGTAAGCTTTGTGCGTAAAAGAGACGGAATCCACGGTGTAATCAGTGGAACGCAGGCTGATTTCGTAGGCAGCGAGTGTTGCAAACACTTCACTGGCAGGCAGTCCGGCCCGTTCCCAGGTAATGGTCCCTCCCAGGCCTTTCCATTGCTTGCTGACAGGGTCATAAGAACCACTGGTACCAGAGATGACAGATGTGTCACCCCGGACCATACCAACCAGGTCGGCATTTTGCACAAGGATCCTCATACTGGTATCGAATACCATGCTGATACTGGCGGCATCGCGCACCATCCAGCTCAGGCTCCGACTGGCATACAGGAAGCGGCCTGTAAAGAAATCCCTGCCCGCTTCTGCATATTCAGCGGCATTGCGGGCCTGACGTGAGCCGAGCGTAGCCTGTAGAAAACGCAACCAATGACCCAGATCTGTCTCATCCATCTCCCCGAAGGGGAAAGCAACCAAACCCGCAAGAAACTGCAGCACCTGCGGATCAAAAGGCATCTTGCGATCCAGCATACCACGGCTCACCTTGATGATCTGCCCCTGGACAGAATCCGAAACAGGTGCGCTGTCAAACCAGGCTGCAAATTCATCTACCGCAGTCTGAGCTTCTTTCTGCTTGTCACGCGAATTTAAGCCCAGGGCCAGCTTGTTCAGGTCATCCAAAAAACGTTGATGGTCCGTAGACTGAGCCTTCAGCATACTGCCCGGGAGCAGGATTGAAGCGATCAAAAACAAAAGTAAATATCTTAGCATCATGCCGTTATACTGCTTTAAATCCAGCAGCTACCCAATTGTTTCTTCCTTCATAACGCAGATAAGCCAGATGTCTTGCCCCGGCTTCCTGCTTAATTCGTTCCAGGTCCGCTTCGTAAAATCCGCTCATCCAGAGCAGGCCGTCCGGCTTGAGCGCCTGACGGTAATGCTGAATATCCTCCAACAAGATATTTCTGTTGATATTGGCCAGGATCAGGTCGAACTGCTGGCCTTTTAGCAGACCCACATCCCCCTGCATTGCTTTCACCTGAGGGACTTTATTGATCCTGATATTGTCGAGCGCATTTTCATAAGCCCAGATGTCGTTGTCGATGGCCCAGACGTCGGACGCTCCGCGCATTGCAGCCAGGATACCCAGTACAGCTGTTCCGCTGCCCATGTCCAGCACCCGTTTGCCCGTGAGATCCATCCCCAGCAGAAATTTCAGCATCAGCCAGGTCGTCTCATGATGGGCCGTACCGAACGACATCCGGGGTTCAATAACCAGGTCATACTGTACACCGGGGACGGGATCATGGAATGGCGCACGGATAAGGCATGTATCATCAACAAGGACAGGTGCATAGCCCTGCTCCCACTCTGCGTTCCAGTTGCGGTCTTCCAGGCGCATGACGCGAACCGGTAAAGAATACACTTCTGTAATATGGTCTGCCAGGCCATCCGGCGAACTGAAGCCGGAGCCTTCCTCGGCCAGGTAAGCCAGGATACTATCCTCTTCTTCAATAAAGCCATGACATCCCAATAAGGTGAGCAGGGGAATTATGCCATCTCTTCGTGTATCCTTTTCAGGTACCTTGATCTGAATCTCAAAAAACTGTGCTGCCATTCTCCTGTGTTGGGTATGCGTGTCAGAGGCTCTTCATGATTTGGATGAATTCGTCCGCTTTGAGGCTGGCGCCGCCGATCAGGCCGCCATCCACATCCGGCTGTGCGAAGAGCTCGGCCGCATTCCTGGCATTGCAGCTCCCGCCATACAAAATGGTCATTTCCTGCGCCAGATCCGGGGCATAGCGCTCAGCAACCCATTGACGGATCAGGGCATGCATCTCCTGCGCCTGTTCCGGGGTGGCCGTTAATCCTGTTCCGATCGCCCATACAGGTTCATAGGCGATGATTACCTGGTAAAAATCCTCTTCTTCAAGGTGGAATACTCCTTTTTCGAGCTGGCGCCTGACGACTTCCTTATGTTGTCCAGCCTCGCGTTCCGCGAGCACCTCTCCGCAGCAGAAGATGGGCAGGATATCATGTTCAAGCGCCATCTTCACTTTCTGTGCCAGCACTTCATCTGTCTCGCCGAAATACTGACGTCTTTCGCTATGGCCAATAATGACATAGTCTACATCCATGGCTTCCAGCATGGCTGCAGAAATCTCGCCGGTATATGCTCCGGAAGCAAACTGACTGACATTCTGGGCTGCTACTCTGATGGGGTTTTCGGCCGATACATCTGTTGCCATTTCAAGATAGACGTAAGGAGGGCAGACTATAACCTCTTTATTTTGCAGATCGATGCCAGGCATGGCCTCAACGATTTTATACAACAGGTCATCCGCTTCGGAGAAGCTCAGGTTCATCTTCCAGTTGCCGGCTACAATTCTTCTTCTCATTATATTGATTATTAAGTGATTAACTCAGTCTCACCCTGGGATCCAATAAGGCGTAGATGATATCTACAAAGATATTAACTAAAACCAGGATGACCGCGATAAACAGGACCGCGCCCATTACGACAGGGAAATCATATTTGTCGAGGGCGTCAACAATGACAACACCTACACCTTTCCAGTCGAAGACATATTCCACAAATACAGCGCCGGCCATGAGGGAGGCGAACCATCCGCTCACAGCCGTTACAATGGGATTCAAGGCATTCCGGAGCGCGTGCCGGACGATGACACGGGTCTTGCTGAGGCCTTTGGCATAAGCGGTTCGGATATAGTCCATGCCCATGACCTCAAGCAGGGAGCTTCGCGTCAGCTCCACGATCA
This sequence comes from Lentimicrobiaceae bacterium, assembly GCA_018001695.1. GTDB lineage: Bacteria > Bacteroidota > Bacteroidia > Bacteroidales > JAGNHN01 > JAGNHN01. The sequence goes on from JAGNHN010000002.1 coordinate 93,049, forward strand.
CACCAAGGGGGCGGATCCCCAGCGTGAGGGCAGGCAGGATGAGGGTATTCCATGCAAAATACTCTCCTTCTCCCATATCATCGGCCATGATCAGACTGCCGACCATGGGAAGGCCGGTGATATCCGCCAACAGGAAGGCAAAGATCCATGCCATGATGATGGCCGCGAAGAAGGAAGGTAGCGACATCCCCAGAACCGAGACCACAAGGGTTGTCCGGTCAAACCAGGTATCACGGTACAGCGCGGTGAAGGTGCCGATCAAAACGCCGAGCAGGGTGGCAAACAGCATGGATGCCACAGCCAGCAGCAGGGTCATGGGGAACGCCTCTGCAAGGATATCCGAAACCTCTCTCCGGCTTTGATAGGAGCGTCGCAGGTAAGGCTCCTTGATTATCAGGGATTTTCCAGACCCGGTCTGCAACAGTACCTGATAAGGGGTGTATTTTTCAGCATCCAGAAAGAAAGCACTTTCCTCTCTGGCTGTATGAATGCTTAACGGAGAAAGATCATTAAGAAAGCAAAGATATTGAATTCCAAGAGGTTGATCTAGACCCATTTCTTTACGAACAGCCTCAACAGAGCCCAGGTCAGCCCGTTGTCCCATCATCATACGGGCCGGGTCACCAGGCAGGACGTTGAAGAGGAAGAAGACCAGTGTAACCACCCCCGCCATAACCAGGAGACCGTAAAATAACCGTCTGGCGAGGAAGTGCAGCATGGCTTTCTGGATTACATTTCGCTGGCGTTTAAGCTATTTCTTCAGGTATTCACTTTTCATGACCTCGGCCGAAGGCAGGCTACGGTGGGCCCATTTGCCAACAACAACCCCATCATGCAGCAGTACCAGTCCCGGATTGGAACGGATGATCGTCTTCAGAGCTGTTTCGTCAACAGTATACCATTGATAGAGCGCTCCTACGTCATGCCGGAAATTATCAGCATGCTCGAAGATGGAGCCCGTGAGGGCGATAAAGGAGATACCTTCGGCGGTGGCCATTTCCGCGATGCTGTTGACACGCTGGAAAGCATTCACATTGGCTTTGTTGATGTCGTATACGATCAGGAGAAATTGATATCCAGGATTATTGATAATCTCCTCTGTGATGGTATTGTGCTCCTCATCGAAGATCTCAAAATCGTGAATGGGTGCATCTTTATACTCCTGTGTGACCACCTGACGCTGGTCCACAAATTCGAGTTTGGACATCAGGACCGTATCCTGCCAGGGCAGGTTGGCCGCTGTATACTCCATGGTCTCCCCTGTTTCGGTGTTCCTGTAAATCAGATATATCTCCGATTCCTGGGGGGTAGGCAATACAAAATCGGCGATCTTATTACCCACTTTCCAGGGCAGGAAATCGAGCAAAGGCAGATGGCGGTATGAATAGATGCTGATTCCAAGGATAAAAGCTGAACCCAGGCCCAGAATCAGCGAACGGCCCATCAGGTTATAGGGCTCGCCATAGCGGTTTCGCTGCGCAAAGATGACCAGTGTGAATACCATCAGCACGACATTCTTGTAAAAAGTCTGCCAGTTGGTCATCTTAATGGCATCGCCAAAGCATCCGCAGTCGGAGACAGGGTTATAGATCGCCAGTACCAATGTGAGGATGGTGAAAAACGTCATGAAAATCGTAACGGCGTATGCAAACATGCGCATCCGTGTTCCGAACAGCAGGCCCACGCCAATCACGAATTCTGCAACGCAAAGTAATATCCCCAGATACAGCGCAAAAGGATGTGCCCATTCCATCTGGAATGCGGTGAAATAATCCTGGAACTTATAGGTAGATCCAAGGGGGTCGACTGCCTTTACAAAGCCGGAGAACATGAAAACGATCCCGACAAGCATGCGGCTGAATATTCGCAATGTCTTCATATTATATACGTTTATTATTCAACTTCATTTACCTTGTTACCCGGATCATTGTCTCCAAGAAGGATGAGGGCGAATACAGCATAATTAATGATATCCAGGTAATTGGCATCCACACCTTCTGAGATCAGGGTTTGGCCGTCATTATCTTCTATTTGTTTGATTCTAAGCAATTTCATCAGGATAATATCCGTCAGTGAGCTTACCCTCATATTTCGCCACGCCTCGCCATAATCATGGTTCTTATTCATCATCAGGTCCTTGGCACGATCACGTTGGACAGCGAACATCGCCAGGGCTTCATCGGGATTCAGGTCCATGCTTTCTGTCGGACCTAATTCCAACTGAATCAATGCGATGATAGCGTAATTGACGATCCCTGTGAACTCAGGCAATATACCCTCATCCACCTTGTGCATCCCTGAACGATCGATACTGCGGATGCGGTTTGCTTTTATATATATTTGATCTGTCAGAGAAGCCGGGCGCAGGACACGCCAGGCCGGACCATAATCGCGGAGTTTTCGGGTAAAAACATCCAGGCAAGCCTCCATGACCCGGTCGTATTGGTATGATGTACGCTCCATCGTTTGTATCTTCGCACTTAAACCTGAAATCATCGTGATAAACAAGGGCGATAAAGATAGTCTATTTTCCTGTTTGCATGGCATACGCTGCGGCGAACGCCTGGTGTCTCTGGAACGGCCTGTGATCATGGGCATCCTGAACATCACACCTGATTCGTTCTTTGACGGCGGGACGCACCTTTTACCTGAGGACTGGATTGCACACACCAGCCGCATGCTGGCGGAAGGAGCTACCTTTATTGATATTGGCGTTGTTTCTACCCGGCCCGGAGCCCGCGATATGTCCGAAAGAACAGAATTAGAAGCACTTGTACCGGTGCTGGAGACTCTGACGTCTCAGTATCCGGAGGTATTGTTTTCGGTGGACACATGGCGGGCCAGGGTGGCTGAAATGGCCATCTCCAAAGGGGCGGTGATGATCAATGACATTTCCGGGGGCCGTTTTGATCCTGGTATGATTCCATTTATTGGTGAGGCAGGTGTTCCCTTTGTGGTCATGCACACCCTGGACCGGCCTGCTGTCATGCAGGTCGACCCCATCTATGAGGATGTAGTGGCCGAAGTGATGGAATACCTGGCCAGGCAGGTGGATGCACTGCTGAAAGCCGGTGCTACGGACCTGCTGGTCGACCCCGGCTTTGGTTTCGGAAAGACCATGGGGCACAACTATACGCTGCTAAGGGAACTGGGCAGCTTCCGTGCGCTTGGCTTCCCTATTCTGGCAGGGTTATCGCGCAAATCGATGCTTTACAGGCTATTGGACTGCCAACCTCAGGATGCGCTGAATGCCACAACCGCCGCCCATATGCTAGCGCTCGTCGGAGGAGCTTCCGTGCTTCGGGCACACGATGTACGACAGGCGGCAGAAGCTATCCGCATTTTTGAAGCCTGGAAGTATGGCCCCTGACATTTGGTTGCCGTCGATATTCTTACCTTTGCAAAAAATGAAGGCATGAGCTTACCGGAGCTATTGAACATGGAAGAAATCCGCATGCTGGATGTCATTGACCTGGTGCTGGCCCTCATCCTTATTTACCAGTTGTATCGCCTGGTCAAGGGAACCAGCACCATCAACATCTTCGTAGGCATTGTATCTATCTACCTGTTATACAGGCTCGTTAAAGCACTAAAAATGCACCTGCTTGGGGAGATCCTGGGTGCATTCACTGGGGTTGGGGTTATCGCCATCATCGTTGTTTTTCAGCCCGAGATACGCAAATTTCTGCTGATGCTGGGCACACCTGCCTACCGCAAAAAGCGGCGCTTCGGCTTTTTCAAACGCTTTCAGTTCAGCACAGAACCCAGTCTGGATATCGACCCCATCATCACCGCCTGTCAACGGATGTCGGCATCCCGGACGGGTGCCCTGATCGTTATTGAACGCCACAATGAGCTGGGTCAGTTCAAGGAAAGCGGCATTCCTTTGGACGCACGCATTACCGAAGCATTGATCTGCAGCATCTTTTTTCACAATGCGCCCATGCATGACGGGGCTGTCATTATCGGCCACAACCGTGTCCAGGCCGGTGGATGCATCCTCCCCGTCTCCGGCAACCGCAACCTGCCGGAGCATCTCGGACTGCGCCACAGGGCTGCTGTCGGGATAACAGAACAATCCGACGCCATGGCCATCATCATCTCCGAAGAAACTGGGACATTATCTTTTGCGGAATATGGTCATATCACCGAAGGCATCCTGCCGTCGAGACTCAAGGACATTCTGGAAGAAGTGTATAATCCGGTCGATTCAGACCAACCAGGCAAGCCCTGATCTAACCTGTCATTCCCGGCGAGTGGCGCCTCTATTCTGAGACCAGGCTGCTGTCTGCCGCCTGCCGGTCCTGCATATCCTGCAGTATCTGCTCTGGTGTTTTTCCAAGGTGTTCAAGACAGATGGCCGCATCCTTGGCAAGGGGGTGTGCCGGGTTATCCTGTAAAAACCGGTTGTAAAGTTCCCGGGCACGGTCCAGGTCGCGCAAGTCATTTTCAGATACAAAAGCCTCCATAAAGAGGGCATCAGACGCCAGTTGATGCGTAGCATACTCTTCATACAAACGTTTGAAGATCCCGGCAGCCTGTTCCGGCTGTTTCAGGCTCATCATCAGTTCACCGGCCTTCATTAAAAGGCGGGGCGCATTTGTGTCCTCAGGAAACAAACCGGGATAATCCAGGTAGGCACGCAGCAGCTCATCGGCCTTCACCTCATCAATGAGGCCGGCAGGATCTGACCACAGCTCCTTTTCCATCTTGTCAATTTCGGCAAGTTTCCGCTCGTGGCTTCCATTACAGGATGTGAATAATATCAAGGTCACCAGGACCATCCCCAGATAAATGAGCTGCTTTTTCATGTTGTATCAGATTGGCCGGACAAAATTAGGGCAAAGTGGGGTTTTTTATCCCTGATGAAGATTTTTTTCCGCATTGAACAAAAGCTTAAAAGAGTAGTTAAATGCCGGATAAAAGTGTATATTTATCACTTCAGAGCCGTTTACCCATTATTAACCAAACAAATACTATCATGAAAAGAATGATGACGCTGATGATTGTGGCGATGGTATTGTCACTCACCACATTAAACGGACAGGACAGATCAGGCTGGTACCTTGGCGCCGGCTGGCATTTTGCCGATTATTTCGCACCCATCGGCGGTGGCTGGCTGGAAACCGGCAACTGGAACGGTGATGCCATTCCCATGCAATTCTACCTGGGCCGGAATCTGTCAAACAAATTTGAGTTGGGAACCTCCCTCTCGCTCATGAAACTCGAGAAATTTCCCGAGCCGCTCGTGAAGGAGAACTTCCTGGATTGGGATATCCAGGCACAATACCGTTTCCTGGGTGACCGTGTCGCCAAAGGCAGCTGGTTCGATCCCTATGTCTGGGTTGGTGGTGGCATCACCCAGGCCAATGACATTACCAGCGGGTTGATGAACGCAGGTGCGGGTATCGATTTCTGGCTGACACGCTTCGCTGCTGTTAATGTGCATACAGCCATTGATGCAGCACTTGGCAATGGCACACATTACACCCACCATGGCGTCGGACTGAAGTTCCTTGTCAAATCATGCAACAAAGGTGGAGACCTCGACACGGATGGTGATGGTATTCCTGACAGGCTGGATAAATGCCCCACTGTAAAGGGAACCGAAAAGAACCATGGCTGCCCGGAAATTACTGCTGAAAAGCAGAAAGAAATCGAAGCAGAAATCCTCTTTAATGCCAAGAATATCCAGTTTGAGACCGGTAGTGACGTGATCCGCCAGGAATCCTTCAAAGACCTGGACAACATTGTGATGATCATGAACCGCTTCCCGAATGCCAGCTTTGATATCCATGGACATACCGACAACACCGGTGGTGCTGCCCTGAACCTGGATCTCTCCAAGCGCCGTGCTGCCTCGGTAAAGAAGTATTTTGTCAACAAGGGCATCGATGCATCCAGGCTTTTCACAGAAGGTTATGGACAGGATAAGCCCATCGCCACCAATGACACTCCGGAAGGACGCGCTCAGAACCGCAGGGTGGAGATAAAGATCAGGAACTGATCAAATAACGTAACGAGGAGTAAGTAGAATCAAGAATTTTGTCTGGGGGCCGTCTCAATCAGGGATGGCCCCTTTCTCTTTGCTCACGAACGGCTTTTCTTCTTCTGGGACGCAAAGAGCATACGGTAATCTGCATCGACTTTACCGCGGATAATGTCATTCAGCCGGCCGTTGATCAGGGCTCTTTTAAGCCTGCTGATGCGATCAACAAAGACGATCCCTTCAATGTGATCATATTCATGCTGGATGATGCGTGCCAGGATTCCGTCATAGGTTTCCTCATGCGGTTGAAAATGCTCGTCAACATACCTTATCCTTATCGATTCAGGCCGCACTACATCCTCATGCAGGCCCGGGAAGCTCAGGCATCCCTCGTTATAGTTGATCAGTTCCCCTCCGCTTTCGATAATCTGTGCATTGATAAAGGCCTTGCGGAAGGTACGGACCTCCTCCGGTTCATTCTCAAACGGAGAGGCATCGACAACAAAGATGCGCCTGGAAAGATTGACCTGTGGCCCGGCCAGGCCAACACCTGATGAGGCATGCATGGTTTCGAACATATCCCGGACCAGGTCCTGCAAACCGGGCTCATCAGGCTGGATATCAACCGCTTTCTTCTTCAGGACGGGGTGTCCATATGCAACAATGGGTAAGATCATAAACGAATTCTATTGCTTTCCATTTCCATAAACAACTGCAGGATCAGCACCGCACTGATTTTGTCAACCAGGTCTTTGCGCTGCCTGTCCGACTTCTTGGCCCCCGCTTCCAGTAGCGTACGGGTGGCCATACGGGAAGTCATACGTTCATCTACTCTATAAACAGGGATATGGGGATAAAGTTTCCTGAGCTTTTTCACAAAAGGTTCCGTGAATTGCTGTGCTTCCGAAGGCGTATTGTCCATTTGCCTGGGCTGCCCAACGACAAAGGCTTCCACTGGTTCAATCTGAAGATAAGAGGCCAGGAAGACAAAAACCGTATGTGTGGGTAGTGTGTCCAAGCCGGTGGCGATGATCTGCGAGGGATCCGTGACAGCGATGCCAGTCCGCTTCCTTCCATAATCAAAAGCCATGATACGTCCCATATTGCAATGCATTCAGAGACAGCAAAGTTACGAATTTGTCTTTCCGGCACGGCCATAAAATTGTAGCTTTGTCGCAAAGCCCTGCCTATGGATGCCACGATGCAAGCTGTTGTTGAAGCTGCCTGGGAAGACAGAAACCTGCTGAAAGATCCGGAAACCATCAGGACCATCCGTGAGTGCATACGTTTACTAGATACAGGCGTGTTGCGCGTAGCCTCGCCGGAAGCTGAAACCTGGAAGGTTCACACCTGGATCAAGAAAGCGGTGATCTTATATTTTCCTATACAGGGGATGGAGCTCAGTGAAGCGGGGCCGATGCAGTTCCATGACAAGATCCCGCTGAAGCAGGGTTATGACGCATTGGGCGTGCGTGTTGTGCCGCATGCCATTGCCAGGTACGGTGCATATTTATCTCCCGGTGTGGTCATGATGCCTTCCTATGTGAACATCGGGGCCTGGGTTGGCAGCGGCACCATGATCGATACCTGGGCCACCGTAGGTTCCTGTGCCCAGATCGGCTCACATGTGCATCTCAGCGGTGGTGTGGGCATTGGCGGGGTACTGGAGCCAGTGCAAGCAGCGCCCGTAATCATTGAAGACCATTGTTTTATCGGATCCAGGTGTATCCTGGTGGAGGGCGTGCACATCGGGCGGGAAGCCGTGCTGGGTGCCAATGTTGTCATCACTGCCAGCACACGGATCCTGGATGTGAGTGGCCCGCACCCGGTCGAATGGAAAGGCCACATCCCGCCACGCAGCGTGGTGATACCCGGGTCGATGCCCAAAGAATTCCCTGCCGGCACTTATCAGGTTCCCTGTGCGCTCATTATCGGTCAACGCAAAGCTTCTACGGACCTGAAGACCTCCCTGAACGACGCGCTGCGTGATTTCAGTCTCAGCGTCTGAAAAAACTGCAGCTGGAGATGCGCTTCCGGCTACTTTTATTTATACTCTCTATAAATTACCCGCTCCACATCTGATTTCTGCCAGCCCCTGTCCTGCCAGACAAGCAAAATTCCGTAATTTCGTCGTGCCTCCATGAGACGAAGAAATACATTACTGAAAATCAATCCAATACAAGAGATATATGGCAAAAGTCAAAGGTGATATCGTCATCGATATCGAGCGGTGTAAAGGCTGCCAGGTATGTGTCCCGGCCTGTCCGAACGACGTGATCGGCATGGCCAGGAATGTCAATGGCAAGGGATATCGTTATGCAGAAATGATCAACGATGAGTGCATTGGTTGTGCCAACTGTGCCATCGTCTGTCCGGACGGCGTGATCACGGTGTACAAAGTTAAAGTCACGGTATAATTCTAAACTCAGCACGTGATGAAAGATCTCAGGTTAATGAAGGGGAATGAAGCCATTGCCGAAGCGTCTATCCGCTATGGTGTCGACGGGTATTTTGGCTATCCCATCACCCCTCAGTCAGAAGTTATGGAATACCTGATGGCCGAAAAGCCATGGGAGAGAACGGGTATGGTTGTATTGCAGGCCGAAAGCGAGGTAGCTTCCATCAATATGGTGTATGGAGGTGCTGCCTGTGGCAAAGCGGTGATGACAACCTCTTCTTCACCGGGCATCAGCCTGATGCAGGAGGGAATCTCCTATATTGCAGGCGCAGAGCTGCCTTGTCTCCTGGTTAATGTGGTTCGTGGAGGTCCTGGACTGGGCACCATTCAGCCTTCCCAGGCCGACTACTTCCAGTCGGTGAAGGGCGGCGGCCATGGCGATTACAAGCTGATCACCCTGGCTCCTTCTTCGGTTCAGGAGATGTATGATTTTGTTGCCCTGGGCTTTGACCTTGCCTTTAAGTACCGCAATCCTGCCCTGATCCTCTCCGACGGCGCTATTGGCCAGATGATGGAAAAGGTTTGGCTTGATGAACAGCGCCCCAGAAAGACAGAGGACGAGATACGGGCACTGCGGCCATGGGCCACCCTGGGCAAACCCGACGGGAAACCCCGCAACATCATTACCTCACTGGAGCTGGAATCCGCCAAACAGGAGCAGGTCAACCTGCGGATCCAGGCCAAGTACAGGGAGCTGGAAGAGAACGAAGTCAGGTATGAACTCATCCAGTGCGATGATGCTGAATATCTTTTCGTTGCCTATGGTACCAGCGCACGTATCTGCCAGAAAGCCATAGAATTGGGACGACAGAAAGGGCTTAAGATCGGCCTGCTGAGGCCTATCATCCTCTATCCATACCCCAGCAAAGCCATTGCAGAATTGTCCGGACATATGAAGGGCATACTCTCAGTGGAAATGAGTGCCGGACAAATGATAGAAGACATCAGGCTTGCCGTCGGATGCAGCATCCCGGTTCATCATTTCGGAAGGTTGGGAGGTATCATCCCGACTCCGTCAGAAGTATTGCACGCATTGGAAACGAAACTTATCGGAGGGAAATAATCATGGCAGATCATTTGACCACCCAGGATATCAGAAAGCCGGAAAACCTGGTCTATAAAAAGACACCGGTTCTGACCGACAATGTATTACACTATTGTCCTGGTTGCGGACATGGTACAGCACACCGTATCATTGCCGAGATCATTGAAGAGATGGGGATACAGGACAAGACCATCGGCATTGCGCCCGTTGGATGTTCCGTATTGGCTTACAACTATTTCGACATTGACATGCACCAGGCAGCGCATGGCCGTGCTCCTGCCCTTGCCACAGCCGTGAAACGCCTCATGCCCGAGAAGTTTGTATTCACCTACCAGGGTGATGGTGACCTTGCGGCCATCGGTACGGCAGAGACCATCCATGCCTGTAACCGTGGTGAGAACATTACCATCGTATTTGTCAACAATGGCATATACGGCATGACTGGCGGGCAGATGGCCCCTACGACCCTTGAAGGGATGCGTTCGTCTACCTCACCATTTGGCCGTGACATTGAGCTCATGGGCAATCCGCTGAAGATGACCGAGCTCGTGTCTCACCTGGCAGGTACCTATTTCGTTACCCGCCAGGCTGTTCACACACCTGCTGCTGTTCGCCGGACAAAGAAGGCCCTGCGCAAGGCCTTTGAAAACCAGACACTGGGCAAGGGATTATCCTTCGTAGAGATCGTATCCAATTGCAATTCAGGATGGAAGATGACACCGCTGGACGCCAATAAGTGGATGGAAGAGAATATGTTCCCCTTCTACCCGCTGGGTGATATCAAGGTAGATGGCCAACTGGTACAGAAATAATTTTAAAGACACTGGATTATGACGGAAGAAATCATCATAGCAGGATTTGGAGGCCAGGGCGTGCTCTCCATGGGAAAAATTCTGGCCTATTCCGGCATCATGCAAGACCAGGAAGTCAGTTGGATGCCTTCCTATGGTCCGGAGATGCGCGGCGGAACAGCCAATGTCATCGTGATCCTCAGCGACGAGCGGATCAGCTCCCCTATTGTAAATCATTTCGATACGGCCATCATCCTGAATCAACAGTCGATGGATAAATTCGAAGCCACGGTAAAACCAGGAGGCACATTGATTTATGATGGCAACGGGATCACCCGCCATCCCGTCCGCAAGGACATTGCCATCTATCGAGTTGATGCCGCCGATGAAGCGGCCAAACTGGGGCTGAGCAAAATATTCAATATGATCATCCTGGGCGGGTACCTCAAGGTGAGGCCTGTGGTCAAGATCGAAAACGTGATTCTGGGGATCAAGAAATCCCTGCCTGAGCGTTATCATCACCTCATCCCTGCCAACCAAAAAGCCCTCGATAGGGGGATGGAGATCATACAGGAGGTGCAGCCCGCCTGAGGCCCGATATTGTCCGACTTCTCAGGGGCTGTCTCAATGCGAGATGGCCCCTGTTTTATTGGTGTATATAATTGAAAAACATGACTCTTCCCTGTCCCGCTCCCTCTCCCTCTTCCTCTTCCTCTTCCTCTTCTCCTTCCTCTTCCTCTTCCTCTCCCTCATCCTCTTCTTCATCCTCCATCGACCCCTCTCTAAATCTCTCCCCTGAGAGGAGAGAGACCCAGTTGTCCATAGCGTCCTCGCTACGGACTTGTAAAACCTTGGTTTTAGTCACCCTGATGCTTCCGTTGCCATTCATATGACGTTTGCACGTGTGCAAGTGTGCCCGTACGAACGTGTGCACATAAACATTTCACGTGATCCCGTTAATGTGCATACGTGCACATTTGCCCACGTTCACACGTGCCCACGATACCGGTTATCCGTAGGCTATGCCTGCGGACCCTGATCCGAAGACTAACAACTCCGTGAAACTCAGTTTCTTTTTCCGTGCTACTCTGTGGTTAAATAATGTCTCAATCAGAAACACAGCCTCCCGATTTGGAGCTCCGCCTCACCTCCATAGCCATTTGTCAGCCTATTGCAAGGGTTGGGTTGTTTAACCACAGATTTACACCGAGTTAAAAGGAGTTGCACAGAGTTGTTCTCCCTCTTCCTCTTCCTCTTCCTCTCCCTCTCCCTCTCCCTCTCCCTCTTCCTCTCCCTGGTTATCTGTAGGCTATGCCTGCGGACCCTGCACCAAAGACTAACAACTCCGTGAAACTCGGTTTGTTTTTCTGTGGTACTCTGTGGTTAAATAATGTCTCAATCAGAAACACAGCCTCTCGATTTGGAGCTCCGCCTCACCTCCTTAGCCATATGTCAACATATAGTAAGGGCCGTGTTGCTTAACCACAGAGTTCCACCGAGTTAAAAGGAGTTGCACAGAGTTGTTCTTCCTGTCCCTCATCCTCATCCTCTTCCTCTCCCTCTCCTTGTTCCTTTCCCTACCCCTTACTCTGCTCATTAACAACTGCAGCCAGAGTTTCTACTTCATTTCAATTAGCCTTACTCCGCAGATAAAAAATTCACTTGCTTTACATTTACATTTTTTGTATATTGGGCTGCTGTTATATGCACATTATCGACAATTACTATAAAGAACAGATGATAAGGGCCTTCTTTCTTAAATTCTGTATACCCT
>JAGNHN010000003.1:0-102415 GCA_018001695.1 Lentimicrobiaceae bacterium
TGCTACCCTGCAGTTCCAGAAACGGTGGAAAACCAAAATCCTTGGCTGGCCAACGATAGTAAACCAACTATTTATTTACTTTGAAAGCAGGATTAATGACAGTGACACAGTTTAGTGAGCACTCCCAACTATAATGACAAAAGCCCCGCAGAAATCGTCCGCAGGGCTTCTAGGTGTCACGTGGAGCATAGGGGAGTCGAACCCCTGACCTTTAGACTGCCAGTCTAACGCTCTAGCCAACTGAGCTAATGCCCCTTTTATGTCTGAAAACCCTGCTGCCGCCGCTGCGGGAAGGATTCTCACCGGGGAGTGCAAAGGTATTGATTTTTCCTCATATGCAACAAAACTTTTTCAGGCTGAAACAGCCCGAATTTTATGCAATTTTGTACCTCAATTTTAACACAGGACCGCCAATGCCGGGCAAAACCGGCCCTGCAATGGTCCGGGATTACTACAAATGAATGAAAAGACTGTTTGTTGCCATTAAAGTAGAACCAGAGCAGACCCTCGTCGAGACCTTTGAGCGTTTCAGGAAATGGTTTGGTAAAGAGAATATCACGTGGGCAGATGCCGGAAATTTCCATATCACCCTCAAATTCATCGGCGATACCGCTGAACAGGAGATTCCGGCCATCAAATCAGCCCTGAAAAAAGTGGCCGGACAATATGCCTCTTTCTCCCTGAACATCAAAGGCACAGGCATATTCGGAAGCAGCTATAAACCCAGGGTGATCTGGTTTGGCGTGGAGGACCCGTCGACAACCATCACAGCCCTGAGCCGCGACATCGTGGGGGTTCTAGAGGAGATAGGAATCGCCGATGACCGGCAAAACTTCGTACCCCACCTGACCATGGGGCGCATCAAATATCTCCGGTTCAAAAAGAAACTCGAAGAGAAAATCAATAAGTTCAGCGAAGTGGATTTTCAACATTGCGCGGTGTCTTCCTTTTATCTTTATGAAAGTGAACTGGGGCCTGACGGGCCGGTTTATCATATCCTTGAACAGTATCCGCTGAAAGGAAAGCGGGGAACGAAGGCAGCTATGGCCTCCATCCCCTGGTGGAAACGGCTGTTCAAAAGGGCCTGACCATCGCTATTCCTGCTCCTGCTTATCATTGTCCTGCCTGCGCATCAGCCGGCCCGCAATGAAATAGTAGAGCAATAAAGCCAGCCCCACACTGAGAGAACCCAGGGAAAAGTATGCCGGCTCTTCCTCCATTATCTCATTGGATATAAGAAGATTGGCAATAAGCAGCCCGGTACCCAGCAACAACAGCAGCATCCCGTATTTCAAACTGGAAAAGAGATGAGGGCTGCCATGTTTGGGCTCTAACAACCTCAGGTCAAGGCCTCTTTCAATAATAGCCATGCGTTCTTTGCGCCTGTAGTGCAGATAGACGATCGCGACGATCATGGCAAACATGCTGATGGGAATGAGGAAATCCATAGTCGGGTGTTTTTGTTGTACCCATATGACGCCTTGACACGTTTCCGGTTACATCCTGCGCCGGTCTCTTTTTTTATTCATCATGAAAAAGAACCATGTAACTTGCTGAGGGACTATGCGTCTTATTGTACGATGAATCCGATGGCCGACCAGGAAGATATCCGCAAGGTGCTGCAGGGACAAACCCATGCTTATGCCGCCATTGTCGACCGGCATAAAGACATGGTTTTCAGTATCTGTATGCAGGTCATCCGCCAACGTGAAGAAGCAGAGGAAGCAGCCCAGGATGTGTTTATGAAAGCCTATCAGACGCTTGCGGGTTTCCGGGGACAGTCCCGTTTTTCGACATGGATATACCGGATCGCTGTCAATACAGCCATCTCCCGCACCCGTAAACGCAGCATGCGCTGGCTTCCGCTGGACGAGAACAGGCAGGAAGACTTCGCCCTGCCCGAAGCAGAGATGCTGGAAGAGGCCTGGGACCAGGAGACACGACTCAGGCTGACAAAGGAAGCACTTGAAAAGCTGCCGGAAGGTGACCGCTTGCTGCTGATGCTCTTTTATTATGAGGATCTTTCCATGGAAGAAATCAGTCATATCACGGGTCTCACAGTGTCCAACACCAAAGTCAGGCTGCACCGCCTGCGCAAAAAGCTGCAGGAAAGCCTGAATGATCGTATTTTTGTAACTGAAGAGGAGGGAATCGCATGAAGACCAGGGAACATACATCCGGTGATCCGTTGAAGGACATCATCAATGCATCATTCAACCACACTGCACCTGAGGGTTTTACCCATGCTGTCATGCAAGGTATCTATGCCACTGAAGTCAGCCGTAAACCCAGTCTGATGGCCTGGCTGAAAGAATATATCTACTACATCCTTGCTGTTCTCTTTCTCGGCGCCACCGGCCTTTATTTCAGCGGACCTTTTAACCTGGGCCATGGAACAGGGTATTTAAATACCGGTATATCCTGGAATGAAGTGATGAGCGTTGTACAGGCAAAATGGACAAACCTCTTGCAGCAGTCCGCCATGATTCCTTACATATTGCTGGCCCTGATGGGTTATGCGCTGCTTGACCTCCTGATCCGCCGGAGAATGAAGCTTCAGTTTTAAAGAATCCTATGCTGCCTGGCCAACTTGAAGACGAACTGTGTCAGATTCTCAGCCGTTACCGGGGTGAGGCTGTCAGTTTGTTTGCTCCTTCTGCTGTGGGAGGCGGATCCATCAACCATGCCTTGAAAATCCGCACAACAGCGGGGCATTTCTTCCTGAAATACAATGATAACGGGCGCTATCCCGGGATGTTCGAAGCGGAAGCCAAAGGACTGACACTGCTCTCAGCAGCCGCCTCGATGAAAGTGCCGGAGGTCATTGCCACCGGTGTTAGCGGCAACACAGCCTGGCTCCTGCTTGAGTATGTAGAAACCGGACCCGAGAAGCCCTATTTCTGGGAGGATTTCGGCCAGAGCCTGGCAGCCCTGCATGCCCATTCTGCCGGGAAATATGGATTGGATCACGACAATTACATCGGCTCCCTGGCACAGTCTAATAAAAGTCACGACAGCTGGGTGAGCTTCTTTACCGGGGAGCGACTGATCGTTCAAACCAGGCTGGCCCACGATGCGGGATTGCTGGACCGCAGCCAGCTACAGGCTTTCGACCGCCTCTACATTCGCCTGGATGATATTTTTCCTGAAGAACCCCCTGCCCTGCTCCATGGTGACCTCTGGAGCGGAAATTACCTTAGCGGAGCGCATGGCAAAGCCTGCCTCATAGATCCTGCTGTCTATTACGGCCACAGGGAAATGGACATCGCCATGACACGCTTGTTCGGAGGATTTCATTTCAACTTCTATGCCGCCTATACCAAATCCTGGCCGCTGGAAGCAGGATGGCAGGCACGGGTGGAAATATGCAATCTCTACCCGCTGCTGGTGCATTTGAATCTGTTTGGATCCGGCTACCTGGGTTCTATACAGAGTGTCCTGCGGAAATTCTGATCAGGATTTTTTCAACCCCCTCGTCTCTTCCCATATCTGGTGGAAGCTCTTCGGTTGAAGCTCAGGCAGGGTACGCCGCGGTCCCCATCCTTTGCCGAAGAACCTGTTGAGTAAAAGACTGCGGAATCCTTTGCTTCCGGTGTCCATCATCCAGCGCTTCATCATCACCCGCTTCCATCCCCGCATAACAAAGCGCTCGGAGGCCAGCGTATAACCATTCTTCACAGCATCACGCCGGTTAAACAGCAGTAATTCATGGAGGTTAATACGTACAGGACATACCTCCGTGCATTTACCACAGAGTGTCGAAGCAAAACTCAGGTGATTGTAATCACGCATGCCCTCGAGGTGAGGAGCTATCACGGCGCCAATGGGACCGGTATAGGTTGTATTGTAGGTATGACCGCCAATGTTACGGTAGACAGGACAGGCATTCAGGCAGGCGCCGCAGCGAATACAGGCCAGGGCCTTCCGCTGTTCCTTCATGGCAAGGATATCGGTTCGGTTGTTGTCCAACAAAATGACATACATCTCATCCGGGCCATCTTTCTCGCCCTGCTGACGCGGACCTGTAACAATACTGTTATAAACACTGACGTACTGGCCTGTGCCATGCGTTGCCAGCAGGGGCCAGAATAATGAAAGGTCACGCAGGGAGGGCAGGACTTTCTCAATCCCTGCAATGGCAATGTGAACCGATGGAAAAGCCAGGCCCATCATGGCATTGCCTTCATTCTCGGTCAGGGCAATGGCGCCTGTATCAGCAATCAGGAAATTAGCCCCCGTAATCACAGCACCAGCCCGCATAAACTCTTCTCTCAGTTTCTCCCTTACAAAAGCTGCTATGGCTTCAGGCTGACTGTTGGCAGGTGTACCAAATTTCTTCTCAAATAATTCAGAAACATCCTCCTTGCTCTTGTGCATGGCCGGTGTCACGATGTGATAGGGATCCTCTCCGGCCAGTTGCACGATGTATTCTCCCAGGTCTGTTTCAATGGCCTCTATCTTTTGCTTCTGAAGGGCATCGTTCAACTCCAGCTCTTCTGAAATCATTGATTTTGATTTGACTACGAGCTTAACTTCGTGCTTCTTCAAGATCCTGAGGATCTCCTTCACCGCATCCCTGCCATTCTGCGCCCAAATGACCCGGCCTCCCCTCTTCTCCAGATTAGATTCAAAATCAATCAGATACTTATCCAGGTCATCTAAAACTTTATGCTTGATGAAGGCGGCTCTTTCCCGTGCAGCTTCCAGGTCGCTGTATTGCTGCTTGCCTTCCAGCACGGCCTGATCATACCTCGACATATTATGTTGTATACGGCGACGATGCTCCAGGTTAAAGGCTTTTTCCCTGGATTCCTTTATGAAATGATTTCTTATCTCTGACATGGATTTTCCGTTATCGGTAAAACATCAAACACCAGGAGGTGGAATCTTTTCAACCCTTCGCTGATGTCTTCCTCCCTCAAAAGCGGTATTCAGAAAGATCTCTGACATACCGACTGCTTTGTCTTTATCCAGATACCTGCCGGCCATGGAAAGAACGTTGGCATCGTTGTGCTCACGACTTAGTCGAGCCTGCTCTTCATCCCAGCACAGAGCCGCCCTGACCAGCGGATATTTATTGGCGACCATACTCACGCCTACGCCGCTTCCACAGAAGATCAGACCAAAAGGATAGGTCCCATCATTGATGGAACGGGACAGTGGATGAATGATGTCCGGATAGTCCACACTCTCCTCTGAAAAACATCCAAAATCCTGAAAATGATATCCTTTACGACGCAAGGCATCCATCACATAGGTTTTTAATGAAAATCCTGCGTGATCACAGCCAATGGCGATATACCGGGATTTATCGAACATGTTGATAAAGATAATGACAAATGTAGTCCTTATAAAGCAATACAGGACATCACCTGGCTAATAATGAAGGTCTTGCCAAAATGAAATAAACCGGGGCATTTTTATATAATACTGTTTATCAATTCAATATAAATACCAACAACAATGGTGTTAATATCTGCCTACCTTTGTTACTAAACTGGTGATAAATGGATGGGTTTGTTGTGATCCGGACGATCAGGGTGGCGAGTGAGGCGTTTTTCATCAATTTATTACAAATAAGTAAGAAGATGCTGCCAGGATATTGCCTGTTCATTTCATGCATTTTCTTCACCGGGGATGATATTCACAGGTATGTTGAAAAAGTTCAATATGCTTCATAATGAAGAACAAGAATGAACGTTGATGGTGAATTATCTGTTAGTATTTCTGTATAACATGGGAAGTCAAGAAACAGCAAAATCATTTGCCAACAATACTAACAGGCTATTTACATTACCCATTAAAATCAATTCTTTTTATAATATTTAATAATGTTGCAGTTAGGATGAAGGACAAAGCAGTCTGGTTGGAAGAGATTCAACGCCTGAGAAAGGAGAAAAACGCTGTTATTCTCGCTCATTACTATCAAGTTCCTGAAATACAAGATATTGCAGATTATATTGGAGACAGTCTCGGCTTGGCGCAACAGGCGCAGGAAACCACAGCGGATATCATAGTCTTTGCCGGCGTCCATTTCATGGCCGAGACAGCCAAAATTCTCAACCCTGAAAAAAAAGTTCTTATACCGGATATGGATGCGGGTTGCTCATTGGCCGATGGTTGTCCTCCCGATGACTTCAGGCGTTTTAAGGAGGAACATCCGGATCATACGGTCATTTCATACATCAATTGCAGTGCTGGCATCAAGGTATTATCCGATGTTATCTGTACCTCCAGCAATGCAAAAGCGATAGTTGATTCTTTTCCGCAGGATGCGAAGCTCATTTTTGCCCCTGATAAGAACCTGGGTGCATACATCAATGATGTGACGGGACGGGACATGGTATTATGGGATGGAACCTGCCAGGTGCATGATATTCTTAAGACGGAAGAAGTGATCAGACTGAAAATGGCCCATCCTGATGCCATGCTTATTGCCCACCCTGAGTGTCAGGCACCCATCCTGGCTTTGGCCGATTATGTAGGATCCACGACAGGCTTATTGCAGTTTACCCGGAAAGATTCAGCCAGGAAATACATCGTTGCGACAGAAACAGGTATTTTGCACCAGATGAAGAAAGCCAGTCCGGATAAGGAATTTATCATTGTACCCACAGATGAAACATGTTCCTGTAATGACTGTCCTTATATGAAACTCAATACCCTTCAGAAAATATACCTGTGCCTGAGAGATGAAAAACCGGAACTCCTGCTGGATGAATCGGTGATAGAAAAAGCGTTGCTTCCGATGCAGCGCATGTTGGATATTTCCCGGCAGGCGGGCATCATTAAATAAGGATCATGAGACTGATATTGCGATATGCCGTTCTTTTTTCCGTCTTGATGCAAGCGGGTTGGATGGCATTGGCACAGGAAGGGAAGACTGTTTTCTATCATCCAAACGGCCTGGTTGCGAGTGAAGGCATCATGCGTGACGGAAAGCCCGACGGCTATTGGAAAACCTACAATGAAGCGGGTATTCTTATTTCGGAAGGTAACCGGGTTGATTTCATGCTCGACAGTGTCTGGCGCTTCTATAATGATTCAGGTACACTGATCATGGAGATTACGTATGGAGGCGGTTTAAAGAACGGGATACGCAAAACCTATGCGGAGGACGGAATAACGGAGGAAGTCTTCGTAAATGACGTTAAACAGGGCCTGGCGAAGACGTTTGATAGGGAGGGGCAATTGATCAGAACCGTACCCTATGAAAATGGACTTGAACAGGGCTTCGCCATGGAATACGACAAAGAGGGAACGGTTATCAGCCTGATTGAATACCGGAGAGGTTATATTCTGAGCAGAGAGAACATCAACAGAAGGGATGGAGCAGGGTTGAAGCAGGGAAAATGGAAGTTCTTTTATCCTTCGGGATCCTTACAGTTGGAGGGAACGTATGTGAATGATGTCAGGGATGGGTATTTCAAGGAATACGGACCGGATGGAAAGCTGCTCTCGGTCAGAAAATACAGCCAGGGTGTTGCCCAGGAAGACGCCAAAGAAGTAAGCCGGCTGGAAGTCAGGGTTGATTATTATCCGGATGGCAAGCCCAGGATTGTAGGACATTATTTCAATGGCATCCCGGATGGGGTGAGGCGAGAATATGATGAGGAAGGTAAATTGGTCAGGGGATTTTTCTTTCAGGAAGGGATCATTGTCGGCCG
Organism: Lentimicrobiaceae bacterium; assembly: GCA_018001695.1. GTDB lineage: Bacteria > Bacteroidota > Bacteroidia > Bacteroidales > JAGNHN01 > JAGNHN01. The sequence goes on from JAGNHN010000003.1 coordinate 7,668, forward strand.
GGGCATTACAACCGAAGCTGGTTTACGTGAAGGACCCTGGAAAGAATATTATGAAGACGGAAAGTTGCGGGCAGAAGGACAGTATACCCAGGGCAGGCGAACCGGTATGTGGAAATTTTATTTCCGGAGTGGTGCGCTGGAGCAGGAGGGAAGGTTCAACAGCCGGGGCAGGCATGAAGGCGATTGGAAATGGTATTATGAATCAGGAAAACTCCTAAGAGAGGAGATATATCTGGATGGCCAGCCTGATGGTATGATGGTGGAATATGACGAAGCGGGTGAGGTCCTGGTTCAGGGTGAGTACCTGGATGGGCAGGAAGAAGGAGAATGGTTTTATCGGCTTGGCGACCACAACCAGCGGGGCCAGTACGTCAACGGCAAACGCCAGGGCAGGTGGATCTACAGATATAACAACAATAACATCAGTTTTGAAGGTGGCTTTGTGGAGGATAACCCCAACGGAAAACACATCTGGTATTGGGAGAATGGCAGAAAGAAAGCGGAAGGGCATTATGTCATGGGCCGCCGGGAAGGAGAATGGATTAAATATGACGAAGGCGGATTACCATACCTTTATATAAACTACAAGGATGGAATAGAAAAGAGATATGACGGGAGAAAGATCACGCCTGAGATTGAAGAGCAACCGATTGAAGATTAGCCCTTAAACGATTGAAAAAAGCAAAACCGCATAGGCGTAAAACCTTAAAATGCGGGTAGAACTGAATGCCAGGAAAAGCGGAACCGGAAAGCGAAGAAGTCCGGCAATTAAACATATAATAGAGAAAGGAAGTGGCGTTAGGGCGGCCAGGACGATAAACACACCTCCCCATTTCTGTACCAGGGTAAAATTTTTCTTGTATTTGCGGGCAACAAATCCGGAAATACGGGGCTGCATACTTAAGCCTCTTCCGATATAATATGATACAATACCCCCTACATACGAAAGCAGGGCCAGTAGCGTAACCATCTCATAGGGTTTGTCGAACTCGCTGGTCCAGAGGATAAAGAAATCCGGAGGGAGCAGTCCCAGCAGGCTCTCGGAAATGAAGAAAACGAGCAATACCAGGCTGGAATTCAGTCCACCCACCAGGTTTTCAAACACCATGCCCAGGTCAATGATATGCCTTTCAACATAGGTTAAGATGGCGGCCAGGGCTCCGATGATGATCAGGAGCTGGGCCAGGTTCCGGAAGACAAAGCCGTAGAAACCGCTTCTACGGAAGTAGGTGTTATATATGAGCAGGCGTTTCCACCTGGATTTGATATACGTATCCATCATTGACAGGGCAGGCCGGATGGTGGCAACTGCCGGCATATATGCCGTAAAACCTTTTTGATTCAATAAACCACTCACCCTGCGTATTGTTATCGCTGCAACACGTTTATACTTATAAAAATCAGCATTCTGCCTGGCAATTTTATTCTCCAGAAGTCAGCCATTAACGTTCACTGTGTTTAAATAGTGTTTCCCGAAGGATATTTTTTTATTCAACACAATTTTCATTCCATTATTATTCAACCAGTTGAAAATCCATTTGTTTGCGGGCCAGGTTGACTTTTTTCACCACCACTTTTACCTTGTCACCCAGCCGGTATTCCTGTCCATGCCGCGATCCGATGACGCGGTAATTGTCTTCATCCAGGTAGTAGTAATCGTCTTTCATGTTTTCAAGGGCCACCATGCCTTCAGCACGGGTTTCTTCCAATTCAACGAAGATGCCCCATTTGCTGACACCTGAGATCAGTCCATTGAAGGTTTCCCCGATCTTATCCGACAGATACTCTGCCTGTTTCAGTTTCACACTCTCTCTTTCAGCTTCCACAGCCCTGCGTTCCATTTCAGAGCAATGGTCGCATTTTTGTTCATATTCTTCAGCGCTGACAGACGCATGTCCTTCCAGGTATTGCATGAGCAGGCGGTGAACCATCAGATCGGGATAACGGCGGATGGGACTGGTAAAATGCGTGTAATAGGGGAAGGCCAGTCCGTAGTGCCCGATATTATGGGTTGAATATACCGCCTTGGCCATTGTCCGTATGGCAATGGTTTCGATCATGTTCTCTTCACCCTTACCGGCGATTTCCTTGAACAGGTTGTTGAAGCTGGTTGCCAGCTGCTTCCGGGTATTGGTCTGGAGGCTGTACCCCAGTTTGGCCAGGAACTCCCTGAAACGGTTGAGTTTTTCAGGGTTGGGTGCATCATGGATACGGTAAACAAAGGTTTTGGCAGGTCCGGCTTGTTTTACCCGTCCTATCCTTTCAGCTACCCTTCTGTTTGCAAGAAGCATGAAATCCTCGATGAGGTAGTTGGCCTCTTTTTGTTCTTTGATGTAGGCTTCCAGCGGTTTGCCCTGGGCATCAAGCCGGAACTTAACCTCCTGGGATTTGAAATTGATAGAACCCTTGCGCAGCCTATCATTTCGCAGTTTACTGGCCAATCCGTGCAGGGTGAGAAGCTCCTCTTTCAGGTCTCCCTCTCCGCCTTCCAGGATGCGCTGTACTTCTTCATAATGAAAGCGCCGGTCGGAACGTATAATGGTTTTACCGAACCATTCAGCCTTTACCGTCGCGTCTTCATCAAGCTCGAAAACGGCAGAAAAGCAGCGTTTTTCTTCATGCGGACGCAGAGAACACAGGTGGTTGGACAACTTTTCAGGCAGCATCGGAATGGTACGGTCCACGAGGTAGATGGAGGTACCACGGCTGAAGGCTTCTGTATCGATGGCCGTTCCGGGTTTCACATACCAGGATACATCGGCGATGTGTACACCCACTTCCCAGTTGCCGTTATCCAGTTTCCGAAGCGACAATGCATCATCGAAATCCTTGGCATCTTCAGGGTCGATGGTCAGGGTGATGATATCGCGGAAATCCCTCCTGGCAGCGATCTCTTTAGCCGGTATTTCCTCCCCGAATCTTTCAGCTTCTTTTTCGGCTGCGGCAGGAAATGCCAGCGGGAAGTCGTAATTGACGAGGATGGCGTTCATCTCAACGTCATTGTTGCCGGGCTCACCCAGGACCTGGATGATCTCGCCGAATGGTGTGCTTGAATGCACAGGCCAGTCGGTGATGCGCGCTATGGCTTTTTGTCCGTTTTTCGCACCATTCAGCTGGCTCAGGGGAATGAAGATATCGACAGGAACTGACTGGCTGTCCGGGATAAGAAAGGCGAACTTGGGAGATACTTCCACGATACCGGCAAAACGTGTCTTGGCACGTTGCAGGATCTCAACAATCTTGCCTTCCGTCTTGCGGTCCTTGCGTTTGGGGAACAACTGCACCCTGACGGTGTCCCCGTGAAGGGCCCGGTTGGTGTTGCTGGCGGCAACGAAGACATCTTCATCCAGAGAATCGCTGGAGATGTAGGCTTTCCCGGTATTCTTCATATCAACCTTGCCGGTGATTTCCGTGGGTGCGGATAACTTTCTGGTGACATGTTCCGGTAGCGCGTACTTACCCCGCTTCTGCTCCGTGAGTTTGCCATCTTTAACCAGATCGGCCAGGATGATCTTGACCAGGTCTTTGCTGGCCTGATCACTCAGCCCCAGCTTATGGGCAATCTGCCGGAAGTTAAAGGCATGGAAAGGATCCAGGGTAAAAATGGCATACACCGACTGGTAAAAGGGATTGGGCCTGACCGGATGCAGCTTTTTCTTCTTTCCGGATTTCTTTTGGTAGCGTGGCATTATGAAAGGTTCTGAAACAGACTGATTACTTTTTGGAATGATATGATATTAACATAGAATTATCCATACAGGATGCGGATCAGGATCATGGTGCCCAGGAAAACAACCAGCGCGACCATGCTCGTCGTCGCATACCGGCTGTTCAACCGGATCTTCCCTTTGTTACGGGCATGATATTGTCCGGCAAGGCCGGCAATGAAGACCAAGAGGCCCAGGTACATTACAATATCCAATATGCGTTGCATGGCAACCCGGTCAAATTTTCCGCAAAGGTATAATCATGATGATTGTTATTGTGGATTTCCTGCATGAAATCAACCTTAATTTTCTGATGCTCATTCGAGCACATTAAAAAATTAACAACATTACAGGGCATCATGTTCAAATATATTTTATATATTCGTATTTATAATATCAAGATCACTGCTGTATCAATTCAATTAGAAACGACAATGAAAAAGCTGATCATTTCATTATTCATTGCATGGACGCTAATGATATGCATCAATGCCCTGCAGGCCCAGACCTGGGAGTGGAGCAAACGGATAGGAGGGAGTCAGGTAGATGAAATCGAGCGCGTGGAGACGGATCCCAGTGGTAATGTGCTGGTTGTGGGGAAGTTCAGTGGATCCTTCATGTATGAAAACTACCCGATGAACAGTGCAGGTTCAAAAAACATTTTCGTGTCGAAATACGCTGCGGACGGCACTTTGTTATGGGTCAGGGGTCTGGGAGGCGTTGGCCTGGATGAAGGGCTTTGTGTAGGCACGGATAAAGATGACAATGTTCTGATTTCCGGTAGTTTTACCGGTCAGGCGGTTTTTGATACGGTTGTGGTAAATGGTTTTGCCGGAGATGAGATCTTTATCGTCAAATACAACGCCCTGGGAGAGTTTCAATGGGTGCGCACTGCCGGTGGCCCGGGCAATGAAAAAGGCAAGGGCATCGCAGCCGACCAGCACGGGAATGTGTGGTTGACCGGGTATTATTACGACACCTGCCATTTTGGTAATCAAACGCTGGTAAGTCCCGGGCTTGACAACATCTTTGTGGCCAAATATGATCCGGTGGGAAACCTGAAATGGGTAGCGGATGCGGGAGGCGTCTATTCTGCCTGGGCTTCTTCCATCTCCATCGACGGTTTTGACCGTGCCTACATCACCGGATCTTTCAAACAGACAGCGGTCTTTGGTGCCCACAGCATTACTTCCTACGGAGGGAATGATGTGTTTCTGGCCCGGATTGACAGCAGCGGGACATGGACGCTGGCCGTTCATGCCGGAGGAACAGCGGATGATTTTGGCAATGGAATAGAAGTCGATGTCAACAATCACATTGCCGTCACCGGATCTTTCTTTCAGACAGTGCTCTTTCCGCCAACCGCCACCATTTCGTCCAATGGCGATAAAGATGGCTTTGTCGCCTTTTATGATCCTTCCGGAAGCTGTCTGTGGGCCAGAAATATGGGAGGATCTGGAAGTGACAAAGGCATAGAAGTCAGCAACGACAAGGATGGAAATGTGTATGTCACTGGATATATCAATGGTAACGGATATTTTGATACCCTTTACCTGGCCGGTAACGGGAATGATGAAATCTTTCTGGCCAGGTATTACCCCGGGGGGGCGTTACAGTATGCGGTGCTGGCAGGCGGCAGTTCACAGGATTACGGCAAAGGTGTTCAATGTGCCAGGCAGGGTGTTGCCTATGTAGCGGGATTCTTCCAGGGAACGGCTACTTTTGGAAGTCAGGTCCTGACCAGCGCCGGAGACAGAGATGCATACGTTGCCAGATACTATGATGGTAGTCCTTTGTTCCTTCAGCAACCTGCTTCGCAGGATGTGTGTGCCGGCGACAGCCTGCACCTCAGTGTGCAGATGTCGGGACCCGGTCCGTTCAGTTATCTCTGGTTTGATGAAGCCGGAAGCATACTCGGGGCAGTATATCCTTTCTTTTCTTTAAAGACACCAGACACCACCTATTCCGGTAAGTATTACTGTATGGTCAGCAATGCCCATGGCAGCGTGACCAGCGATACCGCCATGGTTCGTGTACACCCACTGCCTGCTGTTGATCTTGTTGCACCCGATACCCTGATGTACCAGGATACCCTTGTGCTCTTTGCAGGAGGCGGTTTTGCCTCCTATCTCTGGTCCAATGGTGCCACCGCTGACCATATTGTTTTGTATCCTGTTACTTTGGGGACCGGCATGAAGACGTTTTCTGTGACCGTCACGGATCAATACGGCTGCCAGGCAGCCGATACGGTCCGGATCATGATCGTCCATACCGGAATGGAGGAATATTGGCCTTCTGATATCCGTGTTTATCCCAATCCGGCAACGGGTCATCTGGTCATAGACCGTCTTCCACTGGGAATTCTGGACATCCGTTGTTTCGATCTTTATGGAAGAAGGGTATATCCCGGGGCGCGTTTCGACCCTGTCAGCCTGACATTGAACATTGATGCTGAAAACCTTCCGGTAGGAACCTATATTGTGAACTTACGCACTGAGAAAGGCGTGATTCCGGTCCGCTTCGTCGTATACCGGCATTAGGGTCAAAGGAAGACGTTGGTTTCTTGTACAGATTATCAGGTCAGTTGCGCCGGTAGAAAAGATACTGTGCAACCAGGACCAGCAGGAAGCTCAGGGCACTGCTGAGCACCGTCCGCAGCAATGTATCTCCAAAATCCCTGAAGCTGAATACCTCCAGCAGGAAGAGCAGGAAGTGGTGGAGCATGATGAGGATAAGTGAATAGGAAAAGAACCATTGAAAACCCAGGTACGAAATACCGGGCTTCAGTCCGGGTTCATATTCCCTGGTGGAGGAAATAAGCCTGAGCACCGAAGGGCGTACGAAGGCCATCCAGGTTGCTGCTGCAGCATGAACGCCCCCGGTCCCGTTGAACATGTCTACGGATAATCCCATCGAAAAAGCGGAGAGAAGCAGCAGCCAGCCGGGGGTTTCGAAGGGAAGCAACAGGATGAAAAGTACGTATATGTAAGGATTCAGGTATCCGCCAATGTAGATATGGTCCAGTACCAGCACCTGGATGGCGAGCAGCGCCAGGAAGCGCAAAGCATTGCTGATAATGACGTTATTCATTGACAGGTTCTTTTAGTTCCTTAAACTCATTTCGCATCAGGTCTTTCACAACATAGACATGATCCATTCGCCTGAAATCCACCGCAATTTTGATACGTATCTTATAGAAGTGTTCATCCTCTTTGAGTTCAAAATCTTCAATGGTACCGACGGGGATCCCGGCGGGAAAGATCAGGGAATAGCCGGAAGTGACGATGGTATCGCCGGCTTGCAGATCGACATGTCCCGGCACCTCAGTCATCCATCCCCGTGACACATCCCCGCCTTCCCAGCGGAAGGTACCAACATAGCCGTTGCGCTTGATTTTACTGCTGATGCGGACATCGTTGTGTAGAACAGAGAGGGCGGAGGCATAATGATCAGACACTGACCGGATGATCCCCACGACGCCGTCAGATGTGAAGACGCCCATGTTCTTTTCTACCCCATGCTTGCGGCCGCGGTCAATAACAATGTAGTTATTACGGCGGCTGGATGTATTTCGGATCACATCGGCAGGGAGGTAAGTGAAACGTTGCATGAACATGCTGTCTTCCTGGTAAAACATTGTCCTGCTGTCCTCAAAAAAAGCATTTCTGAGTTGAGCACGCAGGAGGGCATTTTCAGCCATGAGGGCTTCGTTGGTGTATCTCAGCGAGAAGTAGCTCATGACGCGTTCATAGGACTGCTGGATTCGTCCGGTAAACCTGCTTGTGGCTGTAAGGACGATGCTTTGCTGGTATCCGTTATTCCTGACGACCAGGACGATGGAAATCGCCTCCAGTGTTATAAAGAGGAGGAAAAACCGGAAACGATACAGGAAGTCCAGGATATTCCTCATTTTTTCAGCCCCGGTTAATCCTGCCTTTCATGGGCAGTTTTATTTGATAAGGAAGGTGAACTTGTCAAAGTTCTTAAGGGCAATACCCGTGCCCCTGGCAACAGCCCTGAGCGGATCTTCTGCCACGTGCACAGGGAGTTTTGTTTTGATACTCAGGCGTTTGTCAAGCCCGCGCAGGAGTGAACCTCCTCCGGCAAGGTAAATACCTGTCCTGTAGATATCCGCGGACAACTCGGGCGGTGTCATCTCGAGCGCATTCAATACGGCCGTCTCGATCTTGGAAATGGATTTATCCAGGGCATGGGCGATTTCGACATAATTGACCTTAATCTCCTTAGGGATACCGGTAAGCATATCCCGGCCATGCACCGCAAAATCATCAGGTGGATTATCAATTTCAGCCATGGCAGCACCCACTTCAATTTTGATCCTTTCTGATGTTCTCTCGCCGATATTGATATTGTGCTGTTTACGCATATATTCTTCAATATCTGCATTGAAGTCATCGCCGGCGATGCGGATGGACTTATTGTTGACGATGCCACCCAGGGCGATCACCGCAATTTCGCAGGTACCTCCGCCAATATCGATGATCATATTACCGGTGGGTTCCAGCACATCGATGCCAATACCGATGGCGGCGGCCATAGGTTCGTGGATGAGCTTGACCTCCTTGGCGCCGGCTTGTTCGGCAGAGTCTTTGACGGCTCTTTCTTCCACTTCAGTGATACCGGAAGGGATACAGATAACCATTTTCAGGGCAGGAGGGAAGAGCGTACGTTTCGGAAAGATCATACGGATCATTTCCCGTATCATGGCTTCGGCAGAGTGAAAATCGGCGATCACACCATCCCTGAGGGGGCGGATGGTCTTGATGTTCTCATGCGTCTTGCCGTGCATCATCATGGCTTTCTTGCCCACCGCGATGATCTTGTTTGAACTGCGTTCGATGGCCACGATGCTGGGTTCATCCACAACTACTTTGTCGTTGAAAATGATGATCGTATTGGCAGTGCCAAGGTCAATGGCGATTTCCTTGGTCAGAAATGAAAAGAGCCCCATAGTTATACCTTCTTAATCCGGACGAGGCCGGAAAATCATTCATACGTAAGCGGGTGTCAAAAGTTCTTTGTTTTCAATGGCGGAAGTGTCTGACACCTGTAAACACCATCGTCATCCCATGTTCGTTGCAGAAGCGGATGGAGTCCTCATCCCGGATGGATCCCCCGGGTTGAATGACAGCCCTGATACCGGCCTCATACGCTATCTCCACCGAATCTGAAAACGGAAAGAAAGCATCTGAAGCCATGACAGCGCCCTCCAGTTCGCGTTCGAATGACCGCGCTTTCTGAATGGCCTGTTTCAGGGCATCCACCCTGGATGTTTGTCCCATTCCACTTCCTGCCAGACTCCTGTTCCTGGCCAAAACAATGGCATTGGAACGGGTATGCTTGACAACCCTCAGGGCAAACAGCATATCCGCCCATTCTTCAGGTTCAGGCTTACGGCTGGTTACGACTTCTCCCTCTACCCCTGCCATTTCGTCTCTGGATTGTACCAAATAGCCATTCAGGGCAGAGCGGACGACATAGCCAGGCATGTTGAACGGTCTGGTCTGCAAAATTATCCGATTTTTCCTCGTTTTCAATACTTCAAGGGCATCGGCTGTAAATTCAGGTGCAGCGATGATTTCAAAAAAGACGGGATTAATGGTATCGGCCAGGTTTTTGTCAACCAGTCGGTTGCATATGAGAATCCCTCCGTAAGCAGATACCGGATCCGCGGCAAGGGCCTCATCCCATGCTTCTGCAAGGGTGGGGCGGATGGCAATGCCACAGGCATTGTTATGCTTCAGGATGGCAAAGACCGGTTCATCGAATTCTGAGACGAGTTGCAAACCGGCATCAAAATCCATCAGGTTGTTGTAGCTCAAAGGTTTTCCGTGCAGGATATCAAAAATGGCGGCCAAATCTCCAAAATACCGGCCTTCCTGGTGTGGATTCTCTCCATATCGCAGGATATGGGGCGGCTGAGCCGCCAGCCTGAGACCGCTGGAAGGCATCTTTCCATCGAAAAAAGCAAAAATAGCGGCGTCATAAGCTGATGAAACACTAAAGGCATGCCTGGCAAAATCACGTCGCTGGGCCAGTGTTGTAGAAGCTTGCCCTTCGGTTAGCAGGTTTTCAAGCATGGCATACCGGTCGGAGGATGCAACACATAACACATCCCGGAAATTCTTTGCTGCTGCGCGTATCAATGAAATTCCGCCAATATCGATCTTTTCAATGACCTCCTCTTCAGAAGCACCTGAAGCCAACGTTGCTTCGAAAGGATACAGATCAACGATGACCAGGTCGATCCAGGGCAAGCCATATTGCGTCATCTGTTCCTGGTCCATGACATTCTCTCTCCTTCCCAAAATACCTCCGAAAACCTTCGGATGCAATGTTTTAACCCTTCCCCCCAGGATAGAAGGATATGAGGTAAGATCTTCCACCGCCTTCACCGGATGGCCCATCTCCCGGATCCATTGAAACGTGCCGCCGGTACTGTAAATGTCTATATTATTGGCAACCAGTATTTTGACAATGTTTTCGAGGCCTTCTTTGTGGTAAACGGAAATAAGGGCCGATTGTATCCGTTTGGACTGATCCTGCATAGCTTTTAGGCTGATTGGCGATTAAACAGGTTGCAATGTTACCAAAAAAAGCACTATGAAAGGAATCAGGGAGTTCGTCGGTATCATCGCCATGACGATAGGTATTTGTGTATCTTTAAACGCTTTTTTAAAAACCACGTCCTTACCTTCACCCACAAGGAATCAGACAAGATGATCAGGTTTTTGCTTTTCATGCGGTTGTTCAGGGAGAGCTTCAAGTTTGCCCTGCACGCCATCATTGTCAATAAACTCAGGACGCTGTTGTCGCTGCTGGGGATCACCATCGGGATATTTGCCATTATCACGGTTTTCACCATTTTCGACTCGATGGAATCTGCCATCCGGAAGAACATAGAGTCTTTGGGTTCCAATGTTCTTTTTGTGCAGAAGTGGCCCTGGTCGATGGGCGGGGACTATCCATGGTGGAAATATTGGAGAAGGCCCGAGCCAACCCTGGATGAGCTCCGGGATATTCAACGAAGGAGCCAGACGGCCGAAGCGGTTGCTTTTATGTTTGGCGTCAACAGGACCGTTAAATACAGGAATAATGCCGTTGAGAACGTTACTATCATGGGCGTTTCCCATGATTTTAACCTGGTAATGCCTGTGGACATTGAAAGTGGTCGCTATTTTACACCGCAGGAATCCAATGGTGGAAGGAATGTGGCCATCATTGGGGCGGATATTGCGAAAGATCTCTTTCAGGGGATTGATCCCATTGGTAAAGAGATTAAAGTATTCGGGCGTAAAGTGGTCGTCATCGGGCTGTTGAAAAGGGAAGGGCAGGATATGTTCGGCAACAGCAATGACGAACAGGTCATTATCCCGGTGGATTACATCCGGAGCCTGATCAATCTGAACAGGGATGACATTGGGACCACCATTGTGGTCAAAGCCAGACCAGGGATCAGCAATGAAGAGATGAAGGATGAACTGACCGGCATTATGCGCTCGGTGCGCAAATTGAAGCCCATGGCTGAGGATGATTTCGCCATCAATGAAACAGACCTGATCTCAAAAGGATTTGACCAGCTTTTTGGGGTAATCGCCCTGGTGGGATGGATTATCGGTGGGTTTTCCCTGCTGGTGGGCGGCTTTGGCATTGCCAACATCATGTTTGTCTCGGTGCGCGAACGTACCCATCAGATAGGTATCCAGAAGTCACTCGGCGCCAAGCGCTGGTTTATTCTTTTTGAGTTCCTCTTTGAATCCGTGTTTTTATCCCTCTTCGGAGGCCTGTTAGGCCTGTTGATCGTATTTGCAGGAACATTGATAATATCCCAGCTCACCAGCATGGCCATCAGCTTAACGGCAAGCAATATTCTACTGGGTACAGGTGTTTCCTTTTTTATCGGGATCGTCTCTGGTATTATTCCGGCCTGGATTGCCTCCCGCCTGGATCCTGTCGTGGCGATCCGTGCCTCAGGCTGAGGGGCAAGCGCATTCTTTAACACATACATCCTAAAAATAAATCTGCACTGGTCTTTCCGCAAAGAACCCTGATATCCGTATATTATGAAGCAGGATGAAAATATGGTCCGCGGATTTGGCATGAATGCGTAACTTTACCTTTCAATAATCTGATGATGGAAAAACGCTGGGCAATCAAACAACAAGGTGATCCTGAGATAATCAGGAATCTGTCCCAGGCGTTAAATATCAATAGACACCTTAGCAACCTGCTGGCCCAGCGAGGCATTTATAATTTTGAACAGGCCAAAGACTTCTTCAGACCACAACTTGAACACCTTCATGATCCTTTTCTGATGAAGGACATGGAAGAAGCCGTTAACAGGATTGAAAAAGCCATAAGCCATGGGGAGAAGATCCTGGTTTACGGGGATTATGATGTGGATGGAACAACAGCCGTTGCCCTGGTATACAGTTTCTTAAGGGAGATGTACGAGGCTGTCGGTTTTTATATTCCGGACCGCTATTCCGAGGGTTACGGTGTGTCAGAGAAGGGCATTAACTTCGCTGCCGAAGAGGGGTACAGCCTGATCATCGCTTTGGACTGCGGCATCAAGGCCATCCGGAAAGTGGCGTATGCTACCGAGAGAAATGTTGATTTCATCATCGGAGATCACCACCGGCCGGGGGATGAACTGCCGGAAGCAGTTGCGGTGCTGGATCCCAAGCGCAACGACTGTGAATACCCATATAAGGAACTTTCCGGGTGCGGTGTGGGCTTCAAACTGATACAGGCCCTGGCGTCGCGTAAAGGTATTCCATTCGAAAACCTGCACCGCTACCTTGATCTGGTCGCCATCAGCATTGCTTCCGATATCGTTCCGATAACCGGTGAAAACCGCATCCTGGCACATTACGGACTGAAGCATATTAACTCAGCACCACGTCCGGGTGTTGAGGCTATTCTGAGGTATTCAAAAATTGTCAGGCAGACCGCTGAGGGTAGCCAGGGAACTACGACGCCATGCTATTTCAACCGCGAGTTGAATGTCAGTGATCTCGTCTTTCTGATCGGCCCTCGCATCAATGCTGCCGGGCGCATGGAGAGCGGTAATAATTCTGTACGACTGCTGATATGTGAGACACTGGAGGAAGCGGAAGAAATCGGAAAGCAGATCAACGATAACAATGAAGAGCGGCGCAACCTGGATGCCATGACAACCCGGGAAGCCCTTGGCATGATCGAGGGTGATAAACTGGCGACCTTTGCCAAAGCGACCATCGTCTACAACCCCCAATGGCATAAAGGCGTCATAGGTATTGTGGCCTCCAGGCTGACAGAGAGTTATTACAGACCCACCATCGTGCTGACGCGTTCCAATGGTTTAATTACCGGATCCGCCCGCTCCATCAAAGATTTTGATATCTATGATGCCATCGACGCCTGCAGTGACCTCCTGGAGCATTTCGGGGGTCATAAGTACGCAGCAGGCCTCTCGCTCAGGGAGGAGAACCTGACGGCTTTTCAGGAAAAGTTTGAACGTATCGTATCCGCCAGCATCACAGAAGAAATGCTTGTGCCTGAAATCGAGATCGATGCAGAAATCAACATCGGAGATATCAACCGGAAGTTTTTCGATATTCTGAAACAATTTGCTCCTTTCGGACCAGGAAACATGGCCCCCGTTTTCTGTTCACGTAAGGTGACCGGATCAGAAGATATTCGTATTGTTGGAAACAACCACCTTAAGATGTCTGTGGGATCCCAGCAGGCCCGGGGTTTTCCGGTCGATGCCATTGCCTTCGGCCTGGGTAATCATTACGAGCGCATAAAGAATCAGGAAGAGTTCGACATTTGTTATCACATCGAACTGAATGAATGGAATGGTGTGAGTCGGCTGCAGCTCAATATCAAGGATATCAAAATGGCTGGCAAAGGCTAACCCAATACACCCATCAGTACGCGAACAATCAGGACTACCCCGAAAACCATCAGGAACACACCGACAACCCTGTTGATGATGGTGAGGATCCCTGGGGTCATATATGACTTTATCTGATTGGCAATAAAGCTTTTGAGGAAGTCAGTCAGGAGGATGGTCCCTAATAATCCGGAAAAGAAAAGGATCACATTGCGGTCGTGTATTCCATAACTTGAACTCACAGCCACCATCACACCCATCCAGAATATCCAGAGGAAGGGATTGGCAAGGTTGAGGAAGAAGCCTTTGAGGATAAAGGTGATTGTTCTGGGCTTTTTCTCCGTCAGTCCTTCATCCCCTTGTGTATCTGTCACTTTACGTGTGAAAGTATAAAACCCGAAAGAAACAAGAACAATGCCGCCAATGACACCGAAATAGAGGTGATTGGCCTTATCCTGCAATATTTGTGCGGCCCCGAGATAGCTGAGTGCAACCAGGGTTACATCACTGAGAAAAACACCCAGAGAGAGGATCATGCCTGACTTGAATCCCCTATGAATACTGGTCTGAATGATGGTGAAAAAGGCGGGTCCCAGCAAGATCGCCAGGGTCAGACCCATGATTACCCCTTCCAGTAAAGCTTTCATTTCGTCAGATCAGATTTCTTTGCTTTAAAAAAGACTCCCATTTCAGATGTTGCTCATCCTTGAGCACCCTTGGAAACTTGTTTTGGGCACCGACCTTACCCTGTTCCTGCATCCAGTCATAAAAAACCTGGGAAGGCAAGACTTTGACAATCACATCACGTATGGCAGCAATGCGTTCAACACGGTAATCGTCATTCAGGACCTTCAAGCTGTTGTCAATAATATTGCGCGCCCTTTCCGGATCTATCTGGTGGTCGGTTCCAAGATACCATTTATGGGCAAACATGGATTCATATTTGATACCCGTCATGGTAAACTCCCGTATATCCACATCCAGTTGTTCTTCCAACATTTGTACTGCGCGGTTCATGTTTTCCTGAGATAGATGCTCTCCGCAAAGATTGATGAAGTGCTTTGTACGTCCGGTGATAACCAACTCATTTCGTGCCAGGGAGGTGAATTTTACCGTATCGCCGATCAAATACCTCCACGCCCCGGAGCAACTGGATAAGAGCAGGGCATACTCTGTATTCTCTTCGACCTTATTGATCGTCAACGCTTCGGGCTTCTCGACCAGGTTGCCATTGAAATCAAAGTTCTTCCCATTAAAAGGCACGAACTCGAAAAAAATGCCATTGTCAACGACCAGCTGCATGGAGTGGGTGTTGGGCCTGCTCTGGTATGCAATAAAGCCCTCGGATGCCAGGTAGGTTTCGATATAGGTAAGGGGTTTCCCGAGCAGTTTTTCGAAGCCTTTTACATAGGGGCCGAAAGAAACACCGCCATGCACGTAGATGGACAAGTTGGGCCAGATCTCATGGATGTGTTTCAGGTTGTAGCGGGCGATGACGCGCTCGAGCAGAATCTGCAGCCATGCCGGAACCCCGACGATGACGCCGATATCCCATTCAGGGGCTTTTCTCACGATCTCATCCAGCTTGGTATTCCAGTCCCGCTCTTTTGAAATCCGCTTGCCAGGCTTGTAGAAATGCTGGAACCAGAACGGGATATTACCGGTTGTAATACCCGAAAGGTCGCCTTCATAGAAAGTACCATTGTATTGCAGGTGGGTGCTGCCTCCGAGCATCAGGATCCCTTTCTCGTAAAAATCCCGGGGAAACTCATACCGGGCCAGCGAAAAAATTTGACGTATACTGACCTTCTTGATGGCTTTGAGCATATCCGCCGTTACCGGGATTTGCTTACTGGAAGCCTCTGAAGTGCCCGAGCTGAGGGCAAAGTATTTTACCCTGGCCGGCCAGGTTACGTAAGCTTCACCCTGCAATAAGCGGTACCACCAGCGGCGGAATATGGCATTATAGTCATGAACAGGTACCGTCTCCTGAAAAGCACGGATAAGATCCTTTTCCTTCAGCAGCCCGTGAAAACCATAAAATTCTCCGAAGGAGGTTTCCCTGGCCCTGGATAATAATTTCCTTAAAACCCTTTCCTGTTGTGCCAGGGGATCAGTGAAATTCCGCTCCTCACGCAAGTTGAGTCCTTTCAACTCAATGGCCGCTTTGATGATAGATCCCAGGATTGGCATTGTGCAGGTGCTTAATGTGAGGGGCTAAAATAGAAAAAAAACGCTTTTTGGCCAGTCCTTATTACATTAGCAGGCTATGTATCATTGAGAATACTTACCGGTATGAAACCATTTTTTATCATTTTGTCGGCCCTCCTGCTCCTGCCGGCAATATTTCTGCTCTGGACCTATGTCCGCATTCCTGCTATTAAACCGGCATTGATAATAGAAGAAAACAAACAGCCGGATGTGATCTCCGTTGGGGATACAATCAGATTTCTTAGCTGGAATATCGGGTATGCCGGACTTGGTGGGAAAATGGATTTCTTCTTTGATGGCGGTGAAAAGGTGCGGGCTGCAGAGGAGGAAACGCAGACAAATATGCAAGGCATCATCGCGGCGCTCAGATCTCAGCAGCCTGTCGATCTTTTTCTTTTGCAGGAGGTGGATAAAGGGTCCTGGAGGTCCTGGAACCAGGATCAGGTGGCCTTGCTGTCAGATAGTTTTCCAGCACACCATCCTGCTTTCGGATGGAATTATGATGTGGCCTTTGTTCCTGTTCCCTTGGGCGAACCCATGGGGCGTGTGCATTCCGGATTACTGACCCTGTCGCATTTTCTTCCCGCTGAAGTTGTGCGTTATGATCTGCCTGGCCGTTTTAGCTGGCCCAAGCAAATGTTCATGCCCTACCGCTGCTTGTTGATGGTATCATTTCCGGTCGATAATGGCAAAAAGCTAGTGGTTTTCAACCTGCACAACTCAGCGTTTGACCCCAGTGGAAATCAACGGGATATGCAGGTGGCCCGGCTCAGGGAGCTGGTGCTGGCTGCACATGCGGAAGGCCATTATGTGGTGGTCGGCGGCGACTGGAACCAGAGTCCAGCGGGCTATGCAGCTTCACTGACCCGGGAGGGCAGTGCCTTTGCCTCGCTACCGTCACTGGAAGATGATGTTTTTGAAGGCTGGCAGGTGGCCTGGGATGCGAAACATCCCACTAACCGGGCGCTGGATAGAGCGTATACCCCTGGCTTGACAGGAGTAACGGTGATCGACTATTTCCTTTGTTCTCCAAATATTGAAGTGTTGGACAAGGAAACCGTCAACCTGGATTTCAGACATAGTGATCATCATCCTGTAAGGCTGAAGATCAGACTATTGCCTTAATGCTCCTTTTCTTTAGATGAAAAAGGATGCGGCGAGGCCATCGGCTCTCAGCATACCCTGAGCTGTTAACTTCCAGGTATTTCCAGTGCGTATCATCCACCCTTGCTTCTGATATTCGCTTGCCTGAAGCTCAAAGTGTTGATATTGTTTCATCGGACCCAGGCTTTCGAGTTTCGCCATTTCGCAGCCCCACATGGTTCGCAATCCGGTCATGACGTACTCGTTGTATCGTTCTTCCTGGCCCAGCTCCTCCTCACCTTCTTTCATTTCCTCAGGATTCGATGCCGCGATGTAGGAACCCAGATGGGCGTGGTTCCACCAGCGGCGTTTTCCATCAAACGAATGCGCCGAAGGACCGAATCCCAGGTAAGGAACACCCTGCCAATAGGATGTGTTATGCCTGGCATAGGCACCGCAACGGGCGAAGTTGGAGATCTCATAATGTTCATAGCCGGCGGTTGTGAGCAGCTGGTGCATCAGCAGGAAATGCGATGCCGTCTCATCCTCATCCGGAGCGGATTTCAGCCCTGTGGTTATCTGCCGGTGCAGTAAGGTACGGTCTTCTACGGTGAGTGCATAAGCGGAGATATGTTCGACATTCAGCGCCACTGCCTGGCGCAGGTTATCTTCCCACCTCTTCATGTCCTGGCCCGGAATACCGAAGATCAGGTCGATGCTGAGATGGTTGAACCCGGCTGCGTTGGCTTTTTCAGTGGCCAACAGGGCCTCCCTTGCCTGATGCCGGCGATCGAGGTATGCCAGGTCGTCCGGATGAAAGGATTGTAATCCAATACTCAGCCGATTGATACCCAAATTCTTCCAGCCATGTAGCTTATCAGGACTCAGGTCATCCGGGTTGCATTCAAGGGTGATCTCGGGGTCTTGTCCAAGGCTGTAATGACGGTTTACTGCATTGATGATGGTTTCAAGCTGCGCAAGTCCGAGAAGGCTGGGCGTACCTCCTCCCCAATAGACGGTTTCAATTTTTTTATCAGGAAGGGCATCTTTTCTCCATGTCAATTCCCTGACGAGCGCCTGCACCAGGTCATCGGCCTGCCGCACGCCTGCAATGGAATAGAAGTTACAATAGCCACATTTACGATGGCAGAAAGGTATATGGAGATAAATCCCGCTCATGAGGCGGATGAGAGTCGCTTTCTTACATTATTCCTGGCCCAGGCATAGATACAGAAAGCCAGCAAGGTGGAAGCCTGAATCCACAGAGGTGTAGATACCAGCGGTCCCTGTGGTAAGAGTAAGGCGCTGATAAACAAAGCCTTTAGTCCGTAGTAAACCACCTTGCTCAGAACAACACTCAGCGCGATGGCCGTCAGATCATTCTGTTGTCTTCTGCGGATGAAGTAGAATAGCCAGACGTTGAGCAGCAATTCTGCGCTGATGAGCAGGGCTTTGTAAAAATGGGGATGAGCACTCACGGCAAAGGAGAAAGCGGGCAGTGTGAGGGCAAGGAAATAGGCATTGACCGGTCGTGTATGCAAAACGGCCAGAATGACTGCAATGCGCATGGGCTCTATCAGGTAGAGCGGGAACTGCAGAAGGTGCGACAAGGCGGGCATGAAGTATACCAGGGCAATGGCGGCGGCATCCAGGATGAAGGACGGCACGAACTGGGTCAGTTGTAATCCGGTGGTTGATGATCGCATGGTTCAAATGGTATTGAGGACTCAAATATACGGATACAATTAGGAATGAGGGATCAGGAATTAGGAATATGGGATTAGGAGTTGATAATCATATAATTACGAATTACGAATTACGAATTACGAGTTGATAATCAGGTAATTACGAATTGCGAATGACGAATGATGGCTGATCGCTGACAACTGATCGCTTGTCAACTGATCGCTGCCAATTCATTCCCATCGCTTATCTTTGAGGGGCAGATAAACAAAAATGTATGAAGCGAAGGAAGTTCATCCAGGCGGGAATGGTAGCCGGCGGGCTGATGGTGTTGCCGGGCTGGACGCGACTGGCATTCGGGGCAACACCAGCAACTGCGCCGGACCTGGTTGCCGTTATGGGCGGTGAGCCGGAAGCCATGTTCGAAAAAGCCATCCAGGCGATGGGAGGAATGCAGGCCTTTGTCAAAAAGGGACAGAAAGTGGTGATCAAGCCCAATATTGGCTGGGACGCCAGCCCGGAACGGGCAGCCAATACAAATCCCGGCCTGGTTGGACGGATTGTCAAACATTGTATTGACGCCGGTGCACGGGAAGTCTATGTCTTCGATCATACCTGTGACAAATGGGATAAATGTTACATAAACAGTGGCATTGAAAAAGCTGCCAAAGACAGGGGAGCCAAAATGATCCCCGCTCACCTCGAAAGCTATTATCAGGAGGTGAGCGTTCCCGGCGTCAAATTGCTGAAGACAACAAAAGTCCATGAAATCATCCTTCAATCAGATGTATTTATCAATGTCCCCATCCTCAAACATCATAGCTCCACGGAATTGTCGATCGGAATCAAAAACCTGATGGGAATTGTCTGGGACAGGGGATGGTGGCACCGTAACGGATTGAACCGGGCCATCGCCGACTTCCTGGCCTGGCGTAAGCCAGACCTGACCATCGTTGATGCATACCGAATCATGAAGAAGAATGGTCCCAGGGGTGTTTCGGTTGCCGACACAGCCCTGACTAAGATGCTGGTCATTTCTCGCGATGTTGTCGCCGCTGATGCTGCATCCGCAAAGATCTTCGGAACAGAACCCTCGGAAGTGGAATACATCCGGCTGGCTGCCGCTGATGGTTTTGGCAGGCTGGATCTTGACAAGATGAATATCCAACGTCTGAAAATGTGAGACGGCATCCGGGCAAATGGAAAGTACTCAGGGTCATTGTATCCGGACTTGCTTTGTTATGGATAGGGGCCCTGTTCCTGGATATTCACAACCGCATCCCTGAAGCCTGGTACTTACCGCTGAGATACTTCCAGATTGTGCCGGCCATCCAACTCATGCTGGCGGCTGGCGGGGGTGCCCTGCTTGCTTTTTCCATATTGATGCTATCCGCAGCCTTGTTTGGACGTTACTACTGCTCCTTCCTCTGTCCCCTGGGCGCGATGCAGGATATCATGGGCTTTTTCAGAAGGAAATGGACACGCCGTAAACGTTATAAAATGATGCCGCTGAACCGAGGCTGGCGTTACGGCAGCCTGCTGTTGTTTGTCTTCCTGATCCTTATTGGGAGTGGAGCAGCCATCGGGCTCATGGATCCTTATAGTCATGCCGGCAGGATTGTCAGCCAGCTGGCGGTAAATCCTGCCATACTGTTCAACAATATCATCGCCTGGATGCTTGAATCCCAGCGCATGTATGCCGTTCCGCCGGTTCCTGCTGCCCGCTTCCAGGTGGCCCCATTTCTCCTGGCAACAACCCTGTTTGCCCTCTTATGGGTGCTGGTCTGGAGAAACGGAAGGATCTACTGCAATACCTTCTGCCCGGTGGGCGCAGGACTGGGTATCCTCGCTTCCCGCAGCCTCTTCCGTATCAGGTTTGATCAGGAAGCATGCACCGCCTGTGGCCTGTGTGCCGCAGATTGCAAGGCAGGTTGTATTGATTTCCGCCAGAAAACAATTGATGCATCGCGCTGTGTGATGTGCATGAATTGTCTGACATCCTGTAAAGAAGGGGGAATCCGTTATGGCCTGGGCAGAAAACAGCCCACAAGGGCGTTTTCAGGTGAGCGCCGGCAGGTAATGAAAATGCTGGGCATTGCACCGGTGTTGCCACTTGCGGCTCCGCTGTCAGCACCCGGTCCTGGGGAACGCAGTTGTGCCATCTCACCCCCGGGATCCGGCTCTCATGCGCACCTCCATCGGCTTTGTACGGCCTGTCAATTATGTGTTCAGGCCTGCCCCAGCCATGTCCTGCAGCCATCTTTCCTGGCTTATGGGCTGAAGGGAGCCTTTCAGCCTGTCCTGGATCCGGATGCCGGCTATTGTAATTTCGATTGTGTACGTTGTACCGAGGTTTGCCCTACGGGTGCCCTTCAGCCTGTTACCATCGACGAAAAACACCGCCTTCAGTTGGGCAAAGCGAAATTCCTTTTTGACTATTGTGTTGTCACCCAGGAGTATAAAAATTGTGGTGCCTGTTCCGAGCATTGCCCCACCAAAGCCGTCAACATGGTGCCATGGAAGGGTAAGCTGTACATCCCGGAAGTGAATGAATCGCTTTGTGTCGGCTGTGGGGCCTGCGAACATGCCTGCCCGACGGATCCCTTGTCGATCTATGTTGAAGGACAGGAAGTGCATGGCCTGGCCGATCTTCCTGAATCCCGGAAAGAGGAGCAGATGGAAACACCGGTATTGGAAGAATTTCCCTTTTAAGGAGGCTACTGCCTTACTTTTTCATGATGATGCGAATGGTAGTACCCTTGCCGGGAGCAGATGTTCTGACGAAAATCCTTCCCTTGTGATAGTCATTGATGATGCGCGCTGCGAGCGATAGCCCCAGTCCCCAGCCTCTTTTCTTACTTGTATATCCGGGCCTGAAGATGGTTTTGTGAAGGTTCTTGGCAATTCCTTTGCCCGTATCCGTGATGTCAATGACGACCTGCCGTGCTTCTTCCCCGATCCGGACACTGATCCGGCCTGTCCCATCCATGGCATCCACGGCATTGCGGCAGATGTTTTCAATCACCCATTCAAAAAGGTAGCGGTTGAGGGGAAGAATGATTTCTTCCTGGGCTCCTGGGGTGATATCGAACAAGACTTTTCTGGAAAGTCTGGGTTTCAGATATTCTACTGTTTCATGGATGATCCCGGTGATGTTTTCAGGCTCGAGAATAGGAGGCGAACCTATTTTGGAAAAACGCTGGGCGATGGTATCCAGACGCTGAATGTCTTTACTGATCTCCACCACACTTTCATCATCAACCCCCCGCATTCTGAGCAGTTCTACCCACGCCATCAGCGACGAGATGGGCGTCCCGAGCTGGTGAGCTGTTTCCTTGGCGAGACCCGCCCATACCTGGTTTTGCTCGGACTTACGCGCAGTGCTGAACAACAGGTATGCGATCAGGAGGAAGACACCCAGCACCGCGAACTGTACGATGGGATAATACCGCAATTGCGTGAGGACGTAAGACTCTTTGTAAAAAATATACCGCTTTCCCTGACTGCCCAGGTCAATTTCCAGGAAAGTATTGGCTTCTGAGAGGTTATCCACCAGATGATGCAAGGCTGACTCGTTCTTCAGAAAGGTGGAATCCAGGTTGCCTGTCGCAATGATATGCCTGCGGTCGGCGTCGGTAACGATGACCGGCACGGATGCGGCATTCACCACGACTTCAGTGATGAACGACTGGACGATATCTTCCAGGATCTTCTTTATTTCGGTAAATGGGCGTGAGTCGGCGTAGTAGAAATAATTGATATTTCCTGCATAGTAATCGAAGGCGATGGGGGGGTATGCCGAGAACTGTTCCCGCAGCTCCGGGGTAAGCACACGGACGCTGTCGGTATTGAAATCCACATTTTTCGCCGAACTGATATGTCCGTCGGCATCGGTCAGGATCACCGGTATGGTGGTATTCCCGGCAATAATCTCGCTGTAAAAGGTAATATCTTCGGTATTATCCGCACTGATAAGCCGTTGCGTTGCGCGGGCGAGCAGCTCTACCCGTTTTCGCTCTTCCTGCTGCAGGGCGGCAAAGAGCTGCTCCTGCATCTGCACCAGTCCAGCGCGCTGCTGCACGGCATCGGCCCAGATACGGATATTTTTACGCTCTTCGCGGGCGATCTTGTGTACCATGGAATCGGTATACCAGAACGACGCCCCGACGATCACCATGGCTGCCAGGAACAGGATGAGCTTCCAGCGCTTCTTTTGTTTGTAAATGCTCAAATGAACAGTCTTTATTACAAAAATGAGGTTAATCTTCTGATTCCAGTCTTTTCTTAGCTTCCTGCAGGCCGGCCTGTTGCGATTCGTCCAACTGAGGATAGGCCAGGTCAAGCGCTTCCATCCGGGATACGATGATATCACAAACCAGGGCGCGCATAAACCATTTGCGGTCGGCAGGGATCACATACCAGGGGGCATGCGGCGTGCTGGTGTGCCGGAGCATGTCCTCATAAGCCTGCATATATTCATCCCAGTGCCTGCGCTCGTCTACATCCTTAACTGAGAATTTCCAGTTCTTGGCCGGATCTTCTATCCGGTCCAGAAAACGCTTTTTTTGCTCGTTTTTGGATACGTTCAGGAAAAATTTGATGACAATGGTCCCGTTTTCGTGCAGATATCTTTCAAAATCATTCATTTCCCTGAAGCGCATCTTCCAGAATTCATCTCCCACCGGGTGTTTCAGGCCCGGCAGTCTCTGACCGGCCAGGATGGAAGGGTGGACCCTGACAACCAGCACCTCCTCGTAATAGGAGCGGTTGAAGATCCCGATGCGTCCACGTTCCGGAACAACCTTGCTGCAGCGCCACATATATCCGTGGTCCAGTTCTTCGGCAGATGGGGCCTTAAAGCTGAATACCTGGCACCCCTGCGGGTTGATGCCAGACATGACATGCTTGATTGTCCCGTCTTTACCTGCTGCATCCATGGCCTGGAAAATGACCAGTACCGCGTATTTATCCTGGGCGTAGAGCTTGTCCTGCAATGCGGACAAACGTTCAATGCCATTCTTCAGGTGCTTGGCGGCTTCGTCCTTGTCGTCGAACTTTCCCTGGTCCGATGTCGCGAAATCATGGAGAAGGGCCCTGCCGTCAAAAGGAAATACATAAGGTGAATGATTCATGGCCATGCAGATTCGATGATATTATTCAAATATCACCAAAAAGCATGACATCGCAAAATATGGCCTAGCGGATAACGCGGAACATCTTATTGATCCGCCAGCGCTTCAGCAAGGGCTTGTTCTTATCGGAGGATATCCAGACAAACACAGCTTTACCAACCAGATGGTCTTCAGGAAGGAAGCCCCAGTACCTTGAGTCAACGGAATTATGACGGTTATCGCCCATCACCCAATAGTAATCCATCTCAAAGGTATACTGCGTGGCTTCTGCTCCATCGATGTAAATCCGGCCGTCTTTTTCAACCAGATCATGGCCCTCATAGGTGGCGATAATCCTCCTGTACAGGGGTATGGTTTTGGCATCAAGGCTTACAGTCATGCCTTTACGTGGGATGACAACCGGTCCGTAATGATCAACATTCCAGGGATAATTGGTATCATAGGGGAAGATCTCCGGACTTGTCAGGCCAGGTTCATAGATAACCCTGGTAACACCGGTCACATTGGGGAAACCCTTGAGTTTCTCAAGCGACTCGTCAGTAAGATTCATTACGACTTCGCGGTTGCCGATGCGGATCACATCATCCGTCACATCCAGGCTTTCCAATGCACGCTTGCTGATATCCTGTCCGTTGGTTTCCACAATATACTGATGTTGGAACCCGGATCTGATTTCCAGAGCTTTGCCATTGATGTACACCTGTTCTTCGATGATCTGCAGTGTGTCACCCGGAATGCCGATACAACGTTTGATGAAGTTCTCCCGTTTGTCAACCGGGCGATACACGATATTCCCGAAATTGGTTTTATTCGCATGCACCTGGCTTCTTCCAAACTCCCTGACCAGTGAATAGTAGCTGCGGTTGCTCTGAAAGGCACTTGATACGGTATCGCCTTCTGGATAGTTGAATACGACCACATCATTGTTGCGAACCGGCCTAATGGCAGGGAAACGGAAATAATCCCAGTGCGCCCATTCCAGGTAGGACTTGCGGTCGCTGCTCATGGGCATGGTATGATGTACCAGTGGGAATGAAAGGGGGGTATTGGGAAGCCGCGCACCATAAACGAATTTGTTGACCCAGAGGTGGTCTCCTATCAGCAGGCTCTTCTCCATGGAGGAGGTTGGGATTTTGTAGTGCTGGAAATAGAAGAGATTGATGACGGTTACGGCAACCACTGCAAAGATGATGGCTTCAAACCATTCCCTGCCCACCGATTTCTTGAGGGGTGTGCGTTTCTCCGGTGTGAGGTATTTCTCTTTGCTTATCCATGCAAGCCACGGAAGATAGATAAAGGGAAAGACAGCGGCCAGGGCATGATCCAGCAGCTTATAGCGCCCAAAGCTTTTGGCTGTCTCGACCGACAGCAGGAGCAGCATGAAGAGGTTGATGAAGGGCAGTAAAAAAAGCACCAGCCACCAGGTGGGTTTACCTGTTATGCGTAGCCAGACAAGAATATTGTAAAAAGGAACCAGGGCCTGCCAGGTAGGTTTGCCGGCCTTCCTGAAGATTCCGGTCAGGGATGCCCAGATAAGCAGCAGGGATAAAATGAAGATGATCAGGTTGATACTCATGCCGTATGTATTTATGTGTGCAAAAATCAGGGATTTTTGGTCTCAGCGTATGCTTTGACTGTTAATTCTTGTTAATAAGGATTCAGAGGCTGTCATCTTCCCACTCATAGATGAACTCTCCTTTCTCCTGTTGCCTCAGCTGGCGTTTCTCCTTTTTGCGTTGCTCCCGCTTCAGACTGTCCTGCCTGAGCCAGTGAAATTCCTGGCGCAAAACATCTTTGACCTCTTTTCTTTCTGCGTCCAGGTCCCGACTGATCTTCTGCTTCAAACCGACCCTGTCATAAGCAAAGACAGGTTTATCGCTGGTTCCGGTCATGCGCAGGAAAAGCGTCGTCCTGCCCAGCCCGTCATCCTGAACAACCCCGAATTCGGAATTCTCCTTTCGGGCTTCCCTGGCTTTCCGGCCCAGGAGTTCGGACAGCAACACCTTGAAATTGTAATCTATTTGATTGTCAAAGTGATGAACACCAGATAGGTTGATATTGATAGCATCTGTATTGACGGCCATTTCAGGGATAAAGATACGGCTGTCGCGTACATAGATCTGGTTACGCAGGGGGGCCAGACTGACTTTATCTAGATTACCGGCTTTGATGAATTTTGCCAGTCCTTGCAGGGGCTCGTAGTCCTGTACGATGCCCTGGTTTACCTGAACATTGGCCAGTGCAACGATGCTGGAGGTTACCGGAAGGTAGCCTGCATCCAGGTCTAATCCCAGGTCTACCTCCGCGGTAAGAATGCCTTGAAGATGACGATGGGTGATTTCGTCCTGGCCAAAATCGTTCATTTGCCTGAAAAGTGCTTTTATGTCTATGTCTTTCAGTACTGCCCGGCATTGGATGTGCTGGCCGGGCTTATGCGGGATCATACTGCCAATCAGAAAGATATCACCGCCCATGGTCTTCAGGGATATTTGACGGGCGATGAGGCCGGAAGTGGAATAGGTCACTTCACCTTGTGCATGGGATGCCTCGAACTTTCCATATTTTATTTTGGAGATCTTTACATGGATATTGGATTCCATGCCCTCCAGACTGAAAGCTGTCTCTTGCTTTGAAGTATTGCCGGAGAACCAGGCTTCAATGGGTAGTGCTTCCGCTTCAAGCTGGACATCAGCATAAGCTGTATTCGCCGGATTCTCGAGCCAGGGGAGCAGTCCGGCAATGTGAAGATCCAGTTTTAACGGGCCGTCCGGACTGCTGGCTTCAAGTCCTTGAAGCAGCAGGTCACCTTGCCGGAGCCGGAGGGACCCCGACATTTTGCTGAGCTCCAGCGAAGCTTCAGGATAAGAAAGGCGGCCGGATTGCAGGGCGCCCCTGGCGTCTATCCGGGCTGTCTGAGACCAGTCAGGGCCAGGTTTCCATCCCGGTGCCAGCTGGAGGTCAAAGCTTCCCTCCAGGTCAACCAGCCCCTGCACCTGGAAGGGCCAGTGCTGTTTAAAACATGCCGAAATAGCTTCCAGATCTATATTGGCCTGTACCTTTCCACTGAGGAGTGGTGCATCCAGGTTATCCATGGTGAGCGAGGCCTTGACCGGTTTTCCGGCCAGGTTAAAACGGGCCTCGGTCACCTCGAGTCGCTGAAGGGGTAGGGAAGGGGAGGCCTTGTTGTCATAAATCCCATGCGCCTGAAGGTTTTTGATCCAGAGTCCGGCATCCGGGCACGCCAGCATGGCTAAATCATCCATTCGCCAGTTGAGGACAACGGAAGGGAAAGCACCGCCACCAAAGAGTCCCTGAATACGCAGATCATAGGTGACCTCTCCGCTGCATTGATGCTTCAAGGCCATGCCAGACAGGTTTTCGGGCAGAAGACTAAGCAGGCCGGAAAGCTTGGCTTCTCCGGAGGAAAGATGAATATCCAGGCTGTCACTGGTATCTCCTGGCAATACGTTTCCTGCGGTAAGCAGGGTCATCGCCTCGGTACGTATGCGGCCGTCATTCCATTGAACCCGCCCCGTTTCCGTGTCAACCTGCAGGATCGTCGAGAGCTCGGCCTGACGGTTTTGCAGGATCACGGTTTCGCCGGTCTTTAATAACCTGGCCTCCAGCTTCCCCTGTAAGGAAGCGTCAAAACGGGTATCAGACAACTTCCCCTTCAGATCAATCCGCTGAAGGAAGAAGGCATAATCCTGTCCAGTTGCCAGGTCTCTGAACCGGAAAACCGACTGCCGCATACCCACCGCATCCAGTTGAATGTCCAGGGAACCAGTAGCAGTATCATTTGCAGACCTGAAAATATGATAGTTATCCTGGCCGTTTTCAAACAACAGGATATTCAATTCAGCGTCTTCAATAAGGATCTTCCTGATCCTGTATTGTTTACGCACGATATCCAGGGGGTGCATCTTGAGGTAAAGATGACCGGCCTTCAGGAGGACGGGCTGACCGGGTATCTGAAAGGATTCGCGTGTCTGCACCTGGCGAACATCCAGGCTGATATAGGGAAAATGCCGCCAAAACCCGAGCTCCATGCCACCAACATCGATAGGAATAAGGAGGTAGCGGTTGATTTCTTCCACCAAAACTTGTTTGATCTTATCCTGGTGAAGGTGGAGGATAATCCAGGTTCCGCCCAGGATGAGGAGGAAGAAGACCAGCAACAGAAGCAGGAAACGTTTGATCACACGCCTGACCTTGGATGCTGTCTGGGTTTGAGCTCCCTCTTTTGTCATACGATTACTTCAGCCTTTTCAGGATATTGATTTCTTCCTGGCTTAGGTGACGCCATTTCCCTCTGGGAATGAGCTTCTTGGTTATTCCGGCAAAAGAAACACGGTCCAGTTTGACGACTTCATAACCCAGGTGTTCGAACAGGCGGCGCACGATGCGGTTACGTCCTGAATGCAGGGTTATTCCAATCTGTTTCTTATCATTCGCACCTTCAACCCAGGCGATGTCGTCGACCTTTACCAGGCCATCTTCCAGCTCAACACCGGCGACGATTTGCTCCATGTCCTTTTTGCTGAGGTTGCGGTCCAGATGTACATGATAAATTTTGCGCACTCCATGCCGGGGATGTGTCAGCTTCTTCGCCATTTCACCATCATTGGTAAGCAGCAGTACACCTGTGGTATTGCGGTCCAGCCTTCCAACCGGATAGATGCGCTCCCTGCAGGCTTCTCTTACCAGTTCCATAACGGTTCTTCGTTCTTCAGGATCATCGGTTGTCGTGATGTATCCCTTTGGTTTATTGAGGGCTACGTAAAACAACTTTTCTGCCCGCAGGGTTTGTTCTCCAAGCTGGACCTTATCGCCCGTCATAACCTTGTAACCCATTTCGGTTATGACTTTACCATTGACCTGCACGACACCTGAAGCGATCAGGGTATCGGCTTCCCTTCTGGAGCAGATACCGGCATGGGCAATGTACTTGTTCAAACGCATGCCCTCCCTGGCTATTGCATGGTCCTTTTTCGATCCGGTCCTGCCTGAGCTACTCCGGTATCCCCGTTCATCCTCTTTTTTATAACGAGGATTGCGGTCTCTGTCCTCTTGCCGGACATAAGGACGGCGACCATCACTTCTTTCCGTCTTACCTTCTTGTTCTGTGCTCCTTCGCCTCACCGGCCGCTCCTCATCCTGTCTCTTTGCGTAAGGCCTGCGGGTTCCTTCAGGTTTGCCGGGCTCTTCCTGTCTTCTTCCATAAGGTTTCCGTGGTCCTTCGGAACTGCCGGATTCCTCTTGTCTTCTTGCGTAGGGCCTGCGCGTTTCTTCAGACCTTCCGGGTTCGTCCTGTCTTCTTCCATAAGGTTTCCGTGGTCCTTCGGATCTGCCGGATTCCTCTTGTCTTCTTGCGTAGGGCCTGCGTGTTTCTTCAGACCTTCCGGGTTCGTCCTGTCTTCTTCCGTAAGGTTTCCGTGGTCCTTCGGATCTGCCAGATTCCTCTTGTCTTTTTGCATAAGGCCTGCGTGTTTCTTCAGACCTTCCAGGCTCATCCTGCCTTCTACCGTAAGGTTTCCGTGATCCTTCGGATCTGCCGGATTCTTCCTGCCTTCTTGCGTAGGGCCCGCGTGTTTCTTCAGATCTTCCAGATTCCTCCTGTCTTCTTGCGTAGGGCCTGCGTGTTTCTTCAGACCTTCCGGGCTCGTCCTGTTTTCTTCCGTAAGGTTTCCGTGGTCCTTCGGATCTGCCGGATTCTTCCTGTTTTTTTGGGTAAGGCTTCCGGGCTCCCTCCATTTTTCCGTACTCATCCTTGTCAGCCGGCCGGCTGGCGGGTTTCCGGCTGCCTGGTTTGGCGGCCTTTGTTTCCCTGACCTGTCTGGAACGGCGTGATGGATTTTCCTCTTTTCGTTCTGCTGGTTTGCCGGACTTACGACCCGGCCCTTTGCCTGTTGTTGCCATGATACCCTTATTGGTGGGCGCAAAGGTAAGAAAACATGTTGCTGCTCAGTAAATTATCGATATAGCTGCCATTTAATAACTGGAAGAAATAAGGAATACTTGACAAATACCCCTAAAATTGCGTATTTTAACAATGAATGGAATCAGGCATACGTTCATATTAAGTGTATGCCAATAAGTATGACTACAATGAACGAGATCATTGAACTCACCAGCCTGAATTATGCCCGTGCAGCCATCCTGCAAAGCAGGCTTGAATCGGAAGGCATATCCTGTTTTTTATCCAATGTTAACCAACTGCGGGGAGATATCTCTGAAGGGGTCAGGGTCATGATCCACCGCAATGACCTTAGTCATGCCCTGAAAATCCTGGATGAGGTCCGAAGGACCGCCAGTGAGCCGGAAGTGGTTGAAAGGGTTAGCCGCATACGCCGGATCCTCGTTCCGGTTGATTTCTCCACCTATTCTGAGCGGGCTGCTCATTTTGCACTGGGACTGGCCCGGGAGCTGAAAGGGGATGTGAACCTCATTCATGCCTACTACAGTCCTGCAGTGGGAAGTGGCATCATCAATGAAGCATTTGCATACCCTGCAGGTATGGATACCTATCTGCAGGATATCGTCACCCGGGCACGCAAAGACTTGAATGAACTGGGGAACACCTTGCGGGCAAGAGTCCAGAACGAAGGCATACGCGATGTAAGGATTACGACTTCCCTGGGTCATGGGCTGCCCGAAGATGTTATCCTGGAGTATACCCGCAAATTGCATCCAGGCGTGGTGGTGATGGGTAGCCGGGGAACGGGAGGAATGCTGTACCGCCTTTTCGGGAGCGTGAGCACCCGGGTGATCGAAAACTCTCCTGTGCCGGTCATTGCCATCCCTGAAATCTCAGGCATCGATGATCCGTCTCATATTCACAATGTGCTTTACCTGACCCGCTTCGATGAATCGGATTATGTTGCCATCGAAAGACTTATGAATTTCCTGGCGCCTTTCCGGCTCCGGTTCTACTGCTTACATGTTGAAACAACGGAAGACCCGGTGGTAGAAGAGGTACAAATGAACCGGCTGAGAGACCATTTCAGGGAGCGCTACAACAAGATGGATGTCCATTGCGAAGTCATAAGGGAAGATCAGATTTTACGCGGAATCGAGCGCTATAAGTTGGAGCATGATATTGGATTGATTGCTCTTACAACGAGAAAGCGGGGATTCTTCGAAAAACTGCTGGACCAGGGCACGACGCAACAACTCCTGGCCAACGTAAAGGCGCCTCTGCTCATCTTCAAGGTCTGAGTGTAGGATAGAACGCCTGGTCGATATGCTCCAGGGTATGGCCTTCCCGGCTGAATTCTATCCCGATAATATCAAAACGGGCATTGTAGTCCATGTCATAGCGTGAGATATAGGCATTGGCTGCCCGGATCAGAATCCGTTGCTTGTTACGGTCTACCGCCGCCACCGGCGTCTGCAGGCTGCCTTTCTTCCTGCTCTTCACCTCAACAAAAACAAGATAATCCCGATCCAGGGCAATGATGTCTACTTCGTTGTTGTTACCAAACCGCCAGTTCTGCTCAAGGATGCGGTAGCCTTTGCCTTTCAGATAGTTCAGCGCAATCTCTTCGCCTTCTTTCCCAATCTCCAATGTTGTCATGATCTTGTCCTCTCATTCATCAAACAGCATCCTCACCTGATCTCCAACCTCTAAGCGGATATGTCTTCCCATATACAACGCCAGGTTTTTCCCGACATGCCCGGCAGGAAAATCCAGGACAAGCGGTATGTCCAGGTTCTCCGTGATTTCCATCAGGATTTCTGCTGCCGTTTTTCCAAAAGGAACTGTATTGTCGCGCATTTCTGTAAATCCACCTGCGACCAAGGCCCGGATGTGTTGAAGCCGTCCACTGCGTTTTAAGTTAACCATCATACGGTCAATATGATAAAGATATTCATCCAGGTCTTCCAGGAAGAGGATCTTGTCCTGATAATCCAGGTCTGAAGGGCTTCCCAGAATGCTGTATAAGACGGACAGGTTACCCCCAACCAATTGTCCTGTAGCCATTCCCTTGCGATTGGAGGGATTTGCGTCAACGACATACTCCTTTAGCTCTCCGGTCAAGGCTTTCAGCAGGCTTTCCAGGCTTTCTACTGCTCCCGGTTCCTGAAAATTCAATGGCATGGTGGCATGCAGGGACTCCATACCCAGCCTGGCTTGAAGGTGGGAATGGAACACGGTGATGTCGCTGTAACCAACGATCCATTTAGGATGCAGTTGCAAGGGCTGCCAATTCACGAGATCGACGATCCTGGCACTGCCATATCCACCCCGTGCGCAAACGATGGCCTTAACATCCTGTCGTTCCAGCATGAACTGCAGGTCCGCTGCCCTTTCAGCATCCGTTCCGGAGAATTGATGGTGGCTTCCGAAAAGATGGGGGCCTGTCAGGACGTGGAATCCCCATTCCTGGAAAATGCGGAAGGCGGGTTCCAGCACTTCGTGGCTGATCTGGCGCGCTGGCGCAATCAAGCCTATGGTATCTCCCTTGCAGAGATAGGGCGGTTTGCGTAAAGGTACAGCAGGTCTCATATCGAATGCCGTGTATATAAATCCATATCTTTGCTAAAATATACGAAAAACACCACCCCTGGCGGAAAAATATCCAACATGAAAACAGAAAAAGACCAGTTTACGAGATATACCATCACCTCTGCTTTGCCTTATGCCAACGGACCGATCCATATCGGTCACCTTGCCGGTGTCTATGTCCCAGCCGATATCTATGTCCGTTACCTCAGAATGAGGGGTGAAGATGTTGTATTTATCGGAGGCTCAGATGAACATGGGGTGCCGATCACCATCAAAGCCCGCAAAGAGGGGGTCAGCCCTCAGGAAGTGGTGGATAAATATCATGCCCTGATCCAGGATTCCTTCAGACGTTTTGGAATTTCCTTTGATGTGTACTCGCGCACATCAGCGCCCATTCACCATGAAACTGCTTCGGCCTTTTTCAGAAAACTCTATGACCAGGGCGAGTTTACAGATAAGGTTACTGCACAGTATTATGATGAAGAAGCCGGCCAGTTCCTGGCCGACCGGTATATCACAGGCACTTGTCCACATTGTCACTACGAACGGGCTTATGGCGACCAGTGCGAAAAATGCGGCACCTCGCTCAGTGCCGATGAACTCATACAACCCCGCTCTGCCCTGAGCGGAAGCACACCGGTTCTGAAGGATACACGGCATTGGTATTTGCCGCTGGATAAATATGAAGGATGGCTGAAGGAATGGATACTCGAAAAGCACAGGGATGACTGGAAAAGCAATGTATACGGCCAGTGCAAATCCTGGCTGGATCACGGCTTGCAGCCCAGGGCTGTCACCCGGGACCTCGACTGGGGCGTTAAGGTGCCCATAGACGGGACCGACGGAAAGGTCCTGTATGTGTGGTTTGATGCTCCCATCGGGTATATTTCAGCTACCCGTGAGTGGGCTCAGCAGGAAGGTGTGGATTGGGAACCCTATTGGAAGGATGAAGATACCAAGCTGGTACACTTCATAGGCAAGGACAACATCGTATTCCATTGTATTATTTTCCCGGCCATGCTGAAGGCGGAAGGAAGTTATATCCTTCCGGTGAATGTGCCTGCCAATGAATTCCTTAACCTGGAAGGAGATAAAATCTCCACAACCCGCAACTGGGCCGTTTGGCTGCATGAATACCTTGACGATTTCCCGGGTAAGGAAGATGTTCTGAGGTATGTTTTAGCCGCAAATGCCCCGGAAACCAAGGACAACGACTTTACATGGAAGGATTTCCAGACGCGCAATAACAGCGAATTACTTTCTATCCTTGGAAATTTTGTGAACAGAACGCTGGTGCTAACACATAAGTATTTTGGCGGACGGGTTCCGGTATTGGGATCACTCACAACAGAAGACAGGATCCTGATGGAAGAGATCAGTCAGTTTCCCGGCCGCATCTCAGCCAGCATGGAAGCATATCGTTTCAGGGAAGCCCTGGCGGAATTTATGAACCTGGCCCGTCTGGGAAACAAATACCTCACAGATCAGGAGCCCTGGAAAAAATATGGCAAGGAAGATGAAAGAGTGCAGACCATCTTAAACCTCAGCCTGCAGATCTGTGCCAACCTGGCCACCCTGGGAGAGCCTTTCCTTCCTTTTACAACAGCGCGTATGCGAAAAATGCTGAAAATGCCGCTGCTGTCGTGGTTTGAGGCTGGTCATTCGGGTATGTTGTCGGAGGATGATGAAATAGGACAACCTGAGCTATTATTTGAACGCATTGAGGATGAGGCTATTCAGCGGCAGGTTGCCAGGCTTGAGGCAACCCGTGCGGCGAACGCCGGCGAAGTGATATCCGCCAGACCTGCTGCGGAACCCATTTCATATGACCTTTTCAGTCAGATGGATATCCGCATTGGCACCATTCTCGAAGCGGAGGTGGTGCCCAAGACAAAGAAATTACTAAAACTGAGGATAGATACCGGCATCGACAAGCGTACCGTGGTATCCGGCATCGCTGAATACCATGCGCCGGAGCATTTACCCGGTAAACAGGTAGCTATCCTGGTTAATCTGGAGCCACGGGAGATACGTGGCATCGTTTCTCACGGCATGATTCTGATGGCAGAAGACAAGGATGGTAAACTGGTTTTTGTTGAACCTGTTGAAAATGTGATGAATGGCTCAACAGTGAAGTAGTCCGTCAAAGCCATACTGTCTGGAAAAAAATTGGCTATCTTTGCGGCCCCGGCCTCATAGTTCAATGGATAGAACGGAAGTTTCCTAAACTTTAAATCTAGGTTCGATTCCTAGTGAGGCTACTTCTTAAAAACGTAAATCCCCGTAGGTAAATGACTTGCGGGGATTTTAAATTATGCTACCGTCAGATTAGTGTACAAAGGAAGAGTTCTGACAGTTAATGGACAGTTGAAGAGTATTGACAATGTGTCAGTAGTGCTTCAACAGCTTGTTTTTGCTGGTATTCCTTCAATGTGCCTTAAAATCTGTGAGCCAGTATCAGCTCTTCCTTGATATTAACACCATAATACCTCCCCGATTCATTGTCAAATAACGCATTATGTGGGGTGATCTCTGGGCTGAAGCCACCTTTAATGAGCGCATCCAGAAAACCATTTCTGCTAAACAGCCTGACATGATCCTCTTGCCCGTAAAACAACAGCCGGAGTTCATCTGTATTGATCCCCTCATCACAAAAATCCTGTGTCAAACGCATTGAATAGGGTGTCTGTAGGATCGCTACAGAAGAGGGTTTCAGAACCCTATAGACTTCCTTTATGGCCTTCATATGATCTGGAATATGCTCCAGCACATGGTTACAGATAACAACATCAAAAGAGTTATCCTGGAAGGGAATGTTTTGTAAATCAATTTTTACGGTTTCCTCATTGAAGGGATGCAAATCAGCCAGTACATATTTTTTCGGCGATAGTTTGCTGATGTGCCGGCTCAGATTCTGTTCAGGCGCAATGTGAAGGATATCTTTACCAGGAAACAATCTCCACAAATCAAGTCTGTCAAAAAACATAACCAGATGTCTTTCTCTGTCGTGTGATCCACAATAGATACAACCGAACTGATCTACATCACTACCAATAACATCTAATTTTATGATCCATTCAGATACATTGCGCGAACCACCTTTGTATTTGGTGAATTTCCGAAACTTGTTTTGGCATATATTGCATTGCCGCTTACTTCCCCATTTTATAGAAGTCCTATAGATTTCTGATTTAAGCTTTTTAAGGGGTATAAGTAGATTCTGAGAGAATTTCATTGTGGCTTGATTCCTTTCTACCTTATGATGGAGCATTCAATTGAGAATCAACAAATATGGTAAAAACCCCATCGTTTGGGTGCTCCTTTATGATAATTTGTTATTAATTAACATAAGGTTTACAGGAAACAATACCCTGAAACTTCAAGGTGTTGCCCCTGACGTCTGACACACTTCATCAGGGCCAGACAATCTTTCCACGCCCTAAGCTTGTAGAAGCGTCCTGAACCTGGTAAAAATATACGCCCCTGGGCAGACGGGGAAGGAACACAGTTTCCCTGTTCTCCTGCCTGTTCAGCGGATGTCTCAGAACTTCCCGGCCGGTGGCATCCAACAAAGTGAGGGTGACGGGACCTCCGGGTTGCTGAAGCCAGATGAGATCCAGGCATTGGCGAAGTTTATCGGGCAAGACGCGCAGATGGACGGGAGAAGCGAAGTCCGGAATACCGGCAAAGAATGCTACCGCACTGGTATTGGAATAAGCCGATGAATAAGTGATCCCCGGAGCAGGTTCACAGAGCTGTCCATGAATAGCCAGGTAGTAAAGAAGGTTTCCGTAAGGTGGGTTATGATCAATATACGTGATGTTGTTAGCGGGAACACTGTCAATCAGAGAGAACACGCCGGAGACATCATCATAGCGGTATATCTGGATATGGGAATAGCTAAACGGGCCCACATAAGGCAGCCAGCTCAGTGTGACAACCTGTCCCCAGGCCACGGCCTGCAGTCGCATGGTTCCCCGTGAATCCGAGTATTCAGACTGCCTTCCACAGGAATCAACAGCCTGTAAACGATAGAGATACTGCATCTGGCTTGCGTTATGGAGGCTATCTGTATAAACACCGGCCATATCAAAAGGAATGGAATCCAAAGGCGTCCAGATGGTCCCGTTTAACCAGGAAATCCGATAGGCCTGGATATCAACATTGGGCTCCGGTTCCCATATGATTTGAAGATGATTTGAGTTAATGTCATTGGATACCAGGCAAATAGAATTGTTGTCCCAGGTTTCAATCCCCCGGATATACACCATCTCAGTGTCCTTGCATCCCACCGTATCCCATCCGGTTACAGTAAGGTTTACAGGCCACTGGATCTGGGGAAGGGAGATCTGCGCCGTGGAATGGCCACTGCTCCACTGGTAAGTCTGAGCGCCGGTTGCCTCAAGAACGACAGGTGAACCAGGACAATAGTACTTTTTCCCCAGGACACTGACCTGTGGGGGAGGATGCACCTGAATGGTTTTCAATAACACACTCGTTCCGCAGTCCCCCGTCTTCTGTAAACCAACAACGAAAGTTCCCAATGAATCAACCCGCACCATATATGGCCCGGGGCCGCTCCCGCTGATAACCTGTACACTGCTCAGATCCCAGATCAGCGTGCCGGTAGCCTGATTGGGGTCATTCAGACTGATCGTAAAAGGTTCGGATATACAGGCATGTGATGGTGCATCGATATAGGGAGGGCTGTCATTAAACATATTGACGATCACATTTTTACCCTTGTAATTAAAATATGCCTCCAGTTTGTAATACCCCGGTTGCTGCTGGGCATTCGCGCCATAATGGATAAAGCTGGTTATGTTGATATCATGCAGTGTGTCAAGGATCTGGAAAGGACTGCCTGCAACAGGGGCATAGGAAATCACATACCGGGAAAAGATATTTTCAACGTCACTGATGGTGTCCCAGGTAATGTGCACATCTCCGGCAGTGTCGACCCGCATGCAGTATCCATCGAAATGACCGAAACCCGGATAGTCAACAATGATGCGGTAGGTGAAGCTGTTTTGACCGGGAATGGGACATACATCATCC
Source organism: Lentimicrobiaceae bacterium (assembly GCA_018001695.1). Lineage (GTDB taxonomy): Bacteria > Bacteroidota > Bacteroidia > Bacteroidales > JAGNHN01 > JAGNHN01. Next base: position 44,952 of record JAGNHN010000003.1, read on the forward strand.
CTGACATCAAACCAGAAGTCATGAACAGGGTTGAGGGTACCGCAGATGCTTGGATCGCCGAAATAATGTTCAGGACCAATGACCCAGGAGAGGACAGCCGTGGAAACAAGCGGGTTGCTGTATGGTGCCGGCGGATCCAGCGTGGCACATGGCTTGAACAGGCATCCACTTGTATCGGATATGAAACCGTCGCCAAACGCTTTACCGGATGCATCGATTCGGACAGAGACCAATTGTCCGTTGGGCAGGTACATCGGACTGGTATCACTGACGATGATATAGGTTTTAACAGTATCGCCTATCTGAAAGGTGCTTGTGAAAAGCTGTGGTGTGACCTGGGTGGCGCCACTTAGGGTAAATGTCGGGGGAGGGTTGGAATCACAACTGATGATTACCATCTGGATTTCCCGGAAAACCTCGGCCGCTTTCATGCCGCATTTGTATGCAGTGACCTTGGTGGTGGTTAGAAATGCGCCCTGGGTGAACGAAGTCAGGCTGATATTGCCGGTGCCAGGGTCCATTACTGCTGCGACGTTGTTTGTGTCATGATAACTGTTGGGGAGAGGATTGTTGTAACTGTATCCCGCTGCCCAGCCCACAATGGGGGAAGTAACGCCATTCTCTAAAGGGATGCCCCACTCAAAAGCCAGCGAATCGCCTTCTTTGTCATGGGCACGGTGATGGAAGTAATAAGGATACCCCGCACAGATCACAGTGGCCGGACCTTCAGCAAAGGCCGGTGAATGATCAGAACATGGGAATTTGGGTTGATTATCATAGTTATACATAACTGCACGCAAATACCAGGATTTGCTCGACGCACCGAGGATATTGGAGCAGGGATTCCGGCAACAGCTGTTATAGTAAAAGATCCATCCATTCGCGGGAGGGATCCCATTGAGGGCTATGCCATTGGGATATATGGCGTCGCTGGTATAGGTCCATTCCTCCACAGCGCCCTGGTTGGAAGGCTGAGGAGGGCTGGCATTCATGCATTGAATGCGGGAGAAACTGGTATCACTGTTGCAAACGGGAGAGATATCCCTCCGGCCCAGAACAGCATCAGGGTATAGCCGCAGATAGATATTTCCCGCCGGGGAATTGGACCCCAAAGTAATACCCCCGACGGGGTAGAGGACACCCCCACATTCCCGGTAAAGCCTGACAACAAAGCGATGATTGCCGTTGGGCAGGCATTCCCAGCTGATCTCCCCACCCATATAATGTGAAGCATATAGCTCAGAACCGGCCAGACTGGCCAGTAACAAAAGCAAAAGTAGTTTTCGCAGCATATATCAGTCTTTTAGTGCGTTCGGCGCATTCCTACGGTCAGAAACACCTTCAATCCTTGTTATTATTATGAGCCAGACAGCATCATTGATTATTGAATAACAACTTGATAATGAAATTAATATCGATTTATTGTTTCATTCTTATCGCTGCCGGTCAGGTTCAGATCCGGTTTCAAGTAAGACACATTATCAAGGCATAGGGTTGTTCAATCTTCTGTAAGATATGAAATGTTTCACGATATTCTTCTATGTTTATTGCCATGCCTCTGTAGGATCTTACTAAAATGGATACTTTGGCCATTTTCGCCCTTGGTTTCATACCTTTGACCATCAAACCAAGGCATTGGACGAATCGACAGCTCAATTGTGTGAAAGGATCCGTCAGGGTGACAAAAAGGCTTTTGAAGAGGTCTTCAGGACCTTCTATCCCCATTTGTGTGCCTATGCCACCGGCATTCTCGAAAATCCTGACCTGGCCGAGGAGGTTGTACAGGATGTCTTCTACCGCATCTGGCTTCAAAGAGAAAACCTGGATGTGCAGTTCTCACTGAAGGCATACTTGTTTAAATCCGTGCGCAATGGATGCATGAACCACCTGAAGCATCAGTCGGTTAAACAAACATATGAACATCATGCCCGCCTGGAACAGATGACAGGGCCGGATGTCGCCCCGGAATATGAATTTCTGGAACTTCAGGATTGTCTGAACAAAGCGGTCGAAAACCTGCCTCCCGAGCGGAAAAAGGTGTTTCAGCTGGTGAAAATGGAAGGCAGAAGATATAAGGAAGCTGCTGAAATACTGGGGGTATCGGTGAAAACAATTGAAAACCAAATGGGAAAAGCCATGATCGCCATACGTGATGCCCTGTCAGCCTACCTTCCTGCCTGGTTATTACTATTGGCCGCTTTGTCATTATTTTTTTCATTGGGAATAGGTGAACAGGCTGTTTTGATTGTCTCATTAATAGTATGCTCATGAACCCTGAAAATATCAATGCTGACCTGATCATCGCTTATCTGCAGGGAGAGCTGGATGATGCCATGGTGGAGGAGGTGGATAACTGGGTCATGGCTTCGGAGGAGAACAGGAAGTATTTCGAATCCTTGCAGTATGCCTGGGAACAGAGCGAGATGGTCATGCCCTCACCGGCCCCGGTGGATACAGATATGGCATGGAACAATCTGGTAGCCCACATAGAAAAGGCCGAAGCCAAAGCCGACGCCCCTGTTAGGCAGATGGAGGTGCAGAAGCCTTCCATTTTCAGGATATTAAAATATGCAGCAGCCTTGATCCCGCTGCTTGTAGCAGGCTATTTCCTTCTCCGGAACGACCAGCCTGAGGCAGGACAGACCCTGGCGTCTGCCGGCCAGGTGCTTCATGACACCCTCACCGATGGTACGCTCATACGCCTGAACAAACAGTCAACACTTGCATGGAAAGGGGATTACAACAAAACGGCACGGAGGGTGGCGCTATCAGGAGAAGCCTATTTTGAAGTAAAACGTGATACAAGCCGTGAATTCTGGGTTGATACCCGGCATCTGCAGCTCAGGGTGGTTGGGACATCCTTCTATGTCAATGCCAATCCGGGAGATGAAACCACTGAGGTTTCTGTAACCTCAGGTAAGGTAAAGCTGTATGCCCTGCAAAGCTCGGTTGCCATTGATTCATTGCTCCTTGAAGCCGGGCAGAGAGGCCGCCTGAATCACAGCACAAAAAAACTGGAGCTGTTACCCGAACCGGATGCCAATCAATGGTTCTGGTCGACGCGAACCCTGGTCTTTGACAAGACACCCCTAGCAGAGGTGTTTGCGAAACTTGAGGAGGTATATCATGTTGAAATACAATGGACAAACGATAGTCTGGCAAGCCTGCGCCTGACAACACGTTTTACAGAAATGCCTGTCGGGCAGGTGATGGAAATCATTGCTACTTCTTTCTCACTGACCATTCAAAACAAGGATAGTTCCTATCAGGTGGATGCGGTACAACATTAAACTTCGGATCTGGATCATTTTCTCGCTCGTCATGACGGCAAGTCAGGGCATGGGACAATCCAACCTACTGGATCTGAAGGTGCATCTTTCCCTCTATCATCTTACTTACTCCGAAATGCTTACCAGCATTGAAAATCGTTATGGGGTGTTGTTTTCGTACAATGCGGATATTCTGCCCGTAGGACATGCCGATCTGGTGGTGCAGGGGGTCACCCTGGAGAAGGCGCTGACCGTGGCCTTTGGGCCAGGCTATTATTTCAAAGGAACCGGAACGCACATCATCATCTTAAAAAGGCGGCCTGCTGTTCCGCCCGAAAGCCCAAAGACCATCGCATTTACAGGAGCAGTCCGGGATGCGCGCAGCAAGGGCAGTGTTGCCCTGGCCACCGTTTATGATATGAGCAGTTTGCAATCCTGTCTGACGGATCAAGCGGGAGGCTTCAGGCTGGAAACCAAACCAAAAACCACGCAGATAGCATTGCGCATCAGCAAGCAGGGATATGAGGAAAAAGTATTGCTATTATATGCCGACCGGGATAGCCTGCTCAGCATCGAACTTATCCCCGGAGAAGATGAACTACAGCTTCTGCCATTGCGCACTGCGGCTGAAATCCTGGCCACAAATCAACTTAACCCTGTGCTCATGCAGGGGCTAATCAGCCGACAGATTCAATTGAATAGCCTGAATGTCCAGGTTTTCGATAAGCGACCGGCGCAAATCTCGGTCTGGCCAAATATCGGCACCAACCTCCGCCTGGGAGGCGCCATCGTCAACCGTTTCTCGGTGAACCTGGTTGTCGGGTATGCTGCCGGAATGACAGGGTTTGAAATAGGTGGGCTCATAAATATGAACCGTTTGATGGTCTCAGGAGTCCAGGTTGCGGGTCTGGCCAATCTGACCGGTAACACTGTAACAGGATTTCAGGCGGCCGGGGTAGTCAACCGAACGGGTGGAAAAACAAGGGGTTGCCAGTTTGCCGGGATGTATAACCTGGCCAATGACAGCGTGAAAGGCATGCAACTGGCCGGCCTTGCCAATAGAGCCAATAAACGTATACATGGACTTCAATTGGCAGGTATATATAATTATACGCAGGAGCCCAGTCCTGTTTTTCAGATATCAGGCGTGTTTAACAAGGCGCCTTCCGCCCGTTTTCAGTTTGGCGTGATCAATGTCGCGGACAGCGCGGATGGATTGCCATTCGGGCTGGTAAATGTGATCAGGGGCGGTTATTATCCGGCTGGTCTGAGCATGGATGAACTGGGCTTTGCTACGGTTTATGCCGGGAGTGGCAGCCGGCGTCTATACAGTATCGGAGGATTGACATTCCGCTTTACCGGACCGGATAAAGCCTACGGATTTTCGATCGGTTTTGGGACCCGCCTGATACACAATAAGCATTGGGATTTCCACCTGGAGTTAACTTCCAGCCTGATCAGTGCGTATGGTGGGTTTGATCAGCGAACCATGTCCCGTCTCATGCTCACACCTCAGATTTGTGTAAAGACATTTCCTGGGTGGTGCTTGATACTAGGACCTGTGGCTCAAACCTTTATCTCCGACGCACTGCATCCGGATGTGGATGCTTTCCTGGACAACATCTTGCCCTCCCATGCTTTGCATTATGCACCTTCTCAGACACGCTTTGATGCATGGGCCGGAATCATGGCCGGGTGGCGGTATAACTTCCCGAACCGGCCTTAGCACTTGCATCCCTTATTCCTTATTACATTAATATCCAGCTTGGTACACACTACAGTATGCTCCTGTTGTATTTCCTGGCGTAGAAAAATCTCAAAACAGAATAGGGGAATATCATCTCCCAACTGCCTTAAGGGTATCAAACCCTAAAAAGGACAGATGTTATGGACCCGAGAATGCTTTGGAATGCGAATAGGTTGATGGCCTTCGCACTTGCCTTCCTGCTTCAGCCTGTTGTGAGCGTTGCCGCGTGGAAGGAAGTCGGCAACCAGGATGGAATACATATTTATGAGCGATGGATTGAACTGCCGGACTATGGGCGGATCAGAGAGCGCAAAGGAGAGATGTTATTGAAAAGCACCCCGGCGCTTGCTTTGATGACGTTGCGTGACCCGGCCCGCAACAGGTCCTGGATGGATCAGGTGCAACAGTGTTATGTGTTGGGAAAACCGCAGCAGGACAGTTGGTACGCCTATACTTCCTTCTGTCTGCCCTGGCCCTTTGAAAACCGTGAAATGGTCACATTGTCCCGTTTGAAGTATGTGGATGATCGAACTGCCATCATCGAAATCAACAGTGCCCGCTATCCCGGCCTCCCATCAACCGGCTTCAAAAGGGTTGAAGGATATAATGCTGTCTGGAGAATAGAGGACAAGGGTAACAACCAGGTTCTGTTGTCACTGACCACCAGGTCCTACCTCCCTCCGGAATTTCCCCGGATTGTCCATGATCCCGTGATTCGTAATGTCCTCTTGCGTAATCTTCTGAGGTTGAAGCTCATCTTAAGCATTTAGGAGGGGTGGTAAACATGAGAAAGCTAAGAGAAACCCTGCGCAAGAAGCTCGAACTGCTACAGGGAAACCCCAGGCGCATCGCGCGCAGCTTTGCCCTGGGTACTTTTATGGGTGTCACCCCCTTCATCGGTATGCAAATTTTGATCAGCGTGCTCTTGTCCTGGCTGCTGAACCTGAGCAAAGCCGCCGCCATTACCGGTGTTGTTAATACCAACTGGACCAAGGGCGTATTTCTGTATCCACTGAACTATAAACTGGGCGCCTTCCTGCTGGGCATGGATCCCTTGTTGCCCACTCCGGGTGGAATGAAGGATTTGGCCTTCCGGAACCTGGCAGAAGGAGGGTTGGACATTTTTACTGCATTGTTGTTGGGAGGAATCCTCACCGGTTCATTGTTGGCGCTATTTTATTATCATCTGGTTATGAGATTACTGAGAAACGAGAAGCTACCTGAATGTACGGGAAAAACCCATGACCAATCTGATATTCAGCCCTATGCTCTGATTACAGGAGCCAGTCAGGGATTGGGTAAGGCCATGGCCCTTGAACTGGCCAAAAGAAACCATCCCTTATTGCTGGTTTCCCTGAAAGATGAAGGGTTGCCGGCATTGTGCGAGCAACTCAGGACCGACCATGGCATTGATGCACAATATCTTGAAACAGACCTTTCAGCCCGGGAGTCAGTGTACGAAGTGGCTGAATGGGTTTCGAAAAAATATCCCCTGTTTGCATTGATTAACAATGCAGGACTGGGAGGCACCCAGGCTTTTGACGCAGCCAGTCCGGAGTATGTGGATACCATCATCCAGGTCAATGTTCGCGCCACCTCTCTGCTGACACGTCTGCTGTTGCCAGAGTTAAAGAAGCAGAAGAAAGCGTATATCATGAATGTGGCCAGCATGGCCTCATTCAGTCCATTTGCCTATAAAACGGTATACCCCGCTTCCAAGGCGTTCGTTTATTCCTTTTCCAGAGGATTACATGAAGAGCTCAGGGGTAGTGGCGTTCATGTTTGTGTCATTCACCCGGGCCCCATGAAGACGAATGCGGATGTGTCATGGCGTATTGAAAAACAAGGTGTCTTTGGCAAAATGGGGTTGCTGTCTCCTGAAAAGACGGCCCACATTGCCATCAGGCAGATGCTGAAACATGATTCACTGGTTTTACCGGGCGTTTTTAATAAGATCAACTGGCTGTTTATGATGCTTATTCCCAATGCCTGGAAATTGCCCATCCTTTCACGGGTTGTTAAGAATGAGATAGTTCAACGTATTGGAAATCAGGTAACCCTAAATAGTTCTCCTGCTATTTATGGCCATTGAAATTAACTGAGCTTTCAATGATAAGGGAAAACACGCATTTAAAAGGAAAGGAGAATAAGTAATGAGGGTGTTGGTAAGCGGTGCAAATGGATTTTTGGCCGGGCATGTCATACATCGCCTTGTAAAAGAGGGCTATCTCGCAAGAGGCATGATGCGTGGTGGAGCCAGGGCGCCTGTGCTGGAGGGCCTTGAAATAGAGATTTTCCGGGGCGATATCACCCGTAATGAGCAGATATGTCAGGCTGTTGAGGGCTGTGATATGATTATTCATATTGCTGCAGATACACGCCAGTCGGGTAGGCATTGGAGGGATTATGAAGTCGTCAATATTCAGGCTACCAGGCAGTTGCTTGAGGCCGGGGCCGGCGCGGGTGTAAAGCGGTTTGTATATGTGAGTACAGCGAACACCATGGGTTATGGCAGTGCAGTTCATCCCGGAACGGAAGACCTGCCACCCGACAAGGTATTTATGCGTTCTGGCTATGCCCATAGCAAGTGGCTGGCCGAACAGCAAGTGCAGTCATTTTCCAAACATCCGGTCATGAAGACCCTGGTTGTTAATCCGGGCTTTATGATCGGCCCCATGGATCATCGTGCCGGATCAGGAAAGATCTTTAGCATGATCGAGCATAGAAGAATTGTATTTTATCCACCGGGCGGAAAAAGCTTTGTGGATGTAAGAGATGTTGCGCAGGCCACTGTAAATGCTTTAAAGTTAGGAGAGAGCGGGTCTCGCTATCTGCTCTCAGGCACAAATATGAGTTACCGTGATTTCTTCGGTCTTACAAATTCCCTTTCAGGAGGCTCGCGCATTCTCCTTCCTTTGCCTGCATGGACTTTATACCTTGCAGGCATGGCCGGGAGTCTGATTTCCAGTATGGGATTCAGGTGTTCTCTTCACCTGAATAATGCTAAAATCTTGTGTCTGAGGAATTTCTACGATCACAGCAAAGCGGTACGTGAACTGTCCATGCCGGTGACAGACATCCGGAAGACCATACAGGATGCCCTTGCCTGGAGGAAACCACGCGAAAACTACCTCCCGTCGTTTATGAATCGAATGGTGATCCCTTGATCCCGGGTTACTGAGGCCGATTTTCCCATATAATCAGCACGCACAGCAGGGTGTGATCCAATCTCCCTCCTTAGGTTTTGGACATTTTTATTGACGGTATATCCGGCATTGGGATGTGCTTTGTTCATAGAATTTTCAAGATCAGCCATATGTATCTTGATTCTTACTGCTGAATTTCGTAAGTTGGTATGAATTTTGACTTTTTTTTCAACTTGCTGTCACGAACAATAATGCAAGTATATTTGACGCGTTTTTAACCGAAGCAACCAATATTTGAATGACCAGCAATAAACCCAGAATTGTCAAGGACTACGATAAGCTCCCGGAAGAAATCGTGGCAAGGGTCAAACTGAACTATCCGGATGGATTTGTCAACCACCTGATCAGATATACCAATAAGGAAGGTAAGTTTGTTTCTGCCCTGCCTTTTGAAACAGAAGATGTCTATTACCTGATCCGCATGACGGAATTGGAAGCACGTCAGATCATCGAGGATGATGAAGACTATGACGAAGATGGCATCCTTCGAGATGATTTTGCTGCCGATGAATTCGGTGACGAAGATGAGGATATCCTTAATCATCCTGAATATGAGGAAGATAATCAGGAAGAGGAGTATTAAGACCTATCGACTCTGTTAACCCCATAATTAAATCTTATCCATGAGAAAATGGCGCGTTGAGGACTCAGCCGAATTATATAACATCAGCGGATGGGGACTGCAATATTTTTCCATCAACGAAAAGGGACATGTGACGGTTACCCCCAGAAAGGGGAAGGCAGCGGTGGATCTGAAAGAATTATTGGATGAATTGTCTCTGAAGGACGTTTCAACCCCGGTCCTGCTGCGTTTCCCGGATATTCTGGACAGTCGCATCGAGCAGATGGAGAGTTGTTTCAGGACGGCATCCGAGGAATACGGGTATAAGGCACAGAATTTCACTGTCTATCCGATCAAAGTCAACCAGATGCGTCCGGTTGTCGAGGAGATCGTCAGCCATGGCAAAAAGTTCAACATCGGGCTCGAAGCCGGTTCCAAGCCGGAGCTGCATGCGGTAATTGCAATCAACACCGACAACGAATCCCTGATCATCTGCAATGGTTACAAGGATGAGGACTATATCGAGCTGGCGCTTCTGGCACAGAAGATGGGCAGGCGGATCTTTCTCGTGGTGGAAAAGCTGAATGAACTGCGGCTGATTACACGTGTGGCTGCAAGGCTGAAGATCAAGCCCAACCTGGGTGTCCGCATCAAGCTCGCCAGTTCCGGCAGCGGAAAATGGGAGGAATCGGGTGGGGATATCAGTAAGTTTGGGCTCACCTCCAGTGAGTTGCTCGAAGGCCTGGATTTCCTTGAGAAGAACAAGATGAAAGATTGCCTGCGCCTCCTGCATTTTCATATTGGCAGCCAGGTCAATAAAATCCGCCGTATCAAAATCGCGCTGCGGGAGGCTTCCCAGTTTTATGTACAACTGTACCAGCGTGGCTTTGGGGTTGATTTCGTCGATATCGGCGGTGGATTGGGCGTGGATTATGACGGTTCACGCTCTGCCAGCAGTGAGAGCAGTGTCAACTACACCATACAGGAATATGTCAACGACGCCATATTTACCATGGTTGACGCCAGCGACAAGAACAATATCCCCCATCCCAACATTATTACCGAGTCAGGCCGTTCACTTACCGCCCATCATTCAGTGTTGGTGTTTGAAGTGCTGGAATCCACCAGCTCCCCGAAATGGAAGGAAGATGAGGAGATCAGTCCCGACGACCACGAGCTTGTCCGGGAACTCTACGATGCCTGGGAAGCCCTGAACCAGCCCCGTATGCTCGAGATCTGGCACGATGCACAGCAGATCCGTGAAGAAGCCCTCGACCGCTTCAGCCTTGGGCTGCTCGACCTTCGTACAAGGGCTCAGATCGAACGCCTTTTTTGGTCTGTTGCCAGGGAAATACAGCAGATGAGTACCGAAATCAAGCATGTGCCGGATGAATTGCTCCAGCTTCCGAAGCTATTGTCTGATAAGTATTTCTGTAATTTTTCCCTGTTTCAGTCCCTGCCTGATTCATGGGCTGTAGACCAGATCTTTCCCATCATCCCCATACACCGCCTGGATGAAAAACCCGAGCGTTCGGCGACCCTGCAGGATATTACCTGTGATTCGGATGGAAAAATAGATCATTTCATTTCAACGCGTAACTTCTCGTATTATCTTCCTGTTCACACCATCAAGCCCAAGGAACCGTATTATATCGGCGTTTTCCTTGTGGGCGCTTATCAGGAGATCCTCGGCGATCTGCATAACCTCTTTGGTGATACCAATGCTGTCCATGTATCCGTTGACGATAAGGGTTATTACATCGACCAGGTCATCGATGGGGAAACGGTTGCCGAAGTGCTTGATTATGTGCAGTTTAATGCCAAGAAGATGGTGCGCACGGTTGAAACCTGGGTGATGTCTTCGGTCAAGTCCGGGATTATTTCAGCAGAAGAAGGCAAGGAGTTTCTGTCAAATTACCGCTCCGGCCTCTACGGCTATACCTATCTGGAATAGGATCATATTGGTGCTTTCCTCTTGATTCGTTTTACCTGATCATCTGCGTGTGAGCAGGCTGAGGGTTTCTACATGGTATGTCTGTGGAAAGAAATCAAAGGGAATTATACGGCATACCTCATAGCCCGCAGTTTGCAGGTAGATAAGATCACGCTTTAATGTTCCTGCGCTGCATGACAGATAGGCGATCTTTTCCGGCCTTAAACCCGTGGTGGTCCAATGAAGAATTTCCTGCTCCAGTCCGGTCCGCGGGGGGTTGACGTACATTAGGGTTTGTCTCCTCCGGGGTAGGAAGGATAGCCATGCTTCCAATTGGGGAATCCTCTGATGACATAATCCTCGAAATAAAGTGGCCCCGGGAGCATTGATGGCTGCACATTCCAGGGCTTCTCCACTCCATTCTACCCCGGCGCAGGCAGACTTGTGGCGTTCCCATACCCGCAACGACGCACCAATGCCACAGTACAAATCGACCACAGTAGAAGAGGCATCCGGTTGAAGGAAGTCTTCGGCATAGTCTAAAGCCCTGGCCGCCAATGAGGGTATCAACTGACGAAAAGAGGCGGGCCCGTACCACAACCCGTCTTCATCCTTGGAACGGGACCTGCCCCAGATCAGATGCCATCCTTCTTTTCCAAAGATACGCTTACCCGCAGAGGGGTGCAGGTGTAGCCAAAGCCCTTCCAACCCCAAGGCTTCCAATGCGGAGACCAAAGTCGGTTCTAACCATTCCAGGGCTGGCATGGCATTGGTTTTCAGAACGAGACTGAGCTGTTTTCCGCTCTGGACATAGTATACCATGGGGAAGCGTTCCGGTGGTGGCAGTACCGGAAGTAATCTTGCCATGACCTCATTCACAAAGGAGGCATGTACCGGGCATTGCGGGATTGGAATAACCATATCCTTCTTTCTCATGCCGGCTTGCCAACCGACTTCCCACTGGGTTGCCAGACTGACCTGCCTTCTGTAACCCAAGCGTTGTAAGGGGTCTGGACTGTGAAGGGGAGCCATTGCTTCCACAAAACCATGCAGGGTTTTACGAAGAAAGACCGATTTCTTCTCTTCGCTCTCTTCCCGGCTGAGGTGACGGTGGGCACAGCCCGGGCAGGCAGGCTCACAGCCGGGCAAGGCCGCCAGCAAAATCTCAGAAGCCATTCAGATCCATGGTAACGGTGGGAATGAGCAGGAGGAATCCCAGGATAATCAGAACCACCATAAAAGGCCATACCCAACGGACCCATTTATCATATGGGATGCGGGCTACACCCAGCACACCAATCAATACACCGGATGTGGGGGTGATCATATTGGTGAACCCGTCCCCAAACTGAAAAGCCATCACTGTAGCCTGCCTTGACAATCCGATGAGATCCGAAAAGGGAGCCATGATGGGCATGGTGAGGGCAGCCTTGGCCGATCCCGAAGGTATCACAACGTTGATGATGGTCTGAATGACATACATCAGTGATACCGAAGCCAGCTCACTCGTGCCTTCCATCGACTTCGAAAGCAGGTAGAGAATGGTGTCGATGACCTTGCCATCTTCCAGGATGACAATGATACCCCCGGCCAGTCCAACCACCATGGCGGCTGACAGAATATCCCTGACACCATCCAGAAAATGCTTCGTAAGCGCATTGGGAGAGTACTGCATGGCGATACCGGAGAACAGTCCCATGGCAAAAAACAGACTGGCAATTTCCATGATGTACCATGCATATCCCATGACCCCAACGATCAGAAATATGATGGTAAATAACAGCAGGTTCAGGAGAAAGAAGTGAACCGATTTTCGCAGGGCAAGCCAGCTGCTGAGGACAAAAGCCGCTGTGGCAATGGGAATGACGGGAAGGGTGGCGGAGGCATGTCCTACCTGTAGTGTTGTCATCGGAAAGAAAAGACTGAAGGCCATCAGGGTCAGCGAGACACCTCCGAAAACCCACCAGGCAGCCCTGGGGGTGTGGTAGACCAGGTCTTCCAGATGGCTGTTGCCCCTTTCGCGCCAATATGCATCTTCCTTATAAACAGGTGAGCGACGCGGATCCTTTTTGATCCGGGCGGCATAACGAAGCACCCAGATAATACCCACCAAATTAATAACCAGCCAGCTGAACAGGCGGTATTCAAAACCTGAAAACAAGGGAAGCTCAGCCAGTCCCTGTGCAATACCAATGGTAAAGGGGTTGAGGACAGCACCGGCAAATCCCAGTCCGGCTGCAACGAATACCATGCATACGCCGGTGATGGAATCATAACCCATAGAAATGGCCAGGGGAACCAGGATGATTATGAAGGCAATCGTCTCTTCACTCATGCCGAATACCGCGCCAAATACCGAAAACATCAGCATCACCAGGGTGATGATCATGTTATCGACACCCAGCCATTTGATCATTTTATATCGCTCCAGGCGGCGGCTCAGGCGGAGGAAAGACAGGATGCCCACATCGATGGCTTTGCTCTGGTTCATGATCCAGAAAGCCCCGCCTATCATTAAAATAAAGACTATGATCCCAGCCTGGCGCTCAAAGCCTTTGAATAATGCCGCGAAAATCTGCCATGTCTGAGGTTGGGATTCCGTGTATTGAAATACCTTGGTTTTTACTTCCTGTCCCTGGACCTCCTGGATCGCTTCCTGGTACTGACCTCCCGGAATGATCCATGTCATGATGGCTGCCAATACAATGATGTAGAAGATGATAACGTATGTATGCGGGATCTTTCCTGACATATTACCCTGACTGTTTGGTCCGCCATTGTCCGGGGCGGAGGTTGCACCGGCCAAATTACACATTTCGGACCTGACATCTGCCTCAAATGCCTTACTTTTGCCTTTTCCTACCGGAGCATCATGAGTGAGGTCATCAAGCACGAATGTGGAATAGCCCTGTTGCGTCTCTTAAAACCATTGGAGTATTATGCTGTGCGATACGGTACAGCTTTTTACGCCCTGAATAAGATGCAGCTGCTGATGGAAAAGCAGCACAACAGGGGTCAGGATGGTGCCGGGCTGGCCTGTGTCAGCTTTGATCCTGAACCAGGCATGAAATATATTCACCGTGTCCGTTCCAATGCCGAAGCACCCATCATCGATGTATTCGGTATGGTGATGAAGGAGATAGAAACAGCATCGGCCGGACATCCCGACCGCTTGCATGATGTGCAGTGGCTCAAGCACCACACAGGTTTTGGCGGGGAGCTGTTCCTGGGTCACCTGCGCTATGGCACCTTCGGTGGTAATGGAATCAAAAGCCTTCATCCTGTCCTGCGCGAGAACAACTGGATGACCCGCAACCTGGTGCTGGCCGGCAATTTCAACCTGACCAATGTCGATGAGCTGTTTCAGCGACTGATAAGCTATGGCCAGTTCCCTGTGGCTACATCAGATACCACCACAATTCTGGAGAAGATCGGCCACTTCCTGGATGAAGAAAATGAGCGGTTATATGCGCGCTTCAGGCAGCAAGGCCATTCCAAACGAGAGATCACACCCCTGATTGCCGGAAACCTTGATCTGGCTGGCATCCTGACACAAGCCTGCAGAACCTGGGATGGGGGATACGTGATAGCTGGTATGCTGGGCCATGGAGATGCTATTGTCATGCGCGATCCCCAGGGCATACGGCCGGCTTTCTATTACCGGAATGAAGAGGCGCTGGCCGTGGCTTCTGAGCGGCCAGTGCTCCAAACGACCTTTAACTGCCCCATTGCTGATATACACGAGATAGAACCCGGTCATGCCCTCATCATACGGAGGTCCGGAACGGTGCAATCGACGCAGATACTACCCTCCAGACAACGTAAATCCTGCTCATTCGAACGCATCTATTTCTCCCGGGGCACGGATGCTGATATTTACCAGGAGCGTAAAAATCTGGGTAAGAGACTGGCCCGTCCTATCCTCGAATCCGTGGGTCATGACCTTGATCATACCGTCTTCTCCTATATCCCCAATACCGCTGTGGTGGCCTTCTACGGCCTGATGGAAGAACTTCAGAATTTCTGCAGTGAGGTTAAAATGGAACGCATCCTGAGCGCCGGAGACAAACTGACGCCTTCCAGCCTAAGGGAGATCATGGCCCTGCGGCCACGGATGGAGCAAATCGCGGTGAAGGATGTGAAGATGAGAACTTTCATCACGCAGGATAAGCAGCGTGATGACCTGGTGGCCCACGTGTATGACGTAACCTATGGTATCGTCAGAGATGGCATCGACAGCCTGGTTGTGCTGGATGACTCCATCGTCAGGGGCACCACCCTGAAGCAGAGCATCATACGCATCCTGGACCGCCTTAACCCGAAACATATTATTATTGCCAGCTCAGCGCCCCAGATCCGCTATCCCGATTGTTATGGCCTTGACATGGCAAAGCTACACGATTTCGTTGCGTTTAATGCCGCGATCGACCTGCTGAAAGAGCGTGACATGGGCCATGTCATCAATGATGTGTACAAGAAATGCAAAGCACAGGAGAAGTGGCCCAAAGAGGAAATAGTCAATCATGTAAAGGAAATATACAAACCGTTCTGCGCCAAAGAGATATCAGAGCGTATTGCCCAACTCGTTACACCTGCTGGCGTTAATGCCGGCGTCAGCATTATTTTCCAGACCATCGAAGACCTGCATGCTGCATGTCCGGGGCATACGGGCGACTGGTATTTCACAGGAGATTACCCGACACCAGGTGGAAACAAGGTCGTGAATCAGGCCTTTATCAACTATATTGAGGGGCGGAATGTGAGGGCCTATTGACAGCAGCCTTGCTGCCTTCCGGATTTACATGAATTTCTGATACACCTGCCACCAGCGGTCGGGAACATCATTGGCGCAGGCTTCCTGGTAATCAGCGTAGGAGCAGGGCACCATATAATGACGGAAATACTTGGTGCGCAGGCTGGCCGGACAGCTTACTTCCATCCACCACCGGTCTGAGCGTTTGCTTTTGTAAAAGACGATCTCATCCTGTTGCTCTTTGATCGCCACCGTATATTTGAGAAAATCTTCTTTGTTGCGAACCGGAAACTCATGCTGCCGGTTGTAAAATCCTTCGATGAAGTACCAGATCATCTGGGCAATGAGCTGGGCAGTCTGCCCGCTGCGGTCATGTGTAGGATTATAATCATAGAACCCGATACTGGTCAGCTTATCACTCATGCCGGCATATCGGATCATCTGACATATTTCTTCTCCATAAAAACCATTGGGAGAGGGTTGGGCATGACCTGGTGCATCTGAAAAACGAACCGCCGAAATATCCACCGTGATCATATCTGCATTTCTAACAATAGGTTCCACTTCTTCAAGATTGCTCCTGACCTTACCCAGGCGGTAAGCATCGAAAAGCAGGTTCTTCATCAGCGCGATGGCATGAACATCAACATAATAACTTTGATAACCTATATTAGCAAAATTGAAGAGATAATTGGGTTGATGGAGGATGATGCGGCTGAGCCAGGACTGGTTATCGAGGTCTTCCTCACTGTTTCCTAAATCGAGGCGGGGATCGATGGCAACGATATTGATGATTTGTCCCAACTGCTCGTAAGCCAGATAGTTAGCATAGGTCAGATCCTGGCTGCCGCCGAGGATAATGGGGACGATACCCTTTCTGATAAGCTGACTGACGGCGCTGGAGAGAGCAAAATAGGTGTCTTCAATATCATACCCGGCTTTGATATCGCCCAGATCAGCAATATTCAGGTTTTTCATTCCCGGAAACAGGCGGAACAACTCCTGTCTGATGCGGTTGGGTGCCATGGAGCAGCCTTCGTTGTCAACGGCCAGGCGTTCTTCTCTGACGCCCAGGATGGCAATGTCGATATGCTCCAGGTCCGGAAACCCATGCTGACGGGTGTGGATATGAATCACCTCCCCCAGGCTCTTGCGCATGTGGTGGGAGCCGGAATAGGGATCTACAGGTTCGAAATACAATGCGATCTCCATGGGCCGGGAATTGAAGTCACAAATATAGACAAGTTCGGCAAGCCCTGCAGGATTGAAAACAGAGACTGGCGTTTAGCTTTTCTTTCTCGGCTTGCGTTTGGGAGGCTCGGCCGCATTCTCCTCCGCCAGGCGCCGGCAATCTTCCAGGCTCAGGGAAGCAGGCTCCGTGCCCTTGGGAATCCGGATGTTACGCTTACCATAAGAGATGTAGGGGCCAAACCTGCCCTTCAGAATCTTGAATTCGCTGTCTTCTGCAAATTCCTTGATGACCTTCTCCAGGGCTTCGGTACGCTTGCTCTTTACAAGCTCAACAGCGGCTTCTTCGTCCACCTCCGCGGGGTCCCAATTTCTAGGAAGGCTGTAAAATTTGCTGTCATGACGAACAAAGGGGCCAAAACGCCCGATGCCGACCAGGAGATCCTTGCCTTCAAACTGACCCACGATCTTGGGATACCTGAACAGTTCCAGCCCTTCTTCAAGGCTGATGGTCTGCATGCTTTGTCCTTTCCGCAGCCCGGCAAACCTGGGTTTATCGTTGTCATCATTATCGCCGATCTGCACCATGGGACCATAGCGGCCCACCTTCACAAAAACATTCTTACCGGTGGCAGGATCCTGACCCAGGAAACGTTCACCGCTGAAACGCGAAGATTCTGTGCCTGTCTTTTCAATCCGCTCATGAAAGGGACCATAAAAGGCCCGGATCACTTCGTTCCATGACTTCTGGCCTTCAGCGATTTCATCAAACTCCTTCTCTACCGTGGCAGTGAATTGGTAGTCCACGATATATTCGAAGTGTTCCATCAGGAAACGGTTAACCAGCACACCAACGTCAGTGGGAAACAATTTGGACTTTTCTGCCCCCACCATTTCCTTCTTCGTCGATTCCTTTATGGCATCCTTTTTCAGATCCATCTGTACATAGGATCTGGCCTGTCCAGGCCTGTCCTCCCTCACCACATACTCTCTTTTCTGTATCGTGGAGATGGTTGGGGCGTAGGTAGAAGGGCGGCCTATGCCAAGCTCTTCCAGCTTCTTGACAAGCGCAGCCTCAGTGTATCGTGCCGGAGCTTTGCTGAATCGCTGAACGGCTGAAATAATATCTGCACTCAGCTCATCACCGGCCACCAGTTTTGGGAGTACGCTGCGGAAGTTCTCATCTTCCTCATCATCCCGGCTTTCCATGTATACTTTCAGAAACCCGTCGAAGAGCAATACCTCGCCCCTGGCGATGAAATTGTTCTTCACACCGCTGATCTGGATGGTCACCGTAGTGCGCTCCACCTGGGCATCGCTCATCTGCGATGCAATGGTGCGCTTCCAGATCAATTCATACAGTTTACGCTGATCTGCGGTTCCCTCAACAGTGGTATGTTCGATATACGTGGGACGGATGGCTTCATGCGCTTCCTGTGCCCCTTTGGTACGGGTAGTATAGCGGCGTGTCTGGGAATAGGACTCTCCGAACAGGTTGATGATGGCCTTGCGTGCTGTGTTTACTGCCAGATCCGACAGGTTTACACTATCAGTACGCATATAGGTGATCTTCCCGTTCTCATAAAGTTGCTGGGCAACCATCATCGTCTTGGATACTGAAAACCCCAGTTTTCGGGCGGCTTCCTGTTGCAGCGTTGAGGTGGTGAAGGGGGGAGCAGGACTCTTCCTGGCCGGTTTCTTTTCGACATCCGAGACCTTAAACCCTGCACCAATACATGCTTCCAGAAAGTTGCGTGCTCTGGCGGCGTCTGAAAAACGTTCAGGTAATTCGGCTTCAACGACCAGTCCATCATTCGTTATGAAGCGGCCTGTGATACGAAACGCAGAATCATAGTTAAACCGCGCAATCTCATCCTCACGTTCCACGATCAGACGGACCGCAACAGACTGCACCCTGCCGGCCGATAAGGAAGGTTTCACTTTCTTCCACAGCAAAGGGGAAAGCTCAAAACCTACCAACCTGTCCAGCACGCGGCGCGCCTGCTGCGCATCCACAAGGTGCATGTCAATCTCCCGTGGGTTTTGAATGGCCCGGCTGATGGCTTCTTTGGTGATCTCATGAAACACAATGCGCCGGGTTTGCTGCTTTTCCAACCCCAACACCTCCATCAGGTGCCATGAAATGGCCTCTCCTTCACGGTCCTCGTCAGATGCCAGCCAGACCATTTCACTGTCCTGTGCCAGTTTCTTTAGCTCTGTGATGATCTTTTTCTTATCCGGAGCTACTTCGTACACCGGCATAAAATCCTGACTGATCTCAACCCCAAGCTGCTTCTTGGATAGATCACGGATATGACCAAAACTGGATTTCACCACAAAGTCCTTACCCAGAAAATTGCTGATGGTTTTGGCTTTTGCCGGAGACTCAACGATCACAAGGTTTTTTGCCATCTTAACGTGCTTTCGTCCATTTTTTTGCGGGGGTGCAAAGTAAAGCATTTATCCTGAATAAATAATATGTGTGCTTTTCACCCCCTGCGTGTCGATGATATAGACGCATAACGGACTGAAACTGGAAATCGTCTGTAAAATAATTCTGAAAAAGGGACACAATTCGTCATTACCGCAACTTCACTAGCATCACACTGCTGTCTTTATCAGGTATTTGGATGAAGGACTCCGGTATCTGGGATTGAAACTCACGTACTGCCTGCATCACACCTGGCCACAAACGATTATGGTCATGAATGATGATGACACCTCCCGGACTCAGACGGGGGTAGAAAAAGGCCAGTCCGGCCCGCGTAGGTTGATAGAGGTCGGCATCGATGTGCACAAAAGCAAAGAAGGTGTCTTCCATGCCAACCGCGGTATCCGGAAAATATCCTTTGTGAATTTCGATGTTCTGATCGGTACCGATAGTGCGAAGAACCAGCTCAGGACTGGTGTCAGAAAAATGACGGGGAGTATAGGTTGCCGGTTCTCCTGCTTCCTGGCTGAGATCCTCCGGGGCGAAGCCTGAAAAGGTATCAAAGAGATGTAGCCTGCGCCCGGGAATGGCGTGACGCAGCAGGCGGGCTGTCTCTCCTTTGTAGACGCCTAACTCGGCCAGGTCTCCGGGGATCTGCTCCTGCCGTATCCGCTCAAGCTGCAGCCATAGATTGAAAAAGCGCACCTTATCAATATAATCGGTCTCGAGGATGCGCAGGGTCTCAGATACCTCTCCCGACGCCAGCGCTTCCTTCCAGGTGCGTGGTGTGCCATCGGCGCCGGTAAAACGGACCCAGAAGATATGGCCTGCGAACCCGAGGGCCATCGCGGCCAGCATCAGTACCAGAAAGACGATGAGCAGGCTGGTGGGCATGATCAGACACTGGATAAGAGGCTGTCCAGATTTTCAAACTTTTGCTGATAATCCTCAATGGACCTGCGGATGACCTCATGGGCTTCCTCTATCCCAAAGGTATGCGTGATCTCCACCCCGCTGGTTTGTCCTGGCAGGTCTTTATAGGTAAGAAAATAATGCTTGAGACGGTCGATGACAATCAGCGGACAATCAGAGATGTCCCTGAAATCACTGTACATGGCGTCGTTGTTCAGCACCGCGACGATCTTGTCGTCTGCTTCGTTTCCGTCTATCATACGGAATCCACCAATGGGACGGGCTTTGACAAGGATGTCTCCGTGGTGGATCTGCTTTTCTGTAAGGATACAGATATCAATGGGGTCTCCATCTCCTTTGATATCCATGCGTTTGGTTTTCATGGCGCAAAACTCGGCCACCCTGGCCGCACTGTATGTCTGCGGGATAAAACCATACAAGGCCGGAACAGTATTGGAGTACTTCTGTGGCCGATCAATACGAAGATAACCGGTCACCTTATCAACTTCATACTTCACGGTATCTGTCGGCACCATCTCTATGAAACAGGTGATGATATGCGGTGCTTCGTCACCAATATCTACCCCATGCCAGGGATGTGATTTATAGCGCAGGCCCATCAGCCGGCCGATGGGATCCATGAGTTTATTGGCCATAACAAAGGTATTGGTCTGGGGTCAAAGTTAGGCATTTATTGCAGTCCGGGAGATTTCTTCTTCCGGCTTAAATGCAGGATGCTGCAGGGGTTAACTTGGAATTAACACAGAAAATGTGTCAGTTTGTACTCCAAAATGCAGCGCTGATGGAAACCATAAAGCGGGGAGTCTATTTTCTGGCCAACGACAGGATCCTGGATATTACCCTTGCTTTTCTGAACAGTTTCCGGAAATACAATCCCACAACACCTTTGTGCCTGATTCCCTTCCGGGACGACATCAAAAAGCTGATGACCTACAGTGGTCCTTTCCGTTTTGAGGTGTTTGATGACCAGGAATGGCTGATGTACTGCGACCAGGTCAGCCTGGATTTTCATCCTCACGTCCTGGGTCATTACCGTAAACTGGCCATGTGGCATGGTCCTTTTGAAGACTTTATCTATGTTGATGTGGACATGGTCGTGCTTAAAAACCTGGATTTTGCCTTCCGCATGCCCATGCATGCAGGTTTCACCGTATCGTTCTCAGATATGCCCTCTATCCGTCAATGGGTTTGGAAGGACTCGATGTACCAGACGGACCTGCTTGGCCCGGCACAAATCAACTATGCTGCCAATACCGGCTTTATCATTTCGCGTCGCCAGGCCATTACCCGCAGCATGATTGAAGCGGCCAGGCTCAGGGCCGCAGCATTGCAGCCCCATATGGAATTGTCGTGTATGGAACAGCCCCTGCTCAACTACCTGATGGTTACCTCAGGACTTGCCTGCACCAGCCTGTACACCCTGATGGATACCCCGCTTTATCCGGAAAACTATACCGAATATTGGGCAGGTAATCCGGCTCGTAACCTAAGGCGAAAACCCTATCGAACCTGGCTTAAAGGCGCTTACAGGGATGTATTTTTGCTTCACTGGGCGGGTACGTGGCAACCAAAGGCTTGGGAGATCCGGCTGTATGGCTATTTGCGCCGTCTGGGGCTGCGCAGGACAATGTGGACAACCCGGATATGGATGCCCTACCGCCGCATCTGGAAGAAGTTCCGGTATCTGCATGAAAGGAAAGGACCATGAGCGATGATGCAGGAAATACAGCCCGGAAAGCACTGGCGCTGATACGGAGAAACCGTCAGCAGATCCTGGATCATATCCGGGAAAGAGAGATGCAGACATATGCCGGAAACGCAGTACACTGTGTGATATGTAAGCATTCCTTTTCCAGGTTTGCACCCTATCACGCCTGGCATGTCATGCCGCCTGTAGGTCCTGAGAAGGAGCCGGTCCTGGAATGCCGCAGTAATGAAGCCATTGCGAGATGCCCTAACTGTGGAAGTCAGGAAAGGCAAAGATTGCTATGGAAATACCTGCATGATGCCACCGATATCTTCCGGTCCGGCGGCATACGTTTGCTGGATATTGCCCCCGATAAGTACTTTTACCACGCCTTCTCGAATCAGGAGGGCATCGCTTACTACCCCTGTGATCTGAACCCGGACCAGGACAAGTATATACGTGAAAAGATGAGCGTGAGGAGGGAAGACGCCACAAGATTGCAATTGGAGGATGACTACTTCGATGTCATACTCTGTAACCATGTATTGGAGCATATTCCCGATGAAGAACGGGCGCTGCAGGAGCTTTACAGGGTCATGAAACCAGGCGGTTGGGGTATCTTTCAGGTTCCGCTGGACCCGGACCGTGCCCTGACCTGGGAGGATCCGGAAATCCATGAGCCCTGGGCTCGCCAGCAAGCCTTCGGACAGCATGATCATGTTCGCTTGTATGGCAGGGACTATCCGATGCGTTTGGAAAGACATGGGTTTACAGTGATCCTCGATACCTTTGTCATGCAGATGACGGAAGCAGACCGGCTGCGGTACGGCCTGGATCCACGCGAAGTCATCTATCGCTGCAGTAAATGAACTTAATGAAGAAGACCTTATGATCATAATAGATGATGTGCTGGTTTCGGATGATATCCGGGATGTGCATTTCCTTTGTGACCTGCCCCGATGCTTCGGGGCTTGCTGTGTTGAAGGGGATGCGGGAGCGCCTTTGGAGGATGAGGAGGTGGGAATACTGGAGGAGTTATTGGAGGATATTAAACCTTTTATGACGGAAGATGGGCTGGAAGCAGTGTCTGCCCTTGGTGTCTTTGATTATGATGCTGCAGGTGGCCTGGTTACCCCCCTCAATTTGGGCATGGAATGCGCCTTCGCTTATTTTGAGGAGGGTGTGGCGCGTTGTGCCATTGAAAAGGCTTTTGAAGCGGGCGTTATCGGCTTCAGAAAACCTGTATCCTGCCACCTGTATCCTATCCGGCAGATGAGGGTCGGGCATCGCATTGCCCTCAACTATCACCGTTGGCATATTTGTGAGCCGGCCCTTGCCCTGGGCAAACAAACAGGTCTGCCGTTGTACCGTTTCCTGCGCGATCCCCTGATCCGGCGTTTTGGTGCTGAATGGTACGACAAACTCGTCCAGGCCGTGGAATCCAAACACTAGAACAACGATAGTTGGAATTAGGAATTAGGAATCAGGTAATTACGAATTACGAATTACGAATGATTGCTGATCGCTGACCGCTGTTAACAGACCGCTGATCGCTGGTGCACCCAACCCCGTAGGGGTGGTATATTGGTAGCCCGGCGGAATAACCACAGTATCAATCCCCCTCCCATGACCGGCGATGATAGTTGCTTGATGGTGATTGGGAGGGGGGCAGGGGGGAGGGGAAATAATTAGGAATTAGGGAGTAGGAACAGGAAATCAAGTAATTACGAATTACGAATGATCGCTGATCGCTGTCAACTGCTGGCTGAAAACTGATAACTGGTCGCTGCCATCGGCCCGTCCATTTTACTATTTTTGCACCTTCGAGGCCATGGCCCCTCAGGAGATCACATATGGACTACAACTTCAATGAAATAGAGCCGAAATGGCAACGCTACTGGGCTGAGAATAAGACCTACCGTGCAACTGAATCAAAGGATAAGCCCAAATATTACGTGCTCGACATGTTTCCCTATCCTTCCGGGGCTGGACTCCATGTGGGGCATCCGCTTGGGTACATCGCCTCTGATATCTATGCCCGCTATAAGAAACACCTGGGATTTAATGTGCTGCACCCCATGGGCTTTGATGCATATGGCCTGCCGGCTGAACAGTATGCCATCCAAACCGGTACCCATCCGGCCATCACCACAGAACTGAATATCCGCAGGTACCGTGAGCAGCTCGATAAAATTGGCTTTGCCTTCGATTGGGACCGGGAAGTCAGGACCTGCGACCCCGCCTATTACAAATGGACCCAGTGGACATTCATCCAATTGTTCCACTCCTGGTATAACCTTGAGACCAATCAGGCGGAATCCATTGCTGGCCTCATAGCTCATTTTGAACAACATGGTTCAGATGGAATCAGGGCGGCCGGAGAGCCTGTGTCGCGTTTTACTGCTGCTGAATGGTCGCAGATGGGAGAGGTAGCCCGGCAGGAGATCCTGATGGAATACCGTCTTGCCTTTCTCAGCGAGACATGGGTGAACTGGTGCCCGGCCCTGGGTACCGTGCTGGCCAACGACGAGGTCAAAGACGGATATTCGGAAAGAGGTGGACATCCGGTTGAGCGTAAGCTGATGAAACAGTGGTCTTTGCGTATTACCGCCTATGCCCAGCGCCTCCTGGATGGACTGGATACGATAGACTGGCCCGAATCACTCAAAGAAGTGCAGCGTAACTGGATCGGCCGTTCGGAAGGGGCTTCGGTGACCTTTGAAATAAACGGCCACCCGGAAACACTGGAGGTGTTCACCACCCGGCCTGATACCCTGTTCGGCGCTACCTATATGGTGCTGGCACCGGAACATCCATTGGTGGATAAGATCGCCAGCCCCGGCCAGAGAGAAGCCGTGCTGGCGTATGTCGATATGGCCAGAAAACGCTCTGAACGGGACCGCGTCGCCGATGTGAAACGCATCACGGGGGTGTTCACCGGAGCATATGGCATCAATCCCTTCAACGGAGAGCTGCTGCCTGTTTGGATCGCTGACTATGTCCTTGCCGGTTATGGAACCGGCGCTATTATGGCGGTGCCGGCACACGACAGCCGTGACTTTGCCTTTGCCCGGCATTTTGAATTGCCCATCAGACAGGTGATCCTGGCCCCTGGCGCAAACCCCTCCGATCCAGCAGTCTGGGAAACCTCCTTTGATGCCAAAGAAGGCAGATGTATCCAGAGTGGGTTCATGAACGGCCTGACTGTCAGGGAGGCCATCAGAGCCGCCATCCAAGAACTCGAAAGTAGGGGAATCGGCTATGGCCAGGTCAACTACCGACTGCGTGATGCCATATTCAGCCGCCAGCGATATTGGGGAGAACCATTCCCGGTGTATTACAAAGAGGGGATGCCTTATACCCTGGATGAATCGGAACTACCTCTCCAACTGCCTGAAGTCGACAAATACCTACCCACAGAAAGCGGAGAACCCCCGCTGGCCAGGGCCAAAAACTGGGTAAACAAAGAGGGATATCCGCTGGAAACCAATACCATGCCTGGATTTGCCGGTTCTAGTGGCTATTATCTCAGGTATATGGACCCCCATAACGATCAGGCCTATTTTTCCAAAGAAGCGAATGCTTACTGGAAAAATGTTGACCTCTATATCGGCGGAGATGAGCATGCTTCCGGCCACCTGATCTATGCCCGCTTCTGGAATAAATTCCTCTTTGATATAGGTTTATGCTGTGAGGATGAGCCTTTCAGAAAACTCATCAACCAGGGGAAAATTCAGGGAAGATCCAGCTTCGTCTACCGTATTGTCGGTACCCAGGAATTTGTTTCCTATCATCTTAAAGATCAATATAATACACAGGAATTACATGTGGATGTCAACCTTGTCCACAATGATGAGCTTGATGTGGAGGCCTTCAAAAAATGGAGACCGGAGTTTTCAGATGCACACTTTATCCTGGAGAATGGCAAATATATCTGTGGATGGGAGATTGAGAAGATGTCCAAATCCAAGCATAACGTGCAGAGCCCTGATGACCTGGTAGCACGTTATGGTGCAGATACCTTGCGGATGTACGAAATGTTCCTGGGGCCTCTTACCGACCATAAACCCTGGGATACCAATGGCATAGAAGGCGTCTTCAGGTTTATGCGCAAGCTTTGGCGGTTGTTTCATGATGAACAGAATATGCTTGCCGTCACCGATACGGATCCCTCACAGGAAGAATATAAGGTCCTTCACCGGACTATACGCAAAATCCGGGAGGATATTGAGCGTTTTTCCTTCAATACCGCGGTCAGTGGATTCATGATATGTGTCAATGAATTGACAGATCTCAGGTGCAGGAAGCGGGCCATCCTTGAGCCCCTGACCATCCTGATCTCTCCGTTCGCCCCGCATATGGCCGAAGAGCTCTGGTCGGTACTGGGCCATCAGGAGAGTGTCACCACACAGCCCTACCCTGAGTATGACGAAACCCTGCTGCAGGAGAATAGCTATGAATACCCGGTGTCTTTCAACGGCAAGCTCCGTTTCAAAATGGTTCTCCCCCTTGATATGACGGCAAAAGAGATGGAGACCCAGGTACTGTCTGATCCCAATGCAGCCCGTTGGCTGGAGGGTGTCAGCGTAAGAAAGATCGTCATCGTGCCAGGTAAGATCATCAACGTGGTCGTAGGTTAAACAGTGATTTGTAGTTTGGAATGCTTTTTGTATTTCTCCAGGTAAATACCTGACGAGATGAGAACCTTGTGTCTGTATACCCTGCTCTTTATCCTCGCCCCCCTGGCTGCCAATGCCAACGGTCCGGACAGGATGATGGCCTTTAAGATGGGGGAGGAGCTGCATTACCGCGTTTACTACCATGCCTGGGTTACCGGGAAAGTTACAGCCGGCTACGCCACCCTCCAGGTGAAGGACAAGCCCGTCAATATTGCCGGAAAAAGCACCTATCATATCAAAGGTGAAGGAAAATCCCGGCGTGCATTCAACTGGTTCTTCAAGGTGCATGACCGCTTTGAGACCTGGCTGGATCCGGTGGAACAAATACCCCTGAAGTACCTGCGGCGTACCCGCGAAGGCAACTATTCCAAAGACGAGGATTATTATTTCGACCACCCTAAAGGGATTGTGAAAAGTACCCGTAAAGTGACGGAAATCCCACCCAATACGCAGGATATCATGTCTGCTATTTATCAGGCCCGTAACCTGGACCTGTCAAAGGCAAAGTCAGGAGATGTCTTCCCTGTTAACTTTGTGTTTGATGATGAGGTATATACATCGAAAATCCTGTTTCTGGGCCGGGAGAATGTCAAGGTAGGACTGGGCACATTCTCCTGCCTAAAATTTAAACCTATGGTACTGACGGGCAGTGTTTTTGAGGAAGAATATCCTATGACATTATATGTCACGGATGACAAAAACCGGATTCCTATCATGGCTGAGTCTCAAATACTTGTAGGATCTGTCAAGGTGGAACTCATTGGATACCGAAACCTGGCACACCCCTTGTCTTCCAATCTCGTCAGCGGGAAAGCCCCCGTTACCAGCATATCCTTTAACGATTGATATTTTATTGACAGCCTCTGGCGGGCTGAAGCGAATGACGGATTACAGCGTACCTTCGTGGTGATTGATATGACTGCACAGGCACATCATTATGTTTGATGCTGTCATTATCAATAGAATAATGGATTGAAAACAAAAGAATCATTAATAGCACACATCCCATCACCCCTGCATGGGCGGAGAGAAGTCCCGGGTTTTCTTGGTGCTTCCAATCAACGCATATCCATCTATGACGCAATTCCTCATGTTTTTACGGTATCTGCAGACAGTCGGTCTGCTATGTCTCATTTGGATGATGACTGATAACCCTGTTTACGGTCAGAATGATTATTCACAGGAATGGAAGGAGGTGGACCGTCTGTCATCGTCCGGCCTGCCGCGTCAGGCGTTGGCATTGACCGACAGTATCCATACCCTTGCTGTGAAGGAAGACAATGGTTCACAGCGTGTTAAGGCTGTTCTTCAGCGAGCCCGTCTTCTTGCTTCTCTGGAAGAAGACCATTATGAAAAATCAATCGCGTTCCTTGAGAAAGAGATATCTGCCAGCAGCCTGCCCCTGAAGCAGGTATTTCTGTCGCTGCAGGCAGAACTCTACTGGCGGTATTTCCAGGAACAGATGTTCCGCATCATGAATAGAACAGCCCTTGAAGATCCGGGTACCGATATGCGTTACTGGGATGCTCGCACCTTTGGC
This sequence comes from Lentimicrobiaceae bacterium, assembly GCA_018001695.1. Taxonomy (GTDB): domain Bacteria; phylum Bacteroidota; class Bacteroidia; order Bacteroidales; family JAGNHN01; genus JAGNHN01. Next base: position 72,880 of record JAGNHN010000003.1, read on the forward strand.
CGGGCAATCCGTGAAAGATACCTGCAATCCCTGGAACCGGCAGAAGCCCTGACCGGTATTTCGGTGCGTAACTGGCAGGCCATCCTGGATACGGCAGCAGGATCATCACTGGTACGCCCCACCCTTTATGACCTCCTGCTTCACCGGGCGTTGGACTATCTCAGTTCGGAAGTGGCAACCCATGGACTTCCTGTGCTCCCGCCCTACCCGGTAAGCGATGATTTATTTTTACCGGCAGCATCATTTGTCAAAATAGCGTTTCACAACACGAACCGTCCGGAAACGCAGATCCTTCAGCTCTTTCAGAAGGCCATGAAGCTGCACGCCCTTGATGCCGGACCGGAGAGCCGGGTCGCTTTGGACCTGGCCCGCCTGGATTATGTGAACACCCTGGCCGGAGATGATGCAGTCAGCGGCAGGTACCGGCAGGCCATGCATCAACTTCTTCAGTCTCATAGGGATCATGCCGTTTCAGCCGGTATTGCACTTCAACTGGCGCGGGATTATTTGAGAACATCGGCCAGCTTTGATCCGCCTGATCAAACGGCAGGGCAATGGGACAGGAAGAAAGCCTATGAGTTATGTGAACAAGCAGCCTCCAGATTCCCGAAGGCATTCTACGCTTCCCATTGCAGGCAACTGATGAATGAAATCAGCCAGCCGGGGTTGTGGCTAAGTGTGTCCAAAGGTGTGCCACGCCATCAGCCTTCACTCGTGCTGTTGAAATACCAGAATGTGAAGGAAGCTATGGTGCACCTCATCCGTGTTGATCCGGAAGAGGATCGTCAGTTAAGACAATCCCGTAACCAGGATGAATGGCTGAATGCCTACCTGGCCAGGCCTGTCCATGCGTCATGGCAGGTCAGGCTTACAGGGACGGAGGATTATCAGCAGCATGGCATGGAAATACCTGTTCCTGCCCTGGATGGGGGTTATTATGTCCTGATCATCACACCGGCCGGAGAGAAGCCTGTTTCACCGGACATTACCTTTGCTGCAGCCAGATTTTCTGTCAGTGATATTGCCTATGTCACGCGGCAGAAGGAATGGGGAGGCATAGAAATCCTCGTTACCGACCGCAAAAGTGGTAAACCCCTGGAGGCGGCCGTCATCAGCACCCAGTTTCAGCAATATGATCATAGGACCCGCCGCACCAACCTGGTGCCCGGCCCTGTGTTTATAACCGATGAAGCCGGATTTGCCGATCTCAGCCTTGCGCGGGCAAAATATGAGCATAGTCCGGTTGTTCTGCATATTAAACACGGGCTGGATGCCCTGGCACCGGAAGAACAATACTATCTGAATACAGGGGAAGAACCGCAGCCTGTGCTCCAGGAACGTTGTTTTCTATTTACCGACAGGGCTGTATACCGCCCCGGTCATACCATTCATTACAAAGGAATCCTTTTCTCTGACGATCAGGACACGCAAGTCCTGGTACAGGGAAAAACGGTGAAGATAAGGCTGATGGACAGCAATGGAAGAACCCTGGCCGAGCAATCACAAACGACGAATAAGTACGGCACCTTTCATTCCCAATTTACGGCCCCAGCGGGGATATTGTTGGGCGACTGCTACCTCCTTACGGATTATGGTCAGGTGAATATCCGGATCGAGGAATACAAACGCCCCCGGTTCGAAGTCACATTTTTGCCCGTGGAGGGTGCTTTCAGGCTGGGCGACACCCTGAGTGTTACTGGCAAAGCCCTCAGTTATACAACAGATGCCCTGGCTGGCGTGCGGGTCAGGTACAGGGTTGAACGCACCGCATGGTTCCCTTATCCATGGTATGATAACTGGCGGATCTACCCTTCCGGTCCCGCACAGGTGGTGAAAAGCGGTGAGACCACAACCCGGGATGATGGTTCTTTTGAAGTAGTCTTTGCTGCACTGGGAAATCAGCAGCATGATATGCGGCAGGCTGTGTACCGCTTCGTTGTTCATGCTGAAGCCACCGATATCACCGGAGAAACGCACGAGGGTAAGACATCCTTGAACATCGGGCAAAAGACCTTGCTGATCAGCCATCAGATTCCACAAAGGATTGACCGTCATACAGGGCATTCCTATGCTGTCAGTGTACGCAATAACCAGGACCAGCCGGTAAGTTCGCTGCTACATCTGACCATCTCCCGTCTGAAGGAGCCTGACCGCTTGCTACGCACCCGTTTATGGCCCCGCCCGGATATGAATTATATGGAATATGAGGACTTTATTCGTCAGTTTCCGTCAGACCCCTGGGGAGATGAAACCACCCCGGATCGCTGGGGAAGGACCGAACCCATACGTTCGCATACCTATAACACCCTCACCGATAGTCTTATCAATCTGAATACCCTTACCACCATGCCCGAGGGAACCTACCTGTTGTCGTGGCATTGTGTCGATAAATACGGAGATACCATCCAAAGACAGGATGTGATTGAGCTTTTTTCAAGGCAGGTAGACAAACCTCTTTTCAATTCTTACCTGTGGACCCAGCTTAGCCGGGAGCAGGCGGAAACAGGCGAAACGGTGGATCTTATTCTATCCTCTGCCTTTCCAGGTTCACGCATATGGGTTGAGATCTTTAACAGCAAAGGATTGAGGCAGAAAGGATGGCATGCACTGGGCGCTGCCACAAAGAGTATTCCCATCCCACTTACCGCAGCAGATGCAGGTCTTGTCCATGTCCGTTGTTACGGTATCATGGATAACCGGTTTTGGGAAGAAGAACATCATCTTGCTGTTGTGGATGAATCAGCTACTGTATTGGTTGAAATAGACCGTTTCAGAAATAAAGTCGTCCCTGGGGAAGAGGAAGAATGGACCCTTAAGCTGTCCAATGGCAAGGGTGATCCGCTGGCAGCAGAGGTGCTGCTGAGCATGTATGATGCTTCCCTGGATGCCATTGCCCCTCATAACTGGTATTTTTTCCCCGGTGGAAATGAAGCGTGGCGGACACCCTGGTTCGGGCATGCTTCTCTTGGTTTGCAACAGGGGGAGAATCAACGTGGGGGATTTCGGATACAGGAAGAAATACGTCAGCAGGAGTATGATAAGGTGAACTGGTTTGGATGGCATTTCTGGCATGGGAGGCTTTACGCAAGGGGCACGAAGATGAGTATGACGGTGCAGGATGGCATACCAAGCGCAAGAATGGGATCAGGGCGCCCTGACTCACAGGATGATTTGTTGTCATCATATTCCCCGGCTATCCATAAGACGGCCTCTGAAGTGCTGGAGCCCATTCCATCCGGAGCATCACCTGCACCTGCGCCCGCGATCCGGCGCAACCTGAACGAGACAGCCTTCTTTCTTCCGGTTTTAAATACCAATGAGAAGGGAGAGGTATTGGTACGTTTTAAGGTGCCTGAAGCCTTAACGCGCTGGAACCTGATGGGATTTGGCCACACCCTGGCCTTGCAGTATGCGTTGTTCCGTCGACAGCTGATCACTGCCAAAGACCTGATGTTAATACCCAACCTTCCCAGGTTGTTGTATGAAGGAGATGAGATCTATCTGAAAGCCAAAGTGTTGAACCAGGGAGATCAGTTGCTGACAGGCACCGCTGAGCTTGAGATTTTCGATGTGATCCAGGATAAGGACCTGGCCCGCGACATGTCGCTTACCGCGGTGAAAGCGCGGTTTGACCTGTCTCCAGCCTCCGCAGATACCCTTATCTGGAAGATCCGTGTTCCTACCGGTTCTCCTTCCCTGTTAAGGGTCAGGATCAAAGCCGCATCTGCCCAGCTTTCCGACGGAGAAGAACATCTTATACCTGTGCTGAGTTCACGCATTCTGGTAACAGAGACTTTGCCCATGTACCTGCCGGGAAAGGGTAACCGTAAATGGCATTTTGAATCCCTGGAACAGGGGCTCAGACAGCAAAAAGTTACGCCACACGCCCTGAGCCTGGAATACACCCAGCAGCCGGCATGGATCATCGTTAAGGCCATCCCTTCCCTGCTGGATCAGGGTCGTACATCCTCCCAGCAACTTCTCAACAGGGTTTACGCGCATACCCTTGGATATCATATTGTCTCATCGCAACCTGAGATTGCGAATGTTCTGAGAACCTGGGCACAATATCAGCCTGATGCCCTTATGTCGGAGCTTTCCAGGAATGAAGACCTGAAGGCCGTTGTGATAGAGGAGACACCCTGGGTGCGCGATGCGGCGGATGAGACCGCCAGCCGGAAGCAGTTATCCGGTTATTTGGATATCAACACCTTGAGCCATTCGCTCGAAACAGATGCGCGTGAGCTATGTGCCCTGCAACAAGCCTCCGGGGCTTGGCCCTGGTTTCCCGGTATGCCGGTAAGCCGACATATGACACAGCAGATCCTGGAAGGCATCGGTGAACTCCAGGCATTGCCTGGTTCCCGGGCAATGTTGCCGCAATGTCTGAAAGAAGCCGCAGAAAAAGCCATCCCATGGGTATTGGGAACCCTGGCGGCTGACCTGGAGGATATCAGGCGGACCCGTGGCGCGAAATGGCAGGACTACACCCCTGCACCATCACAGGTACAAGCCCTCTATGCGTTGAGCTTCTTTATGAATGGGAGTGGCCTGAAGGGCAAGGAAGCCGAAGCATGGCAGTTCATGATGGAGCGGGCAACGGCAACATGGACAGGCTTCTCTCTCCATATACAGGCGATGTTCGGGTTGACGGCGCTGCGGAGCGGACAGCAGGAAACTGTGCGCCGGATACTGGCATCTCTGCGTGACCGGGCTTTGAGAGATCAGGATCTCGGAATGTACTGGAAATCCTCACAGCAGGCATACTATTGGCATGAAGCACCGGTTGAAACCCAGGCTTTGGTTCTGACATTCTTCACGGAAGCTGCTTCACCACCGGCCGAAACGGATGCCATGAAGATCTGGCTCTTGCGCCACAAGCAGTTGAACCGTTGGGAGACCCCGACCGCAACAGCTGAAGCATGTTATGCCATCTTGCGCAGCAGTCCTACCTGGCTGAAGAAATCCTCCGGCCTGCGGATTACGCTGGGTAGTATGAAAATCGAACCGGACAGGATGCCGGAACTTAAGCAGGAAGCAGGAAGCGGATACTTCCGGAAGAACTTCAAGCCATCCGAGATAAAAACCGATATGAGCCATGTGCAGGTGCATACCACCGGGAACAGCCCTTCCTGGGGAGCCCTTTACTGGCAGTATTTTCAAGAGATGTCAGAAGTAAAGGCTCAGCAAGGTGGCCTGGTGCTGCGGAAAACCATCAGTCGCCTGGTTGAAACGGCGGAGGGGCAGGTGATGGTACCTTATCAGCAGGAAAACCTCCTGCAAACTGGTGACAGGGTTCGCATTCGTCTGGAGCTGGAGATTCCCCTGGATATGGAATACGTCCACCTGAAAGATTACCGCCCCGCCGCTATGGAGCCTGTCCGCCAGGTTTCCGCTTACTACTATCAGGGTGGACTGGGCTGGTATCAGCAGGTACGTGATGCCGGCACAGACTTTTTCTTTGAGTTCCTCCCCAAGGGGCATCATGTACTCGAATATGATGCGTTTGTGAGCCAGGAAGGGGTCTTCTCATCCGGACCGGCGTCTTTGCAATCACTGTATGCACCTTCCTTCAATGCACATACGGAGGGCTTGAAACTGAGCATCAAAAACGAATAATCCGTTATAACTCCTTTCATGATGAAACCCACTCACCACGGAAGCAGACTCATTGTTATCGGTGCCGGTATTACCGGTTTAAGTACCGCCCTCGCCTGGAAGCGCAGCTTTCCGGATGCCGGCCACAGTGTTATCGTTCTGGAAAAGAACAATATACCTGGTGGTTGTGTGACCACTTTTGCCAGGGAAGGATATCGCTTTGATACAACCCAGATCATACCGGATGTGTCGGATCTGCTGGAATATTTTGGGGTGGATATACCATTGCACCGCTTTGATCATCATTATGCCCGCTTGTTTTTGGCTGATACAGCAAGCCGTTCCACAACCATGATCCCGGTTCCGTCGTCACACCTGGCATTTGAGCAATCCCTTGTGCAGCGCTATCCTGACGAGGCCGGTAACATTGCGGCGTTCTTTTACTATTGCCGGCAGATGCACAAGGAGCTGAATTTTCTCAAGACAGAACCAAGGTGGCATCAGCTCCCGTCCATCCTCTATCATTGCCGGAAGATCCTGGGCAATTCCAATAAGACCTATGCTGCCTTTTTGGACAGGTTCCGGTTTCGCAATGAGGAAATCAGGGAGGTACTGGATATTTTTTCATCTTTCAGCGGCCTGTCGGCAGATCGTTGTGCTGCCCTGCTGACAGCCTGCGCCATGATCACCACCTTAAACGGCAGCTACCGTCCGGGCAAGGGCTTCATTCAATTCCCGCTTGCCCTGAAGAAGCGTTTGCTTGACCTGGGGGGTGAACTTAAAACCCAATGTGAGGTCACACAAATCCTGACATCCAGCGGAAAAGTCAGGGGTGTTGCTCTTTCCGATGGACAGGTGCTGGAAGCGGATTATGTCGTGTCGACGGTTGACACCAAATGGTGCTATGATGTCCTGCTGCGTGATGAGCATGACACTTGGCAGAATCATGCCTATTTTGAGAAGCTGAGAAATGTTAGGATGTCTCCTTCCGGCTTTGCGATCCAGCTTGGATTGGATGAGGGTGTTGACCTCGCGAAGTATGGTCTGGACTGTGGGTATTGTGTTCTGACGACCGGCAGGCATGCCCATGCCCGCATGTTTGATGCATGGGAAAAAGATACCTTACTGAGATCGGAGACCTGTTTTCATATGGGTATCGTTAGCCCTTCCACCATCACCGGCGGCAAACCTAACCTGATCATCCATGTGGTCCCTGTTCCTTCAGCTTACTGGATTCAGCTCAGGCAGCAGGATTATCAACGGTATGAAAGGGAGAAGCGTGAGGTCGCAGATTTTTACATCCGGAAAGCGGAAGAATATCTTATTCCCGGGCTCTCATCTCACATTCGACTTGTTGATATATCAACACCGGCAACCTACAAGAGGTACATCGGATCGCCGGGGGGCTCGCAATATGATATGATGCCTGTTCCCTCAAATTTTGGAAAAAACAGGCTGCCATCAAGGACGCCCATCGAGGGCTTATTCATTCCAAAATTCAGCCATGGCATCTGGCCCGCCATGCAGGGCGGTCTGCAGGTCGTGGACATGATTACCGGAGGCAAGGTGATGGGAGGCAACGCTTCTTTAAGTCATACCTGAGTTCGGACATCTAATCTACACCCGAGTTCATGATTCCGGGTTTTGACGCTCCGGTTCCTGTTTTTCATCAATATCTCTTAACTTCGTTGAATGCTGATCACATCTACCCATAATCCAAAGATCAAGGCTCTGTTACAGTTGGCGAAGCCATCGGTCAGGAGAGAGACAGGTTTGTTTCTGGTGGAGGGAGTAAGGGAGACAGAGCGTGCCTTGAAAGCAGGTTATGTTTTATCGGAAATATACCGTGAACCGGAGCTGTTTCCAGAGGCTCAATGGCTGGAATGGCAAAGGGTATATCCGGTCAGTTCCAATGTGTTTCAGGTCAGCCGCAGCGTGTTTAACCGCTTGGCGTACAGGGAGGATATGGGGGGTGTTCTGGCTGTTTTTCAACAAGGTGTCCATGGTTTGGACCGCCTGAGATCTGTTGAGAACGGGCTCTTTCTGGTGTTGGAAAGCGTAGAGAAACCCGGTAATCTCGGGGCTTTGCTGAGAACAGCGGACGCAGCAGGACTGGATGGTGTCGTCCTCTGTGATATCCGCACCGATCTGTATAATCCCAATGTGATCCGTTCCTCCCTGGGCTGTGTTTTTCATGTACCTGTGGCTATTGCCGGAACAGTGGAAGTGATACAGTTTCTGAAGGCCCGTCAGGTCCGCATCATGACAACCAGTCTCCAGGCAGCCCTGCCTTACGACCAGGTCGATTATCGCCGGTCGACGGCCATCGTTATGGGGACAGAAGACCAGGGCGTGTCCCGGTCCTGGATGGATGCATCGGATCAGCCCATTATCATCCCCATGCGTGGGATCGCCGATTCCCTGAATGTTTCTGTTTCAGCAGCCATCGTGGTATATGAAGCCTGCCGGCAGCGTGGATTTCGCTGAAGTAATTAAACGGTGATATCCTCCTCCAGAAAGGCAGGAATGCGTTTCTTCTTTATATTTTCCTGATCTTCCTTTTTGTCTGTTAACGCAACAGACACTACTTCTGCCAGGTCTTTGACCAGAACGCCGTTTCGCCCGCCGAAGGTTTTCTTGCATAAGGGGCAGGATGTAACAAGAATATCCGGCTGAGGCTTCAGCAGGTGTTCCAACGTATAATCGGCGATCTTGCGCCTTTCATCTGACTGTATTACGGTATTGGCCAGGCTGCCACCACAGCAGAGGCTGTCTGCACGTTCCTTTTCGGTGGGTAACAAACTGCCTACCCGCCGCAGCACGGCCCGGGGAGCGTGGTAAATGCCCGACCCCCTGCCTAATTCACAAGGGTCATGATAAGTGAAGCTGAGGGTGCTCTTTTCCACCGTCAGACGCTGGGCATGCAGCAGCTCGTGGATATATTGGCTATGATGCAATACCCGCATGGGGAGAACATATTGCTCGCGGAAGATCTTATAACATATAGGGCAGGAAGTGACCAGGGTATGTGCCTTGCTGGAGATGAAACGCTGGCGGTTGAAGTCTATCAGCTTTGCAGCCGCTTCATTTTGGCCGCTCAACAGAATCGGACGCCCGCAGCAGGCATCTCCATCCTTATCATAGAACCACACCTTGTCTCCGGCCGCCTCAAACAGCGTCGTCATGGCACGGATGATACCCGGGGTCAGGTGGGTCATGCATCCAGCATAATAGATGATGTCCGTTTGCGCTTCCTGCTGTGTTGCCGGCAGACCCGATAATCCGGGCAGCAGATCCCGTCCCCATGCTTTCCTGACGGCCAGCCTGAGGCGGTTGACATCAATATCCACCGGGCAGGCTTCGGCACAACTTCCACAAAGCAGGCAATGCTCCGATGTGCGCAGGCTGAGTTTGTTTTCCCGGATCTCACGCATGAGGTAGACGGCCTGTACGCCTGTGATCCCGGCAGCTTCCTGCATCGGACAGGCATCCAGGCATATGCCGCATCTGGAACAGGCAAAGACTTCAAATTCTGAAGGGCTGCCCAGTTCGGAATGCGTCCGAACACCCCATTTACGAAGGAAGATCAGCAGCACTTCCGTGAAGATATGCATGTACCGTGAGTAGGGGAGGGCCACAAAGAAAGCTCCCAGTGCCAGGCTATAGGCCCACCAGGCCGGATAGGCCAACCATGTAACAGGCAGGAAGGAGGCCAGGAAGGATCCCAGGGTTCCTGTTAAGAAACCGCCGGAATGATGTGCCCCTGAGGTCAGGCTTTCGGCCAGCAGGCGAAGGGGGAAGATCAGCCAAAGCACGGATAGCGCCACCCTGTCGCCCCGGCTGTGGCGAGTGGCATGCTTCATCCCCAGCCAACGCGACTTCCAACGCTTGAGCAAAGCCAGGGCAACACCGCTCAGAATAAAGAGAAGCAAAGCATCCATCAGGTGCTCATAACCCAGGTCAAACCCGAAGGTGGCCTTGAGTGTTTCAGGATAAAAGAAGCGGAAGAAGATGGCCAACCAGGGCCTGTCGGGCCCTTCCAGGGGAAAGATGCGGGTCTGGATGAACCCTGCCACGATCAGCAGGAACCAACCGAAGGCCAGGCTCATGTGCATATAGCCCAGGCGGATGTCCTTTTTGAAGATGCGGCGGTGTAGCAGGCATTCAGAAAACACCTCGCTTGTCGCTTCCAGGCTGGCCCGACTGAAAAAGCGCCGCCAGATACGCCAACGATCCTGGGGTGAAAGCCTCCTGAGCCAGCGGGTATATATCACCGTGAGTGCCACCAACAGAAAAAGTGCACCCGCTGAAAAAGGAAGGACGAAAGGGTCAAACGAGCGCATGACTGACAACAGCTTTACGTATGGCCATGATGACATTCCGGGTGTTGACACCCCTTGGGCATACCAGGGTGCATTTTCCGCAGAGCATACAACGCGAGATCTCCTGCTCAAGCACCTGGGTCTCTCCCCTGTGCATCAATAGATGTACTCTCCTGAAATTGAAACCATTGAGATTACCGGCAGTACAGGTTGCCGTGCACCCTCCACATCCGATGCAACGCAACAGCGAGGGCTCCTGTTTGATGATATGACGAACCAGGCTCAGATCCGCCTTGTCCATATCGATCACCCTGGGCCGGGATATGTTAAATCCCCAGTTCGTCATCGTTGTATTCCGTTAGAATTCTGACAATACTGCATGATTTCCAGTGCTGCCGACCGGCCGTCACTGATCGCTTCAGGAATGGAACGCGGTCCTGTGCAGGTTCCTGCCAGAAACAAGCCCGGCATAGGGCTGCGGTTCATTCCGGTGAATCCGTTTATTCCCTCCAGGAAGCCATCAGGTGAGGATGGTATTCCACCATCAATCTTCATATCCTTCACCATGCGTGCGGGAACCATACCAACAAGCAACACCAGCAGATCCACAGTCATCTTCAGGGGTCGCCCGCTCAGGGTATCCTCGGCTTTGATGACAATACGGCCTTCCTGGTTTTCAGAGGCTTCAGAAACCCTGCCACGGATGAAGGTGACATTGTGTTTTTCCTGTGCATCCCGGTACAACTCTTCATACCCGGTGCCGAACATCCGCATATCCATGTAGAAATTGTACACCTCACAAGCGGGCAGTTTCTCACGGACTTCAATCGCCTGTTTGACACCTGTAACGCAACAGGCACGGGAGCAATGATGGTTACCGACTTTTTCATCCCTTGAACCGACGCAGTGAACAAAGGCCACGCGTCTGGGGATGTTCCCTTCTTTCGTAAGCAGTTGAGGTTGGGCAAACAAGGTTTCCAGTTCAACGGAGGTGATGACGTTCCGGTAAATTCCATAGCCGTATTCTTCCTTCAACCTGGCGTCGAAAACATCAAATCCTCCGGCGATCAGCACAGCCCTGGCTTGCCATACCGACACAGCAGAATGAAGCTCCCATTCCGTTCCGTTCCGCTGCACCGTATGAATCTTTTCCCCTGTAAAAATGCCTACACCGGCTTCCGTTAAACCGGACAGCAGCTCATTTTTCAGTGTGCCGGCTTCCATTCGGTTCGGGAACAGGTGATGCCACTGATTCAGCTTACCACCGGGTTCATCACCAGCTTCCAGCAGGCAGACCTTCAGCCCTGAATGTTGCATGCTGATGGATGCCGCAATCCCTGCCGGGCCGGCCCCGATAACGATCACATCTGCGTTTTTCGTCATAGCACACAGTTTACAGGATCCAGGGGAGCACCGATCTGTTTGCCGTTCACCCCCTCATATTTGCGATCCGGATCATAGGGTACTCCTAGCTTGTCCAGCAGTTGTTCAACCTGAACCTGGTGCATTTGCATGCCCAGTTCCCAGGGATCATAACCCATTACCAGTCCGGCCATTTCCTCATAGGTGAGTACCGGAATACCCAGTCCATATGAGCCAAAGGTCTTACCTTCCATCTCACTGATGGTATATTGCCAGCGATCCAGGAACATGGCACAGCCAGGACAGTTGGCAACGATAAAGTCAGGCTGGTAAGGCTCCATAGAATCGAATTTCTTGCGGGCATTGGCAACCGAGTAGCCCCGGTTGGCCATGACCAGGTAATGCCGGAATCCAAAACCGCAACAGTGGCGGCGCTCCGGGTAATCCACCAATTCACCGCCCCAGGCTTCGATCATGCCAGGCAGGACCTGTGGAAACTCTGCGCCACCAACGCCTTTGGACGGAAATATCTTGGCATAATGACAGCCAGTATGCTCGACAATGCGCAGTGGCTGACCTGTCTCGTGGTTGACAAGCCGCCTTACACCCCTGGCGGCAATCTCATGCCTGAACTTATAGATGATGTCGGAAGCGTGAACCAGGTTTTCCGGCACCTTGAACTCCCGTCGCGTTGCTTTCCAAAGGTGTTCACGGATACGTTCGAGGATTTCCGGCTTGTGCTCCCACATATCCAGCACCTCACAATATAGCCCGAAAGAGGTCACACAGGAAGGTACAAAATGGCTGTATCCGCCTTCCGTCATCAGAGCAAAATGACGCGCTATCACCGTCATGATGGTATCCAGAGGAACGATATCAGCATGGTATCCGATACCGGTGCAGGTTGTATGCCTGGGATCATCCATGACATCTTTCCCCAGCTCCTCTTTCAGGATACGGAGAAAAGCCGCTTCGGAACCCGGAAAGAAATTCTGACGGATACAACTGCGGGCATAGTAATAATGATTGTCGGCGATCTCTTTCTGATAGTCCATCCACCTGTGCTGAACACCTGCTTCTTTCATAAGCTGCTACCGTTATGGCCATCGCCATGGAGGCCATTGTTTTCTGTATAAGTCAGATAGAAATACTCATCCAGCCCTTTTCCCCTGAAGGGAATGCCCATTTCTTCAGCTTGCCGGGCCGAATGGGCTTCAATCATATCAAACCAATCCAGGCCTCCTGTCTGATGGAAGATGGCCCGGAGCTCGTCCATGCTTTCTTCATCGATGGTTCGCAAGGCACCGGGACCTTCTTGCCCGTAATTACCCCCCAGGCGATTAAATACCTCCATGGCATGCTGACGGGTCCAGTCCCAGACAGGGCCCTGCTCGGGGTGCAAATCAGGGCGGACACTGCGGGGATGGACGCAATAACCATATTTCAGCATATTCTCACCTACGGTGCGTTTGATAGCCAGCTGCTGCCGCCCTTTCTCAGAACCTGTAAACCACCCCAGCTCCTGAGACAATGAGCGCAAAGCCTGTATGATATAACCGGGCGTATTGGAACGCGGGCACCGGGTCTTGCAGGACATGCATTGTCCGCAATACCATATGGTTTCACTTTTAAGCAGGCTCTCAATGGCTGCTTCATCCTGACTTTGTACCGTATCGGCAATTTGTCTGGGATCATAATCAAAAAACTCGGCAGCCGGGCAGATAGCCGTACAAACACCGCAGTTCATGCAGGCGTTCAGGCCTTCCTCGAACCGGACATCTTCAAGCAGACGATCGTAAAGTTTTCCCATTCCAGGCAACCCGGAGGGACAGCATCGGACACCCTCCCAGGTCTATCAAAGCTGCACCCTTCCATCCAATCATACCAGAGAGGAAAGACGTAATTGGACCTACGTTAAAAGACGTATATCTGTGATTGAAATGTAATGCCTACGTTATGACTGTGGGCCAGGAGGATATCATTCTAAAGCTTAAACATGAGATGAATCATAATTCCACCAGTTTATTGCGGATGGCGTACATCACCAGGTTAGCTGTATTCCGGCACTGGGTTTTGGATAAAAGGTGTTCGCGGTGTTTGTCGACGGTACGCCGGCTCAGGCAAAGGTGTTCTGCGATTTCCTGGTTGGAAAGGCCCTGGCAGATGAGGATCAACACCTCCAGTTCCCGCTCTGTCAGCTCTTCCTGGGGCTCTGCTCTGGATGGTGGATCTATGCTGCCGACGACGTTCATCAACAATTCATGCGAGAAATAGCTGGCCCCTGCCATGACCTGCTCCAGTGCTGTTCTTACCTCTCTGACATCTGTGTTTTTCAGAAGAAACCCCTTGACCCCGGCATCCACCATGCGATGGTAGTATTCCTCCTCTCCATACATAGAAAGGGCGATGATTTTGAGGCCAGGGTATTTTTGCATGGCCAGGGCAGCAGCTTCGATCCCGTTCATGACGGGCATCTCAATATCCAGCAAAACCACATCGGCCGGTGTTTTTTCAAGCAGATCCATCAGTTCCCTGCCGTTGGACGCCTCCCCCACGACCTGAAACTCCTTCATGCTGCATAGCAGGTTCCGCAGTCCTTTCCGGAACAAGGTGTGGTCGTCGACCAGCAATATCCGGTAACGTTCATCGCTCATATGGGAATACGGATTTGTACATGGGTTCCATGGCCTTGTTCGCTGCTTAGATCTACTTTACCCTGCAGGGAATTGATTCTGGAAAAGACGTTGGAGAATCCCATACCATGTCCCGGATCTTCCTTGATCCTGGCCACGTCAAACCCACTGCCATTGTCGGTATAGCTGATCATCATCTCCCTGTTGCGATGTAGCAGGTCAATGTCAGCCCGGCTGGCATTGGCGTGTTTGATGGTATTGTTGATCAGTTCACAAACTACCCGGTAGATCACTACCTCGGTGTTCGGATCAAAGCGTTCATCCAGGATGTTGGTCGTAAAGGAGATGCGGATGGTCCGGGTAGTATTGATTTTATTGATAAACCCTTTGAGCGCCCGGGCGAGGCCAAAGTCGATCAGTACGTGCGGACTCAGGTTGTTGGAGATTTCTCTCAGGCTGCGGATGGCTTCATCCAGCAACATCTCCGTATTTTGCATATTTTCCTGCTCCTCCGGGTTACGTGCCTGTTGGTTCAGCGAGCTAAGCGATATTTTGACCGTCGACAGCAAAGGTCCTAATCCATCGTGGAGTTCTTTGGCCAGGTTTCTTCTTTCCCGTTCCTCCGCCTGTATGATGGCGTTGAGAAAGCGCTTCTCGGCATCCCGTGTCTCTGCCTCCACTTTGCGTATATAGGTAAATACTTTTTGTATAAGGAATACGCCGGTTGCCAGGAAAAGGGAGGTAAACACGCCCATCCAGACGAAGAAGAGCCGGAAATCCTGGGGTTTGAAATCGCTGATATAGGGAAGAAACTCAGCAAGTCGGCGGATCACCAGCAACAAAAGGGCCAGGGTGAGGAGGATCCAGGCCATATTGTACTTGGTTACCTTGGTCAACCTCAAGGCTACCACAGCTGCAAAACACTGCAGCACAATCGTTATGACCAGCAATACCTTTAGTACCATGGTCCGGGTTTCATGGGATGAAGATAGTTAAAATACCGGGATATTTAAACCTTGAGGGTTTCCCCTTCACTTCGCGCGATGATGGCAGCACCGCAGGTATCACTCCAAACGTTGACGGCCGTGCGAAACATGTCCAGGATGCGGTCCACGGCAAGGATGAGTCCAACGCCTTCCAGGGGCAGACCAACAGCGGTGAGGATCACCGAGATCATGACCAGGCCTGCCATGGGGATCCCTGCAGCACCAATGGATGCAAGCAGGGCGGTGATGACCACAATCAGTTGCTGCACAGCACTTAGTTCAATCCCATAAGCCTGAGCGATGAACATCGCCGCAACACATTCATATAAAGCCGTTCCGTCCATGTTAATCGTCGCACCCAACGGAAGGGTAAAGCTGGTGATCTTATTGGAGACACCGGATTCCTGCTCTACCGCCTGCATGGTCAGCGGCAGGGTTGCACTGGATGAGGAGGTAGAAAAGGCGGTAATCAGGGGGGTAGCGACGGCCCGCATATGTTTGAAAGGCCTTATCCTTCCCACGAAACGCAGAACCAATGGCAGCGAAATGAAGGCATGAATGGCCAATCCACCGGCCACTACCCCCATGTATTTGCCCATTCCGGCCACCAGACCGGGAAGGTTGTCCTGAGACGCAACCACACCGGCAACGATACCCAATACCCCAAGGGGCGTGAAGCGGATGATAAACATGGTCATCTGCATCATGACGGCAAAGACCGCATTGAAGAATTCCTGGATGGTCTCGCTGTGACGGGGGATGACCTTCATCGAGAAATACCCAAAGAGAATGGCAAAGAAAATGATGGCCAACATATCGTTGCTGACGAATGCCTGGAAGATGTTTTCCGGGATCACTTCCATCAATGTCCTGGATAAAGGCTTATTCGTCAATAGGTTCTCTACCGATTGGGCCAGGCCCAGGTCTGCGCCGGCTCCCGGCCTGAAAAGGTTGACCAGCACCAGGCCTGTCAGGATGGCCAGTGTACTGGTTGACACATAGTAAAGTATCGTTTTCCAACCCAGCCGGCCCAGGTTTCCGGCGCTGCCCATACTGGCTACTCCGGAGACGAGAGAGCTGAATATCAGTGGTATGATTATCATTCGCAGGGCCCGGATGAATAGTTCTCCCATCCAGCTTACATAAGAAGCGTATGGACCTGCCCATACACCCCAGGCGATGCCCAATGCCAGTGCGATCAGAATTTGCCAGTGAAGTTGCAGTTTTCGCATGATACAGGGTTAAAAGATGGTGGGACTGTAGCCCTTGAGTTGCCTGTCCAGTTCCCGGTTGCGGGGGCATATCCTGTCGAGCAGGGCATGAAAATGAGGTCCATGGTTGGCGTGTACGGTATGCGCCAGTTCATGCAGGATGATGAGGTCGATCAGTGTATCGGGTAAGCGCATCAGGTGGGCATTCAGGGTGATGCGGTGATCCGGGGCACAGCTTCCCCAGCGGCTTTTCATGTCTTTTACCTTGATTTCCTTCACTTTTAAACCATGCTGGCCTGCCAGTTCTATCGTCCTTTGGGGTAGATAGACCATTCCTTCCCGGCATAAGGCACGGCCGATGACTTTCCGAATAAATGCCTGCGGACCCTCGGCCTCCAGTGCGATATCGGGAGAAGCCAGGATGCGTATGATGCCCGTCCGCAGCTCAGCCCGTAGTCCAGGTCTGTCGGTTTGCTGAAAAACGAGGCTGTGAAAACGGGTTTTGAATTCATTCCCGGGCAGGAACAAGGTGCGCCTGGCCTCGGTATGGCTGTGCTTTTCCTGGTGTTTTTGGATCCAGTCGAGACGTTGTTGCAGAATGCTTTCTGCTTTTTCAAGAGAGAATCCCAGCGGTATGGTGACCTTGACAGGCCGGAAAGGGGCCACAGAGATACGCACGGAAGAAGCACGCAGGGAGGCATGGTATTCTACCCGCCCGATGGCCGGGTAATCACGTATATCCACAAGTTTTCCCTTCGATGTACGGCCTGGCATTTTAATCGCTTTAATGCAAATGTACAAGAATAGGGGAATCTTCACCTTCGGTGCGCCATCCGGTTCAGGATGCAGATCAGGCAATTCAGACGCAGGTTTTTGCAGTTCGGGCATTTATTGAAAGCCAGAGGTTGAAGGCAGCTTAAATTCGTCAAGAAACATCTTGTTAATCCAATGAATTCGAATCATGGCATATCTGAGATACCCCTTATCATTGCTGCTTGTCATTTTGTTGGTGGCATGTAACAGTAAAAGGACAGACCCGGAACCGATCCTGAGGCGCGTCAAGATAGAAACACTGCAGAGGGCGGATACTTTGACTGTCAGGTCTTATCCGGGTATCCTTAAGGAGGCGGGAGAGATAAAGCTTGCATTCAGGGTCGGCGGTTCCATTGCTGAGATTGCCGTCAGGGAAGGGGATTATGTCAGGGCTGGTCAACTCATCGCACGGATAGATCCAAGGGATTATAAGGTGCAGCTGGAGGTGGCACAGGCGCAGTATGATCAGGTCGTGGCCGAAGCCGGCCGTGTGAAGGAGTTGCACAGCCGCCAGAGCATTGCAGGAAACGATTATGATAAGGCTGTATCCGGGGAAAGAATGGTGGCTGCCAGACTAAAGAATGCCCGGGACCAGCTTCAGGATACCCGACTCTTGGCCCCGGTTTCAGGATATATCCAGGAGGTGAATTTCACCACCACAGAGCTTATAGATGCCGGGATGCCCGTCGCCAGCCTGCTTGATGTTTCACGTTACCTTGTCGAGGTAGAAGTGCCGGTCTCACTTTTCATACAGCGTCAGGATATACAGAAGGTTACCGGCCGGCAAACATCAGTCAGCAAGGATTCTTATCCACTCATCCTCCTGGAATTCAGCAAAAAAGCCAGTTTTAACCAGTTGTACAAGCTACATCTGGCCCTTGATCCTGCCATCCAGCCCGGCTTATCGCCTGGCATGGATATGCAGGTATATATCTCACTCAGATCTCAGGAAAAAAAGGAAGTCTGTGTACCCCTTAGTGCCCTTTTCAACAAGGAAGGTAAAAGCATGGTCTGGGTGTATGAACATGATGATCAGGTAGTTAGGGAAAGAGAGGTAGAAACCGGTGACCTGACTGGGGAAGGGAGGATAGGGATCAGCAAGGGACTGCAAGCCGGAGAGGCAGTCGTTGTTGCCGGTGTTAACATGCTTAGTGACGGTCAGAAGGTTCAGGTTCTCGAGCCCGCAACGTTCACCAATGTGGGAGGAATGCTCTGATGCATCTCACGGAACTGAGTTTCAGGCGGCAGGCCTTCGTCTATTTCCTACTGGTTTGTATGATCGCCGGCGGAATATTGGCCTACCGCTCGATCAGCAAGCTGGAGGATCCTGAGCTGGTGGTGATGCAAAGTCAGATTGTCACCATCTGGCCGGGGGCGACTGCCCATGAAGTGGAATGGCAGGTGACACAGGTTATCGAGGACGCCCTGAATACGCTTGCCAATGTTGAGTCGGTGCGTTCCCGTTCCATGGCTGGCCTGTCGGTTGTGGCAGTTACCCTGGAACTAACTGTACCCCAGGATGAGATTGAGCAGTACTGGGACTACCTCAGGCGGCGCATAGGAGAGGCAGAAGCCAAACTACCCGCAGGGGCCATGGCCCCCGTGATCTATGATGACTTTGGTGATGTCTATGGCATGTTTTATGGTATGACAGCGGAAGGATATAACTACCGGGAAATGAGCAAAATGGCTCGGTATGTGCAACGGGAATTACTGGCTGTCGAAGGCATCGCACGGGTTGAGCTGTTTGGTGAACAGGACCCTGTCACCAGTATCATTTTTACGCCCTCGAAAATGGGAGAACTGGACGTATTCCCTTTACAGGTCATTTCAGCCATCAACGGGCAGAACAGCATGGTTTACCCGGGCATGCTCAATACGGGAAACCAGCAGCTGGCCATGGTCGTCGACGGCATGGTTCATTCGGCTGAAGACCTGGGTGAAGTCATGGTGAAGAATATGAGCGGCCGGACTTTCAAATTAGGGGATATCGCGGATATCAGGGAAGAATATGGTGATCCTCCCCGCCGCACTTTCCAAGTGAACAACCAGAGCGCCATAGGCATTTCCCTGTCGATGGAATCCGGCGAGAACATCATCCGTGTGGGAAACCGGGTTGAGAAAAGGCTGGCTGAATTGCAGGCCTATATGCCCCTGGGTTATCAGTTTGAGAAGGTTTTCTTTCAGCCCGATCTTGTCAGCCAGTCCATTGATGGGTTCATGTTCAACCTGATTGCTTCGGTCCTCATTGTTATTCTGGTCCTCATGATATTCATGGGGTTGAGAAGTGGACTCATCATCGGCTCAGGATTGGTACTAACCATCATGGCCACCTTTCCCATCCTGCTGGCAGCAGGCGGCACCCTCCAACGTATCTCCCTGGGTGCCTTCATAGTCGCCATGGGGATGCTGGTCGACAATGCCATTGTGGTCATTGATGGTATTCTGGTGGATATGAAGAAGGGCATCAACCGTAAGCAGGCCCTGGTAGATCCAGCCCGCCGCACTGCCTGGCCTTTGCTGGGCGCCACTTTCATTGCTGTAGCTGCTTTTTTGCCGGTATATCTTTCCCAGGATGCAGCCGGGACCTATGCCCGGGATCTCTTCATTGTATTGTGCATCTCTCTCTTGATTAGCTGGGTTCTGGCCATGACACAGGTGCCCCTTTTCGCTGCAAGCCTGCTGAAAAATCGCCATATGCAGCAGAGCAGTGAACAGTTCACAGGGTGGGGCTACCGAAAGCTGCGGCAGTGGCTGAACCTGCTCCTGCACTATAAGACTGCCACGCTTGTGACAGGCGGGATAATGCTGATGTTGGCCGCCTTGAATTTCGGGAATATCAAGAAGACCTTTTTCCCGGATTTCAATTACAACCAGGTATATGTCGAATACCGTTTACCTGCCGGAACCGGGCCACAGCGGGTGAACGATGATCTCCGGCAGATCACGGCTTACCTTCAGTCGCTGAAAGAAGTCGGGTTGGTTGTTTCCAGCCATGGTCAGACGCCAAGCCGCTACTGCCTGGTCCGCCCCATGGGCGAGGCTGCTGATCACTATGGAGAGCTTATCATCAATTTCAGCGATTACAAGACCATGAGGCGCATGAAGCCCTTGATTTCAGCGTATCTGCACGAATATTACCCGGATGCCCGCATCCGTATCCGGAAATATAACCTGTCGATCAAGGCTTCACATACCATCGAAGCGGAGTTCAGTGGTCCCGACCCTGCGGTACTGAATCAGCTAAGCCAGCAGGCCATAGCAGTGTTTCGCAGCAACCCCTATACCGATCCTTATACCATCGAAGACGACTGGGAGCCCATGGGCAAGATGCTCAGAGCACAATATACCAGGCAGGCAGCCGCAAGGGCCGGCATCTCACGGCAGGATGTCAGCAATGCCCTCCTTACCGCTACCGATGGACTCCCCATCGGGTTTTATTATGATGGACAGACAAGGGTTGGCCTTCAGTTGAAGCTGAGAGATTCCGGTGGCAGCCGTATCGGAGACCCCCGGGAAATTCCCGTATGGCCAATGCTGCCCGATCTCTCAGGCCTGGATGAAGGGAAACTGCGCGGCTTGCTGATGGGGATAGGATCGCTGGACGACCTGATTCATGAGGTTGTCAGCCCGGTCCCTTTAAGCGCTGTGACCCATGGCCTGACGCTGGACTGGGAGGAACAGGTCGTCAGACGGACCAATGGGCGGCGGGCCATACAGGTGCAGTGTGAGCCCCTTGATGGGTACAGTCCTGCGCTTGTGCGTAACACCAGCAAAGCTGCCATTGAGGGCATTCCCCTGCCACCCGGATATGAATTGAAATGGGTTGGAGAATATGAATTGCAGGGCGAAGCCCTTCGCAACATCTTTCGCTACCTGCCCATCTCCATCATGCTCATCATCCTCACCCTGATCCTGCTTTTCAATGATATCCGAAAACCATTGATTGTACTGATATGCATCCCTATGGCTTTCATCGGCATTGTTCCCGGGATGATCATTACCGGTCAGCCCTTTACCTTTATGGCCATCATCGGATCCTTTGGCCTCATGGGCATGATCGTGAAGAATGCCATCGTCCTGCTTGATGAAGCAGAAAGACTGATCTCATCAGGAGCGGAGAAGCACCTGGCGCTCATACAGGCCACCATTTCACGTGCCCGTCCCGTGCTACTGGCCTCTTTTACCACCATCCTGGGCATGCTGCCACTGGTCACTGACCCCATGTATGGTAGTATGGCAACGGCCATCATCAGTGGACTACTGATCGGAACGCTCATCACACTCCTCTTCGTTCCCATACTCTATGCGGCCTTTTTCCGTGTGAAACCACAATCTGTAATCGCCAATATGCTTTAACAACATGAGTAAGATTTTGATAATCATAATGTTAATATTATCGTGCGTTTCACCTTTATCAGGCCAGGAGATCCTGAGCTTGGACCGATGCAGGGATCTGGTCCTTAAGCACAATGAAGCGTTGCAGCAGGCTGCCAATCAGGTGGAGCTGGCCCGGCAACAGCAGGCTGCCGCCCGCACCTTCCGCTTACCGTCCTTTTCGGCCACTGCAACGGGTATCTGGCAGGACAAGGATTTAGAAATGGAACTCATCCTGCCTACGATGAAGCCCAATCCCATTACCGGTGAACTGGAGCCAAACCTGATGATCAATCCGGCTACAGGGCTTCCCCTTACAGGAGCCGATGGGAATCCGGTGTTCAACATGTATGCATGGATGCCTTTGGAAGTGAGCCTTAGTGGTGCTTATATGGCTGGTTTTCAGATGGAACAACCCATATATGCCGGAGGTAAAGTTGCGGCAGGTAATAAGATGGCTGATATCGGGCTAGAGATGGCCGGAGATAACATGGCCCTGCAGCGGATGAACTACCTTCTGGCTGCCGACCACGCCTATTGGACTTATGTCTCCCTAATCCAGAAAGTGACATTGGCCCAACAGTCCGTGGAACTGCTGGAGGAAGTTATGGCCCTGGCCGGTAACAGCCAGGAAGTGGGCATGAGCAGTCGTAACGATCTTCTCAAAGCCCAGGTAGCCTTCAACGAGGCCAAACTTGCGCTAAAGAAAGCCGGTAACGGACTAACGCTAAGCCGGCTGGAGCTCTGTCGCCTCACCGGATTGCCCTGGCATTCGGATATTCTTCCATCAGATACCCATATCGTACTTCTGCCTGTAAATGATGATGATATAACGACCAAAGGACCGGATCGTCGACCCGATTACCGCCTGCTCGAAAAGAAGGTCAGCATGGAAGACCAGCAGATCCGACTAACAAGGGCTGATTTTCTTCCCCAGGCCGGATTTCAGGCTGGATATCAGCATCTGGGCGGTATCAAATTCAGTGGCACATCGTTTGACAATACGAGCCTCAACTTGTTGGTATCCTTGAAAATCCCCATCTTTCACTGGGGAGAAGGATTCAGAAAGGTGACGATGGCAAAAATTGAGAAGGAAAATAGTTTACTTGAGCTGGCCAGGTACCGCCAACTCATGCATTTGGAAGCCGAACAGGCCAGAATGAATCTCGAACTGGCAAGGGAGCGGATTCTTCTAAATGAAGCGGCGCTGTTGCAGGCCGAAGAAAACCTGCGCGTCAGCCGCGACAATTACGAAGTCCGTATAGAAACAATGACAGCCTTGTTAGCGGCGCAAACACAGTGGCAACAGGCCTATACCGAACTCATTGAGGCCAGGACTGATTACCGCATCAGAGAGAGTCAGTGGCGCAAGGCAAACGGCATTCTGGGGCAATGATACTCAGCAAGTATGCCAAGTTTTATCACAGGATAGCGTACATTTGACAGATAAGCATGCAGGCAGTGAAAAACCAGGAACTTCATTTCATCAGCCGGCTTTCGGACTATACCCTGCGAAGTTTCCTCATCAGGCTGGGCCTGGTCAGTGCCACCGCCTGGCTTTTTTTGTTTCTGGCTGTCACCATTGTAGGCGATGGAAGTATCCAGGTTACGTTCATCGAGTATATACGCACAATATTAATATTCAATGTAATAAGTGAAGGGAATGTTCTCTTTGATCATCTTGCGGAACGTTTTCTGCCCATTCCGGAAAAGTTCAGTCTTCGCCTTTCCTTACACATGGTCATCAGCCTGGTATTGGGTGGTTGCACCCTGATCCTGCTCAGGCTGACGGGATATGATGCTTTATTCTTTGCCCATCCCATCATGCAACTGATGATCCTCTTCGGACTGATTTTCATCTTTATCCTGATCGTGGTCTCGGTAACCCTGCGCATCACCGAGAAATGGATCTTCAGCATACGACAGCTCGAGGAGCTGAAGAACCTCAAGCTGGCCGGAGATTATCACTCCCTGCAGGCTCAGCTCAATCCCCATTTTCTATTCAACAACCTCAGTGTGCTCAAGTCAATGATTACATATGAGCCAGCTGCTGCAGTGCAGTTCACACAGAATTTCACCGATGTGTATCGCTATGTTTTGCAAAGCAAGGACAAGACCACCGTCAGCTTGGCGGAAGAGCTGGTTTTTCTGCAGGCCTATATAGCCCTGCACCAGGAGCGGATGGGACAAGCCCTCAGGGTAGTGACAGATATCGATGACGAAGCCCTGAACAGGGAGATACCGCCGTTGGCGTTGCAGCTCCTGGTTGAGAACGCCATTAAGCACAACATCGCACTGAGCACCACTCCCCTCGTGATACAAATTGTGGCGAGGGGTGACCGGGTTATGGTCACCAATACCCTTACTCCAAAAGAATCCAGCTTTTCAGAGAAGACTGGCCTTGCCAACCTGATGCAGCGTTACGCGATCCTGACCGGCAGAGAGGTTCGCATTGAGGCGGGAGACCGTCATTTCACCGTGGAAATTCCTTTGTTATGAACCCACTAACCAGGATTGTTTTGGTAGAGGATGAAGCCTATAACCTGCGTTTATTGCAGGGAATGATCCAGAAGTTGCGCCCAGCCTGGGAGGTTGTCGCCACTTTTGAGAGCGTCCGTGATACCGTTGAATGGTTGCGGCATCATGTCCATCCCGATTTGCTCCTACTTGATATTCAATTGGCTGATGGTTTGTGCTTTGGTATTTTTGACCAGATAGAGGTACAAAGCATGATGATCTTCACCACCGCCTATGACAATTATGCCATACAAGCCTTTAAGGTCAACAGCGTCGATTACCTCCTGAAACCATTCAGGGAGAGCGAGTTGGAGCAGGCTTTTCAGAAGTTTGAGCGTTTGCGGGGGTTGGTTTTACCAGGGCTCACGGACTATGTTGAGGTGGTTGAAGCAATACGCAAGGGAGAAAAGAAGTTTCGAAGGCGCTTCCTGGTGAGCAGGGGGGATGCATATATTCGTCTGGAGGTGGAGGACATTGCGTGTTTTTCCAGTGAGAACCGCATAACCACGGCCATCACCTTTCGGGGCGAGCATCATAACCTTGATTTTTCACTGGATACCCTTGAGGAACAGTTGGATCCTGATGTATTTTACAGGGCCAACCGACAATGGGTAGTCAACATTCGGGCTGTTATAAGAATTGAAAACCATTTTGGCGGCAGGCTCAAAATCCACCTACAGCCCCATTATGAAGGCGATATCATGGTCAGCCGTCTCAAGTCCATGGACTTCAAGCGCTGGGCCGGGCGATGAGGCCACGCTTGCTGCTCATCCTCGCTATCCTAAGCCCAGCCAAATTAACGTTTAAGGGCTCGAAAACGATCCATTAACATCGCCTGTACACAGCACCTTAATGTTTTGTGTAATGGTAGTTCCTTCAATGGGCATCATTACAACTGGCGCCTCTGAAACCCATTCTCCGACAGGAAAACCAAGGATAATTTGTGCAAATCGTTTGGCAACCAGTAAAGCATCAGAAGCATTTACAAAACCTGAACCATTGACATCGGCAGCTGTTTCTTTCAGTCCGATGAGCGGAGGGTCGTTAACGAAATGCTTCATGATGAGCAATGCATCATTTGAATTGTATCCGCCTGAAGTCTTGTTGACCATGGCCTTTATTGTGAATGTCCCGCCAGGAACGCTCGTGAATGCAAAGGACCCAGTATTGTCAGTTAATACACTGTCTAACAAGATACTACCCTGACATAGAAGAACTTTGGCAGAGGTAATAGCACTTGCAGCGGTATTCAGATATTGAACGATTCCTTCAATGCGGCCTGTACCTGCTGTAATAAGGTTTATGGAAAGCTGATCAGATGCGGTGCACCCTGTTTGAAGGTCAGTTACCGCTATGGAGTAGCTTGTATTTGCCATAGGAATCACTGTTAGAGACCCCGTTACATTGCCAGAAGGCTGCCAGAGATATCCATATTGCCCTGAGCCACCAGTTATAATCGGCGTCAGTGTGACAGAATTCCCGCTTAGGAGCATGATATCAGGTCCGAGTGAAACATTGGGTGCTAAGTTGACTTGTACGGTGACAGAAGCTGTATTTGTACAACCCTGATTATCTGTTCCGGTTACCTGATAAGTGGTAGATTCGATGGGAGATACGGTTTTCGATGATCCTGATCCCATCGAATGACTCCAAGCGTATGATAAAGCTCCCTGGACATTGAGCACGGCTGAACTGCCTTGACATAATGCGGTAGGAGTACTCGTCACATTTAATGCCGGTGGGCTATGTACTACCAGACTGGCAGAATTGGATTCAACATTGCCTGAAGAACTGGATATCAAACAGGTATATTGACCCTGATTATTCACTGTCGCAGCCGGAATGGTATAGACGGAGGTGTTACCTCCTGTGCCTGTGGTCACATTACTTCCATTCTTTTTCCATTGATAGGCAAGTGTGGTTGTTCCTGTGGCAGTAACAGAAAAACTGATCATATCCCCTTCACATGCATCGATACTTGCAGGATGCTGGGTAATGGTTGGCGGCAGGAGAAGCGGATAGATTATTCCATCTGAATATGTACATAAGACAATGTCGTTATCGTTGTTAATAAACAGTCTATTGGCAGGATTATCACTCCAGTTGACCATGGCATTGCCACCGTTATACAAAAAGATCAATTTGAAAAAGAGCCCATTGGAAATCGTTACCGGACTTCCATCATAAAAGAAAGTGATAGTACCAGAAGATGAATTGGTTATAACAGTTAAATCAGACATATTAACAGCACTGTTCCACCAGGATGTGTTCAAATGCGTAAGCTTGGTTTCATCAAAATCGATGCTGAACTGAAACAGGGAAACATTAGTTAGATTTGATGCAAAAACATGGATTTCTGTGATGCTGCCTGGTATCGCTGAGTCGCTTTGAAGGGAAAGCATGGCATGTTGAGAAGGAACCACGTTAATTAGGAAAGACGAAGAAACGGCTCCGCTACCACAATTATTAACCCCTTGTACGAATAAGCTTCCTGAGGTGGCATTTTGACTGAAGTTGATGGTCACGGAACTGCTCCCATTTCCATTGATCGTAGCGCCGGTTCCGGAATAGGTCCACAGATAATAAGTTGCATTTGGAATTTGAGGGTGTTGGTATACCATGTTCGAGGAACCCTGAAAAACCTGTGCATTTCCTGTTATTATTCCCCCAGATCCCGGAAGGGGATTTACCGAAATTGGCAATGAAGCTGGGCTCCCTTCACCGCATGTATTCATGGCCTTTACACTTATTATGCCTGAACTTGCATTTGGGCCATAGCTGACAGTAATGCTATTCGTTGTGCTTGTCCCGGAGACTCCTGGAGGCAAAGACCATACATAGGAAGATGCATCTGCTACAGGAGCAACGGTATAGGTTTCTCCTGATTGACCCTGACAGACCAGCTGATTCCCATTAATGGCACCAACAGCTGCCGGAAGGGAATGGACCGTAATCGTTTTTGTAATAGACTGTCCTTCACCACATGCATTTACCCCCTTAACGGAGATGTTGCCGGAGCTGGAATTTGGTCCATATCCGGCAACGATCATATTGGTGGTGCTGTTCCCACTGGCCCCTGGTGGAAGTGACCATAAATAAGAGGTTGCACCAGAGATGGCGGGTACTATATAGGTTTCGTTAGCCTGACCTTGACAAACCTCAGTAGCACCGTTGATGATAGTACCTGTAGCGGGTATCGCATTAATGGTGATGGCCTTCGAAAGAGGCAAGCCTTCACCGCAGGCATTGACCCCTTTCACACTGATATTGCCGGAGCTGGCATTGGGGCCATAGCTAACAACAATCACATTGGTTGTGCTGGTTCCGATTGCACCTGGGGGCAAGGACCATACATATGAAGTAGCATCTGGAATGACAGGAATGCTGTAGATGATGTTGTTTTGACCTGGGCAAATATGACCGTTACCACTGATGGCAGAAGGAGTAGCAGGCAGGTTGCTGACGGTGATGGCCTTCGTAACAGGCAAGCCTTCGCCGCATGCGTTCACACCTTTAACGCTGATATTCCCGGAGATGGCATTGGGGCCGAAATGCACTGTAATCGTGTTTGTTGTGCTCGTTCCGGTTGCACCAGCAGGCAAGGACCAAATGTAAGATGAAACGTTTATCGCAGGATCGATAGAATAGCCAACATCTGATTCACCTGAACATACGATATCAGCACCAAAAATAGTGTCGATGGCTGAGATTGCTCCGGACAAGCCCGGATTACTTTGGTAGAGGTGTAATACTTCCTTATCAGTTAAGCAGCGGTTATAAATCTGTATATCATCAATGACCCCATTAAATGGATATGACCAGGTATCTGTGTAACTAGGAGGGCTTATCGTGAGATGGCGGCCAATAGCCATGGGATGTGTGTTATTGCCATTGAAAGGTCCCGCGTTAACTTCATGGGCCAGTTGGCCATCATGATAGAACCTTAACTGACCATTCGCTGAATCCAGAACACCTGTAATCATATGCCATTGATCAAGGCTCAACGCAATTGGATTGATAGCATTTGTGCCACAAAACCCATCGATGGAGACACTGGCTGTGCCCAGTAGCCATGAACCGCATTGAATATCCCGTCCCTTCCCCAGAACGTAATCATATGGCCCGTTATCTTTATATACCCAGGCAGATATAGTGAAGTTTCGTCCCAGATTGAGTTGAGGAGTATGGGCAACTTCTATCCAATCAAAAGTTGTTCCTCCAAATTGGTAAGCACTGCTTGATCTGCCAAAACGGTCCTCTGTCAGTGTCGTATTGCCATGAACAATTCCATGGTTCCCGTTGCCTGAATAATCACTTGCATTACCCTGAAAAGGATAAAAAGCAATAAGACCATTTTCCGAATATCCCATTGCCAGTAAAGTCAAGGCATTTACCTCTTTTCCATTAAGTGCCCGGTTGTATACTCTTACTTCATCAATCTTCCCACCGAAACGACTGCTTTGGCCGGAAGTGCCCCAGGTGTGATGATTAATATAGAGCGGATATGAATTTGCAGCAATTCCTGGTATGATATTTTGCCTGTTTACAAGAATTCCGTTTATATAAATGGAGATTAAGTTAGAATCACAAACACCACATACCGTATACCAATTGTCTTTCGGATAAAACCCTGTTTCTACGATATAAGATTTGAACCTGAACTCAAATTTAACACTGTCAAAGCTTGCGGCATTCCCATAGATTCCATCTGAATTACGTGTAATCATGATCGCATATCCATCTGTCACATTATCGTATCCCTTGCCTACCAGCATTTCGCTATTGGCCCATGCTCCAAGGTCAAAACTTTCCGGATAAACTTTAGCAGAAAGACTCAGACTTCCAAGGTTGTTCAAGCTTGTGTTATCAGAAATGGTTATATAGTCGCCAACAACGGGATCCATCGAGGCGCATCCATCACTTACCTGGACCGTTCCACTTGCTAGTCCGTGATTGTTGTTTCCGCTGGCATCATTGTACCCACATGTAAATGGTAAAAAGGCGATAAGTCCGTTGGAGATTTCAACTGTTTGATTAATGAGAGAAAAGTGTCCAACCAAGGATTGCGACTGAGTTACATTAAAAGTATAGGTTGGATTATTTGACACAAGAATTCCGTTTGCATCGACCCAGTAATCAAAAATATATCCTGCATTAGCAGTGGCAACCAGGGAGCAAAGGCTGCCGATGGCATAGCTGCCTGCACCGCTGATTGTGCCGCCATTAGCAGGAGAAGATGATGTCGAAACAGTATACTGGACAGGAGAGAAGTTGGCTACCAGAAAACGGCTTCCTGAGACCGTGAAAGTGTAACTTGGGGTTACAGAAATGAGGTTGCCGTATTCGGTCCAATTCGTGAAAGAATACCCAGTGTTTGGACTTGCCGTGACAGTGCAGGAACTGCCGCTGGCAAAGCTGCCGCCACCGCTGGTAGTGCCCCCGCTGGTTGGGCTGGAGGAGGTAGAAACAGTGTACTGGATTTGGGCGAAATTGGCAACCAGGGTACGATTGCCAGTAACGGTGAAGGTATAACTGGCACTCGAAGACACCGGACTGCCATTAACAGTCCAGTTGGTAAAGGAATACCCATTGTTTGGACTTGCCGTGACAGTGCAGGAACTGCCGCTGGCAAAGCTGCCGCCACCGCTGGTAGTGCCCCCGCTGGTTGGGCTGGAGGAGGTAGAAACAGTGTACTGGATTTGGGCGAAATTGGCAAC
>JAGNHN010000003.1:102515-104729 GCA_018001695.1 Lentimicrobiaceae bacterium
CAGGGTACGATCGCCAGTAACGGTGAAGGTATAACTGGCACTCGAAGAGACAGGACTGCCATTAACAGTCCAGTTGGTAAAGGAATACCCATTGTTTGGACTTGCCGTGACAGTGCAGGAACTGCCGCTGGCAAAGCTGCCGCCTCCGCTGGTAGTGCCCCCGCTGGTTGGGCTGGATGAGGTAGATACAGTATACTGGATTTGGGCGAAATTGGCAACCAGGATACGGTTACTGGAAACAGTAAAAGTATAACTGGCACTCGAAGACACCGGACTGCCATTAACAGTCCAGTTGGTAAATGAATACCCATTGTTTGGACTTGCCGTGACAGTGCAGGAACTGCCGCTGGCAAAGCTGCCGCCACCGCTGGTAGTGCCCCCGCTGGTTGGGCTGGATGAGGTAGATACAGTATACTGGATTTGGGCGAAATTGGCAACCAGGGTACGGTTACTGGAAACAGTGAAAGAATAACTGGCACTCGAAGACACCGGACTGCCATTAACAGTCCAGTTGGTAAAGGAATACCCATTGTTTGGACTTGCCGTGACAGTGCAGGAACTGCCGCTGGCGAAGCTGCCGCCTCCGCTGGTAGTGCCCCCGCTGGTTGGGCTGGAGGAGGTAGAAACAGTATACTGGATTTGGGCAAAATTGGCAACCAGGGTACGGTTACTGGAAACAGTGAAAGTATAACTGGCACTCGAAGACACCGGACTGCCATTAACAGTCCAGTTGGTAAATGAATACCCATTGTTTGGACTTGCCGTGACAGTGCAGGAACTGCCGCTGGCGAAGCTGCCGCCTCCGCTGGTAGTGCCCCCGCTGGTTGGGCTGGAGGAGGTCGAAACAGTATACTGGATTTGGGCAAAATTGGCAACCAGGGTACGGTTACTGGAAACAGTGAAAGTATAACTGGCACTCGAAGATACCGGACTGCCATTAACAGTCCAGTTGGTAAAGGAATACCCATTGTTTGGACTTGCCGTGACAGTGCAGGAACTGCCGCTGGCGAAGCTGCCGCCACCGCTGGTAGTGCCCCCGCTGGTTGGGCTGGAGGAGGTAGAAACCGTGTAAAAGAGTTGCCCAAAGTTTGCCACGAGATTCCGGTTTCCGTCAACAGTAAATGTGTAATTTGGGTAGACAGATACATGATTGCCATTTTCCGTCCAGTTATTGAAAGTATATCCGGCATTTACGTTGGCCACAACGGTACATGAGCTGCCGCTGGCAAAGCTGCCACCACCGCTGGTGCTGCCACCGGCTGCAGGACTGGATGATGTTGAGATGGTGTAATTCACAACAGGGGCTGTATACTTGTGGGCCAAGGTATAGCTTCCATAGTAAACTGAATACCCCATCACCTTGAGATAAACATAGCCGGAATAATTTGCCAGCCATTCTATCTTGCTTCGGTTATTATCAGAGCAGCCATCATCATCATATGCCAATTGAGAACAACTGCTGTTGTATAAGTAGAGTTTTGTGTCGAAATTGGCTGTAGCTCCGTCTCCGCATCCGGTTTTAAAGGTATAGGTTCTGCCATTCGTAACGCTTATACGGTACATTTTGCAACCGTACATGTTGATGCTGGCAGAATGTGTGGCATAGCTTGTCGTAGGTGTAATGGTATAGTCGTAGTTGGGACAGGTTACGCATGTTCCTGTCTGTATGAAGTTGGCAACGAGGGTCCTGTTCTGTGTTACATTAAATGTAAAACTTGCATTGGTTGAAACCTGGACTCCATTTTCTGTCCATTTACTGAAAGCATATCCATTATTGGCATTGGCCACAACGGTACATGAGCTGCCGCTGGCATAGCTACCGCCACCGCTGGTCGTTCCGGCATTGCTTGGGCTTGAGATTACAGAAATATTGTAATATATTGGTGTATTTGCAATAATTTCAATATCCTGAGGATTGCATCCAGTTGTTTGGCAAGCAATAGTGGCACTGTTGACCGAAATACTAGAAATTGGGCCCATGCCTCCTTTAAGTAACAATTGATACCAGCCAGGTGATGAATTAACAATAGATCCCAAGGATGCGTCTGTGCTTCGGCTAAATGTAACGCTTTGATTTGAATTTAGGCTCAGTGCTGTCCAAGATAATTTCTAGCCAAGAAAATCAGCTGTGATAATCAGTATATTACATTCCGAAATGTTGACTTTTTAAAAATAAGCCTATCCGCTGAATAAGTCCAATTGATCCGACAAAAT
>JAGNHN010000041.1 GCA_018001695.1 Lentimicrobiaceae bacterium
TAACATATACCCTCCCAATCTCTAAACATACACAAAAACACTTACTAAAGATGGATAAGGATCAGCAGGAACTATTTGATATTATCCAAAATAATTTCTAGGGTGTCCCAACGCTGAAAACAGGAAAGACCTGGCGACAGACATCCTGGAGGAGACCCTGAAGATGGGCCGGCCAATGACGACCACTGCCATCCTGTTCATCAAGAAAGAGGTCAGGCAGATTTACGGTTAAATAAGATGTGGGTATCCAATGACTCAGGAAAGGGCCGTTTCTGATTTTCGAAGCAGGACAACAGCCTGTGCGGCGATACCTTCACCTCGCCCGACGAATCCCAGCTTTTCCGTTGTCGTAGCCTTCACAGATACATCATCTTCGGCAACCTGCATCAGGCGGGCCAGATTACGCCGCATCTCCGGGATGTAAGGGGCAATCCTGGGGTATTGCAGCATGATGGTGGCATCCAGGTTCACGAGGCGGTAACCCTTATCCTCTATCTTAGTGATAACCTCCCTGAGCAGCAGCGTTGAGTCGATTCCCTTATAGGTATCGTCAGTATCCGGGAAAAGCTGCCCGATATCACCCAGTGCAAGAGCGCCCAACAATGCATCCATAACGGCATGGATCAATACATCAGCATCTGAATGTCCAACAGCTCCGAATGTTGAAGGTATATGAACACCGCCCAACATTAGTCGCTCGCCTTCTGCCAGGCGATGTACGTCAAAGCCGGTGCCAATGCGGGACCCCGGCATGTTTACATTGTGGGGACTTCCTTACCCTGCGCCACGAAGGCATCAAAATCGAAAAGCAGGGAGAACCTGAGGGTATTCTCAAGTGGATTGCGCTGATCGATGGCAACGAGATAGGAGAAATCGAGACCAAAGACATTGTACTTCAAACCTGCTCCCAGTGTGAAGAACTTACGGTTTCCTTTGGTTTTATGCTCATGGAAGTAGCCGGCACGCAACGCAAACTGCTTGTCATACCAGTATTCGGCACCCACGGCAAAATTATATTCCCTGAGCTCTTCACTCATGCCGCCCGGTGCATCATAGAAGGACTGCAACATCCCGGTGACCACTGCGACATCAGGATCCATACCTGAACGTATCTGCTGCTGGCCATTGATGTAAACCGTATCCCAGATGGGAGGTGTGGGCACCAGCAGTTTGTTGACATCGACCATAAACGACAGGGTATTGTAGTCGTCCAGGTCTATACTGAAACGGGGGCCAAAGCGGAGGTTGGTGGGAATGAAATCCCGCGCTGTGTTATCGTCCGAGTAGGATATCTTGGCACCGATATTGGAGATATTGAGCCCCCATGCAAGCGTGGCCTCCTGTCTGTTTTTCAGAGAGTACTTTTTCTCATGATAGATAGAGACATCTGTGGCCACCGATGTTCCGGGCTTGGTAGCTGCGCCACCCACAAACTGCCCTTGTGTGAGGTTTGAGTATATGTACCGAAGGGCGACAGCACCAGAAAGGGTCTTGGTAAGTTTACGCGAATAAGCTGCATCCAGTGCGAACTCGTTGGGACGGTAATTACCGATATTGGTTCCGATGACATCGGTAAAGGTAATATCACCCAGGGAGAAATAAACCAGAGAGGCTGCCAGGGTAGACTGGTCATCCAGACGTTTGTAACCCGTCAGATAGGCAAGGTTAATGTCATTCACCAACTGCCTGAGCCAAGGGCTATAGGAAACGGAAAAGCCCATTTCCTTATCGATAAAAGCATATTTTGCGGGATTCCAGTGCATGGAATTGGCATCCGGAGCGGAGGCAACGCCGGCATCTCCCATAGCTCCAGCGCGGGCGTCAGGGGATATCATCAGGAATGGCACGGCGGTGGTGATGGTATTCAGTTCCTGCCCCAGATAATTATTGCTTTGTGCCTGAATCGAATAAAACGACACCATGCCTGCAAGCAATAACCAATTAGATTTCTTCCACATAAACTGCATAGGCTGCAAATAAAAAACGTGCAAAGTTAACGATTATCCGGATAACTTATTGTTCGATTGCCATAAGAGCCCTAAACGCCTTGATGATGGCATTGTTCATTCATCAGACTATCTCACGAGAACCAGCTTCCCACTCATCTCATTGGAAAAACCCTCGCCTCCGTCAACCCTTACACGGTAGATATATAATCCACCTGCAAGCGGGTTGCCGGCATCAGAATCTCCACGCCAGGGAATGGGATTGGTACGGAAACCGCTGGTAATCACCCTTTCTTCCATCTGCCTGACCAGGCGTCCGTCCATGGAATATATCCTGATATCGATATTCAGGTTACGGCCGGGCTGGTTGTGCTCAAAGACAAACCAGGTCTGATCTGAGAAGGGGTTGGGGTAATTGTAAAGGTGGCTGAGTGTCAGGGCTCCACTACGCGCTACAACAAACTCAATATAGGCCGTCGAACTGTTGTTATAGACATCCCAGACTTTGAGTTCCAGGGTATGCAGGCCTTCACTCAGCCTGGAGAAGGGGTAACGGACCGTTCCCTTCTGGTAGCTGTCGAGGTTCGATTCATAATAGTCATTCAGCACGATGGGGCGATCTGTATTCCCATCGAGGATGGCAACGATATCATGTCCGATCCCGTTCCCAACGGTATTAATGCCACTGCTGTCGGACACATAGGCCAGCATCAGCGGGTTTTCGTCGGTGATACCACCCATCACGAAATTGGTGTCATTCATAAACAGCCGGATATCGGGTCCCATCAGGTCCACCGGCGGCTGTGAAGCCGAACCGCCAATGACGATCCCTTCATAATACCCGCCGGCATCGGTCACTTCATTTGTAGCATAATAACTGATGCGCCCCTTGCCAATTTTATATGCGATGTCCTTGGGAACAACAAATGAGAAGCTGAACATACCGTTCACTACGCTGGCCTTTCCCCTATATATGATGTTCCGTTGAAGCCAGAACTTCCTGGGGCTGCTGTCAGGGTCATTGCCGAGCGTTGTCACCTCAGCAGGTTTATCGAAGACAGTCGGTACCACATATCCGTTGAAATCTGTAACGACATTACCCATATCATCCGAGATGAACCCACTGATGGTCACCTTTTCAAGCGCTTTCAGGGTATCCGGTATACCAGAAACCGACTGCCCGTTAATATGCGAAGTTTGCACATCATACTCAGGATAGGCCAGTTGCAAGGCCGGGTCACCCAGCAGCACAAAATTCCGGATATTGGGATTGCTCGGGTTCTTCGCCATGCGAATCACATCGCCCATTTTGGGATAACGGCCATTGATCTTATCAAATACCCGGGTATAGAAATTCAGGTTGAGGGCAAAGTTCGATGATGAAAAGGACAGTCGCGTTGTCGTAAACAGTGCCACGCCACCTCCTATTGGGTTGAGGAGTGAAAGTTCACCGGCTGATGTACGCTCAGGATCATCGAAACGGCTGAATTCACAGGTGGCTGTTACAAAGACCGGCATATTGAAGCGGTTGGACCAGCTGTTGATATCGGCAATCTCGACAATACGTTCATGACCCAGGCCCGTCTCACCCCCATG
The DNA here is from genome assembly GCA_018001695.1 of Lentimicrobiaceae bacterium. Taxonomy (GTDB): domain Bacteria; phylum Bacteroidota; class Bacteroidia; order Bacteroidales; family JAGNHN01; genus JAGNHN01. Next base: position 3,543 of record JAGNHN010000041.1, read on the forward strand.
ACCGGTATAGTTCACAATCAGCGCTCCCTTGCCAACCCTTTCGTTAATGGCAATATTGACCTGTGGATATCGCTGCCCGCCGGGGGTACTGACCTGCTGATAGGCATCCAGATATATTTTATCAATGTTATAGCGCGGATGGTTCTGCTGTACATAGGTAATCAGGTCTTCAGCCTGGATCAGATGGAGGTTGCCATCCTGGTCATCTGCAATGAAGCACAAGTCATTCCGCCAGTTCGCCAGGGAGGGGATCTCGTTAGGGCCTGGGGTTATGGGGCTGTTCAATCCGTTATCAATGTAGCGCTCGATCTTATCAACAATGATACGGGCCTGCTCCAGGGTGTGCACCGGAAAGCGTCCGATTCCCAGATCCAGAATTCCGGAAGCTCCGTCTCCTTCATTGTCATCCATCAGGCCATAGAAATCATCGGTGACATAGGAGGAGGTGGGTTGCAGGCTGTTCCAGGACTGATATGCCGGGATGAGGTTGGTATTATTGGCTTCACGGTCTTTGGGATCATAAGACCCATCACCGAACAACAGCACGTATTTCAGGCTGGTAATGGAATCTCCCCTGAGGTAAACCATCCTCAGGAAATCACGTATCGCAGAAATGTCCTGCTTTCCGGATGAGAACTCATGGTAGATTTCCTGTGGTGAGGCCAGGATGATGCTGTAATTCTCCTTTTCATGGTGGATAGCGGCAAGACGCTCGGCCTGGCTCTGTAGCGAAGGCGGAACGATAATAACCATATCCGAGGCCGGCAAAGCATGCAGATTCTGATTGCTGATCCTGCCACGGAGTCCGGGCCTAAGGAAGGCTGTCGCATCAAAGGCAACGAACTCCCTGACATCAGGTGTCTCTGATAGCCAGACCAGTTCATTCTGCTGCAGGCTGGCCGGAACCTGAAAAGGCTGAAGCGGATCTGTGACATCCCACACTTTCACGGCAGCATTGGCATTGGTGAGGCGAAAGGAGGAAACAGATGTGGGGCCGATTACTGTGGCATTCCTCAGTCTGAGCTGCCCACCCCGGAAAGCCATATTACGCCACACATTATATTCTATGTAATCAAGCCAGCCTATCGAGCCTGTGACAATGGGATCATAATATACCGTGGTGCTGATGTTTGTGCCTAATGCATACAGCGAGCCACTTTCCACGGTCTGGCGGGCATAATCATTGTTGTAACCGCCTGGCGGGACCGGTGGGACAAAGGGAGTCATCACCTGGACCCCATCCACCACGATGCGGAAACTGCTTAGAGAGGTTGATCTGCCAACGACCGATGCCCTAACCTTCACTTCTGATGTCAGGTCGAGATCAGGAAAACTCACTGTGGGCAGATCATAGCGTTTGATGATATCAAAGCGCTCACCAAACCATTGTTTCCCTGATTTGATCAGGTTATGATCTTCTTTTTCGTGAATCGCATAATCCTGATAGGTTCGAACGATATGGTCAGGCTGGGCGGTAATCTCCGGCAGGGTTGTTACGCGAAGGCCCGGACCCTGGTCAGCGGACAGGAAATAATAGTTCAGGTCATCATAAAGATGCCGGACATGCTCAAAAGTATTTGACTGGGTGTTGTATTGCCACTGATGCGGCCCGACAGCATAAAACAACACAAGGTCTCCTGCATCAAAACGTCCGTCGTCTTCTCCTGTGACCATAATGGCATTCTCTACGAGATCGTCATACCTCAGAGATGCGTTTGCTTCCGGCAGCATTCCCCCTCCGTTTCCATAAATACGGATATGTTTTGGATTGATGGTGGCGGGGTTCATACCGAGGCTGAGCAGGTCATTATAGGTCAGGCTGTGCATGCCATTGGATGACACACTCAGTTTATACCAGTTTCCGGTGGCCAGGACGCTCTGTGTAGCAAAGCCGGCTGTCTCCTTTCCTGTCATGTGCTTCCAGAGCTGAATGTCATCGGGGGGCAAAATGAGCGCTATGGTAAGCTGTGTGATCCTTTCTATCACATTTTCCCGTAAAACATAGGGAAACAAACTGAATTCCAGATATTGTTCATTTCGCGACCGCAGCAGTTGCATTCCAAGGTCCGGAGTTTGGTTGTGTTGTTGGTACCAGCCAAGGGCTTCCGGGTGCGTAACCTTTTCCGTGGTTATAGAGCTAATCTCCACGTTATCTGGAATTTGATTTTCATCCCAGGGCAACTTTAAGCGTGCTTCCGGAAGTCCGTTCACACCTGTGGAGCCATTCCGGATGAGGGCCTGGTCTGGATGAGCTGCAGCAGATGAGACCCATTCAACATCAAAGGAAAGGCTCATATGACGCTGATTAGCTTGCTGGCAAAGCCCGATATATGGGAAAAGAAACAGCAGGAGAATGGTCAGATTTTTATACATGTTTTTCCTGGGTTCGCTAAAGAATTGCTATGCCGGTGAAGGCCAGCCGTAATAACATGACAAATAAACAAATAATGTGCAAAAGGGTTTGATCTGTTTTGAATGAGGCAGGATGTAACCATGCCCGCCCATCCCGTGTATAAAGTGACAACAGAACCCGCACTGCATTGCAGGCAGGATAACGCTACCTATTCTGCAATATTGCAGTGCGATTCTGAGTTACATTCATCCGTCTGGTGTTATGTGTAAAAAATATTCGTATAATTGTGAGCCATAAAAGAACCAGCGTGTTGCAGACAAAAGGAATAGCCGGGAAAGTTTCCCTGATCACAATCCTGTTGCTTCTAATGCCAGGAATAGCAAGGCTTACAGCGCAAGATCCGATTTTTTCGCAGTTCTATGCCAACCCATTATACCTGAATCCCGCCATGGCAGGTTCTGCTGTTTGTCCCCGGTTTATTGCCAATTATCGCAACCAATGGCCTGCTATTTCGGGCACCTATGTCACTTATAATGCTTCTTACGATCAATATGTCGATAATATTTCCGGTGGTGTCGGGCTTTTACTTACAAATGACAGGGCTGGAGAGGGAGCACTGACGACCACAATGGCCAGCGGTATATATTCCTATCGTCTGACCATCAGCCGCGAGCTTTTCCTGAATGCGGGTTTCCAGGCGACATATTTTCAGCGCCGAATTGATTGGGATAAATTGACATTCCCTGATCAAATCGACCCACGGTTTGGATTTGTCAACAATACCCAGGAAACCCGTCCTGACAACCTCAGTCGTGGTTTTGTTGACTTCAGCACAGGATTGCTTTTTGGCGATAACGAGAACTTCTTTGTCGGACTGGCTGCCCATCATCTCACACAACCCAATGACGGTTTTTACACCGACGTCAGCAGTAAGCTGAACATGAAACTGACAGCCCATGCCGGCACCATCATCAATCTTGCACCCAGAAGATCCAGCGGCAGAAGGCTGGATGACCCTACCCTCTCTCCAAATATCCTCTACCAGCGGCAGCAGGAATTTCAGCAGATCAATTACGGGATTTATTTCAACCGGTATCCATTTGTTGGGGGAGTCTGGTTCAGGCAAAACTTTGAAAATGCAGATGCCATTATCCTGCTGGCAGGATTTGAGCAAAGCTCCTATAAGTTTGGATACAGTTACGACCTGACGGTATCCAAGCTGACCAATATCACAGGCGGGGCTCACGAAGTGACCTTCGCATGGCAGTTCAAGTGCCCGCCGAAGAAGAAAAGAATCAAGGCAATAAATTGCCCGACATTTTAGTTTGTTTGATCATTAAATAGCCATAAACCATGCTGGTGAAAAAACTAACCGGTATTGCATTGACAGGGTTAATTGCCCTGATGATCTCCTCCTGTTCAACGGAATCCTCCAACAGCACAGGATGGGAATACAATGCATCGTACAACGGAGGCTTTGAAGTTGTCCCCTACGCTGAACAGCAAACCGGGCCGGGACTGGTGCTGATCGAAGGGGGTACGTTCGTCATGGGAAATACCCAGGACGACTTCCTCTATGAGTGGAACAATATTCCAAGGCGTGTCACGGTATCTTCCTTTTATTTGGATGAAACCGAGGTCAGGAACCTGGATTACCTCGAATACCTATACTGGCTTGGCCGCGTATTCGGGATGGACTATCCGGAGGTAGCCAGGAAAGCCTTGCCAGACACATTGGTATGGCGCGACCGCCTCGCCTACAATGAACCCTATGTGGAGTTGTACCTCCGGCATCCGGCCTATCGCGAATACCCCGTTGTCGGCGTGAGCTGGACGCAGGCCAATGACTATTGTGCCTGGCGTACAGACCGTGTCAACGAGATGCTGCTGATTGAAGCCGGCATCCTGGATTGGGATCCGGATCAGTTGAATGAAAACAACTTCAATACCGAAGCATACCTGGCCGGACAATATGAAGGCCTTGTCATGTCCCCGCTGGAAGACCTGAACCCGAATGGCACAGGTGAGCGCAAGGTAAAACTGGAAGATGGCATCATGCTTCCGAAATACCGCCTCCCAACCGAAGCTGAATGGGAATATGCATCCCTGGGCCTGATTGGTAACACCCTGTTTGAACGTGTGGTTGAACGCAGGATATACCCCTGGAACGGAAATTTCACCCGCAGCTCGGGAGACAAAGGTTATGGCGAGTTCATGGCCAACTTCAAGCGTGGCAGAGGTGATAATATGGGGGTTGCCGGTAAACTCAATGATGCTGCCGATATTACAGCCCCGGTGCGGTCTTACTGGCCCAATGACTATGGCCTCTACAATATGGCCGGCAACGTTTCCGAATGGGTACTGGATGTATTTCGTCCTTTGTCGCATGAAGACATGACTGATTTCAGGCCTTACAGGGGCAACGTCTATCAGACCAAAGCCACTGATGATGAGGGTTATTACCTTGAAAAAGACAGCCTGGGCCGCATGATCTACCGGGATGTGACAGTAGCTGAGTCGATGAACCGCCGCAATTACAGGAAGTCTGACAACCGCAATTTCCTTGACGGAGATTATGCCTCCACCGCTTCCAGCGATTGGCTGGCGGAACCTCCGGTTTCCAATACTACGAATATCATGTATGAATATGGTGCCTCTTCCATGATCGACGATAAGGCCAGGGTGTTCAAAGGTGGCTCATGGCGCGACAGGGCCTATTGGCTGAGTCCAGGCACGCGCCGCTTCCTTGACCAGGAATTATCAACCGATTTCATTGGATTCCGTTGCGCCATGACCCGGGTGGGCAGTCCCATCCCCGGAGCATACTAGCATAAACGCTTACTAACCCTGAAAACCGCTTCCACCCGAAGCGGTTTTTTTTGTTCATTTGTTTTCGATGTTCTTTGCAGTAATCTTTATTCTATATGTCTGAATCATTATACCAGCACTACAGGCAGGTACGGCATGTTTGCACCGACAGCCGGAACCTGAAACCGGGCGATATTTTCTTTGCTTTAAGGGGAGATGTTTTTGATGGGAACCGTTTTGCTGCAGAAGCCCTGGAACAAGGCGCTTCGCTGGTGGTCTGCGACAATCCGGATCATCTCCCGGATGACCCCAGGACACTTCTTGTACCCAATAGCCTGATCGCCCTGCAACAGCTGGCATCACACCACCGCGAAACCCTGAATGTTCCGGTAATCGGCATCACAGGAAGCAATGGAAAGACTACGACCAAGGAACTGATGGCCGCTGTACTTTCCGAACACCTCCATACCGGATTCACAAAGGGTAATCTCAACAACCACATCGGAGTGCCACTGACGTTGTTAAATCAGCCTGAAAATATTGAGTGCATCCTCGTGGAAATGGGGGCCAATCACCCCGGTGAGATTACTTTTCTCTGCCATCTGGCGAGGCCCACCCATGGCATCATTACCAATATCGGGAAAGCCCATCTCGAAGGATTTGGTGGGGTTGAAGGCGTTAAAAAAGCAAAAAAGGAGCTGTATGATTACCTGCTGTTAACAGGTGGCACAGCCTTCGTTCATGCCAACGACGATCTGCTGATGGACCTCAGCCAGGGATTGAACCGCATACTTTATGGTGACCATCCGGACAGCATAGTCGCCGGAAAGGCCATCACCAATACCTTTTACCTGGCGTTAGACTGGACCTGCCAGACAGTCAACGAATCAGGTCATCTTATCAGTCAGTTGACCGGCATTTACAATCTACCCAATGTTCTGGCCGCGATGACGGCCGGCATACACTTCGGTCTTCAGCCATCCCAGGCAGCGGCAGCCATCGCTAACTATACACCCCTCAATAACCGCTCCCAGCTGATTCAAACTGATCACAACCTGCTGATCGCCGATGCATACAACGCCAACCCCTCCAGTATGGAAGCCGCTTTAAGGCACTTCCATGCACTGGAACAGCAGCCCAAATGTGTAATTCTTGGGGATATGCTGGAACTGGGCGAGGAATCGGAAAAAGAACACAGGCATATCCTGGACCTTCTGGAAGAACTGAAACCTGAAAAGGTGATGCTGGTTGGACCGGTGTTTTGTGATACAGTCCGTAATCATGACCACCTGGCATTTACCGATGTCAACGCTTGTCTGGCTTATCTGAAGCAGCATCCCGTCAGGAATCATCTGGTTCTCGCGAAAGGATCCCGAGGAATTCGTCTCGAGACCTTGTTTCCATTGCTCTGAAGGTAACAGCACAGGGCGGGCATGATTCATACATCAAAAGAAGCCACAGCATGAAACTGACCTCAACACCCATCATAGCCGGACTCATGTCGGGAACCAGTCTTGACGGATTGGATATCGCCGTTTGCCAGTTCAACCAGCAGGATGAAGGATGGGGTTATCGCATCCTTGCAGCGGCTACCATTCCCTACCCTGAAGAATGGACAGATAAGTTACGCATGGCCTATCATATGCAGGGGCGGGACTTATGGGAACTGCATGTGCAATTTGGGAGGTATTGCGGGGTGCAGTTACGTAATCTATTGGATGAGCGTGGTCTCAAGGCTGAGATGGCCGTTTCTCATGGGCATACGGTGTTTCATCAACCTTCATCGGGATATACGGTGCAGATTGGAGATGGGGCGGCCCTGGCTGCGGCGTCGGGACTCCCTGTTGTATGTGACCTTAGAAGCCTCGATGTCGCCCATGGTGGCCAGGGAGCTCCTTTGGTCCCTCTGGGTGATGCCTTGCTTTTCGGGGAATATAAAGCCTGTATCAACCTGGGCGGCTATGGCAATATCTCGTTTGACAGCGCAGGCACGAGACTGGCTTTTGATATCTGTCCGGTGAACAACATCCTGAACAATTTGGCCGGAAAACTGGGGCTTACGTATGATAAAGATGGACTTCATTCCCGCGAAGGAAAGATTGACACAGGATTACTTCAGGAATGGAATGCACTCCCTTATTATCATCTTACAGGCCCCCGATCCCTGGGGCAGGAATGGTTTGATGCAGAATTTCTGGGCATTTTAAACAGACATAACCTGGAAGTTCCCGACCTTCTGAGAACCGCAACGGAACATATTGCCATGCAGGTAGCCCGTGTGCTGGAGGTTGTCGAGCCGGGGCAGGTGTTATTCACCGGCGGAGGTTGTTTCAACACCTTCCTCCTGGAACGCATCAGGCACCATATCCGTCATACGCCGGTGGTGCCTGATGAAATCCTGATCAATTATAAGGAAGCGTTGATCTTCGCTTTTCTTGGCCTTCTCCGCGCACAGGAGAAAGACAACTGCCTTGCTTCTGTGACCGGGGCCCGGCGGAACTGCAGCGGTGGGGCTATCTATCTGCCTTGATCCTGCCTTTCCTTCTCATTCTTCTTACAAGTGGTGTGCACCATGCAATAGCAAGGACTGGAGGTAATATGCTCCGGCACCAGCCAGGTAGCCCAGCAATGCAATCCAGCTGATGTGCTTCAGATACCATATAAAATCAATCTTCTCGAGACCCATGGCAGCCACACCTGCAGCTGATCCGATGATGAGGATACTGCCACCGGTACCGGCGCAATAAGCGAGGAATTCCCAGAAGAGTCCGTCCTGCATGAAATACTCAGCATAGGCAGCAGCTGTAGGATCTGTGATCGCAGCAATCATCTCCGGTGTATAGACGGTATACATCCCCATGGCACCGGCTACGAGCGGGACGTTATCGACGATGGCCGACAGAATACCGATGGCGATATTGATGGTATAGATATTACCCAGATGTTCATCGAGGAACCTGGCCAGGATGGCAAGATGACCGGCTGACTGCAGGCTGGCCACGGCCGAAAGGATCCCCAGGAAGAAGAGTACCGTAGGCACGTCGACCTTGCGAAGGATGGCGACCACGGTCAGTTTGCTCTTTACTTCTGTATGCTTTTTACGGTGCATGAGCTCTGTAATGACCCATAATACACCCAAACCAAAGAGCATTCCCATATACGGGGGGAGGTGGGTAACCGTTTTAAACACCGGCACAAAAAGGAGGGCACTAACACCCATAATCAGGACAAGCGTCTTCTCCCTGTCAGGGGTGTCCTGTTTGCGGGTATCACATTCTGCCTTGACGACAGGACGGTCCACATTGCCTTTAAGAACAAAACTAAGAACCACAAGGGGAACCAGGATATTAATGATGCTTGGGAACAACACCATCACGATAATATTCCATGTTGTGACCTGCTTACCGATCCACAACATGATGGTGGTCACGTCGCCGATGGGAGACCAGGCTCCGCCGGCATTGGCTGCCAGCACAACCATACTGGCAAAGAACCAGCGGCTCTTTTGATCCGCCACGAGTTTCCTCAGCAAGGCTACCATCACGATGGTCGTTGTAAGGTTATCAAGCACGGCTGACATGAAGAAGGTCAGGATGCTGAGTACCCAGAGGAGCTTCACCTTGTTGGTGGTGGTGATACGATCGGTGATGATCTTGAATCCCTGGTGTGTATCCACGATCTCAACGATGGTCATGGCGCCCAGGAGAAAGAAGAGGATTTCACTGATCTCTCCGAGATGGTGGATGATCTCATGGTCCACAATGAACTCGAGATAGCCATGGGCACCATGCGCGGCATCCGGATGGCTGGCCAGGTATTTGGCCCAGGCCGGGCTGTGTCCGAGGTTGAGGATATCCAGCCCTCCCATGATGTAGGCAACCCACGTGAGTGATCCGATTAGCAGCGCAGAAGCCGCTTTATCGATCTTGATAGGGTGCTCCAGGGCAATCGCAATGTACCCCAGAACGAAGATGATAACCATTAAAATGAACATACGACAGCTATTTAGGTTATGGCCGCAAAAGTATATAAAGTATCAGAAGCAACGGCTCTTTATATAAACCTATTTCGATATGAAATGACAATTTAAAATCATTCTAACTTTATTTTTATGGAAAATGGCATTCCTGCACATCGATATCTATATACTAAAAAGCTTAATTCCGTGTTATTTGAATTAACATGAAGGTGTTCACAACAAGAACAGGAGAATGGTGTACGGCGGGTAGAGAAGTCATTATTTTTGTATCAAACCAGAAGTATATATGATATCTGATATCTTATTACAAATCAATCAGGTACCTGCAGAGGTAACCAATCAGCTCAGTCAGGCGGGAAGTCAGGGATACATCAGTTTATCCATTTGGGAGCTCCTGCAAAAGGGAGGCTGGATCATGATCGTCCTGGGGGTGTTCTCGGTGATTGCCGTTTACATTTTCATTGAGCGTTTCTTCGCCATCAACCGGGCATCCCGTGAGGAGCACAATTTCATGAACAACATCAAGGATAGCATTCACAGCGGCAGGATAGATGCCGCCCTGGTCCTGTGCAAGAGCAATCAGAGTCCCATTGCGCGGATGATAGAGAAAGGGATACAGCGATTGGGAAAACCTTTGAACGATATCAATGCCGCCATTGAGAATGTTGGTAAACTGGAAGTCTCACGTATGGAGAAGAACGTCGCCACCCTGGCTACTATCGCAGGGGCTTCACCCATGATCGGCTTTCTGGGCACGGTCATCGGCATGGTCAAGGCGTTTTACGATATGTCGATGGCAGGCAACAACATTGATATTGCACTACTCAGTACAGGTATCTATCAGGCGATGGTGACCACCATCGGAGGTCTCGTTGTCGGTATTGTTGCATATATATGTTATAATGTGCTTGTCGCGAGAATTGAGAAGCTGGTTTTCATTCTGGAAGCCCGCGCCACCGAGTTTATGGACCTGCTTCATGAACCGGTGAAATAGGAAGCGGAAAAACACATACCACAGATCATGGCAATCAAAACCAGAAATAAGCGCAGCACCGAGTTCAGCACCACCTCCATGGCGGATCTGGTGTTTTTGCTGCTGATCTTTTTCATGTTAACCTCTACCCTGGTGGCGCCCAACGCCATCAAGTTGTTACTGCCATCTAGCAGCAGCAAGACCCTGGCCAAGCAAACCGTGACTGTTTACATCGATGAGGAGAACCGGTATTACCTGGAAGAGACGGAAGTAGATGAGCCTGCCCTGGCTGCCGGCCTGGAGGCAGCGCTTACCGGCCAAAGCGAAGCCTCTGTGGTCCTGCGTTCGGATCAGCGGGTTGCAGTGCAGTATGTTGTAACGGTGATTGATGCCGTCAATGAGGTAAACCGGAAATACGACACCAAACATAAAGTAATCCTGGCTACACGACCCAAATGAGTCCTCTGCAACAAAAAGACCGGACCCGCGCCCTGGTTGGCACCATCATTTTCCATGCTTTGCTGCTGGTGACGGTCCTGTTTTTAAGCCTGACCACGCCCCTGCCCCTTCCTGGTGAAGAAGGTGTTGAGGTGAACCTGGGCTATAGCGACCAGGGGATGGGTGATATTCAACCGCTGGAGGCAGCGGCAGCCTCGCCACAGGCGGCCAGTCCGCAGCAGTCGCCCGACGAAGAGATGATCACGCAGGAAACCGAAGAAGCGCCGGCCATTAAAGAAACACCCAGAAAGCCAGAACCCAAACCTGTCGAAAACAAACCCAGGACGGAGCCTGAGCCTAAGAAAGTTGAACCGGAGCAACCGAAAGTGGACCCCCGCGCCTTGTATCCGGGGCGTCAGACCGGTACCAGCAGCGGTGGCAGTCAGGGGGAGACCGGGCAGCCCGGTGATCAGGGAAAACCCGGAGGCACGCCGGATGGAAAAGGTTATGATGGTCAGGGAGGGGCTGGAGATGGTGTTTCTTTTAGTCTGGATGGCCGCAAAGCCAACAGCCTCCCGAAGCCAGATCCCAGGTTCAGCGAATCAGGCACGGTGGTGGTTACGATATGGGTAGATCGCAGTGGCAAGGTCACCCGTGCCGTTCCGGGTGCCAGGGGAACCAATACGCCCAATGCAACGCTCCGACGACTCGCTGAGGAAGCTGCGCTGCGGGCGCGTTTCAATGAAAAACCCGATGGACCGGAAGAACAACGTGGCACCATCACCTACCATTTCCTCATCAGAAACTGATGACCTACGCTGAAGCCCTGGATTATCTGATGCGTCAGTTACCAATGTACCAGCGCATCGGTGCTGCGGCCTATAAGGCTGACCTGGGAAATACCCTGGCATTGATGGAATCCACCGGGCATCCTGAGCTGGCATTCCAATCCATTCATGTTGCAGGAACGAACGGCAAAGGCTCAGTATCGCATCTGCTTGCTGCTGTGCTTCAGGAATCCGGATTCAAGACCGGACTATACACTTCTCCGCACATGAGAGACTTCCGGGAACGGATCAGGATCAATGGAGAAATGATACCCCAGGACACTGTCGTACAATTCGTTAAAGACTACTCAAAACGCTTTTCAGAAATCAATCCTTCTTTTTTTGAGATGACGGTAGCCATGGCATTCCTGCATTTCGCAAGAGAAGAGGTGGACATTGCCGTCATTGAAACAGGCATGGGAGGCCGGCTGGATTCGACCAATGTGGTCGATCCCGAATTGAGTGTCATCACCAATATAGGTTATGACCATATGCAGTTTCTGGGCGATTCGCTGCCCGCCATTGCTGCAGAAAAAGCCGGCATTATTAAACCTGGAAAACCCGTTGTAATTGGAGAATATCTTCCTGAAACCCGCACTGTTTTCGACCAGAAAGCGCGTCAGAGTGAGGCTCCCATAAGCTATGCGCAGGAAGAAACTATGATCAGCTCATTCACATCCATACCAGGCAAAACGCCTTTGGTGGCTTTTGATCTTGCACTTAACACAGGGCCTGCTTTTAAAAGAATAACGAGTCCATTAACCGGAAACTACCAGCGACATAATTTTTGCACTTCACTCTGCGCACTATACCACCTTCCTGATCAGTTTATACCAGATGAAGCGGCGGTCATCCGGGGCTTTCGTAATGTCAAGACATTAACCGGACTACAGGGGCGTTGGGAGATACTGAATCAATCCCCATTTATAGTTGCTGATACAGCGCATAATCTTCAGGGATTGCAGGAAGCCCTGGCGCAGTGGATGAACATCCCGGCCCAAAACAGGCATATTGTGCTGGGTGTGGTGAACGACAAAGACATTTCGGGTATTCTCGGGCTTTTCCCTAACTCTGCGCAATACTACTTCTGCAAGCCGGATGTGCCCAGGGGACTGGATGCAGGAGTGTTGCAGGAAGTGGCACAAAGCCAAGGATTGATGGGAAAGGCTTACGACTCAGTTCAGCTGGCATTGAAAGCCGCACAAAGTACTGCAAACAAAGATGATGCGATTTATATTGGGGGTTCAACATTTGTTGTGGCTGAAATCCTCTGAGAATTATTCTCGCCTGAACAACCTTCGAAGGCCATTTTGTGTCTTGCCTGAAACAGCGAACTGACTGGTGACATGGCAAATTATTGCCATGTCATTCAGATTTTTCCGCTACCTTTACAAACTTGAAAAAAGACTGCATTTTTGTCATTGTTCATTGCGTTAAACCAACATACCTATGAAACGAGGTTTACTTTTGTTGCTGCTTGTGTTTCTTGCTTATTCAGCATCATCCCAGGTCGTTGTATATCAGGAAGATTTTGAACCGCCGACTTTTGACAACCTGGTTGTTTCAACACAGACAGTTGCAGGGATACCAGACTGGGGCATCAACAGCAACCTGAGTGTAAGCGGAACCCATTCGGATACCTGTAAGGTTAAGAATTTAGGGACCACCTATCTGACAACCACGGCATTCAATACCATTGGAAACACTTACGTAATCCTGGAGTTCAATCATATCTGTAAGATCAACTTCCTTGATATTGCAGAAGTTGAAGCATCAGGCGACAATGGTGTTACATGGGTAAAACTGACAGGGTCCAATTATCTTGGAACATCCACCTTTGCCTCCAATGGTGCCCGATTCGGTCCCAACGTTTATGGTCTGGACTGGTATCCGCAGAATAACCTTGAGATTCCAACCAGCGCCTGGTTCAAGAGTGAGGTTTTTGACGTGAGCTCCATCTGTGCTAATAAAACACAGGCCAAGATCCGGTTTAAATTATCAGACGGGGGTGGCTTGGCAAACAATCCTGAATATGGCTGGGTCATTGACGACCTTAAGGTCACCGCAGCCTTATCAGAGCTTACACCGCCTACCATCAATTCTTTTCTGCCTGTTTATACCGGGAACATTTTCAATACCGGCCCTTACAACTTCACTGCCAATATTACTGATGTCAGCGGCATTTTCCGTGCCTATATTCCCTTCACCCGCAATGGCATTCCGGACACCCTGAATATGGTAGCCGGTGCCAACAACAACTTTTCTGTCACCATGCCCAAGGTGAGTCATCTTGACAATATTTGCTACAAACTGGTGGCCATTGACAACTCCCTATCCCGCAATACAGCCTATTCACCTCAGCTTGGCCAGCATTGCTTCACCGCCAGCTCCCAGGAGGCCTCCATTATTGCTGTGACTTCGCCCAATACCGCATGTGGATTAGGACTGGAACCTGTCACGATTCAGATTAAGAACAATAGTGCAGACACCATCGAGGGCAATCTCTGGGCCAGCTACTACATCGTCGGGAAACCAGACACCGTAACGGAATACATTAACACCCCTATCCTGCCTAACCAGGTGCTCACCTATACTTTCGACAGTCTGGCTGATGTGTCCACGGTCAGTGGAGATATCCTTTATACCATTCAGACCTTCATCAAACTGTTGGGAGACCCGACACCTGGTAATGATGGGATGCAGAAGAGCTTTTACAGCGGCTTTGTACCTCCGCCACCGGCCATCAACGACACCATTAGCATCGCCTATGGAACCAGTGTGGTGTTAAACGCCATTTCCCCGGTAACTGTGAAATGGTACACCGATTCCGCCGCCACCAATCTGTTCCATACAGGTCCATCCTATACCACGCCTATTCTTTTCAGCTCAGTCAACTATTATGTTCGTGCTCAATCAGGCCAGCTGCAGTGCCTTTCTCCTGTCAAGCGCGTTCATGTAGCCGTTGGCTCAGCTCCGCCCTGGGATGGTGCATTGACAGCCATGATCACCCCGGTTTCATCCATTTTTAAGACGGCCAACGAGACGGTGAAAGTGAAGCTGATGAGTTTCGGGGTAGATACTGTGGGCAACTTCCCTGTATACTACACCATAAACGGTGGTGCGCCGGTGATGCAAATGTTTACCGGCTATCTGGCACCTGGCGACAGTACCTTCTTTACTTTCACCCAGAAGGCAGATCTTTCTGTTCCGGGTTCATACCTTTTCAAGACTTATATTTCGGTGCCTGGTGACATCACCAAGCAGAACGACACCATTACCACGAACATCGTTCATATCGTGCCCAATTATTGCCAGTCATATGCTGTCAATGGGGCTGTTGGATCTGATATTGGCAATGTGACGTTCAGCAACCTAAACAATGGGGTATCTACCCCCACCACCAATAACCCGAACGCCAACGGTAGTTATGAGGACTATACCAGCCTTCCCCCGGTGCAGCTCGCGATTAATCTGACTTATCCACTGACAGTCAGAAAGATAAACAAGGGAAGCAGCAATAACCAGAGTGTTATTAAGGTCTGGATAGACTACAACAGGAACGGAATTTTTGAAAACCCGGGAGAAATGGTCATGAACGCAACAACCGGTTTTGCAAATTATTTCGTCACGACCAATGTCACGGTGCCTTCGACGGTTGTGCCAGGGCTGACACGTATGCGCGTGGTGATGACTGAGACGACCAACGCCAGTACGGTGACACCTTGTAACCCATACGCGCAGGGAGAGACAGAGGATTATCATGTCAATATGTATGAGCAGATCCCTTTCGATGGAGGTGTTACAACTGTGACTGCTCCCGGCGCGCTGGTCCCTGAGGCCTCCTCCCAGGCTGTTACCGTCATCATCAAGAACTACGGTTTAGACACACTTACCAGTATGCAGGTAGGTTATGTTCACAACAACAATCCTGCTGTTACGATTCCCTGGACGGGAACGCTTGCTCCCAATGCCACCACGCTGGTAACCCTACCCAACCTGACGGTAGCGGGCGGCAACAATACCGTTTGCGGTTTTACCGTGGTCAATGGTGACATCAATTTTGGCAACGACCAGACATGCAAGCATTTCTACGGGGATCCGTTACAGAATGCCCAGGCTATTTCGATGCCCAATCCTTCTGCCACCGGCTGTTTCGTTGCCCATGAACCGGTGACCATTAAGATCAAGAACGTGGGGCTCAATGCCATTAGTGGCGGACTGACAGCCAGCTACCGCATCAAGGGTCAGACGGCTGTTGTGACCGAAACCGTTTCAGCCACCATCAATCCCAATCAGACTTACGATTACACTTTCAACCAACTGGCAGATCTAACTGCTTACATTAAGGATACGATCTGGACCATTTATTCATGGACGAACCTGGTTGGTGACTTTGAGAAACATAATGATACAACATTTAGGACAGTAGAAGCATTATATAGCCCTCCTGTGCCTGTCGTAAGCAATGTCACAATTCCTTATGCCACAACAGCTACCCTGACAGCATTGTCCCCTGATACCATCTTCTGGTATAAGACCCAAACGGCCCAGGATGAAATTGGATCAGGGCCTACCTATACAACACCCATACTTTATGGCCAGGAAGTGTATTGGGTTGAAGCTCAGGCTGACGGAGGAGCTGAATCGGTGCAGGTTGGAACCGGAACAACGACGCAAAACTTAATTCCATTCTACTACAACTATGATTATGGTTGGTCAGCCATGATCTTTACTGCATCTGAACTCAATATCGACGGCAATATCGATACGGTCTCCTTCTACGTGACGACCACGATGAGTAACTATACGCATAACGGACAGAAGTTGTACCTGGGACATACAACAGCTTCCAGTTTCACGGATGCCAATATGCCTTCTACAACCAATATGGTCAAGGTTTATGATGGTAATTTGCCGGTACCCGGGCCGGGCTGGATGCATGTGTTGCTTCAAACTCCCTTTGATTACAACGGAACAGATAACCTGTTGGTTTACTGGGAAAATCATGAAGGATCGTATATCGGAAACCCCACTATTACTTTCCGGCATACCCCCACAACCGTCAACAGGGCAAAATACAAATACCAGGATGGTTCATTCCCCACCAGTGCCGGTACACTCACCCTGAACCGGCCTAATGCCAGGTTTGGAGGATCAGGCGGAGGCTGTCCCAGTCCCAGGGTACCGGATACCGTATTTGTTACAGGCGTTCCTCCCTATGACGGCGCAGTCCTGAAGCTGGCAGCGCCCAATACGGCCGTTAACCTGCCCGGCAACGCACCTGTTAGCATACTGATCAAGAATTATGGAACCCAGGCCATCAGCAATTTTAGCGTAAGCTATCAGATCAACGGCGGGGTCATCAATACGGATGTTATCAGTGCGACCCTGCAACAGGGCGACACCTTACTGCACACCTTCTCGACCACTGCTGATTTACAGTTATATGGTAACTATAATTTCAAGACATGGATATCTGTCAATGGGGATGCAACGCCGGTAAATGATACGATCCTGAAACTGGTCAGAAACCTAATCCCTCCGTATTGTTTGTCATATGCAACCATCCCCTTAACTTATGACGACATTGGCAATGTAACGATCAGCAATCTGAATAACGGGAATCCACTACCGTCAACCAACAACCAGAATGCCAATGCAGGTTACACCGATTATACCAACCTGCCTCCTGTGTTGCTGTCTCCGGGTGTTCCCTACCCCATCTCCATCAGCAGGATATCTGCCTCAACCCTGGCTTCCAATGTGGCGGTAAAAGTCTATATTGACTACAACCG
Source organism: Lentimicrobiaceae bacterium (assembly GCA_018001695.1). Taxonomy (GTDB): domain Bacteria; phylum Bacteroidota; class Bacteroidia; order Bacteroidales; family JAGNHN01; genus JAGNHN01. The sequence goes on from JAGNHN010000041.1 coordinate 20,716, forward strand.
CAGCGGCACCTTTGACATTCTGCCCTCTTCAGAAATTGCATTCACTGCCACTTTCTCTTCAACCACCATGGCCACTGTGACCGGGACTGTGATCGTACCGCTGACAGCCATGACGGGACAAACGGTGATGCGCGTGGTGCTGGACCGCAGTGGGGCTGCACCTCCATGTGGGACATACAGCTATGGTGAAACGGAAGATTATCTCGTACACATCATGCCGCTTATTCCATTTGATGCCGGGGTAACGCAGATAATACAGCCTTCCGGGTTAGCTGATTTCGGCACTTCTACGCCTGTTCAGGTTAAGGTTCAGAATTTCGGGACAACCGCGCTCAACAACCTTAACATTGCCTATACTGTGAACGGTGGAAGCCCAATTCTGTATAATTACCTGCAACCACTTGCCCCCCAGGCAACAGCGAATGTAATGCTGCCTTTCCATATTTATGTAGAAGGAAACAACCGTATTTGTGCATATACCATTGTGCCTGGCGACAGCAATGTCTTTAATGATATGCGATGTGTGGATGTGTACGCAAGGTTTACGACGGATGTTCCGTATTTCACCAATTTTGAGGGACAGGAATCCCACTTCTGGCCAGATTCAGTCCCTAATCAGTGGCAGCGTGGTATTCCATCCGGTAATGTCATTGCTGGCGCTTATTCTTCTCCCAACGCATGGGTAACCCGTCTGGACGGACCTTATGCGCACAATGGAACCAATTTCCTTTACACCCCCATGTTCAACCATTTGGTGAAAGGACTCGATTCGCTCAGGTTCTATCATCAGGTGCATACCAACAGCGGCAAAGATGGCGGCGCCATTCAATACAAGAGTATCATGGGATGGAAGCTCCTGGGCTCACAGGGCGATCCCAAGGCCGTAAACTGGTACAATTCTCCTATGGGAATCTGGACAGGCCAGGGTGGTGGTCCGGGCTGGCGTTATTCCGCGTACGGGCTCAAGGGCATCAACGATATGGCTGAACCCACACAATTGCGCTTCCTGTTCTTCACAACTGAAAACAATACTGCAAACTGGGAAGGTTGGGCCATCGATAATTTTGAACTGACCATTCCGATCATTCCTTTCGACGCAGGTGTGGTGGAAATTCTTGCGCCTACGAATCCGGTAACTATTGGCACACCGATGAGCGTTCAGGTGAGGGTGGCGAATTTCGGACATGACACCCTGACTCAAATACCACTCAGGTATAAGGTAAACGGTGCCACGGTTGCATCCGGGCTCTGGACCGGCGTGGTAGCTCCCGGAGATACTGTGTTGTACACCTTCAGTCCTATGGCTACACCATTGAAGGATTTCACCTTATGTGTATTTACGCAGGTAACCGGTGACATTAATCTATACAACAACACAACATGTGATACCTTCTATGTGATTCCTGCAACTTATGACCTGGCCGTTACAGAAATAGTTACGCCCCGGGATACAACGATTCACAACCTTACTGCCAATGTAAGTGCATGGGTTAAGAATATGGGACTCACTGCTGTCACAAGCTTTGACATTGAATATACCGTTGCCGGCCAGGTGAAGGCTTCTGAGACGTGGTCTGATGCCAATGGTCTTGCACCTGGAGATTCGGTGCTATATAGTTTCACAACCCCTTATCAGCACGATTTCATCGGGTATTATTACCTGTGTGTCAAAGCCATTTATCCTCAGGATGGTTATGCCTTCAATGATGAACTGTGCTACATCCTGGAGGAGGTGTATACAGAGATCACGGAAACTGACCTTGAGGGATATCAACTGGGACAGAACATTCCGAATCCGGCGCGTACAACGACCTTAATTCCGATCAGTCTGCCTTCTTATGGCGAGGTTGTTTTTACCGTTATGAACTATATGGGACAGACGGTGTATACAGAGCGGATGAACAAGGGGGCCGGTCAGCACCAGCTGAGGGTTGATGCAAGCCAATGGCCTGCCGGGGTTTATTTCTACTCAGTGGAATACAAAGACCGCAAACTAGCGCGCAAGATGATCATTGAATAATCCTGATCCGCGCATCTAGAACCTTAAAACCACCCGGACTACCGGGTGGTTTTTTTTAGCCTCCGCTCATCAGGTGGATCACATCAAGCTGGTCGCCATCGTGCACCCGGACCTGCTCATAGTCTTCCTTACGGATCAGCCTGCCGTTTAGCTTTACAACGAGCATTTTAAAGGTAAAGCGCTTGTTATCCAGTAATTCACGGATCGTCATTGAATCGCCGTCGAAGTTAGCCGGCTGATTATTTAGGGTGATATTCATCATTCTTCATTCAATAATATAGAAAGGACGACATCGGCCTGCATATGTGATACGATTCCGACACGGGGTGCCAGCGGTGGCTGGTCTTCAGAGACTTCTGTTGTGCCATCACCACACAGGATCAGGTTATCCCAGCGCCGTACCCTGAGGGCTTCCAGCTTTCCGTAACCAGCCAGTCCCACCCCTCCTACCAAAGGTATATGGGCTAAATCAAGGGCAGCGGCTGTGATCAACATTTCCTTCATTTCAGCCAGGTCAAACGCCTCCACGATCACATCACAGGCACTGAAAAGCGTGACCACATTCTCTGATGTAATCCTGAGATCATGGGCTTCAATCACAAGATCCGGATTGATGCGCAAGAGATTTTCTTTCAAGGCATCGACTTTCTTCATCCCGATCTGATCCCGGAAATAATACTGGCGGTTGAGGTTGGATTCACTGACGACATCATAATCCGCGATGACCAGATGTCCCAGTCCGCACCTCACTAGCGCAACAGCACAATTAGAACCCAATCCACCGGCTCCGGCGATGCCTACCGTCTTGTTATTCAACCGCTGTTTTACATCCTCAAATCGCATGTATTCTCAATCTCAGGTATGCAAAAATAAGGTAAATGAAAAACATCTTCTTCTGTTTAAGGCAGAGAGCACTGTACTTTGTTCATTTCGGAAACTACCCTGTAATTTTTACCCCTTCTAAATAAACAGGCATTCGCTTGAGATTGACGTCAATGTCATACTTATATCTTCATTTCTACCGATATGCATAGACTTGCATATTGCTGAAAACAAGCCTTTTTCCTCCAGGATTAGGCTGATTTTGGTTAGTTTTGCTAACCCTGATTCTGATACCATATTATTTCACATATGAACGTAGAAGCTTTAAAATCGAGCCATGTCCTGCTGAAAGAATGGAAGTACGAGATTACACCACTCTATCGCGGATATACAGACAAGATCCTTTATATCAATTTGTCTGATAAAGTCATTCGCGCCAAGGACGTACCAGCGCAGATGAAGGAGAAATTCATCGGCGGACGCGGTTACGGACTGCGGCTTTTATGGGATGCGACGACACCGGAAACCAAATGGAATGATCCGGAGAACGAGCTTATCATATCCGGAGGTCCGATCTGCGGGATTACCCAGTATTCGGGAGCCGGCAAGTCCATTGTTGTCGGGATTTCGCCCCAGACAGACCAGGCCATGGACAGTAATGTGGGCGGATTCTTCGGTCCGTTCCTGAAATTCTCCGGCTTCGATGCGATCGAGATTCAGGGCAAGGCAGAACGCGACATCCTGATCTACGTGGATGGTGTCAAGGGCATTGTCCGGATTGAAGAGGTAAGCGACGAGGCCATGGACAGCCATATCCTGGCTGAGCAGTTGACCGAGATGTATGCCGATGATGAGAAAGACAAAATGAATATCGGTGTCGTGAGTGCCGGTGCAGCCGCAGGAAACAGTCTGATCGGTATGCTGAACTTCAGCTTCTACGACAAGAAACGCAAGAAAGTCAGGCTGAAGCAGGCAGGCCGTGGTGGATTAGGAACCATCTTCCGGGACAAGAATATCCGGGCACTGGTCGCCAAGGTGCCAGGGATCAGCGGCAATGCCAACAATGTTGTGGACCTGGAAGCTATCCGCGAACGCGGCCGTAGGTTCAATACAGAAATGCGTGAGCTGGATGACCAGCAGTGCGAGATGCGCACCAAGGGCACGGCCCACCTCACCAATATCATGAATGATTACGACCTGCTGCCTGTCCATAACTTCAAATACGGAAGCCACCCAGATGCAGACCTGATCCATTCGGAAGTATGGAAAGAACGCTTCACCCAGGGCATCCCGGATGGCTGCTGGATTGGCTGCAATATGGCCTGTGCGAAAGGGGTGGATGATTTTGTACTGAAGACGGGTCCTTACAAGGGACAGGCCGTCATTGTCGACGGGCCAGAATACGAGAATGCAGCAGGCCTCGGGTCAAATTGCGGAATCTTTGATCCGGATTATATCATTGAAGCCAATTTCTATTGCGATACCTACGGAATTTGTACAATTACATGGGGAACCCTCATGGCATTTGTCATGGAGTGCTACGAAAACGGCATTTTAAACAAGGAGCGTACAGGTGGGCTGGAGCTGAATTTTGGAAATGCAGAAGCCGCATTGGAGCTGATGCACCAGGTGGCCCGTGGGGAAGGATTTGGAAAGATTGCAGGACAAGGCACGCGCAAAATGAAAGCGATTTTCGTCGAAAATGGCTGGGGCGATCCCCAGTTCCTGCAGGATATTGCCATGGAGAACAAGGGTCTGGAATATTCGCAGTACGTCTCCAAGGAAAGTCTGGCCCAACAGGGTGGTTATGCCCTTACGAACAAAGGCCCCCAGCATGATGAGGCCTGGCTGATTTTCATGGATATGGTGAACAACCGCATCCCTACCTTCGAGGACAAGGCGGAAGCCCTGCATTATTTCCCTATGTTCCGCACCTGGTTCAGTCTGGTTGGCCTGTGCAAATTGCCATGGAATGATGTGGAGCCCGTGAGCAATGCCGAATCGGATGAACCGGCCAAGGTACCTGAGCATGTCGACAACTATGTCACCATTTACAAAGCTGTCACGGGTAAAGATTTTGACAAGCATGAGCTGATCCGGATGTCGGAGCGGGTTTATAACTTCCAGCGTATTTTCAATATCCGCCGTGGTTTTGGATTGCGCAAGCATGATGCCCAGGCCTACCGTGCTGCCGGACCTGTAACGGCCGAAGAATACGAATCAAGGGCTGAAAGGTATGACACCCAGCTAAAGGAAGTGCTTGGCCTGGATCCTGACAAGATGACGCTGGAGCAGAAGATGGCTGAACTGAGGAAGTACCGTGAAGGACGGTATGAGCAGCTTCTGGATGCCGTTTACAAACGCCGTGGATGGAACAAAAACGGCGTTCCGACCATCGAGCATCTGAAGAACATCGGCATGGATCTCCCTGAACTGATCGAAGTGGTTGCCCCACTTCAATAAACCAATCTACTGTGCAGGATTAAAGGCCATTCTGAAAGGAGTGGCCTTTTTCTGTTTTACATCAGCCATCTTTCGGCGCTCGCAAGGTCAGCCGGGTTAAATGCGATGACTGACAGCTCCTTCTTCTCCCAGGCTGCGTTGAACATCCTGGTACGGCCAATCTGATCCCACCAGCTACCTGTGAGCGTTGAGGATTCATGGATATGACCATGCAGACTAAGGTAAGGCTGCCGGTTCCGGATAAAGCGCTCGATAGCCATACTGCCGACGTGGACATCCAGGGGGACATGGTCCACGAACTGGTTATCCAGCGCTGCCCTGTCGAGGTGTGTCTTATAGGGAGGTGAATGGAAAAGCAGGATAGCTTTGTCCATATCCAGATGCGATGTCAGGTTTTCCAGGTCAGCAGCGATGGTGCTGTATTCTGTATCATATGCGGCGTGAATGCTGCGGTAGCCCTCGGTGGGAGGTACACAGCCCGGATCTACGTATCGGGAGACGTCATATTTCTCCCAATCTTTGAGCAGAAACGGGGTAGGCGGAACGAAGGCGTAACCTGTGATGGTATAGGGCCCAGCATCCACTGTTTTCATGTGAATATATTCCAGCAGGCCCAGGCTCTCCAGGTCTTCCATACCCTCTACTTCCCGGGCCGGATCGTCGTTACCGAGGATAGCAAGTATACGCGGGGCCTGCCGGCCCATTTTGAGCAGCATGCTTTCCAGTCCTGGCCTGAGAAAATCGTGCAGGAAGTCGTGATAACCAGGATCCTCGGGGCTTTGCCGGGCCATTCCATGTGGCAGCAGGTCGCCCCCCAGCAGGACGAGATTGGGTGTCTGTGCGCAAATAAGGTCAAAGAGTTTGTTGTAGCGGTCGAAACGGCCATGGAGATCGGTGGAAAAGAACACCTTCATCAGCTGGCAGGATTGGCCGGGGTGGTCCTGACTTTTAGCGGGCGGGCGCTGTTCTCAATAGAGCCGATCATGCATGCAAAGCTGTTTTTCTTTGCAATGTCTTCATCAGTTACGAAATGGCAGTCGATCAACCCATCCTTTGGTTTATATCCTGAGCGCATCAGGCTCATTTCGGCGAGGCAGAGGCTCCAGCCTTCCAACCAGGTGTTCAGGCATTTCTTCTGTTCTTCGCTACCATCAAAGTGAATAATCAGATCGATGTCGCTGGCCGGACCGGCCGTCGCGTTCTTGGTACTTCCAATCAGGTATATACCTTTGACGCCAAAGCGGTCGAGGTCAAGCTTCGACGCCAGGATTTCAGCCATGCGGTACCGCCATTTCCAGTGAATATCTGCGTCGGGCGACAGCATATTCTCAGCAGGTCTGGCGACAGGTTTCAATGGTTCAGGGCTGGCCTGCAGCTTCGTCACCGTGGCCCGCAATCTCCTGGAAAAGATGTGGTTTCCAAGTCGCTCGGCGATAGAATCCAGCAACTTCTGTTCTTCCGGCATGAATGGATCATCCCTGGCAGGATCGATCAGCTGGGTATAGACCACATCAATGCGGCCGGCAACATTGCGGTCAAGAATGATATCCGAACGCTCTATCCATTTTGTCTCTATGAAATCATCGCTGCGGAAGACCTTACCTTCAAAGATGATACGTACCTCACAGATGGTCCTATGTTGCCAACCTGTCGGTATGATTGTCAGCAACTTGCGTATTGTATCCTCAATAGGAGGCTTGTCATCACGCAGTAATTCTTCAACAGCATACAGGCATACCAGTTCTTTTTCCCGCTCTTTCAAGCGGGAAACGATGCGCTCGTAAAAACCCTGTGACTTTCCGGCTGAATCCTGCACCATAACGTTACCACCCTTTTAGCAAAGATAATCATTCTGCATTCGTGGTTTCATACCCAGAAAAGAAGGAAAACAACTGCAGCTTTTATTCGTGGCAACGGTCCTTTTTCATGAACGGATATTTGAAATCAGTGGGCGGCACGAGGGTTTCCTTAATGGTCCTTGGGCTTGTCCATCTGAGCAGGTTCATATAGCTGCCGGCCTTGTCATTGGTTCCTGATTGCCGTGCTCCGCCAAAGGGTTGCTGGCCTACGACGGCACCTGTAGGTTTATCGTTGATATAGAAATTGCCGGCGCTATATCGCAGGATCTGGGTTACTTTGGAAATCACATGGCGGTCTTTGGCAAAGATGGCACCTGTCAGCGCGTAAGGTGAGGTATTATCACACAGCTGTAAAGTCTCTTCAAAATCCTTATCTTCATACACATAGATTGTAAGAACGGGCCCAAACAGTTCCTCCTCCATGGTTACAAAATGTGGATTGCGGGTCAAGATGATCGTAGGTTCAATGAAATAGCCTTTGGTTTTATCACCATGGCCTCCAAAAACAACCTCGGTATCACTGTCATCCTTGGCTTTCTGGATATATCCCATGAGGTTATCAAACGAGGCTTCATCAATCACGGCATTCATGAAATTCGAGAAATCGCGGACATCACCAACCGTAATCTCGGAAATCATATCACCCATTCTGGACCTGATGGCATTCCAGAGCGAGCGGGGAATATAGGCACGGCTGGCGGCACTGCATTTCTGTCCCTGATATTCAAAGGCACCCCTGACGAGTGCTGTGGCCACTTCATCGACATCGGCGGAGGCATGGACAAAGACAAAATCCTTGCCGCCCGTCTCACCAACGATCTTAGGATAAGAACGGTATTGATGCAGGTTGGCAGAAGCCATACGCCACAGATGGTTGAAGGTGGCATTGGAACCCGTAAAGTGCAATCCTGCAAAATGTGGGTCATTGAACACCGCTTTGCCTACAACAGAACCCGGTCCTGGGAGGAAGTTGATCACCCCGTCGGGCAGTCCAGCCTCGCGGAATACCTCCATCAGTACATAATTGGAGAGGATGGAAGTGGAAGCCGGCTTCCAGATCATCGTATTGCCCATCAGCACTGGCGCCATATTGAGGTTGGATGCGATGGAAGTGAAATTAAACGGGGTAATGGCAAAGATGAAACCTTCAATGGGCCGGTATTCGATACGGTTGATGATACCAGGGTCAGATATCGGCTGATCATTATAGATGTCCGACATATAATGCGCATTAAACCGGAGGAAGTCAATGGTTTCACAAGCTGCATCAATTTCGGCCTGATACGCCGTCTTGCTTTGACCCAGCATGGTAGCCGCATTGATCTTAGCCCTGTACTTGCTGGCCAGCAATTCAGCGATCTTGATACTGACCGAGAGACGTTCCACCCAGGGCGTTGATTCCCATTCACGGTGCGCTTTCAGAGCCGCCTGGATAGCCATCCGGATCTCTTTCTCGCCTGCTTTGTGATAGCGGGCCAGGACGTGGCCATGGTCGTGGGGCATCACGACCTCTTCCGTCTGCCCCGTCCTGACTTCTTCCCCATTAATAATCAAGGGGATATCCATTACCTGACTACTCAGCCGATCCAATTCAGCGGTGAGGCTTTTTCTGTCACGGGTCCCTGGAACGTAGGACCTTACCGGCTCATTCTGCGGAAGGTCAAAACTAAAAATGGCGTTATTCATCGTGTTTTGATTTGATGGGTTAAAAGAGATAAACAACCGATCAATCCTATTGTTCGATTTACTATACTATTGTTTATCAATAACATAGATACATTCTGCATAAGGGCAGGGCTTGCAGGATTCCCCATTGCTTTTATCTTTGCAAAGGTATATGAAGAAGAAACTCTATATCATTACCGGCGCATCGCGGGGCATTGGGCATGCGCTTGCAGCAGCGCTCCTATCGGAGGGTCATCACCTTATCTGTATTTCGAGAAGTGGAATGGAGGATTTGCGCCAGGTAATGACGCAGAACCAGGGAAGCATTCGCATTGTCCATGCTGATCTGAGTGATCTTCAGGAGGCCGGTGAACTTATCCCATCGATCCTTACAGATATTCATCCTCAGGATTTTTCAGAGCTCAACCTGATCAATAATGCGGCCATGCTTGAGCCGGTTGCAGCCTGTGGCACTGGGGACGACACCATGACCCTGGCTCATATGCGCATCAATCTCCTGGCTCCCATGATCCTCACGTCCAGTCTGATCCGTATCACAAAAGACTGGACCATACCCAGAACAGTACTCAATATCTCCAGTGGAGCAGGCAGCAATCCTTATTATGGATGGAGTGCCTATTGCACTTCCAAGTCGGGGCTGGATATGTTTACCCGTTGTGTTGGGCTGGAGCAGCAGCATACGCCCCACGGACTCAGGATACTCTCCGTTGCACCTGGCGTGGTGGACACACAGATGCAGCAGATCATCCGGAACGCTGATCCGGCGCACTTTCCTGACCGGGAGCGCTTTATCAGGTTGAAGGAAAAAGGTACCCTCAGGCAGCCATCTGAAGTAGCTGCAGACCTGATCAGGATCCTTGAGCGCACCAATTTACCGAATGGATCTGTTCTTGATCTGCGTGACCTGGACACATGAGATTTCGGCTGGCAGGTCAATATTCCATGCTATGAACCCAATCATTAGAAAATATCATTCATCAACCAAACACCCCACAACATGATCCCCGTAAACAAGTATTTTGATGGTAAGGTCAGTTCCCTGGCTTTTGAAAATGCAGAAGGAAAAACCACGGTTGGCGTAATGCTTCCGGGAGAATACAATTTCGGAACGGATACCGTTGAGTACATGACGATTGTAGCCGGCAGTATGACTGTAAAACTTCCCGGAGAGACAGACTGGCACACCTATCATCCTTTTGAGACCTTCAGGGTAGAGAAAGGCGTACGTTTTGATCTGAAGATCGTTGAGGCATGTGCTTACAAGTGTATTTATAAGGACGCATAAGATGAAAACCGACCTGAACCCGAAAATCCGGATGCAGTACAAGATCTGGATGGAGTCGCCGGAAGGAGAAGGCATTATGGGAGATGGCAAGTGGCTCATACTGAAAACCATTGAACAAACCGGATCTCTGAAGTCCGCTACCGAAGCCCTGGGACTCACCTACCGCCGGACCTGGGGCGACCTTAAAAAAATAGAGACACAGTTAGGTATTTCATTGCTGGACAAGAGCAGGGGTGGTGCGCAGGGAGGCGCGTCGAGTCT
>JAGNHN010000042.1 GCA_018001695.1 Lentimicrobiaceae bacterium
GAAAAATAGTCAAATAAATTACATTAAGATATTGACAAACAAGTGTTTATAACCAAGTGAAAAAACATAAAGCTAACTTCGTATAAATGGGTTACCGACTTTTCGGAGGGGACTCAAAGTTGAAAGTAGAAAGTTGAAAGTTGATGGTGATCGCGGTAAACTGATGGCTGTAAACTGAAGAGTGGGTGATACTGGATTCGAACCAGTGACCTCTACCGTGTGAAGGTAGCGCTCTGAACCGGCTGAGCTAATCACCCCGGTAGTGTGGGCGGTACTGGATTCGAACCAGTGACCCCCTGCTTGTAAGGCAGGTGCTCTGAACCAGCTGAGCTAACCGCCCGCTAAGGATTCCCTTAGGTTTTGGGACTGCAAAAGTAGATGTTTTTCTGCATTATCCAAGGTTTTTTTTCTCAGGGCACGATTCCACTATCTTCCGACAGCCTCCGGATCATCCCTTTGCTGCGAAAGATTGAACTTCTCCGGATGGCGGGCTGTCTTGTCCCGGTAAAAATCTTCTATCCTGCGCAAGTCGGCCTCGTAATCGCCCGTGGGATGGAAGACCGGCCCAAGGCCCCCTTCTTTCTTGCCGTAATCCAAATAGCCCAGCACGATGGGCACCTGCGCCATGGAAGCAATATAATAAAAGCCTTTTTTCCAGTTACGGTTGAGTTTTCGTGTGCCTTCAGGCGTTATCACGATCATCAGCTTTTGATGCTCCTTGTACATGGCCGCTATCTGCGGAACCAGGTTGCTGCTGTGGCTACGGTCAACCGGAATACCACCCAATGCCCTGACCAGGGGCCCAAGGGGAAAACGGAAAGCCTCCTTCTTGATCAGAAAACGCACGGGTATGCCTTTGCTCACAAACCCCAGCTTACCGATGAAGAAGTCCCAATTGGACGTATGTGGTGCCTGGATGATCACCGACCGCCGCATCTCATCAGAATAATGTGCTTTGATCTTCCAGCCGGCAAGGGCCAGGATCAGTTTTGCCAACAACCTCATCATGGCTAATAATCAAGATCGAGTTGGAGTGTATCCCTGAACAACTGCAGATCCGGATTGATCTCCGTCATATGCTTATACTTATCACTAGGCGCATAAGGGCGCACCTGGTCGTTGCTTTTCTTCACGACTTCCACCTTCAGACTGATCAGGGTATTGTTGAGCGATTGCTTCAGAAAGCCGAGTAGGTCCTGCCTCTGGGCTTCCACTTCCTGTTGCTGAACTTTATTATCGACCTCAAAACTAACCGCCCAGTTCTCGAGCAGCGCTGGCTGCTGGGCACTCAGGGTGGTATAGAGGTTGGGTTTTTCCTGCCGGAACTTCCCGGCGTAGGCCTGCCAGTACATGTGCAGATCCTCTTCCCGGAAAGGTGTTTCTGCCGCTTCCTTCACTGGCATGGGCTTTTCTTCCGCTTTCTCCACCTTGTCCTTCAAGGCTATGGTGCCATACTGACTCAGTTTGGGATCCAGCCCGAGGCCCACCTTGCTTTTCACCTCCGGTGCAACACTAGTTTGCTGTGGCGTGGGCGTTGGAGCAGGCTTCTCACTGCGCACCACTTTGGCAGCAGGCTGGGGACTTTGGGAAGCACTCCGGGAGATGGCCTGGCCTGCCCCTTCCCTGTTAGCTGCGCCGGTGGTCAGAGCGCATAGCTTCATGACGGCCAGCTCGAGATGCAGTTGCTTCAGGCTGGCTGACTTATAATTGAGGTCATATTCATTGGTCGTCTCCAGGGCCCTGAGCAGCCATGCCTGTTTGCTCTTGACCGCCTGCTCCAGGTAGCGGGACCTGTAGCCTTCAGGCACTTCCAGCAACCCGGCCATCCTTTCATCTCCTGCGACCAGGAGGTTTCGGAAATGTTCTCCCAAACCCACCAGGAAGTGCTGCCCATCGAAGCCATTGCCCAATACCTCATGTACCAGCAAGAGTGCATTGGCCAGATCTTCTTCCAGCATATACTTCGTCATGCGGAAATAATACTCGTAATCAAGGACATTCAGGTTATTGATGACATCGGCATAGCGCAGTGTTTTGCCTGAAAAGCTCACCAGCTGGTCGAAGATGGAGAGCGCATCGCGCAGCGATCCGTCGGCTTTAATGCCAATGGTATGCAGGCCATCGGGATCAGCTTCTATGCCTTCCCTCGTGGCTACATACTTAAGTTGGCGCACGATGCCATCGACGGGGATGCGTTTAAAATCAAATATCTGGCAACGTGAGAGGATGGTAGGGATGATTTTGTGCTTTTCGGTCGTGGCCAGGATGAATTTGGCGTAGGCCGGAGGCTCTTCCAGTGTCTTCAGGAAGGCATTGAAGGCCGCCAGAGAGAGCATATGAACCTCATCGATGATATATACCTTATATTTCCCGGCCTGTGGCGGAATCCTGACCTGGTCGACCAGGCTGCGGATATCTTCAACCGAGTTATTGGAGGCCGCATCCAGTTCATAGACATTGAAGGAAGCGGAGCGGTCGAAGGAGAGACAGGAATCGCAAGCGTTGCAGGGTTCGATATTTTCTGTCAACTGTTTGCAGTTGATGGTCTTGGCCAGGATGCGTGCACAAGTCGTCTTTCCAACACCTCTGGGGCCGCAAAACAAGAAGGCCTGGGCCAGTTGCTGGTTGCGAATGGCATTTTTAAGGGTGCCGGTGATGGCTTCCTGCCCGATTACCGTGTCAAAGGTGGCCGGGCGATATTTACGGGCTGATACGATAAACGGCTCCATGCAATGTTTCTTGGTGTCAAAAATACGAAATCCACCCGATCGTTGATGGCTACCAAAAGCCTGTCCAAAAAAGTAGGGTATCCTTGGGAATTTTTGCCGGTTTCAAAGAAATGCCTAACTTTGCGCTCCCGTTTATGTTACGGGAAGAATTAATTCATTCTCATTAAAAATCAACAAGATGCTAAGACAGTACGAAACCGTTTTCATTATGACTCCCGTTTTGTCTGATGAACAGATGAAGGAAACGGTTCAGAAGTATCGCAAGTTTCTGAATGAGAAAGGAGCTGAGGTGGTGTATGAAGACAATTGGGGTCTTCGTAAACTGGCCTACCCTATCCAGAAGAAATCGTCGGGCTTCTATTGCCTGTTTGAATTCAAGGCCGATCCTGCCTTGATCAGGGAATGGGAAGTGACCTTCAAGCGAGACGAACGAATCCTTCGTTTTCAGACCGTAGTCCTGGACAAACATTCCATTGCGTACAACGAAAAGAAACGCAAAGCGAAAGTCAACAAGGAAAAAGAAGAGGAGAAGGCAGAAGCTTGATCATCCAGCTAACAACGATTCATCTTTAACATTCAGAACATGGCACAACAAGGACAGTCCGAGATAAAATACCTGACTCCAATTGCCGTCGATATCAAGAAAAAGAAATATTGCCGGTTCAAGAAATCAGGGATCAAGTACATTGATTATAAGGATGCCGACTTCCTGCTCCGTTTTGTAAACGAGCAGGGCAAGATTCTTCCCAGAAGGATCACCGGAACATCCACGAAGTATCAGAAAAAAGTTGCCCAGGCCATCAAACGCGCCCGCACGCTGGCGTTGATGCCTTATGTCGCAGACCTTTTAAAATAAGGAGGAGTATCTATGGAAGTCATTCTCAAACAAGATATGCCCAATCTGGGATATAAGGACGACATCATCAGTGTCAAAGCTGGCTATGCCCGCAACTACCTGATTCCCCAGGGTATCGCCATACCGGCCACCGAAACGAACCGCAAAGTGGTTGCAGAAACCCAACGTCAGCGGGCGTTTAAAGAAGAAAAAATCCGCAAGGAAGCCGAAGCCCTGGCAAAGGCCCTCGAAACTGTGAACGTGCGCATCGCTGCCAAAGCAGCTTCCACAGGGAAGATCTTCGGCTCCGTTAATGCCATTCAGATTGCTGAAGCTATCCAGGAGCAATACAACTATGAAGTGGATCGCAAGAAGATCCACATCGATGGGGATCACATCAAAGAACTGGGCGAATACACCGCTACCGTGGTGCTTGCCAAGGGCGTAAAGGTGCAGATCCGTTTCGAGGTATTCCCGGAATAATCAGGCATTGGCAGTTCAGCCCCGGATTCCGGCGCAATAAAGGCATAGCCTATGATGCTATCCAAAGCGCAGATCCGTTTCATACGGTCCCTGCATCAGGCAAAATACCGTGATCAGGAAAGAATGTTCCTGGCCGAAGGTCATACTTTGGTCAGGGATTTTCTTTTTTCCAGCATCAAGCCTTACCTGATTTGCATACAGGAAACCTGGCAGCAGGACCATCCGGACCTGGCTGACGGATTGGGGACAACCACACTGACGGATGAAAAAGGGATGCAAGCCATTTCACTGCTCAGTTCACCATCTCCCGTGCTGGGTGTATTCCATAAACCTGCGCTGACTGCACCGGATGCGCTTTTGCAAGGAAGCGCCCTCCTCTACCTGGATGGTATCAGGGACCCTGGTAATATGGGCACACTGCTACGCACCGCCGACTGGTTTGGCATGAAAGAGGTAGTGATGAGCCCGGACTGCGCCGACCCTTTTAATCCCAAAGTTGTGCAATCAAGTATGGGATCACTGGCACATCTGAGCCTGCGTATTGCAGCTCCCGCCGAGTTTTTCAGTGGGCCGGCAAAGGGTAGACAGGTACTGGGAGCTTTGCTCGAAGGCGACAGCATCTACCACTTCACCCCGCCCCAGGATGCCATCCTGGTCATCGGGAATGAATCACAGGGCATCCGGACCGGTGTGCTTCCATGGATCACGCGAAAGGTTACCATTCCACGGGCCGGCCAGGACGAAAACCATGGGGCAGAATCACTGAATGCCGCCATCGCCGGAGGAATACTCATGGCCTGGATGAAAGATCCCAGGCTGAACACTTCTACGCAATAAACGTTTATTCTTGAAATATCATTAAGATCATGAGTCCCAACCTTAAGCTGTTTCTCATCGCCATCGTGCTGATCGGCCTCTCCATTGCAGGGATCGCCATCAAGATGTTCCTGAAAAAAGGGGGTGAGTTCAAAAAATCCTGTCAAAGCGTGGACCCCAAGACAGGACAAAAGATCGGCTGTACCTGTGGGAATCAGGATACGACGACCTGCGATAATCGCGCATAAAACCGACTATTCCGCTGACTCCTTTTTTTGCAGAAAAGCTTCAAATCCCGGTGAAGCCCAGGTCTGGTAGCTCCCATCCTTATCGCTATAGATCATATAGACCTCCAAACCCGGATGGGTTTCCAGGAAGTTTTTAA
Source organism: Lentimicrobiaceae bacterium (assembly GCA_018001695.1). GTDB lineage: Bacteria > Bacteroidota > Bacteroidia > Bacteroidales > JAGNHN01 > JAGNHN01. The sequence goes on from JAGNHN010000042.1 coordinate 5,249, forward strand.
CGGCGGCTGTCCCAGCCACCATGAAAGCCGTTGCATAGGCATCGGCTGTTGTGGCATCATCGGCCAGAACAGAAACACTTAGCAGGTTGTGCGTAACAGGATATCCGGAGCGTGGATCGATCGTGTGGGAATACTTCATTCCGCCCCTCTCATAAAATTTACGGTAATTCCCCGAGGTAGCCAGGGCTTTATCTCTCAGAACCACGATTGTATCCAACTGACGCTCCGCAGTAGGATCGGCCGAGGGTCGTTCAATACCGACTTTCCATAAAGATCCGTCCGGTTTGGCTCCCCTCGCCAGCACTTCACCCCCAATATCCACCAGATAGTGTTCAATACCTTTACCCTCCAGCCATTTCCCCACCTGATCAACGGAGTATCCCTGTGCGATGGCGTTCAAATCAAGCATGATATTCGGATGGTCCTTAATGATTCGACCATTTTCCATCCTTACCTTCTGATATCCAACATATTGTAGCATGCTGTCGACCTGGGCTGAGTCAGGCATCTGTTGGTGCCTGAACCCAAACCCCCATGCATTCACCAAGGGCATGACCGTAATATCAAAGGTGCCCATACAGGACTCAGAGAAACCCTGAGCCCTTTCAAAGATCTCGGTCAGCATCGCATCAGGAACAACGGTGGTGTCGTTGCTGTTGATCCTTGAAATCTGGGAAGTGGGAACATATACCGAGGCAACCTGATCGAAAGCCAGCAGGAAGGAGTCAATTTCCATCTGAAAGTTCCGGCCTTCTCTGTCATAGTAAGTGATGGCATAATAAGTACCCTGTGCTTCTCCCTGGAATTTTACCAGGGTCAGTTCCTGCCGGGGCTGGCAGGCCGTCAGGCCCATATAGATAAGCGCGCTTAGTATTAAAATTCTGTTCATACTTTGTTATAAGGAAAAGCCGGACAAAGGTACACCCTGAATCCGGCTTTATGGATCATTTCATACAATGTTTATCCCCCGAAATCGTCAAAGGCGATCATTTCTTCAGGTACACCAAAATCATCCAACATCTTGGTAACTGCATCGTTCATCATAGGCGGACCACAGATGTAGTATTCAATTTCCTCGGGCTCATTGTGCTGTTTGAGGTAATTGTCCATGATGACCTGGTGGATAAAGCCCTTATAACCAGTCCAGTTATCTTCTGGTCTTGGTTCAGAAAGGGCGATATTGAAGGTGAAATTGGGATAATTCTTTTCAATTTCGCGGAATTCATCCACATAGAAGAGTTCGCGCAGAGACCGGCCGCCATACCAGAAAGTTACCTTGCGGTTGCTCTTGAGGGTATGGAAGAGGTGGAAGATATGAGAGCGCATGGGTGCCATGCCGGCGCCACCACCGATGAACATCATCTCACGCTGTGTTTCCTTCAGGAAGAACTCCCCGTAAGGTCCGGAGATGATCACCTTATCACCGGGTTTACGTGAAAAGACGTAAGAGGAGCAGATACCCGGATTGACCTTCATGAAAGCATTGGCCTTCCTGTCCCATGGTGGGGTTGCAATACGGATATTAAGCATGATGATATTGCTTTCAGCAGGATGGTTGGCCATGGAATAGGCGCGCACCACTTCTTCGCTGTTCTTCATCTTGAGATCCCACATCCGGAACTTATCCCAATCTTCCCGGTATTCCTCTTCAACATGGATATCCTTGCCATAGTCTACTTCGACCGGAGGAACGTCGATCTGGATATACCCACCTGATTTGAAGTCCAGTGCTTCACCCTCGGGCAGTTTGACAACAAACTCCTTAATAAAGGTGGCTACGTTGTGATTGGAGACGACCTCACATTCCCATTTCTTGATCCCGAACACCTCATGGGGTACGCCGATCTGCATATCCTCCCTCACTTTCACCTGGCAACCCAGTCGCCAGTGGTTTTGCTGCTCTTTTCTTGTAAAGAATCCCGTCTCTGTAGGAAGGATGGAGCCGCCCCCTGTGAAAACCTGGCATTTGCAGGTACCGCAGGTACCGCCACCACCGCAGGCGCTGGGCAGGAATATCTTCTCTGCTGACAGTGTTGCAAGGAGGTTGGTGCCAGGCTGGACTTCAATCTCCATATCATCGTTGATGGTCACCTTCACTTTCCCTTGCGGTGTGAGTTTCTTACGGGCATAGAGCAGGCCCATCACCAGGGTGAGGATCACGAACAGGAAGACCGCCACACTGATGAGGACGGTGCTGCCGATGCCTATTTCCAGTAGAATCATATCAATTGAATGCTTATGCGTTACAAAAAACTAGAGTTTGATCCCCATGAAGCTCATGAACGCGATGCCCATGAGACCGGTGATAATAAATGTGATTCCCAAGCCACGTAAGGGGGCTGGTACATCTGAGTACCGGATTTTTTCACGGATCGCGGCAATGGCGACAATGGCCAGAAGCCAGCCCACCCCACTACCGAGTCCAAAAACGGTGGCTTCGGCCAGTGTCTGGTATTCCCTTTCCTGCATGAAAAGTGAACCACCGAGGATGGCGCAATTTACGGCTATCAATGGAAGGAAGATTCCCAGCGAGTTGTACAATCCCGGAGAGAACTTTTCGATGACCATCTCGACCAGCTGCACCATGGAGGCAATGACAGCGATGAACATGATGAACGACAAGAAGCTGAGGTCCACGCCTGCCAGGTCAGATCCCAACCAGGCAAGGGCGCCGGGTGCCAGCAGATACTTGTTGATCAGGAAGTCGATGGGGACCGTGATGCCGAGCACGAAGATCACAGCCAGTCCCAATCCCATGGAGGTGTTCACTGTCTTGGAAACGGCAAGATAGGAACACATGCCCAGGAAGTAGGCGAAGATCATGTTCTCAATGAAGATCCCCTTGATGAATATATTGGCTAATTCCTGCATAACCCTTATTGTTATAATGGTTTATCTTTTTTCTTCGATCAGATCACGGTTGCGGTAACGCTGTATCCAGATGATAACGCCCACCACGATCAGTGCCATCGGCGGAAGGATCATCATACCATTGTCCTTATAACCGATGTTGTAGATGCCGATTTTATCCATGACGGGATATCCCCATACCGTACCGGACCCAAGCAGTTCCCTGAAGAATCCGACCACAATCAGGATCCATCCATAACCTGCTGCATTACCTACGCCGTCAAGGAAGGACGCCCAGGGCTTGTTCCCCATGGCAAAAGCTTCAAGGCGACCCATTACGATACAGTTGGTGATGATAAGACCCACGAATACGCTGAGCTGCTTGCTGACATCATAATAGAAAGCCTTGAGGATTTCATCCACGAGGATCACCAGTGCGGCGATCACAGTCAACTGCACAATGATACGGATACGTGGAGGAATGGTGTTGCGCAACAGTGATATGACGACGTTGGATACAGCCATAACGGCCATCACCGATATCGCCATAACAACCGAAGGTTCCAGTTTGACCGTAACGGCCAGGGCCGAACAGATACCCAGGACCTGAACGGTGATGGGATTCTCCTTGTTGAGGGGATTCAACAGGAGCTTGCGGTTACGTGCAGAGAACAGGGCTTCTCTTTGTCCTTTGTCCGCGCTCATAGTTCAGTCGATTTTTGAAAGAATGGGATATAATTTTCAAGGCAGTCACGCAGCATATACGTAACCCCGTCACTGGTGATGGTACCACCGGAGATGGCATCCACACCGTGGATCAAAGGAATGGTGGTGCTATTGGCGACGCCGCCCTTGACCACACTGACGCTCATGAACTTACCATTGGCGTCCATGATCTGTTTACCGATGAATTGTTCCTCAAAGAAATCCTGGTTGATCTCGGCACCCAGTCCCGGTGTTTCTCCTTTGTGGTTGAAACTGGCTCCCACAATGGTATTCAGATCGCTCTTCAGGGCGATATTGCCCCAGATCGGACCCCAGAGTCCTTTGCCACGAACAGGGATGACGATAACCTCTCCGGTCTCCGGTATTTCGAGCCGGAAGAGCGGCAGCAGCGGCTCCTCCTTGGATTTGCCTGCTTTGAGGTCCTCAAGCTGTTTGACAACTGTGCGCATGTCGACATCAAAAGCCCTTACCTCACCCTGTTCCAGCTTACCATCTTTGAACAGACTTTGGACATTGCCCTGCAGGTCAACGCTGAGCTCTTCCTTCACATATTGGTTGTAGAGGTCGATTGTCTCAGGGCCTTTGGCATGTATGCCTGCTGCGCTCAGGATTTCCTGCATCTTTTCTACCTGCTTGTTTCGCTGCTGGTAGGGCTTGACCATCAGGGCAACGGCCGTCAGCACAGCTGCCACGACGATGACCATGATGGTTGCGAACCGAAAGATATATGCGTTGCTATACATCTGCGTGCTTTTTGTAGGTTTACACCTTAACCGTATTCAGTTTCAGCCGTTTTGTCCGGCGTTTGATATTGGCCTGGATGACATAATGGTCAATCAGTGGTGCCATCACATTCATAAAGAGGATGGCCAACATGATGCCTTCCGGATAGGCCGGATTAAATACCCGGATCAGTATGGCCAGAACACCGATCAGGAAGCCATAGATATATTTGCCTTTGTTGGTTTGCGTTCCACTGACCGGATCAGTCGCCATAAACACCACTCCAAACGCGAAGCCCCCCATGATCAGGTGCTCGTAAGCAGGTATCTCCATGAAAGCGTTGGCGCCCCAAAGGTTGAAGAGCAGGCCCATCACATAGCCACCGAGGAATCCGCTGATCATGATGCGCCAGCTGCCAACGCCGGTGAGAAGAAGAATGAGGCCGCCGATCAGAATGAGGAAAGTACTGGTCTCACCGATGGAGCCAGGGATCAGTCCAAAAAACCGGTCAAAAACACTGGGAAGCTGGTCGATATGGCCTGCGGCGGCCTGTGCCAGGGGTGTGGCTCCCGAAAAAGCATCGGCCTTCTCGGCAATCCATACCTTGTCGCCTGACATATCCTGTGGATAAGCAAAGAAGAGAAACGCGCGTGCTGTCAGGGCCGGATTCATAATGTTCATACCCGTTCCACCGAAAACCTCTTTGCCGATCACGACAGCAAAGGCAGTGGCCACGGCCACCATCCAGAGCGGGATATCCGGGGGCAGCACCAGGGGGATCAACATCCCGCTGACCAGGAATCCTTCATTCACCTCATGTCCACGAATCTGGGCAAAGGCAAATTCAATACCCAGTCCGACGACATAAGAGACCACAACAATGGGTAACACCTTGATGAGGCCAAACAGAAAAGTTGGCCATAATCCAGGCTGCTCACCGATGGATAAAAAATGCTGGTATCCCACATTCCACATCCCGAAGAGCAAAGCAGGAACCATGGCCAGTACCACAATGCTCATGGTACGTTTCATATCCATGTAATCCCTGACATGTGCCCCGGCACGTGTGGTGTGATTGGGAACAAACAGAAATGTCTCGAAGGCATCAAAGGTCGAGTGTAGTTTCTCGAACCGGCCTCCTTTCTCAAACTGAGGCTTAATCTTGTCCAGGTATCTTCGTAATGGTTTCATCCAGCAAGCGTTTACCGGTTTCTTAACTCATTTCCTTACGTATCATATCCAGTCCCTGTCTGAGGATCTGCTGCACCGGCATCTTGGAAGTGCAAACATATTCACAGAGGGCCATATCTTCTTCCGCAACCTCGTATATCCCAAGGTTCTCCATCAGGTCAATGTCCTCAACCAGAATGGCTTTAATCAGATGGACAGGATAAATGTCCATAGGAAGAACATTCTCATATTCCCCTGACATCACATAGGCACGACGTCCACCATGGGTATTGGTGTCAAGGCGATACTTCCTTTTCGGCTGTAACCAGCTGAAAAAAGTCCGGGAAACACTGAATTTACCGATACCTGGTAAGGCCCACCCAAAAAACTCATGGTAGTTGCCTTCTGGTATCAATGTTACCAGGTGATCGAAGAAACCAACATAACCGTTCCTGTCAATCTGCTCCCCGGTGAGGATATTGCCCGAAATGTAGCGGATATTCGTGCTTAATGTATTGTCTTTGATCATATTATCGATCGAACAACCCCGTATCGTTCTGAAATAGGAACGTTGCTTTGCTTCCGATCCGGCCAGGGCAACAAGGGTTGTCGCATCGAATTTCCCATGAAGCAGGACCCTGCCCATCAGGATAACATCCTGCGGGCTCAGATACCATACTACTTCACCTTTATTGACAGGGCTGAGGTGATGAATCTGGACGCCGACACTACCGGCAGGATGAGGACCCTCAAAGTAGTGTATTTCAACACCTTTCGCGTTCAGTAATACCTGACTCTTACTGCGGCTGGGATGCAGGTTCAGATAGACTTTCCCTTCCGTCAGCTTTCCAAGGGCATGCAGGCCGGTTTGAAAGGCCTCAGCCTCCCCTTCCACCAACAGGTCCATATCGGGCGCCAGCGGGGCTGTGTCGAAACCGGATATGAAGATCGCTTTAGGCTTGTCTGCGGGCGAAGCAACCACTGCATAAGGGCGCTGGCGCAGCAGGGCAAAGGCACCTGTTTTTAACAGGTGTGCCAGGAGCGTATCGCGGTCGGTCTGCTGAGGGTCAATCCGGCTGAAGCTCTCATATACAATGGTTTCATCAGCATCAATGCGGATCTCTTCGATCACACGCTTCTTTCCCCGCTTGATGTCTGTTACCTTCCCGCTCACAGGGGCAACAACCATCACCTGTTCCTGGTATTTATCAAAGAACAAGGGCGTCCCGGCCTTCACCAGGTCCCCTTCCTTAACCAGCAGCTTAGGGAATATGCCACGAAAATCTGTGGGCTTGACCGCATAATGTCCCGTATTATATGCGCTGATCTTCTTCTCTGCCACCCCTTCCAGAGGTATGTCAAGGCCTTTCCTGAGTTTAGTGATATTGGTCATAAGCACAATGGGCTTGATGAATTCCGTGAATCAATTGGGCAAAATTATATATATTAATCTAAATGTTTAAACATTAACAATAAAAAATCTGCCTTTCGGGATGACTGAGCGTAATACACTGTCAATGATTTGATTATGTGATATAGCACGCACGATCCCATGCATCGGCCGTGTAAATGTAAGGAATCCCGCATAAAATCAGCTACATTTTGGTCACCTCATTTCGCTACCTTTGTTAAGCTCGAACAGGTAACCCATGAGGATCGCCACTATCATACGTCATTGCAAATCACCGGCCATGGTCGTCGCTACCATGTTCATCTGCTTCCAGGTCCAGGTGCAAGCCCAGTATTATGAACCGGGATACCTTCGTTACCAGGACCATGTCTATGCAGACCACATCCAGACAGTGTTATTGCACCGCGAGGGATGGGAGTTGTCCAACCCCTGGCTGGAAATGGGAAGCCAGGATCAGTTGCGGCTGAGCTTTGACGATCTCAGGGCCGGGGTTATCAATTATAAATATCGCTACATACACTGTAATGCCAACTGGCAGCCTTCCGATCTCCTTCCTGCTGATTATCTCGAAGGTTTTTATGAGGATGATATCATTACTTATCTGCCATCCTATAACACTATACAGGATTATACACATTATACTGTTGTCTTTCCATCAGAAAGGATGGCTCCAAAGCTTTCCGGCAATTACCTGCTCATCGTTTACGAAGCTACTGACCCCGATCACCCTGTTATTACCCTGCGCTTCATGATATTCGAGTCCCTGGTCAATATCCAGGGCAGGGTGCATGCCGCCACTGACATAAACGAAAGGGATTACAGGCAGGAGATCGACTTTCGGATTGAGCAGGGGGGATATATCATTGAGCAACCATACCGGGATATGCAGGTCATCCTCCTTCAAAATGAGCGCTGGGACAACGCCATTACCAACCTTAAGCCGCTCATGGTCAGGGATAGAATCCTGGACTTCAATCTGGATTTTGTGAATGTGTTTGATGGGGGTAATGAATTCAGGCATTTTGATATTAAAAGCCTCCGCTTCAATTCTGACCGCATTGCCCAGATCACTGATCCAAGCGGTGTGTTTGAAGTGATCCTGCATCCTGATATCAGGAGACCTTTTCAGGTATATACCCGGCTCCAGGACATCAATGGGCGGCGCTTCATCAGAAACGACAATGGCTCCGATAGCCGGGTCGAAGCGGAATATGTGCGTGTCCATTTCACCCTGCCCTATGAAGCACCCATTGCACATGGTGATATTTTTGTTTTCGGGGCCCTTACACAATGGCAGTTCCTGCCCTCAGCCAAGATGCAATATGACTTTACCCGTCGCGCCTACCGGACCAGTCTTTACCTCAAACAAGGCTATTATAATTATATGTATATGCTGGTGGAAGAAGGAAAGACGATGGGTGACCAGGGTTTTATCGAAGGAAACCACGAGGAAACGGAAAACGATTATGTCATCATGGTCTATAACCGTGAGACGGGCTCACGCTACGACAGGCTGATCGGGCTGAAGCAGCTCAACTCACTAAAGGACAGATAATTCTACTCATACCTGAGCGATTCGATCGGATCCAGTTTGCTGGCCTTGGTCGCCGGGTACAAGCCGGAGATCAGTGCCACGGCAAAACAAAGCAAGACGCCTGAGATGATCCAGGCCCAGGGAATGATGAACTTGCTGCCAATGGCGAAGGACAGGACATTGCCTGCCAGAATGCCGAGGATGATGCCCAGCGCCCCCCCCATCTGTCCAATGACGATGGCTTCAACGAGGAATTGGTTACGGATGTCGCGTCGCGTCGCCCCTGTCGCTTTGCGGATGCCAATCTCGCGGGTTCTTTCTGTCACAGAGACCAACATGATATTCATCAGTCCGATGGCTGCCCCGAGTAGCGTGATCAGTCCAATGATCGTTGCAGCCATGGTAACATAGCGGATGTTTTGTATCAGCATGCGGGCAATGTTGTCACTTCGGCTGATGTCAAAATTATCTTCCTCAGCAGGATTGACTTTACGGATGATGCGGAACAACCCGGTTGCTTCTCCGATGGCCGCTTCCAGTTGCTGCACATCCAGGGCCATGATGTTTATCGAAAATGATCTGTTTGGATAGGGAAACGACTGCTGCAGATTTGTCAATGGAATCAGGCAATTACGATCACCGGAAAAGCCCATGCTGGAACCCTTGGATTTGATAACCCCGATAACCCGGTATTTGCCCGGTCCTACCGAAATAATTTTCCCCTCCGCATCGATTTGATCTCCGAATAGTTTTTTTCTCACCTCATCCCCTATGATCACTACAGGATAGCCATAACGCATCTCGGCAGGTGAGAATGTTCTTCCCTGGCTCAACTCCAACCCGGCAGTCTGGAGGTAATTATCATCCGTACCCATAATACCGATGTTGGGATTGGTTTTGCTGGTCCCGTATTTGACGGTGGCTATTCCGGTCCCCCAGGCAAACACAGAGACATGGGCTGGAAAGGTATAGCTTTCCTTGAAATCCATGGCTTCATGGTAGGTGATCCTGCGAAAATGCTTCGGGCGTGTCGACTGGTTTCCCATCACCACCCGCATACCCCTGTTGCGAATGGTGAAGGTATTGGACCCCATCATGGCAAAATTGGTATTAAGGTAATACTTGATGGAGTCGATGGAGGTCAGTATACCTACCAGTGCCATGATCCCAAAAGCAATGATCAGCACGGTGAGCACCGTGCGAAGGATGTGGCTGCGGATGGACTCGAGCGAGATACGTATGTTCTCAATAACGAGGAGACGCATGGTGATTTATGATTCCTTGCTTCCGAATGCCAGGTCTCCGGCATCTCCCAATCCGGGAACGATGTAGGCCTGGGCTGTGAGTTCCTCATCGATGGCTCCTACCCAGAGGGTGACATCGCCTTTGGGCAGATGGCGCTTGACGTGGTCAACACCTTCCATGCTAGCCAGGACTGTCACGATATGCGTATGCCTTGGCCTTCCTTTGGAAAGAAGGTCTTTATAGGTAAGAACCACACTGGCGCCTGTAGCCAGCATGGGATCCGTGAGGATCAGGATCTTATCCTGCAAACTTGGGCTGGAGAGGTATTCAATCTGTATTGTGAACCCCCCGTCCTTCTGGTATTTTCGATATGCCGAAATAAAAGCATTTTCAGCTTTGTCAAAGATGGCCAGCATTCCCTGATGCAAGGGTATACCAGCCCTGAGGATGGAGGCAATCACGGGTTGTTCCTTCAGCATGGGTACGACCGCGGTACCAAGCGCCGTGATAACCTCCCGGTCTTCGTATTCAAGATGCTTGCTGATCTCATACGCAAACATCTCTCCGATCCGCTCCAGGTTGCGCCGGAAGCGCATGCTGTCGCGCTGGATTTCCGCGTCACGAATTTCAGCGATGAACTGATTGATGACAGAAGATTGCTTTCCCAGGTTTTTGACCATGACAGGGGGTGATTTGATGGGATGAAGATACAGCTTTTATGATTGCATTCTCGTCCGTCCGGATAATCCATTCTTTTTAGGTCAGGCAAGCATTCCGAAGCGCCTCAGCTTCCGGACGATCTGGAGCAAAAATCTTTGCCAGAACCGCAGTCGGTCGATACGTACCGAAGGATAAGACGTCTCTGCGGCTCCAAATCCTGCATAGAACCTGGCCAGGTTATCGTCATTGCTGCCTTCAAAATCAAAGACCCTCGCCGTACCGGCATGCTGTGTTATGTATTGATCTATGAGCCAGGCCAGTGCATGGTGGTTTTCCATTCTCCGCTCCGTAGCTGAAAACAAGAGTGTCGATCGCCCCGGCATTTCGGCAATGACGACAGCCGCCATTAGGATGTTAGGGCCGGCTGTGGCACCCATCAAACGCACCATGCCACGATGACTGAGTCCATGAATCAGCCGCTCCAGGGTTTGATAATACTTATCTCCCAATGAGTTAAGTGATTTGCCGCGATTTTCACGAAACAATGATATCATCTCGGCTGGTGATACATATGGAATCAGAGATAGCCTGCCCTGCTGGGCCTTCCGCAGGTTTCGTCTGAGATGGCTGCTGTATTGCTGCTCCAGTCTTTCCTTGCCCAGGATCAGATCCAGTTCATAGTTACGATTGGACTGACATGGATATGGCATGCTGGCGATCTTGTTTAAAGTATTGAGATTTAGCTCAATGAGGGAGAAAGAAACCGGAATGGCTTCCAGAAAAGACCTCACGCTCTCCGGGCTGATCAGACCAGGGCTGAACAACCCGAGCTGCTGCGTAAAAGGTGGCATAAATATGTACCGTATCCCTGCCTTCGTGCGCCAGGGAAGCGGGAATACCGCCTCATAATCCCCCTTAACCAGGGCATCCCAGGCAGGGCTAACCAGGTTGAGATACCAGGAGAAGGCGTAGATGGATTGGTTTACCGATTGCAGGACACACAGGTCCCACTTCTCTGTATCTATGTCTTGATGCCGGATATATCTTATATCAGATGTTATCATTTCATTACGATGAGGCTTTTCCCAGCAGGTGCTCATGAACTTCTCGCCAGCCAACCCATTCCTGCGTTTCACTAAGTGAAGAATTGTGCCAGAGCGTGGTGAAGGTTCCACCCCAGCGCCGGGCCTGCCCAACCAGATGATCCAGCTCTTCCATGGCTTCTTCAGGACGGTAACCGAGATAGTGATTCAGGGTTCCATCCATCACCGCAAAGGGATGAACGCAGACACGACCCATGGTGTTGCGCCGGAGATCGAAATACATAAAAGGTATATTGACCCCCGCTCTGTAACCGCACTGATCCGCATAACCCATAGAGAAATCATGAAGGATGCCTGCATGTTCGAGCATAACATAGGTATCTGGTAAAGTCAGCATCAGGAAATGCTGCCGGCTTAAGTCAACCTTTCTTCCAAGAATCTGCTCAAGCCTGTCGCGTTCCAGTTCCAGCCTGGCCTGGTTTCCTGTTGTGAGAGAGGACGGATGCAGGCCTATCCGGCCCCATACCGACAGCTCTCTGATCAATCGCTGCATGCTCATGGCCCTGTGAGACAGGTTATGATCATGCTCACTTTTATTGCCCAGCAGAAAAAAGAAAACAGGGTCAGGTTGATGCATTTCCAGGGTCCGCTGGAGGTATTCGTATGTATCATAAGGATCCGGTTGCCTGCCGATGATAACCCTGTAGCGCTCCCTTACCAGGCCATGTTTCCCCTTCAGGGTGTCCCGCACGAGGGTGCCTGATGTATGCCACCAGGAGCGTCCACGATAGGCAAAGGCTACATCGATATCGTAGGTCGGCTGATACGCGAACTCCGGGAGACGGTATGCAAATCCCGGATGCCGCGCTGCAATGCATTGCGCCAGTATTTCCGCCCACCGGTGCACTACCGGATAAGAAAGACAACCCAACTGATAGGCCAGAGAGGCATGCGCCGGGAAACGTCCTAGCTTGTCGGTGATGTGAGGGATTACTTCTTCATACCTTGATACCATATAGAAGGAAGCGGCCAGCGGATCAAAGGGAAGTTCACCACCTTCGACTGCAAATGGGACCTGTAGTCCGTGATAGTCAGCTAATTGAATCGCAACCTCATCACAGTCGTCTCTGAACAGCAACGAATGTGGCCTAATCCAGACCGAATCATCACGCCTGCGCTGGTCTGCGTATTGAAGCAGGTTTCCATCCCAGGCAGCCACTTCTGCTGCATCGGTCGTGAGCTGATAGTCAATGGATAACAGCTGTTTCAACACCAGGTCCAGGGTGTATGTTAATCGTTGCGTAAGCTGGTTAGTATAGACCAGAAGATGCATAGACCAAAACGAGTATCTGTCAAAGATACTACCTTATTCGAACTGCCGTCCAATCGCGGAAGGACTCACATCAAACCTTCATCTGCAAAGCTGAAATAGCGGTTATCTCCCAGAATGAGGTGATCCAGCACAGGCAGCTCAAGTAAGGTTCCGGCTTCCTTGAGCTTTCGTGTAAGCCGGATATCCATTTCACTGGGTTTCAGGTTTCCACTCGGATGATTATGACATAATATCATGGCTGCTGCCTTGCGTTCCAGTGCTGCCTTAAAAATACGCTTTGGATCGGCGATGGTTCCTGAAAGTCCGCCTTCACTTATCATAACCCTGGCAATCAATCTATTGGCGCGATTGAGCAAGACGATCCAGAATGCTTCGAAACTGGCATCAGCCAGGAGTGGCAACATCTGAAGATAGGCATCCTTGCTACTGGAAATCAAAGGCTTGGTTCCCTGTGCACTGGACTGCCTTCGATGTCCCAGCTCCATGGCAGCGAGGATCGTCACGGCTTTGGCGGGCCCGATTCCTTTGAAACGCATAAGTTCTCTTGCATCCAGCTTACCCAGCTCATACAGGCTGTCTCCTGCCTCCAGCAACATTTGCCGGGCCAGTTCGATGGCGGAGGCTTTAACGGTCCCACTTCCCAGCAGGATGGCCAGCAGCTCGGCATCACTCAGGGTGTTGCGACCTTTTTCCAGCAGCTTCTCCCTCGGGCGATCCTCAACCATCCACTGCCTTATGCTCAAACGGTAACCAGCATCTGTCATACCTGAATAGACGTAAAACAGGCACTTTCCGGAAGAGAAATGAAAAAAAAAGCTGCCTTCGGGAAGAAGGCAGCCGGTAGTATCAGAACAATCTATTGATTACATGCGGTTCAACTGGAGTCTCAGTTTGGACTTCAGGTTGCTGGCTTTATTCTTGTGAATGACATTGCGCTTGGCATTCTTGTCAATCAGAGAAACGATCTTGGGATAAGAATCTTCTGCGGTCTTACGTTCCGTCAAAGACCTGAACACCTTGATGGCATTGCGCATGGTTTTGGCATAGTAACGGTTATGCAGTTTCCGTTTACTGATCTGACGGATTCTCTTGAGTGCTGACTTGTGATTAGCCATCGTATTCTTTTTACGTTAATTGCTCCTGTGATCAAATGGGCTGCAAAGATATAACCTTTTTCTGATTCAGAAAATTATTACCTGAGAAATCTCTGCCTGGGAAAACGACACCATAAAAAAAGTATGCCTGTCTGCCATTCTGTGATTTCCCGGGGAGATATCCACAGGAATAATCATGTATAGGCCTCGTTGAATAAAATGTACCTTTGCAGGAATTGTCGTGAGGTTTGTTTAATTCGATTTTCTATGACATACCGTAGTATCGCCATCATCTTCCTTGTAATCTCATGGTTTTCACTTCGTGCCGCTGAATGGGTGCCCATCACATCCCAAAAGAATGCCCCTGCAGTGGTAACGCTTGTTTCATCAAAAGAAGCAGCATCTGTGGTCCGTTTTGTGACACCTGGATTTCATCTTACGAAAGTAGCAACACCTCAGGGGGATGCTTTTCGTATCAGTATTGAAGGAGGAACCTACCTTCTGGAAGCCGGCGCGCCTGACTTGCCAAAGCTGACCGCATCGCTGATGGTCCACGGACAGGAAGAAATGCAATTCCGGGTTCTTTCATATCAGTACAAGGATATTAAGGGAATATTCCTGGCGCCCTCGAAGGGCAACCTGACGCGTGATATCGATCCGGCAACAGTACCTTATGTTTTCGGAAAAACTTATGATGCGCCTGGTTTCTACCCTGGTGAACTGGCCAGCCTGCACGAGCCCTACATCCTTCGCGATACCAGAGGTCAGGCGCTTTGGGCCTTCCCTTTTCAGTATGATGCATCAAATCACACACTCAGGGTCTATTATGAAATAGAAGTGGAAGTGACACCAACCGGGCAAACCGGATATAACACACTCTCATCCAATGGTTCTCAGCCTCTCAACGAAGAATTTCACCACATCTATCAGCGGCATTATCTGAATTATCCTGCTAGCAAATACACCCCTTTGGAGGAAAACGGCAAGATGCTGATCATCAGCCATGGTCCTTTTATGTCGGCCATGCAACCCTTTGTTGAATGGAAAAACAAATCCGGCATTCCGACAGAACTGGTGAGTGTCAGCAGCATTGGTACTACGGCCGCTGCCATAAAGACTTACGTTCAGAACTACTACACAACACAGGGATTGACCTTCCTGCTGTTGGTGGGCGATGCCATGCATGTACCTACCATCACCTCCACAAGCGGACATTCGGATAACAGCTATGGCTATCTCGTTGGTAATGATAGTTATCCAGAGATTTTTGTAGGCCGGTTTTCAGCGGAATCCCTTGCCGATGTTGAAACACAGGTCATGAGAACACTGGCCTATGAACGGGATCCCAATCCTGCGGCATCTCATTTCAACCGCAGTCTTGGAATTGCTTCAGATGAAGGTCCGGGTGACGACAATGAGATGGACTACACCCATGTACGCAATATGCTGACCGACCTGCTGGGATATCATTACAATTACGGGGCAGAGCATTACGAGGGATCCCAGGGAGGCAACGACCTGCCTGGAAATCCTACAGCCGCCATGGTATCCACGGAACTCAACAACGGAACAGGTGTTATCCTGTACACCGGGCACGGCAGTACCACCAGCTGGGGGACTACCGGCTTTGCCAACTCGCATATTAACGCCCTCAACAATGGGTTTATGCTGCCCTTCATCTGGGCAGTGGCCTGCGTCAATGGCAATTTTGTCAATAACACCTGCTTTGCAGAAGCCTGGCTCAGGGCAAAGAGCGGGGATATGCCCACAGGTGCCGTAGCTACATTAATGTCAACCATCAATCAAAGCTGGGATCCTCCCATGGAAGGTCAGGATGAAATGGTGGATATTCTGGTTGAAAGTTATGCAACCAACATCAAGAGAACTTTCGGGGGTATCTCGATGAATGGCTGTATGAAAATGAACGATACCTACGGCTCGGGCGGTACTGAAATGACCGACACCTGGAACCTGTTCGGAGATCCTTCGCTCCGGGTCCGCACCGATACCCCACAGGTGCTGTCAGCCACACACCTGCCAACGCTGTTGCTGGGCTCTGGTCAGTTTAATGTGAATTGCCCTGTAAATGGCTCCCTGGCAACATTGAGCCTGAACGGTCAGATCCTCTCCAGCCAGATTATTACAAATGGCAGTGTGAATATGGCTTTCAGCCCCATCCTGGTGATGGATACCCTTGACCTGGTTATCACGGGGTACAACAGGATTCCATACATCGCCCAAATCCCTGTAATCCCGGCCACAGGCCCTTATGTCCTGTATTGCCAGCACACGCTGAGTGATTCCCTGGGCAATCTGAACGGACTGGCCGATTACGGAGAGACGGTAAGCCTGAATCTCAGCCTGCAGAATCTGGGAATCCTGCCTGCCAGCATGGTCAGTATAAGCCTGCAAACCTCTGATCCATACGTCACCCTGCTTCCACATTCAGCCATCTGGAATTCCATTGGCGCCGGCGACACGAGTCAACTGCTGGCAGTGAGCCAGATCAGTATCGCGGCCCAGATTCCAGACCTCCACCAGGTATGGTTCAATGTTGTAGCATCCGATACAGCGGGACAAAACTGGAACTCTATGTTCTCTCTGACCCTGCATGCGCCTGCGCTATCCCTGGGAGATTATATTCTGGATGACCAGGCTGGGGGTAATGGAGATGGGCTGGCCGATCCGGGTGAAACCATCAACTTCAGTATTCCGGCCCGCAATCAGGGCCATAGCTCCAGTCCGGCCGCCAGCCTGCTGCTGGCATCCACTTCACCCCATCTTACCATTGACACCAACATGACGGCGATTCCTGCCATTTCTGCCAATGGACAAGCATGGGCGATGTTTACCCTGCACATCGACAGCACCATTCTACCGGGCAGCGTCATCGACCTTCATGCCTTCCTTGATGCCGGATCCTACCAGCATCAGACCACACGCTTTGTTCCTGTAGGTATAACCGGCGAAGATTTTGAAACCGGAGACTTCACGCGTTTTCCCTGGGCTTTTGGAGGCAGTGCCAACTGGCTCATCGACACCCAGAATCCTTTCCAGGGTTCTTTCAGTGCGCGCTCTGGCGTTATCCCCAATAATACAGCAACAGAAATGTCATTGAGCGTGAATGTGCTGGCCAGCGACAGCATCTCATTCTACCGTAAGGTATCCTCAGAATCAGGTTATGATTTTCTGGAGTTCTATATTGATAACACCAAGGTAGACCAGTGGTCGGGTGAGGCACCCTGGGGCCGAAAAGCCTATGCGGTTGCCGCCGGGCCACGAACCTTCAAATGGAGGTACGTGAAGGACTGGTATATGACGGGTGGTAGTGACAGGGCATGGGTTGACAATATTGTTTTCCCTCCGGTAGCTGTACAAAGTATCCCTTTTTCTGCCAGCATCATTGCAACACCATCCGGCATCTGTGAGGGAGAAAGTGCCCAGTTAATCGCAGTAACCAGTACCTCGGGACCGGCCATTCAATACCAATGGTCACCTTCATCCAGCCTGAACGCTGATAATATCTCCAATCCCATTGCCAGTCCACTTACGTCAACAGTCTACATGCTGACGGTCATTTCTGGTACAGATACGGCTACCGCCAGCGTCAACCTGACCGTATTCCCTCTCCCTGCCAAACCAATTATCAGCCTCAACGGAACCACTCTGGTTTCAAGCGCTCCGTTTGGCAACCAGTGGTTTGATCAGACAGGTCCAATTCCGGGCGCAACTGGGTCTACTTATACACCAGTTACAGGCGGTACTTATTATGTGCAGGTTCAGGACCAGAATGGATGCCTATCCCCACCATCGGATGCTATCGTATACAGCCCAGCTGGCATCGATGAATGGAATAGCCTCATATCCAACTTCCTGGTCCGGCCCAATCCGGCAGGGGAATACGTGGAGGTCTCATACAGACTTCGGCAATCCGCCATGGTGAGTATCCAACTTGTTGATATCGTGGGTCGCGTCCATCGTACCCTCTACTCAGGCGAGCTGCAGCAAGGATTGCATCAGATGACCTATGCACTTGAGGGCATGGAACCAGGGCTATACCTGTTGAAAATGAACACTCCTCAGGAACAGGCAGTGCAGCGATTGATGATCAGATAAAAGAAGGTACACTCCCGCGTTGCGCATTCGATTCGTTTAAAAAACTAATCATTACCTCTCATAGTTCAGGGAGGTTTCCTTTCATATGATACAGGCAGAGATAATTAATATTGGAGATGAGTTGCTCATTGGGCAGGTAGTTAACACCAATGCCTCCTGGCTGGGGGAGGTGTTAAGCAGTGAAGGCCTTGAAGTAAAGAAGATAACAGCCATCGCCGACCAGCGGGAACAGATTCTGTCCACCTTGGGAGCAGCGGTGGAGACTGTTCAGGTGGTCATCATCACAGGGGGACTTGGACCAACCCGGGATGACATAACGAAAGATGTACTATGTTCCTTCTTCAATACCTCATTGGTTTTTAATGAGGATGCTTTTCGTTCAATTGAAACCTTCTTTGCTGCCCGGGGATTACCGGTGACAACGCTCAACCGGGGTCAGGCCATGTTGCCGGCGGATTGCCAACCCCTTCCCAATCCAAATGGAACAGCGGCAGGTATGTGGTTTGAAAGGGATGGGGTGATTGTCATTTCACTTCCCGGCGTACCGCATGAGATGAAACCCATGGTAATGGATCATGTGATGCCAAGGTTGCGTGCCTTCATGTATGATGAGGTATTGGTGCACAGTACCGTCCTCACACATGGCATGGGCGAGTCCTTTCTGGCCAGGCGCATTGAGGCCTGGGAACTGGCTTTGCCAGGCCATATCAAACTGGCCTATCTGCCATCGCCGGGCATCGTCAGGCTGCGGCTGACCGCGCGTGGACCATCCAGGGAAGCCATGTTGCGGGATATTGCTGAGGCCAGGACGAACCTGGAATCGCTGATACCGGAACTGATCTTCGGATACGACCGGGATACGCTGGAAAGTGTTGCCGGTAGCTGGCTCCTGGCACGTTCAGCCATGCTGGGCGTTGCCGAAAGCTGTACAGGTGGCTATCTGGCCCACCTGATGACCAGTGTTCCGGGCAGCTCCCGGTACTTTGCCGGCGGGGTGGTTGCATATGACAATGCCATCAAAGTCAACCAGCTGGGCGTTGATCCTGCCCTCATCAGCATGCATGGCGCCGTTAGCCGTGAAGTCGTGGAAGCCATGGCCGAAGGTGTTCGTGACCTCCTGCAAACACACTATGCCCTGGCCACATCGGGGATTGCCGGACCGGATGGGGGTACGGCCGATAAACCTGTCGGTAGCATATGGATCGCCGTGACGGGACCTCATGGAACCTTCAGTAAGCACTTTCAGTTTGGGCATGCCAGGGAAAGGAATATCCGTCTGGCTTCTCTTTCAGCCCTGAATATGCTGCGAACCTATGACGCGATGAATGGTATCGGAGAGCGCTAGTACCAGGGATATAAGATGGGGTTGAAAATCAACATAAAATCAGCGAAGCCTCGAAACAAGGGTATATTTTCAAAGATATTTGGTTGTTTGAAGATATATTCCGTACTTTGCACTCCCATTTTTGGATAAAGAATACAGCTATGTCACGCATTTGTCAGATTACCGGAAAGAAAGTGATTACGGGCAACCGTGTATCCCACTCCAATATCAAGACCAAACGGAAATTTTACCCCAACCTCCAGGTGAAGCGGTTCTACATCCCTGAGGAAGACCGTTGGGTGACCCTGAAGGTATCCACCAGTGGTATCCGGACCATCAACAAGGTGGGCATTGTTGCCGCACTGAAGGAAGCCCGTGCCAAGGGATTGTATACCGACTAAGCACACATCCAAGATATACGTCGAAGCCGGCCTGCAAGCCGGCTTTTTTATTTCCCCCAAATCCTGTACAAGGCTTTGGTCAGGCAATCCAACCATGGCCCGATGCTGGTCAATGGCTGTATAAGTGAGTCCGTGAAACCATTGCAGGAGGAGGTATTGCTGCAGGATACAAAAAAGAACCGGAGTCAGGCTTCGGCAAGGCTGGTCCTTGTCTTCTGCATAACTCCAGTTTTGTTGGTACCCCGTAGGGGATTCGAACCCCTGTTACCAGGATGAAAACCTGACGTCCTAACCCCTAGACGAACGGGGCAATGCTTCATTTCCAAACGATTCCATGCTTTTCAGTGAGGCTCACCGGCATATTTTGCGTTTGGAGGTGCAAATGTAAGAAGTTCTTCCGAATTGGCAAAAGAAAATTTTCACGCCAGATCCAAATCCTGCTTTAGCCACCAGTCCTAATCACTATCGGCCTGGAAACGAAACCCCATGCGCTTGGCAGTCTTGATCTGCATATTGTCCAGCGCTACACGCATGGCGCTTACTGATACCTCCTTCACGTGATCGAAAGGTGGTGTCAGCAGGTCAAAATTGATGGTATACTGCATGGAAGAGATGATCATATCACGGACAGATTCACTGTTGATTACGGCAGTGGGAAACCCATGGTACATCAACCCCACCTCGCGCTTCCCCTCAATGAAATAGTGCATGTCCTTGTTGACAAACACCCGGCCGATAAGGTAGCCGGAATCGTTCATGCGGTTATAACGAAATGAATCCGCCAGAAAATTATAGATATAAATCACGCCACAATACGAACGGTCTGCATCCTCACGTACATAAGGTGTCTGCATAACCACATGATCCCGTGGAAACTCAAACACATTCGTATGCATCATAAAAATCAGGGCATCCCCCGCAAACCGGAGCTCGGCTTCAAATTCACTCCTGTCATAAAACTCGACGGGGATGAGCCTCTCCTGATCCGGCCTTGACTTCAGAAAGACATGGTAATTATCAACCAGCATCTGGATCTCCTGCTTAAACATCCGGAAAGTAGCAAATGTGTTCTGATAAACCTGCTGCTTCAGGTGCCCTTTGGCCCATAAACGCTCAAACATGATTCCGGCTTTGTTCTCTGCTTCACTCATAACGGGAGGTAAAAGAAGGGATGCTATTCGAAAGTAAATGAGATCTGGAATATCTTGGACCGCATGCTCTCAATACCTCTGGTATAGATGGTATTCTCCTGCTTCAGCACATCGTTGATCCCATAACTCATCTTAAGTTCTGTCCCAAATTTGAAATAGGTGGTATAAAAATCAAAACCCACCCCTGTTTCCAGGGCCAGGTCATTGCGCTCAATCTTAACCCTGAGCTCATCATCGCTTTCCTTCTTCTTTGCCTGGGAGGCAAGGTCGATGGAGTACTTCGCACCACCAAGGATATATGCCCTGAAATTATTGAGCCTTTGTGACTTGAACTTTACAACCAGGGGTAAATCTATATGTGTGGATTCCACTTTCTTCTTATCCTCATAAAACTGCTTGTTCCGCAGCATGAAAGTATAGTTCAGGTTGCGCTCCCCGAACGAGAGTGTGGGAATAAACCGCAGGTCCCAATATTCTGCCAGACGCAGGTTGGATACAATCCCGATATTGAAGCCCAGCTCCGGTGTGGATTCGAGCTTGTAAAGGGAATCCATCTTGTCAAACTCCTCAACATTATTGACAGAGAAGAACATTTGATTGATCCCGAGTATAAAGCCAAAATGGTATTGCTTCAGGTCATACTTTGGGAGATTAAGCTGTGGCCTGTGCTGCGCTGACGTGAGAAGAGGCAGGGCCATGCCCAGGAGGAACAGGAGTAAAATCCTGGCGCTGGTCTTTTGAATACGTGCCGTGTGCGGATGCATCATGTGCGTTTAAACGACAGTTGGGAGAAATTATGCGTCTCTCCGGTAAACAAATATATTAAATATTGCAGTCGATAGCCCTGAGAGCCTTTTTATCCTGCAAGGCATGATACCATCTCCTCTACAGCCCTTTTGTGTTAGTCCTTGCGGTAGCCCCGGTAAAGTGAGGCTATTCCGAAAGTGAACCTGCGACAGGACACCTGCTGAAAACCAGCTCTTTCCAGTCGATCCAGGAAGTCCTTTCCCTGTGGGAAAGTCAATACAGAAGCAGGCAGATATGAATAGGCACCTTTATCCCCGGAGATCCACCCTCCTAAAGTTGGCAGCACATGGCGGAAATAGGCCATGTATGAAGCACGGATGAGCCTGTTTTCAGGCAGGGAAAACTCCAGGACCGAAATACTACCCCCTGGTTTCAGCACGCGGTGCATTTCTTTCAATCCCTTGTCCAGGTCTTCAAAATTCCGGACGCCGAAAGCTACCATGGCGCCGTCAAAAGTGTGATCCTCGAAAGGAATTTCCTCAGCGCGGCCGTTTTGCAGGCTGATTCTGGCATCCAGACCGGCTTTACGGATCTTGTTACGACCGATATCAAGCATTGCATCTGCAATATCGACACCTTTCACCTTGTCGATCCCGGCACGAACTGCCATCAGGGCCAGATCCGCTGTTCCTGTTGCCATATCCAGCACCAGGCCTGCTTTTTCTCTGACGAGTTCACGCACCAAGGCCCGCCTCCAACGCTTGTCGATGCCCATCGAAAGCAAATGGTTCAGCAAATCATAGCGTCGTGCGATGCGGTTGAACATCCCACCAATAACCTCCGGGTTTTTTTCTGTCACCATACCCTCAGTTTCCCTGTTCATCTCTCATTAATTCAGACAGCAAGGCTTCCCGGTCGACCGGCACAACACCTACCATCTCACATACCAGTCCACCGGCCCTGTTGGCCACCGAAGCCATCTCATAACCATCCAGTCCACAGGCAAGGCAGAGGGCGGCAACGCTGATAACTGTATCCCCTGCCCCGGACACATCGGCAATATGCCGGATGATGGCGGGAATATGAAACGACGTCGT
This sequence comes from Lentimicrobiaceae bacterium, assembly GCA_018001695.1. GTDB lineage: Bacteria > Bacteroidota > Bacteroidia > Bacteroidales > JAGNHN01 > JAGNHN01. The sequence continues at coordinate 27,874 of JAGNHN010000042.1, forward strand.
CTCCCCGGTTGCATCCCTTTGCTGAAGATAAACTCCTTTCTCTGAGCGCGTTACCATTACAGCATCTGCATGAAGGCTTTCCTGTAGCTGTCTGACGGCTACTTCCAGTTGATCTCCTTCCGGGGTCTCATCTGCTTTGAGGCCTTCCTTGAGTTCCTTGAGATTGGGCTTGAACAGGCTCACGCCCTGGTAGGCAAAGAAATTGCGTTTCTTAGGATCCACGGCGACAGGAATACTCTTCTGACGGGCATGCTTCACCACATGGTCGATGAGGGCAGGATCTATAACGCCTTTGTCATAGTCCTGGAAGACAATGGCATCTATTTTTCTTTGCTGCAGGATTGTATCGAAAAGGGCTATAAGCGCCGATTTATCTTCCGGACTGAGGGGTTCATCGATTTCCTCGTCCACGCGTAGCATCTGCGTATTATTGCCAATAATCCGGAACTTGGTTGTTGTGATACGTTTCTGGCTGAGAAGGATGCCATCGGCGGGCAGGGAGGCTTCGTCCATGAGTGCAAGAAGCTCTTTACCCCTTGCATCATCACCTGTGACGCTCAGCAGTATCGCCTCGGCGCCCAGCGATTTAATATTGAGTGCCACATTGGCCGCACCACCCAGGCGGCTGTCGCGGCGACCTACCCTGACAACCGGCACCGGGGCTTCAGGAGAGATGCGGTCAACCTTGCCCCAGATATAGGCGTCGACCATCATATCGCCGATGATCAGGACAGATTTGTTTTTGAAAGATTCAAACAAAAGCCTGTATTGGTTTGCATTCATAGATGTCTGTAAAGGAAGCTGTTTGCAAAAATACACAAAACCCGCGCAATGGCGGGTTATGATATGTCCGATGATTGACTGGCTATTTCAGGTCAGCCAGTGCGTTCCCTATCCGGTCGACCGCCTCACGCAACTGCGCTCTTGAGGTGGCATAGCTAAGGCGGATACAGTCAGGATTACCAAAAGCATCTCCCGGAACCAGGGCAACATATACGGTATTGAGCAGATACATACACAGGTCGGTGCTGTTCTCTATCCGTTGTCCATGTACTGATTTTCCGTAATAATGGGTGATATCGGGGAAGAGGTAGAAGGCTCCCTGGGGCTGATAACTGATCATGCCGGGGATGTCTTTCACCAGCTCCATGAGGAGGTCGCGCCTTGCCCTGAACTCTTCCCGCATGTCAATGATCTCCCTGGTTTCGGCCGGGTCAACGCTGACAGCTTTCAGTGCAGCACGTTGCGAAACGGAGGACGCCGCTGACGTAAACTGTCCCTGTATCTTGTCACAAGCCTGTGCGATCTCTCTGGCAGCCGCCATATAACCCAGTCGCCAACCTGTCATGGCAAAACCCTTGGAAACCCCGTTTATCGTGATCACCCGGTCATAAATATCTTCAAAGGATGCCATGCTTTCATGCCTGCCAACGAAGTTAATCAGCTCATATATCTCGTCAGAAATGACATAGATATGCTCGTGCCGTTTGAAAACCTCGGCAAGACCTCGCAATTCCTCGCGTGTATAAACAGAACCCGTGGGATTGCATGGGCTGCTGAACAGGAAAAGGCGCGTTCTGGGCGTGATGGCTGCTTCAACTTCCTCCGGCGTCACCTTGAAGTCATTGACCAGTTTACCCTGAATACAAACAGCCTTTCCTTCTGCCAGCTTAACCAGCTCGATATAAGACACCCAGTAAGGTGCAGGAAGAAGGACTTCATCGCCTGGGTTGATAAGGCTGAGTATCACGTTGGCCAGGGATTGCTTGGCTCCGGTAGACACTACGATTTGTTCAGGCCTGTATATCAATCCATTATCCCGTCTGAATTTCTGACAGATGGCTTCACGCAGGTCCGCATACCCGGGCACAGGTGGATAAGAGGTATAGCCCTGATCGAGGCCTTCCTTGGCAGCATCTTTGATGAATACAGGTGTATCAAAATCAGGCTGACCTATGCTGAGGTTGATCACTTTATGTCCCTGACAAGCCAGCTCCCGGCTTCTGCGGGTCATCGCCAGTGTCTCAGATTCCGCGAGTTTGTTGATGCGGTCAGACAGGCGGACAGTGTGGGCTTTCATCTCCATAATCGACGGTATAAAGCAACAAATGTAGCAAAATCGCCATGTCAGATACCTGTGATGACCATCCACATATCCGTTTTTCGGATATTTGTACTGAATAAAAATAAGACATGCCCTATGCAGACAATTCTGGAAATACTGAAGTACATCCTTCCCTCGATCATCACCTTTCTCACCGCCTGGTTCATTATCAGGCAATTCATTGATAATGAGCAAAAAAAGAGTCTGATTGCGATGAAATCATCGGCCTCACAGACCATTATGCCTGTGCGTCTGCAGGCCTATGAGCGGGTATTGTTGCTGCTGGAACGCATCAGCCTGCAAAGCCTGGTCATGCGTGTACATCAGGCCGGAATGACGGCTGCCGAACTGCATCAGGCGTTGTTACAGACCGTCCGTCAGGAATATGACCACAATCTTTCCCAGCAATTATATATGAGTCCTGACGCATGGGAATTGATCCGGAATGCCAAGGAGGAAGTCATAAAGGTTGTTAACACCTGTGCGGGCAGGATGCCGGAACAAGCGGAGGGCAAAGACCTGGCGACAGACATCCTGGAGGAGACCCTGAAGATGGGCCGGCCAATGACGACCACTGCCATCCTGTTCATCAAGAAAGAGGTCAGGCAGATTTACGGTTAAATAAGATGTGGGTATCCAATGACTCAGGAAAGGGCCGTTTCTGATTTTCGAAGCAGGACAACAGCCTGTGCGGCGATACCTTCACCTCGCCCGACGAATCCCAGCTCCTGTTTTCCGCACTTTTTCGAGACACCCATGTAAATCATTGTAAATCAGCATGTATTTATTATTTTTGGGTGTCCCGAAATAATAAGACATGTTCGTTCGCACCAAGTTGAACAAATCTGGAA